>JABXJT010000021.1 GCA_013375455.1 Candidatus Helarchaeota archaeon | reverse complement strand
CCCCGATGGCGCCACCCAAGGCTCCCCCTCCAATGGCACCACCTTCTGCAGTACCCTTTACGCCGTCTATTTCAGATTTACCTCCTGCAGAAGGCACGGACGGGCTTGAGGTCCTTGAAGAACCCGGGGTCCAAGGACTCGATACTTTTATTGGTGCCGAACCTGCTACAATGAAGACTGAGAAGAAAAAGAAACCGCGCAAAAAAGACGAAAAAGCAGAACTTCTTGAACGATTACAAGAAGAATTACCCTATCTACCCGATAAAATGAAGAAGAACATTATCAAAGAACTTTTTAAACGACCCGAAGGTAAGTTACGCGAAACTTGGTTTAAAGTCTACGTGCATAAAAATAAACAATATGCTACCAAACCGGGATGATCTTTCCCTCTCTCAGAGTAACTATAATCTTTCATCCTACAATGTAGTCAATCTTGCCAGTACTCGTCATAGAGATTAGGGGATATTTGTTTTATAGTTGTTTTCCTCAATTATAAATTTCTTCTTTTTTAGAAAACATTTTTAAGAATCATCTATTTGTAAAAGTTAAGAGGTCCGTATGTATCTAATCAGAAAAAGTGAGGCGTTACTGTGAGCGTAAATATCTTGAAAGGAAAGACCGGTGTGATAGCCAATTATAGAAGAGGACGGCACACTCAAAACACGAGACATATTTTATTAAACTTCAAGATGACTTGCGGCGAAGCCGCACAATTGATTGGAAAGGAAGTTGAATGGGCATCTCCAGCTGGGAAAGTATTAAAGGGAAAAATTGTTGCTTTACATGGAAAAAAAGGAATAGTTAGAGCAATTTTTAATAAAGGTCTGCCTGGTGAAGCGATAGGTCAAACAGTAAAAATCCGATAAAAAAAGAAAGAATTAATTTTGGGGCGTTATTTTTTCTAAGAGTTCTCTTATCTGATTTCTTTCTAGAATTCGTACCAGCTCCGGTGAAATGAAATTTAGGTTCTGCTTTAGATTTTTCAGAAAACTGTTTAATTCCTTTCGATTATGAAAGGTTCTTGTAAAACCAGCATCTTGCACCTTTATGATGGTTTTCTCGCCGACATCTGCATAAACCCCGCCTAACTTTGCATCATGTTTAATAAATTGAATATTTTTGCCATTTTTAACTAAATAAAACCCATGTTCCCGAAGGACCTTTTTAAATGATTTCACAGTTCCCATTTTCATCAATCCATGAAATAAATTGATATTAAAAGTTTTTGATTAATAGAATTACCTAAATTTATATTTAAATAAATTATTCACCTTTTTTTCAAAAGGTGGGCTTGTAAAATGTCTTTTTTTTTAAAAAAAGCAGGGATTATTTTATTAATTTAAAATTATTTTGCTATTTTTTATGATTATTAAAAATTGAAGTTTGAAGAAGATCAACCCAATTTATTTCGGATTTTTTTCTCTAAGGCAGTTAATTGCGAATCATATTTCTTGTCTTTTTTCTTTCCTTTCTTTTTCTTCTTTTTTTCTTTTTTAGAAGGTGGTGTGCTTGGAGGGGTCATTGCCGAGGGTGGCGCCCTTGGAGGTCCTGCTGCTGAGGGCGGCGCTCTAGGAGGTCCCGTTGCCGAGGGAGGTCCGCTTGGAGCTTCACCGCCCCCCATCATTCTTTGAAATTTAGTGTCAAGCAGTTTATTCATCTTGCTAACCAACCCGCCCTGTAATTTTTTCGCATCTTTTGGTTGATGAATTTTTGGAACATAGCCACCGCCAATTTCACCCCCTCGTGCCCCAGCATCTGAGCTTCCCGCAGGAGCACTTCCTCGCATCTTTTGTTTAATTTCAGCCATCATGGCACTCCGAATGCTCATACCACCACCTAAGGGGGATGATCCAGCTCCGATTGGTGGGGAACCTAATGATTTTCCAATTTGAGAAGGTTTTAGGAGACTTTCTTCGACAATACTAGTCCTATCGCTGGACCGGGCAGCGGACATTGGAGTCGCCGGCTGGACAGCTGTTTCTTTTCCGGTATGAACAGTATCTTTGACACTTACTACAGTATCTTCCAATCTAGAAATATCTGTAGTGATAGCTCTGGTTAGATTAAGCATTTCTGAATTGATTCGTTTAACTTCTCTATCCAATGTAGTTATGGCATTAGCCATTATCTGAATATTTTTGTTTAAAACGGTGAAAGCGTCTTCAATTTTATCTGTATAATCGATTACCGTTTCGAGTGCTTTGCCAAGGATGGCAATTTTATCGGAGTCATTCTTATACGTTAAGAGGACATCCAAGATACTTAATTTTTCCATTTCTCTTCCCAAGTTACTAGTAGTTTACCTCATAACAATTCAGAGCTTTCTTTTATAAAAGTGTATACAATTTATCAGTTTTTTTCATTAAAGAGCTTTTTTGATGAAATCGACAGAATTCCGAGTATTAAACGCTTTCAAGAATTTTATCGCTTCATCATACGCCTTTGCTCGAATTTTTTCAGTAATTTCGGGACTAATTTCATATATTTCGGTGAAATGCTGTTTAATGCCATACTTTGCATTCTTTCCAAAGAGTTGGTGATCTGGCATACTTGGATTTTTAGGTTTAAAGGTCTCAATTGTCCAATTCCAGATTTTTTGATACAATTGAGGATCAGATGCTTTCAGAACGTCCCATACAATATTCATCCAATGTGTTCCCACATTTCCTTTAAGGATTAATCCTCTGGGGAAATGCTTTTCTATCAAATCAAGAGGCGTGCCCGTGATTCCATGTTGGGCAATACGAACGTTAAATGGTTTTATGGCCTTTCCGATTTCAATTGTTTGAGGAATATTTATTGAAATCTGGTCGATTGGATTTCCTTTTTCATCGTAGATGTTTCCATGTGTTGATCCATTTGCAATTGCTAGGTAATTCGGATAAACATCATTTTTATTTAGGTTCTCAATGAAGGTTTTAGCTTCCGCGACCGTTGTAAAAACAAATCCCTCTTGATCCTTTTTTCCAATTTCCCCTACCTCAACTTCTAAACCGAATTCTTTTCCCTTCATTTTCTCCTTTATAAAATGGGCAATTTGCGTTGTTACTTCAATATTTTTTTCCAGTTGTTCAAGTTCATTCTTCCCCTCTAAATTAAACAGAAAGGATCCATCAATCGCAAAGCTCGAATATCCTACTTCAATTTGAGACAGAATGAGCTTTTTTACATCTTCTATTTCAGCAGTTGTTCCTTTTTGTATTGTTAAATGGTCTGCATGTAAAACATACCATGGATAATCTGCGTTTTTCGCAGCTTCTTTGACATTTTTTGCAAAATGGTCCGGTGTTAATCCTGTATAACCTCCTTCTAAATTAGATTCAGATTTGGCTAACTCAAAAATTACCACCGAATTCATGGATTTTGCTGCCGCAAAAATTCCATCCAACACGCCAATATTTATTCTCGGGTTAACGGCTAATATAATTAGAGGCTGTTCTTTTAGAGCATCAAAAACAATAGATCCCGGAAGTGGCTCAAATTCTTTTCCCATTTTCAATACCTCGACTTTCTGAGAATATACTTATTCCTATCTTCATCTCCTTTTTTTAACTTACGCATTCTTCTTTTTTATTCCTATGATAAGAAATAATCTTTTTAATGAAATTGACTAATATACAGATCGGGTAACTCTTAAGAGATGGCTCTTATTAGAAGGATGGATATAAAAAAAATGTCTGAAAACCAATTACCAAAACAAATAATGAATTTCAAACTCAATGATTACGTTGGCATCTTGACAGCTGGTGGGCCAGCACCCGGTTTAAATGCTACAATACAAGCCTTCGTATATGCGGCGTATGAGAATAATATAGGAGTTATTGGGTTCCATGATGGGTATTTAGGATTAATTGAACGGAATTATTCCATTTTAGTCCCCGAAGCCCTCGACCCGAATAGAACTCACATTTCTTCAATAAATGATATTAACGTATTGGGCGTATCTGGAATCATCGACCGACCAGGCTCGATATTAAGAAATTCTCGAACCAATTTAATGAAAATTCAGGGTGGAGTCGAAAGGGCCAAACAAGTTTTTGATGAATTAGGCTTAAAGGCTTTAGCGTGTTTAGGTGGGGATGACACGCTTGCCGTTGCAAATGAGCTTCACAAGCATGAACTAAATGTTGTCGGTGCACCAAAAACTATTGATAATGATATTATGGGAACCGATTATTGTTTTGGGTTTGATTCCGCGATCAATGCTGTCGCGCAATTTATACGGGCATTAATGTACGATGCAAAATCTACCAATGGCGTCTTTGTGGTTGAAGCTATGGGGCGCCGGGCAGGATGGATAGCGCTAGAGGGAGGTGCCGCTGGTGGTGCCCACGCTATATTGATTCCAGAATTCTATCGCGCCAGAGTTGAAGATAAAGATCAATATCCTGAACTTGAAGAATATCGCAATATGGAATTTAATGTTGATTCAGTTGTTGAGATAATTGAACATAGAATAAGCCGTGGTAAGAGATACACTATAGTTTGTGTTGCAGAAGGATACACCGATGAAATCCTCGAAAAAATTATCGAGAAAGAATCAAAAGATATTCCAAAAGACGAATTTGGGCATGTACGCTTAGATAAACTCGGAGTTGGAAAAATAGTTGCCGATTACATTGCAGAAAAACTTCACATACGAACTCGTGCAATACAGACTGGATATCTTTCCCGTACCACCGCAACCAGCGCTTTTGATGCTTACATGTCAATAAATTATGGTATTCATCTCTTACAACTCATACAAGAAGGGAAATATGGGAAAATGGTTGCCATGGAAAGTTCACAGTTTGTTATCAAAGACCTTAGTGTAGCTGTAGGTAAAATCAGATATGTACAGCCATGGCGCTTTAAAAATATCTCAAAGTTCTGGAGCTGGACGCTTACTGGCTAAAATTTTTAATTTCAAATACTTCACTCACTTAATTTCTTTAAAACTACGAAGATATTATCTCGATTAGTCGGCCCCCCGAAATTCTTCATTAACACTAGTTGGAACTCCAAACTTTGGATTATTTTTTTCAGTTCTTTTTGAGAAAATAGATGATAAAACCGCTGAACTACAACACCATCCTGTTTTTTCCACGGAATATTTATGTCCCCAAATTCTCCCGAATGGCTTGGTTTAAATAATTGTTTGAAAAAATGCCAGAAAAAACGTTTCTGCCACCGTCTCCAAACACTAATGAGGCAATATCCACCCTGTTTAAGAATCCGATTAATATCCATTAGATTTTTTAATCTATTCATTTTCATGGGAATATGATGAAGCGTTGAAAGATATATAATATTAGAGAAAGCTTCATTTTTAAAAGGTAATAAAGTAATATCAGCCATGACATAAGATACATTGTCGATATTCTGCTGATCAGCTTTTTTCTTTGCTATTTTTAGTAAATTGAGTGAAAAATCCACTCCAATTACGTGATTTGTCATATCAGAAAATAATAAAGAGTGGCGACCGTTTCCACAGCCCAAGTCTAACAGATAATTATTTTGGAATAAATGTAAATAATTAAACTGTTCAAAAAACTTCATCAATACAGGCCAAGGCTTCTCCCGTAAACGATCCCAATCTCTTGCAATTCTTTCGAATGCCTCTTTCACTGAGTGCCTGGTCTCGCTCGAATTTTGAACCAACTGTAAATCATCCTTTTATAAAATCATTGAGCATCTCAATTGGGATTTGATTCTTAAGACTCACTAATTAATTTATTATCAAGCGCGAGATTAAAAATTAATGAGAAGTACCATTTTAATATCATGTAAAAGTTTCTTTACAATGTGGATTTCGATATGAGTCTGTTTTTTTGCCAGAAAATTGGAAGAGAGATGAACGATGATAAATATAGATATCATTGGTGATTTTAGAGGCGCACCGGATGAAATTATGGATAATAAAAACTTAGAGTTGTTCCTCATTGATAAAATTACAAAAGCTGAGGATTTCCAAGAAGTTTTAATCGTCTTTCCTCCTGTTAAAAAGAAAGTTCGATGGAAAGCGTATTCTCCCGATGAAGCGGAGGTTTTATATGATTATGTAGAGAAAGGAGGGATTTTGATTTTAATCCCCCCGTTCAATCCACTTTACCTGGAAAAATTATCGGAGATCTATGAGAAATTTCAGGTAAGCCCCGTCTTTCAGCAGGAAAATTTACTCGCCCACGTTAATGCACATATGATTAACTTCGGAAAAGAAAGCAAATTACCAATTAAAAAATACATACATTTTCTTGTACAGGAGAAAGAATCAGCAGAAGTTGTAATTGAAGGGAACTACAGGCCCATTTTTGCTTTTCAATTTGTTGGCGAAGGAGTTGTAATTCTTTATGGTTTGGGGTCAAAAAAATTCTGGGAGGAAGATCTAACATTAATTTTTAAGTATCTCAAAGAAGATTATGCCTCTTTCTGGGAAAAAAGTAAACTATCTGAAAAGGAACTTGAGAACATCGTCAATTGCTCCCGAAAAGAAAACCACAAAAAGATCCAGGATGAATTTATTAATATTTTTATTAAAACCAAACGCTTTAATGAGTTTTTAGAGATTAAAGACCCTGATCTCAAAGAGACTTTATTACAAAAAATTCAATCAAGCACGATCGAAGATGAATTCAAAAACTTATCTGGGAAATTTATTGCAAAAAAATATCGAGAACTCCACAGGCTGCTCAATAAAGAATATCCCGATTTAATTAAAAATCTTCAGAAATTTGTTTATAAAAAAGTAATTGATATGACTATCAATGAGAAAACATTTAATACCCTCTATGAATCCGATTTTCTACCACCTGAAGCTGCCTATCTACTCGTTTTTTACTTGGATCCAGAAGATCCAGAAAATTACAAAAAATTTAAGGAAAATTTAACTAAATTAATTCAATGGAACAAGACAGAGAAGATTTTCGAAGAAGAATTTTTAAAAGAATTAGCCTGGGATCATCTATAACTTCATTTTGACTTTAATTCACCATTCTTGTTTGAAAACCAAATTTCCATAACTATAAAAAGGATCATTTTCTTACACTATTTGTCCAAAAATTTTGGACTTAACGTCCAAAAAGAGGTAGAAATATGAAAAAAAAGAAAAAAACTACATCTTTTTTGAAAGATGAAGAGGACATCAAAGAAATACAATTATTAGAGGCAGTACAGAATCGTGCTATTCTCGAACCTCTCGAAAAGCAGGGTTTGAGCCTTGGCGAGTTGCAATCAAAACTAGAGCAGACTAAAAATATACCAGTAAAAAAATCTACGCTTGCCCATCGCATTTCTCGGCTACGTACGGCTGGACTCGTACGGAAGCAATACAGACAAATACATGATGCCGAAAAAAGAAGTCCCAAATATCGTGGATGGCGAATAAAACAACAAGAGAATGGAACATATAGTGCCGAATTAGGATTCGAAATAACCAAGAATGGAGAATCTGCACTAAAAACAATTCGTACTTTTACAGAACAAAAGACGGATCTACCTCGAAAAGAGAAAAAACAGAAAATGAAGAAAAAGGAGGGTAGATAGATGAGTGTTGCTAAGGAAAAAGTTCAAAATTTCATTCAAAACCTTACTCAATTTGTCACGTTTAACGAACCTCAAAATTACAAGAATCTCACGATCATTCCTTTAATGCTCAAAGATGATATTCTTGATTTCATTACTATAAAAGAAGCTGAGGAAGCCGACCTTGGGTATATTCAGGAAATGGGAAGTGAAGAAGTCGCCTCGTTACAAGCTGTAAACAAAGGCACTAAACCAATCTTGATTCCTTATATGCAAGTCGTCAAAGGCGGAAAGCAGGACCGGACTATCTATGAGCCAATTCTTGTTCCCGCAGGCAGTTCAGCTGAAATTACAATTCCAATTCCATCAAAGTGTATCGAACGCAGCCGCTGGGCTTACCGCACGGCCGCTGAGCGAATGTCCAAAAAGTTTAGCACGTCACCACAAAAGATGACAATTGGGCTTTCAGCTAAAGCAATGAGAGCACCCTATCGAATGAGAAGCATGCAATCAGAAGTCTGGGGTAGCATTGAAGCAATGTCGGATCAAATGGCAATCGGCTACGGCGCATCTCCCACGCGAAGCGGCATCCAATTGCAAGAAACACAAAAAGGGAAACTCGAAGATTATAGTAAGCACTTTAAAATAGTAAAAAATCAAGCTGGGCTCATCGGGCTCGTGAATAATCAGGTTGTTGCCATCGAACTCTACGGGACTCCGGCGGCCTTCAAGATTTTTTGGAAGGATCTCATTAATTCTTATGTCATGGAAGCGCTTTTACGCGGCGCAAATGCCAAGAAGTTGAAACCATTGACTCCTGCTGAAGCTCATGAACGCGCGCTGCAATGCTTTGAAAAACATGCCATGCAATTTAAGGAACGAAAAGGAGTCGGACTGGGAATTATCGTCGAGTTTACGGATGCAAATCTCATTTGGGCGGGTATTTCACTCGTATATGATAATAAGTTCGTACATCTCTACGTTGTTGGTAAGAGCATCTTCCCTGATGAACGTCCCAGGGTCCAACAAATGCGTGTCAGCCGACTTCAACGCCAAATAAACAGACCACCCCGGCGAGAGTCGTACACTGCATAATCAAACGACTAACCTTTTTTTCAATGTCTTTATAACTTTTCTTATTTTTCTTTCAATTAAGTTTTTAAAATAAAAATAAGCTATTACAAATGATAATTTATACCCTGTAATTAATGAGGTCTAAAAATGGCGGAAGATGATAAAAAGAAAAAACCTCGCCTGCGTGGATGGATTGGAAAAAAAGCAGGCGCAGAAGACGTGAGCGGGTCAGTGGATGAAAAACTCACTAAAGCTCTTGAAGAAGAAGATGACGAATAAATTTTTTAAAAACTCCTTTTTTTAATTCGATTATTTTCTAGATCGCCTGTACCAAATTCTGTAAAGCTGTTTGTATAGGAAGTAAACTCCAATAAAGACTCCAATAGAAACAGTTGCCGCGATCACTGCATATTGTGGAGCAACAATCGTAACAGCAATTATTGGTCCTACCTGAACGAGTATGCCAAGCAAGATGGTTAGAAACTCCATTAAGTTATTATGAATGCTGGTGACTGCGGCATCAACTAAATCAAGTTTCTTTTCAAGAACTTCTAGAGATTTTTCGAGTTCGAAGACTTGTATTCGCCCCCTCTCAAGACGCTTGTGAGTAGAAGTCTTGATTAATAGTTTAACATTATAAAATTCTTCTATCACCTTTGATAAACTGCCTCGCATTTGTGCTAATTCATCAGTTTCCATTTCAGAAATTGATTTTTTCGAGAGAAGGTAATCATACATTTCCATCGTGTAGCGTTGCAAATTCAAAAATTCCTGGACGAGTATCACATCTAGTTTTTCTAGAAAAATTTGAGCTTCAACGGAGGTTTTTCGCTTTTCTGCAATATAACTTAGAATCGATTGACTTTCTTTGGTATAAAGGAGGATGCAACTCTCTTTACTAAAAAAAAGTGCGTCATCAGTTCGTTCTGCTAAATTATTTTCATTCTTGAACGCATCATCTATTAATTGGGGGCGTATATGGGGCGAGTCCAAGTAAATTTCTTGAAAAAGCATTCTATAGAGGTCGGCTTTATGTTTCTCAAATAAATCTTCTGGACTCGGAACTTCTGGGAAATGAAAAACCATAATGGGAAAAAAATGAAATACATTATATCTAAGCGAATGGAGAAGTTCTTTAGAATCCTTCGCTTTTTCATTATTTGCTATATAAGCAATTATCGCCCAATACATCCAGACAATTTCGTGAAATGTTAAATTTAATGTGAAAATTTTACTCTTCGGCTTCTTCTGTAGTAGTTCAGCTATTTTCCGGTTTATTAATGAATAGTCTTCTAAGAGTTGACGAGGTAACTTAACCGTGATTTCTTCTTCTTCACGAGGAAGTAACTGTAATTCGTTGATAATATCTGGAGTAAGAGCCATATTTTTTAATTTCAACCATAATTCCAAAATAAAAATCCCGGAGCTGTGATAATTCAGACGCACCTCAACTGGCTCGACCCGATCACCAGGAAGTACCATTTCAAAATCTACCATTTTTGCACGAAAAAATTGAAGGTTCTCAATATATTCTGGATTAACATTATCCATATCGGACTTATAGAGTAATTTCAGATTTTCTAGAATTTCATCATTTCTTGCCTTAATAATCGCCTTCATCTTTTTCTCAGCGCCGGCTTGTTCCTCTATTTCTTCCACTGTTAAGTAACGGACGATCCCTTCTACTGACTTACCTTTTTCCATTAAATCCTCCGCAATACTAATAAGTTCTTTCCGTTTAATCAGCCATTTTCCTGAATCTACCACGTATAACCAAACAATTTCAGTATCGTTAATTTCCATGCTTATTTACGCCCCGTGCTTTTGATAAAGAATAGAGATGTAATTTAACCGCCTGGGAAAATCACATTAAGGGGTATTCCCATTTCCTTTAATTTCTCCACAATATAAGGATTTTCCATTTTAATTCGAAAAGCTCGCCCTTGCCCATCCCCCTTAATATGTCGTCCTGGTCCTGTGTAAGGAACAAGATCAACAAATTTTAATAGTTGATTACGAGACTTGCTGTTTCGCAAGACCCGATAGACTATTTCTGGAGTATTGTTAATTAAATTCGCGACTTGCCGCGCAGTACGGATGCCCCAAGAAACCTCCATCAAGCTCGTATTAACACACCCACTATAATTTCGATCTTGCACGAATGCATCAATTAGGGCATCTACGATTTCCTTTACCTTTTTATGTTTCGGTTGGATGATCTCGTGTTGATATGGATATAGCGTCGCTAAAGAATTGTCAATGAAAACCATGAGCGCATTCTTTTTCATTTCAATGGATGCTTTAAAGCTTAAAAATTTCGTGTATAATTTATTAATCGTGTCGATTACATCCTGCATGTTCGAAACCGTTCGTGTATAGGTGTAAATGAACACGTTATTCGATGAGGATTCAGGGATATTAAATTCTTTCACAAATCTCAAATTTTTTAGTAAAATAACCTTTGAAGTTAAATGCATTAGACTAAATTCATTATCAATCCTTAATTCTAATTTAATTCGGATTCGATATTTTTTACGAACCTTCTGGATGGTTATTGAATCCTCCTCGTGTATAATATTATCTATCCGGATATACTCAGCTGATTCAAATTTCTGCTCTAGGATGGTCCAATTGTTCCTGATTTTCGCGAAATTTAATTCAACAGTCGAATGCGTCATTAAATCAAGTCCTACTCATAAAAATTCCTTCAATTTATATTACCTTACCCTCCTATTTAATGGTATATATTTATATATTAAATTAATACTTTTTTAAATTTAAAAATTGAGTATATTTTTAATAATGTATCGTTATTAGAAATCATTCCAATGATTCAGAAATTCCCACATACTATAAATATATACTAACTCTGATTATATGAGACTTAAAGGAAAAGTCCCCCAAACTCTTCTCTAATAATTCTTACCAAAATATTATATACTTTCTTTCATAAAATATTATCAGTCAAAAGCTTCTTGATAAGGTTTAAAAGTGGTTGTATATACATGCTTTTAAAGTAGAAGCACATAATGAAGTGATAATTATGGTTGAATATAGATTCAGATTAACGGGCGTGCCACCGGATCAGGCCGTGAAGACTGTCGACATTGATGTAAATGCGAATGTTGCAGCTGCAAAAAAGATGGTTCGTAAGTCTTATAAGCTAAATCCCATTTTAACCATTCAATTCATTCATAAAGGGAAAGTCTTGCCCGATAATGTCCGATTTGCAAGCTTAGGAATTCATCCTCAGAAGGATGTCATCACGGTCATGGCAACACAAGCTGGTGGTTGTTAAACTCACCCATCTTTTTCTATTTTTTCCTTTTTTGAGTAAAAAATTTCCAAAAAAAACAAAATTAGGTTTCAAGCTCTGTTAAAAGCGCCTCGAATACCAGTTGCTTTCCACCCAGCGCGATACATTCGATTTCTCGGATTTTAACCTTGTAGGGTTCGTTTCTCAACTTAAATATGTAATTTGATAAACCTTCGATCATTCCAAGAAGTATGCACGCATAGCCATCTCCTTTTGCTTGAATAGTCTCTTTAATTAGCTCTGGAAAATCTTCCGCATCATCCCCAAATCCTTGGCAAATTGGACAACGATCAACTTTCAATGTGACTTTGGTGATCTTACCGTCTTCTGATTGTTCTAATTCTTCGCTCATCTCTATGTCTTCAGAAAAGACGGTGGACCATATGAATTGTATATACCCCATGACATCCGTGGCTGTTTTTGGAGCAAAGAGCTTCATGATTGTTTTATGGCGTTCTGCGCTTCCAATCGCTGCTTCTCCACCAATTCTTTTAAAGATGTCAATAAAATTTTCCCTATTGATCTCTAATTCAGTTCTAATGAGTTCTCTATATAGCAAATCCCAGAAGAGCCCATCTACATCCACACCAAATTGTCTAGCAATCCATAATGCCATTCTTTGCATCTTAATTCACCTAAGCCGTTTTAAAAGTATATTTACATTTTTTTTCTCCAAAGATTCGACTGGTCTCAATGGTTCCTTCAATTTTTGGAAGGTCAGGATTGTCTTTAGAGAGTAGTTCATAGAATTTCTCTATAAAACCAACCAGAATATTACAACCTGGAACATCAATATTTTCCCGACGATATTTACAGAGCGGGCAACTTCGCGAAATAACAACAATTTCAGAATCACTCTCACGGACTCTCGCAGCTGTTTTAAAAACTGTCCGATGAATCACGCGCATCAGATCAATAGTATCTTTATATTCGGGTTTCCAATAATTTATATATGTCAATGCAATTTTCTTACCCATTTCTCTCAATTTCCCAATGATATCGACTGTCCCAATGTTCTTATCAACCTTGAGGTAATTAATATACCAATAAATCCCATTTCTGATTTGATTTACTTTAAATTTCCTGTTCAATAGATCTGCCCTACTTCCTGGCATTCTTCATCCTTCCTTCATTTTTACGTTTATTACTAATGAAGATTTTTTCCTTATTAATTTTATATTTTCATCCTAGAAAATACGTTCCAAAAATGGATTATAATAACAATCGTCCAAATTGTATTACGAGCCCGAATTGCCAGAATGGTCCAAATTTAATTTTTTCACTGACAAAATAACTCCAAAAGGCATCGATTAACCCGTTTACTCGGTGTGGAATTACAGGATCGATTAAAGTGCCAAGTTTTGCAATATCGTTATGAGTTCCAACTATCCAAAGATCTCGCCCCTTATGGCGATATTCTCTTTTAATAATCCGGTTTGACCCACATTTTGGACATATTTCAACAACTCGGCGAAGGATCGGATTCATTAATTCACTTTGTTCCCAAATTATTTCATTTATTTCTCGAATTTTTACTTCCTTTTCTTTCACTGGAAGATTTGCAGCTGTTCCTTTCCATCCACATTTTCTACAGCGAATAATTGGAGATGAATAGACCTCGTAACGGATCCCTGCTTCATTCTCCGGATCTTTGTCAAAATAAATGACGATGGCTTCTTTCAAATTGGGAAAATTTATTTGAATGCACTTATTATGTAGAAACTTCAAAGATCTTTGAGTTTCTTCTGGATCCTTGCTAATTATACAAGAAACTAATCCTTCTGCAATTACTTCTGCAGGAGTTTTCAAAACGAGATCCTCTAGTATTTTTTCTAATATTAAGAGTAAAGAGCGGAATTTATATTTTTCTACTAATTATGGTGCATCATCTAGGTTTTCGTCGGCTTCTTCTTCTTTAGGAATGATTTTTTGCAGTAATTCACCGAATTTACCAAATTTCTCCGATTTTTCTAAAAGATTCGTGTTGATCGTTTCAAGACTTCGAGAAAATGAATCGAGCGTTAATTGAATTGCATCCTTTATTACAGGAGTGTTGTGTTTAATAACCAGTTTCATCGGAATAGAGAGGGCATTGAGAGTAATTGTAAATAAAGTTTTAATTAATGCCCAAATAAATTCTATTGCGTTCATCTCATCGTCTGAGAATTTATCACCGATAAATTCGCGAATTTCGAAGATTTCCATTCCTAAATCCATCATCGCTAATCTTACACCTTCAAAAATATAACTGATAAAATCAAAAGGTGCCATATTTAAAAGCTGATCATACACCGCTTCTGGTAATAGGTCCCTTGCAATTGCAATTAGCATTATTTTGATCTCATCAAAAACCTCATCAGGTAGCACGGTCATCGTTGTTTGCTCGATAAATTCATAATTCAAATAACCTAAATAGGACCCATATTCGGTTTGAAATAATTTAAAGAGCACGTCGCCCAAACGTTCATTCAATGCATGCAACCCAATGAGCCCCACGACTCGTAGAAGATCTTCCTCAACTCCTTCGAAAACAGTAAGGGCTTCTTGAATATTACCCGCACTTGATTCTTCCAACATTTCATTTAGTTTTTCACGTATAAATTGATAGGGTTGCTTCAATAATTCCTTGAGTTCATCAATCGAAATGGATTTTAAACGATCAGAAAAGGAAACCTTTTTCTCTTCAGATTTTGGAACAAATTCACGTCGTTCCTCGATGGTCTTGGCTAGATCAGCATCAATATCAACTGATGTTGGGGCTATACCCGGGATTAATGTTGAAATTTCGGTAACATGCCTAACAACCTTGGATGGTTCTTCTGCTTCCAAATCGCCCCTCGGTACCAATCCAGTACTAACTGCAATTGTTTTAACCTCAGCGTTCTTCCCTGCTTTTATATCAAGGGGTAAATCTCCAACATAAACTGCTTCATTTGGCGAGATTTGAAGCGTGTCAAGTATCTTCAGTATTCCTTCCGGGTGCGGCTTGGTATTTTCCACATCATCTGCTGAAATAAAGGCGTCAATATATTGGAAAATACCAAATTCTTTCAGCAATTCGGTAGTATCAGCACGTGACCCACTGGTAACAATTGCTATTTTATATTGAGATTTCATATTTCTCAGCAACTCAGGAACACCTGAGAAGAGCGTGCATTGTTTTGAATAATCTTTATAAAGGGTATATGCATAAAACGCGATTTCAGCCTTTTCAAGAAATTTTCTCCCTTCCAGATATTCAACTTCTGATAAGAGCTCCCAAGCTTTTAGAAGTATTTTAGATAATGCAGATGATCTTATCTTTTCTATCAAACGCGTCGTTTCAGTCAATGCCATCTCTGCATCATAATCGACCTCGTAGCGTTTCAAAGCATCTTCCGTCGCAGCCTTCATAGCTGTAATGTTGTTGAATAAAGTACCATCAAAGTCTAAAATAACTGCCCTTATTTGGTCCATGGGATAAACCTTCTAAATTCCGATAATGTACAATAAAATTAATTGATTGATATTTTAAAGATTGTGTGAGTATTTTATTATTTTGGAAGAGATCTACATTTAAAGCAAATTAATACAATTTGAAATGTGGTAGAATGCCCTATTTCAAAACTAATCGGCGAAATAAAATTTATTACGATTTGATTGAGAACTCCGAAACTTCAGATACACTTATATTTTTACATGGATGGGCCGAGCATCATAAAATATGGCGCGAACAAGTTGAATATTTCAAAAATAGCCATCAAATATTAACACTTGATTTAAGGGGCTTTGGGCTCTCCTCAAAACCAACGTATGGATATTCTCTCAGGCATCAGGCAAAACAATTACACGCTTTAGTAAAATTTCTGGAATTAAATGATTACTGGTTAATTGGTCATAGTTTGGGTGGAATGATCACACTGAAATATTGTGAGAGACACTCTAATGAAATGAAAGGGGCAGTTCTAATCGGTACTACATCTTATCTCCCTTTAAAACTTTCTGTCTGGCGAAATTTAGGCTCTTTTTTCATCTCTAAAACCCTTAAGCAAATTTGGCAAAAAACCCTGAAATCAACTCGAACTGAACAAAGACGCTCATTAATTCAAGACCTCATTCAAGACGCAGATTCAGTTCCACTTTATGTGAGTGCTGCTTGCGGGATTGCTGTATTAAACTCAAACTTCAAATTAAAATCCATTACATGCCCTATTTTAATAATTGTTGGAGAAAAGGATATCCTCACTCCCGTTGCTTTATCGGAAAAAATGCATCAAAAACTCCCCAATTCTCAACTCACGATGATCCAAAACACTGGACACATGTCATTCATTGAAAAACCCGAAGAAATCAATCTAAAAATGACCCAATTTTTTTCAACAATCATAAATAGCAAATAAATTATTAATATTCAAATTAGTTAATTGATTTCTTTAGCTAGACCTTATTTTTTGAAAACTATGATGTATTTACACAAATATTAGTGAATTGATCATTCGTTTTTTCCTTGGAGTTTTAATTTCCTAATTGTTATATAAGCGTATGTACAAAAAATCGCTAGGATATACATCCCGATAATATAAGGGACACGAAAAATGATAGGTAACCGAGTAATAGTGATTAGAATTCCGTTAACGTAAGAAACCACCATATAAAATAAATAGAGTGAAGGAGAGCGTGACATTTTTTCAGAAGGCACAATATTAAAAAGAGAAACTAATAGGACGACAAAACTTAAGATTGATATTAAGATCCCACCTATCATCATAGTGGTATCAATATAGAAGATGCCAAAAAATATCGCAGTCCCCACTCCATCGATGAGAACGGCTAGAAAACACAGGTTGAATGCCCTTTTAAGATTAGAACCCAAAATTTATCACTCCCACTTAGCTTTTTAGAGAATTATCCTAATTAAGTTATAAATATTCATCATTTAAAGTTTTATATGTAATGATTTAATAGCTCTATCTTTTTTTAACAGAAAAAAAAGGTGGAAAGGAAATCATAAATTGAAATCATTGTTTGCCTTCACATGCTTGCTAATATCATAATATGTGCTAATATCTGGTTACAGAGGTCTTGAAATAGCTCCTGTCGGTTGAGACAGGTAATCCATGGATTACTAAATATTCCATTTCCCCAAGGTTCTTCGTTCTCGTTCGTCTTTAGACCCGTTATTTTAGGTTTAATATCATGAAGTAGTTTATTGTAAACTTCTAGAAATTCGTTGGAGGAGATTATCTTTTTTTACAATTTGGGTCGTCTTTTTCCGCCCGCGACGTTTGCCATACAAACGACTGCTGAAATGGACAATGATCGCGATCATGTCATCAATGATTTCTTGTTTATAATCCGAATCGACACGATTTCCAATAACTAATTCAGTCCCAAACGAGGCGAGCATGGCTTGGATCAACTCCACACCGAATCGGGTGAGCCAATCCTTGAATTCTATAATGACTGCTTTGATCGCATGTGTTTGGCAATAATTCAGTGCTCTTAATAAGCCTTTGCGTTTGAAATTCATCCCACTGGCAATATCTTCATAAATTTTTTCAATCGTATAACCATTAGCCATTGCATAGGTTTCGAGACGGGCGCGTTGGCGTTTTAAATTCTCGCGTTGGATGGTCGTGGAAACCCGGCAGTAGATCACACAATTTTTCGCGATGGCTTGGGGATCTGTGAGGTGCATTAACCGTTTGACTTCACTCCATTTAAAACGGCGATGTCCCCCCTTTCCCACAATCGCTTCCATGTAGCCTCAATTACTCCAATTTCGGAGGGTCTGGGGCGTGACACCCAGAAGGGTTGCGGCTTCCTGCATTCGTAAGAGTTTGTCAATACCCATTGATAAGATTCTGGAAAAAAAGTATTTAAGCTACCAGATTTTTATAGAATTTTATAGTTTTTTATAGAATTTTGACTAACAGTTCGAATGATATAATTTTTTAATTGGGAGTTAATAATATAATGAATATAAGAATTAATTAAAAACGTGAAGTTTTATGGCATATATTGATAATTTATTGATATGTTTACCGTATATGTTGGTTCTTTTCACTTTTTCGGGATTGATACTACTTCGAATCATACGCAAATTTAAAGAACTCGACTATATTTGGAATGAATTATTAATTTTTGGTTGTTTCCTTGCCGTCACTCTTCTCTTTCCCTTGATGGTAGAAATACCAGAATGGACGGTTCTTATTCAATTGTTGGTTGTGGGAGGATTGTTTATCATTCCCCTCATTGAATATCGGCGCATCAGAAGATGGACGAAAGAGGGTGAATTTGACAAAATTAATGAACGAGATTATGAACAATTTATTATCAAATTCCCTGGAGAATATACATCCGCACGTGATATTCGGCGTAAATTATACCATGCATTAATTCCCATTGTTGTCATTGTCGGCTATTCCATTGGCTTATATATTGGCGGACCTATTAACGGAGATACCATTGGAAGATTTATCATTTTTAATATTGGGTTTGCGTTAGTGAATCTATTTACTCTGGGCGACCTTCTGCGGCTCTATAATTTTAAATATATTCCTGGTTGGGGTGTTAATCTATTTACAAGTGCGATGAAAAAGAAAGAACTTAGATCCTACTCTTCTCCTCCGGGGACTATCGTTGCAATAGCCATATTTTTCGTCTTACCCTTTCCCATTTTTGCTTCAGTTGCAATGCTTATCGGCGTCAGTGATTCTATGGCATCTCTCGTGGGAAAAAATTTTGGAAAACGAGATTTGAAAGCAGGTTCTGATAAAAAATTAGAAGGCACTATTGTTGGCGTTGTCGTTGGTTTCATTTCAACATTGGTTTTATGTTTCGTATTTAGCCCTCTCTGGCGGTGGTATGTTAATCTATTGCTTGCCTTAACTGCTGCGGGGGTATTCGCTCTCTTCGATTACATCGATCACCCGACCATTAATGATAATTTATCCGTTCCCATTGTAGCTGGGCTATTAATGTGGTTAATCGCCCATGGCTTTGCCCTCTTATGAAATTCATTTTTCACTAAAGTGTTATACAATTGTAAAATATCTATGTTTTAGAAAATATTTAAGCGAATATCTAGCAAATTCGACGAAGCATTCCCCGTTTCCATAAATTTTTATATCATCTTAATCTACATAACATAAATTTAATAATGGACAAGGTTGTATTTGTTAATGATTAAAGTTGGTGACCCCCCGATGCATGATGACACGCTTGGAGAACATGCACAAATCATTAAAGAAGATTTAGTAAGCGAAATGGACACAGGGCTGGACTATATTCAAGTTTGCATTGGGAAGATGTACGGGGGCATCACCGGATGGATTTTTAACCCAATTGCCAAATTAATTTACAACATCTTAGCCCGCAAGGATATACGAGATAAGGCCATTAATCAAATCGATATTGTCCTTGAGTGCGCCATGAAATATAATGGTACCAACTTGGATATTCTAGTAGAGGAACATATGGAGGACTATATGTTAAATGATCAAGCCTTCCACCGCTGCAAGAAGAACCACAAATCGTACCCAGTTATTGAGGGTATAATGAGAGAATTATTCAAAAGTCGTATCAAGCCTGCCTATCGACTGCTAACGAGCAGTGGTAACTGCTATGAAGAACTGACTCAAAATGCTTTCGCGAAAAAACAAGATGCTCTGGACAACCTTCAAAGAGAATTAGAATTCAGTTATGAAGTTTTGGGTGTAGTTAAGGAAAATAAAAAAGTGATGAAACTCCCCTCATTTGTTCGTAACGGAATCATAAGAATTATGGAACTTGGGCAAAAATATGCGAAAGAAAGACTGACTGCACGAATTGAGGAAATATACGAGTTTAATGGTCATAAATGAAAAAAGAACAGGTTTTATTATAATTTCAAATTAATTTATTCTGCTTCTAATTCTTCGACTCTCTCTGATTTTTCTCTCAGTTCTTTGTATATTTTGTCAATAACAGAAATTTTTTCCTCTATCTCTTGCTTTCTCTTGGAAAGATTTTGCCGAAGATCTTCAATTTGTTGGTCTTTTACTATCACTCTTCGTTCGAGTTTCTCAAGTTTATTTTCCATTTTTGCACCTTTTTGCCGAAGCCTTTCAAGTAATTTTTCATTCTTGGAAAGATTTTGCTGAAGATCTTCTATTTGCTGATCCTTCTTTACCAACTCAAGCTGTTGGTTTTCAAAGCGTTTTTTACCCCTCCCCAGGGCCTGTCGTAGTCTTTCAATTTCTGAATCCTTATCTGAAAGGGTTTCCTGGAGATCTTTAAGTAAATACCTTTTATCCGAGGTTTTTTGCTTAAGATCTTTAATTTGTTGAGTAAATTTTGCATTTTCATCCTGAAGTGTTTGAATTAATTCATCTTTTTCTTGCAGACTCTCAATTTGTTTGTCAATTTTTCCTCCTTCTTGTTGGAGCCCATCGATGTTTGATTCTAACTTTGTTATATCTTTATTCTTCTCTGAGAGCTCTGCCTTTAGATCAGCAATTAGTTCATCTTTCTTTTTTCCCTCTTGTTTAAAGGCTTGGATTTTAGAGTTAATGCCCTTAGCTTCATGTAGGAGATCCATGTTGATACCATCCCTTGCTGAAGCGTCGTAATTTACCAATAAATCTAAACCCAGTATTTTTCCATTTCTAACCAAGAGACGGGGACGGTACGCATATGATGGCAGATTAAAAAAACCTTCTGGTAGGTAAGAGCTTTTTTCAAATTTTATTGAGGAGGTGTCTTTCCCCACAATTGATACTTTATGCTCCACCGGCACATAAAAATCTCTCGAAATGATACACGCTTCCCGCTCAAAACCCTCCGGCACAAGTTCCTTTTTCATTTCATTTAATATAGCCAAAACTTCCAAACTTGGCGGTTCATCCCTAGATCGTTTGGCAATTTTAATTTTAAACAATTTCTGAAACCAGTCTGGTTCATCTCCCTCATCACAAGTCCTCACACGATAAGAAAGGCTTCGTTCTGTTAAAAATCGACGGGAAGATCGCGCTGCAGCAAATTTGGCGCGCGTAGTTGCTCCTTTCCCAATCCAAAGAACAATTTCTTTGTCATTATGATTCACAATCATAATAGCCCCATGAGAATTTAACGCTTCTTTTAAATATTTATGTTTTAAGACTAATTCACCCGTTTCCTCGACTTCATATATTTCTAAAGGCTGGATAGGCATTTTATCTCAACTCAAAATGTCAAGTTTTCCTTTTTTTTCATCCACATTATGAGAAATTCTTCAATCTTCTCTCTAAAATTGTTTTATTTGAAGGCAGTGACTTCTTTCCCTTCGCAAACATATACATTCTGATTTATTTATATATCCTAGAGTTACTCAGATTACTAAAATACATTACGTAATGTAATTCGGATTGAATTTTGATGCTAAATACAAAGAACTTGATTTATAGCCAGTTAGATCAGTTCGTGCAGTCAAGCAGAAACCTTTTGGCAATTTTACCTAAAACAAAAGAATCGGATTTAATTGGGCAATATTTTCCATTACGATTTGAGGCAAACATTCTCGTTTCAGATAAAGCCGCCTATTATTTTATGGTTTCCCAAAGTGGTGGATTTATTAAGCGTGGAAGGCGATCAATTTCTCTTATGACGTTGAAGGCGAATCAAGTAACCTGGCTTCAGATTTTGAATGGTCATAAGTCATTGATGCAGGAATATAATCGGGGCAACGTTATAATGTCGAATGCTCGTGCAAATCTACTCTATAAACTAGTATTACTGAGCGTATTATTTGAAACAAGAGATAGGATTGCAAGAGCTGGACGAATGTTAAGAATTTTTCCACTTTCAATCATTCGTACTTTTCTCTATAATATCGATAAATACATCCCTACAATTTTAAATCGTATTCCATCATCAATAATGCAATCCATCTTAAATTTGGCTAGTCGTCTTTCTGAGCGATTAGAAAAATGATTGGGATGCATGGGGTAATGACTTCACTATTTGAATATCTCCAACGATTTGTAGATACTCTTAATAAAATAATTCAGAAAAGTAATAGAAAAATCCCTGATATATCCGAAACATACCCCCTTGGAATTAGAGCAAATCTCCGAGTACATCAGGGCGATGCATATTACTTGGTAATTTCACCCGATAAAACTTTTTTTAAACGAGGAACTAGTGCAGTTGATCTGAATCTAGAAGCTACAGAATCTTTCTGGATTGGAGCCTTCAGAGGCGAGCATTCAATCATTTCTGGTCTTCCTACAGGAAAACTGAAAGTTCGAGGACTACGTTCCAGTTTTGTCCCTCTTGTAATACTCTCGTCTTTAGTATTGCTATTTGATAAATTACAGTGAGATGAAAAATTATGGAAAACTTTACATTAGCAGAACAAATTGCGGAATTTGTTGTAAATTTGAAGTATGAAGACATTCCTCAACGAATTATTAAGCGTGCAAAAGAACAACTTCTTGGTGTCCTTGGAGCCCTCCATGCAGGGTCTCAAACTCTTCCTGGAAAAATTATAATAAAGACCGTAAAAGAGTGGGGTGACCGCGAAGAAGCTAGCTTAATTCCATCCGGATTTAAGACTTCAACTAGAACAGCTGTGTTAACAAATAGTTCTGTTGGAGTGGCTCTAGATTACGTAGATTATTTACTTAGTGGGCACACTGGAATTTCAGCAGTTCCAGTTTCACTAGCAATGGGGGAAAAACTAAAAAGTAGCGGAAAAGAGGTACTCGTAGCTCAAATAATCGCTAATGAGATTGAAGGAAGATTGGGAACCTCCGTATTTGTTGGACCACAAAATGGCCAATGCTGGTCATACATCCATCTGATTGGGGGTGCTGTTGCAACAGGACGATTACTTAAATTGAATGAAGAACAAATAACGAATGCCATTGGAATTGCATTATCCCAATCGACATTTCCCATATTAAGAGGTTTTATGGGGCCACAAAGTAAATTACTAACAACAGGCACCCCCAGCCAACTCGGTGTCCAAGCTGCTTATCTTGCAATGAATGGATTAACGGGAGCTCCCGATATCATCGAAAATCCTATTGGATTTTGTAATCTGATGGCTGATATTCCCCTGAAATTTATGGTAACTAATGCCCTCGGCGAATCTTGGGTAATGGATACGATTTGTTATAAACTCTATCCAGGATGCGCATACATCGATGGAATGGCAGATTGCATGTTAAAAATCCTAGAAAAAAATCCTAAATTGAATCCTGATGAGATTGAGGAAATCACCGTTTATTCTTCCATTCTAACTTCAATAATGAATGATCTCGCAATTCCCTATGCAACCCTAGATCATATTAAGAGAGAAAAATCGCACGTTGCCCTTAATTTCTCAATCCCTTATAATGCCGCAGTGCTTCTAATAGATAAAGAATTAACTCCAAAACAATTCACGGAGGAGCGCATTCTCGATGCTCAAGTGCATAAACTCGCAAAAAAGGTCAAGATTGAAAATGATCTTTCCACGTCAATGGATCTTTTAGAGGCTCTTCCAACAATCAATATTCCAAGCTTAAAAGATGTTATCGATGGGAAATTCTCTTTGAAAGATGTAAATCTAGAAAAAGTAAAAGTCGGATTTGGAGCAAAGGTGAAAATTAAGATGAAAAATGGAAATATTCTTCGAGCATCTCAAAAGACTCCCCGAGGTACTCCTGGAAATTATGTAAAATTAGAACACAAATACAGACGAGAAGCAGCTGCACTCAAGTTTCCAGAAGAAAAAATTCAAAATACAATAAATATTATAGATTCCATCGAGAAAATTTCAAATATACGAGATTTGATCTACGAAATAACTCTATCGAACTGATTCTAACAGAATTGTCACTGCTCTTTGAAGTAATTCCTCATTTAAATAGCACTGATTTGACTTAATATACTTGTAGTAGAGGCGACACCTAATTTTTTAAGAACTACTGAAATTCTCTAACAAAAAATTTTAGTTATGATTTTTCCTTTTTGGAAAAAAAATCGTGATCAAATTGAGTTAAAAAATTCTGGATCATAGAGTTTTACTCTTTGGAAAAAAATTCGTGATCAAATTGAGTTAAAAAAATATAGATCATAGATTTCAAGAAAATAGAGCATAAAAAAATAGGGGGCTTTGCCCAGAATACGAGTCATATTTTAATTGAGGGAGAAAATATGGCACATATTTGAAAAGGGCAAAACCTTTCACTAAATTTGACAAGACTATTTTGAGTCTTATCACAATATATAAAGAAACCCTCATATATAAGCTTAATTTTAGATATTTGTGATTAAGTTTTTAATGTTAAATGCGGATACTTTATAACGATTTAACGAAAAATTTTAAGATGTTTGTTATTAATTAATTTGAATGGTAAATTTTGAAGAGATACTCAGATAAATGATTCACCCTTGGATACTCAAAAATGACCCCTCCTACAAAAACCAACTCAGAAGCTGATCAAGAGATCGAAGAATCCGATCAAGATACGACTACTTCACTAAGTGATAAACTTTTACAGCAATTGCGGTACCTCCGCTCTAGGGCAAACATTCGGATGTCAATCGTACTTGGGTATGATGGAACGATCTTAGGAATTCATGAAGATGCGGCATATGTTCCAAAACGCCTTCGAGATGGACCGCATGCGCGTTCTTCAAAAATTGACAAAGTATATTTCAGCAAGTGGAGTACTTCTATTTTAAACACTATTGAATTTGTATCTGAAAAATTATTTGAAAGCGGTGTAAAATTTGTCTTACTGGAGGGTAACGATCAAATGAAAGCAATCATTGTAAACATGAAAACAACTGAAATAAACAGACGAAAATCATTTTTACTAGTTGGTATTCTTCCCCCTAAAGGTACTATTGGTCTAGCCTATCAAGAGATGAAAGAAACAGCAGATAGAATCGCCTCAATCCTTCAAGAAAACAATTCAAATTAAATTAAACTATTAAAACTTATTAAGAATTTATAATTTATTTTTGGTGAAATTTATGGTATATAATTTAATTTCTCTGGAAAAAAAAGGCCCTATTGCTACATTATGGCTTAATACCCCGAATAATCTGAATGCTCTTGCAGTGGAAAATTTGAATGAGGTTTATGCTGCACTTGAAGATTGCGAAAAGGACAAATCGATTCGCGTAATTATCTTAACGGGTAAAGGTAAAATATTTTCAAGTGGAGGCAATGTAAAGAAATTTCTATCCTCGGTAAAATCGGGAACAGCTCCCCAACATGTAGCAGATACCACAGAAATTTTACATAAATGCGGTCAAAAAATTCTTACAATTGGAAAGCCAGTTATTGGTAAAATACGTGGTGGCGCCTATGGGGCGGGATTAAATTTGATCCTGTGTTGCGATTTGCTCTATGCCGAGGAAAATGCAATTCTAGATGAAGCCTTCGTGACTGTGGGCCTGAGCATTGATGGGTCCGGATCTTACACGATACCTCGGATGATCGGGATGAAGAGAGCAAAAGAATTCTTTTGGTTAGGAAGAATCAATGCAAAACAAGCCGAAAAATGGGGCTTAATCAATGGCGCACTACCGGGTGATGAATTAGATCAAGTGGTCGAGGAGGTTGCCTCCAAAATGGCACAACTTCCCCCTTTAAACATCATAAATACAAAAAAACTCATGAACATCACGTTTGAGAATACGATCACGCAACAATTAGATGCCGAGAGAGACATTCAGATAAAAGTTGCTGGATCGGATGATTTTGCGGAGGGGGTGAAAGCGTTTTTTGAGAAAAGGAAGCCAATTTTTAAAGGGAAATAAGCCCTTGTAGTGACATAAAAATAATATTCGATGAATTTCAAACTTTTCTAAAAAGAAAAATAGGCTGATTATATGGATTATAAAAACGTGAAATTAGAAATAGAAGGATCTATAGCGAAGATTACATTGAAAATTGTAGAAAATAGAAAATTTCCAACTCTAGACATGCAAACTGGGAAAGATTTATTGGCTGCAATTAAAGAATGCGAAGCGAACGATCAAGTTAGAGTTTTAATCATTACTGGGACGGGGAAAGCCTTCAGCGCTGGAGGTGACATCAAGCAGTTTAAAGAATCGCTGGAAAGCGGAAAATCTGACGAATTAATGGACGAACTCACGGAAGATTTATACCAAGTTGCATATGAATTAAAAACTCTCAGAATTCCTGTTATCGCTGCGGTGAATGGGTATGCAATTGGTGCGGGAATGAATTTAGCCCTTTCTTGTGATATAATAATTGCTTCTGAAAAGGCAAGATTTGCAGAGAGTTTCATCAATCTCGCATTAATTCCTGGTTTTGCAGGGACTTATTATCTCCCAAGATTACTCCCCTGGCCAAAAATGGCGGAAATTTGCTTCTTTGGAGAAATGTTAAGCGCATCTGAAATGGAAAAACTAGGTCTGGTAAATAAAGTCGTCCCACCTGAAAAATTAGAAGTCGTGGCACGTGAATATGCAGAAAGATTAGTGAATCAACCAACTCTCGCCATCGGGCGGATGAAAAAGTTATTTATTGATGGATTAAACAAAGATTTCAAGAATGCCATAGAGGATGAACGAAAAATACAAATTAAATGTACAAAGTCAGAAGATTATAAAGAGGGCGTCTTCGCCTTGAACGAAAAACGAAAACCTTCATTTATAGGTAAATAATTTCGCTTTTAGAACTCAATCTTTTTATAGTAAAAATGATAAAGTGTAAAGAAAGTAATATTATTCAAAATTACTTTTCTTCATAAAAAGAACCAATAAGCTCTCTTTAAAACTGAATAATTGATATGTATTGCTGGTTAACACGGTTCAAACATGAAAAATGAGCTGGGGCATCCAAAAATGGACGAAAAAGCGTTAAAAAAGTTAATGGATGAAAAGAAGTACAACGAAGTTTTTTCTCAACTTAAAGATCACATTCAAGAAAACCCAACGGATAAGGGAGCAAAAAAATTATTTGACAAATTTCAAAATGATTATAAAAAGCGGGAACAGAAAGAAGTAATCGCGAGCGTGGATTCCAAAATCGGGTTTCATTTGTATGATGAAGCTCTTCCTTTAATTGAAGAATATTTAGGATTTATTCCTGATGATAAGAAAGCTCTACAATTAAAGGAGAAGATAATTCAAGAAAAGGTGAAATACGAAATCGATTCCGGCTATAAAGGAGCTAAAGAGCAATACGATTTACAAAATTACTCAGAGGCATTAAAGATTTTAAATCCTTTAGTTAAACAATACAAGAACGAGCAGAAATTATTAAAATTGAAAGAGCAAGTTGAGAAGGATAAGTGGCAAGCACAATATAATAAATGGGAATCTGAAGCTCGGCAGTCCCTTCAAAATGAGCAGTTTGATGAAGCACTCAAGAAAGCTGAAATGATTCTAAAAAGGGAATCCTCAAATAAAACAATCCTAAAATTAAGGGAGAAAATTTTAGACGAACAGAAAAAAACTAAAAAGAAGAAACTCTGGGATGAAATAAACACCCAAATCAAAATTGAGAATTTTTCAATTGCAGTAAAATGTATTAAAGAATTATTGGAAATAGATCCTAACGATTCCAAGGCCAGTAAGTTGCAAAGTACAATTATAGAGAAGGAAACCAAAAACTTACTGAAAAATGTGGTTGAACTGGCTAAAGCAGAACTTAAAGCTTATAAATTTGCGGATGCCATTCAAGCTTTAGAAGTTTTATCAGACGATTTACAATCAGATCAAGAGGTCATGAGCCTAAAAGAAAAAATCATGGCTGAAGAAAAAAAATTTCTTCTTAGTAACTTAATTAGCACGGCAAAAAAGCTAATCAAGGATAAAAAATATGAGGCGGCCCTAGAAAGAATAGATGAAGCCTTAAAAATTTCGGATAACATGTCAAAAGAAGCAATCGCTCTGAAAACTGATATTCAGAAAAAGACCAGAAAGGATAAAATCGAAAAATTTTTTGAAATTCTCCCAGTTTATCAAAAGAACAAAAGCTATGAAGAAGCCTTAGATGTAGTCAATCAAATTTTGGAACTCGATCCCGAACATTCCAAAGCATTGAAGCTGAAAAGTTCGTTTGAAAAAGAGCTTGGCCGAGTTCCTGAGGCAGTAGAAAAACCAGCCAAAGTTCCAGCGGAAGAAAAGGCGCCATCAACTCCTGGTGAAGTCCAGGTTCTACGTGAATATGATTATATTGGAGGGGACATTCGGTTTAAAGTGGCAATTAGAAACTATACTGAGACTGCCATTACAAACCTAACCGTCGTGCTTAATATCACTGAACAATATACAATTGAATCCCTAACGAAACAAGTTCCGTATTTGGCCCCTGGCGAAACCCGTGGTGTTGATTTTAAGCTAACTCCTATGGCTTGCGGGCAATCTAAAGTATTTGGATCCGTTACCTATTCAGATGCTTTTGGTGAACCGCATTCAGTAACCGTGAAACCAAAAACAATCAGCATTAAATGCCCTCTAGTGGTCCCTGAAGATTCATCCCGTAAGGAAATTGATAAGTGGCTAAAAAGTCAGTTAAAATCTACTTGTTCCGTTGAACTAGGAAACATCCCACGAGAGCAGGGATTTAAAATTGCAAATGCGCAGATTGCTGCATTAGACCTCCATAACGTCCTTATGGAGGAAAAAAAGTTACTTTCTGAATTTTTAGGAGTTGCTAAAGTTACCCAAAATAAAATCCTCGTCCGAGCAACTGCTTTAGAAGATAAAATCCAAATGGACGTATTTACCGATGATATGAAATCTGCTACTGGAATATTGGCTTATATCAGGAACCTTGTTCAGATTGCAATGAAAGTTCAAGCTGATCTGCAGATCAAAGAAGAAAAAATTGGAATTCAAATTTTAGATGCTTTTGAAATTATAGGGCGCCTTACTAAACTATGTGATTTGTGCCAGATTCGGGGTGCTGTAAAGGATGGCGTTCTGATCCTAAACGAATTAGCCGGACAAATTGAATCAAGTTATTTAAAAGGCGAATTATTCGCTGTAATCACTAATTGGAAAGAAAAATTTGAGAAACAAAAGGGCGAACAATGCAGCGAAGAAATGGCAAACAATCTAGAGTACTATGCAATCAATTGGATTAAAATTGCTCACAAAATCACACAATCTAAATACGGTGTCTATAAAGAGACTTTCGATTCGAGTTCAAGTTCTGCTTCCAAAAATCTTGAAGAACGGATTAACTCCATTGCAGATGAAATTCATGCCCTTGAGAACGCCTACTTAAATACCATACTCAAGTATTTAATGATCATCCATAAAGAAAATGGATTAGTCCTTTACACGCAGGGTTTTGGGAGTATGGAATTTGATAGTGACCTCGTGGGTGGATTTTTGACTGCTATTCAAAGTTTCGGAGTGGAAATCTCCCAAAAAGAGACCCCTGTTACGAAATTGGCATATAAAGATTTTGAATTAGAATTAAAAGACGGAGATTTTGTACGCACGGCCATTGTTCTTGCAGGAAAGGGAACTGACTTGATACGGGAAAGATTAAGTTCCTTTATGACTGATTTCGAGAAAAAATTCAAATCAACTCTAAAAAAGTGGGATGGCAACATTGATGCCTTTCAAAAATTACAACCAAAGGTCAATAAAGCTTTCAATATTGAAGTTGCCGAATGATTTTTCCCCTCTTTTTTTTACATGCAAATTATGTAATAATCTCTAAAAAATTTTTAAAGGAACACTACCTCAACATAATTGAGTGGTAGGCATGAAAATTGTGAATGATAAAAAGGAAAATCTTATTGACATCGAAAAAATTGAACAAAATTTCCGCTTGAGGGGTTCCATCAACCCAAGAAGCGAAGTTCAGGAAGGATTCAATATATTTGAACGATTAGGCTTTACTGCATCCATCAACTCCGTTGTTAAAGATTTAGAACAAAATAAAGATATCAAAATTCTATCACCATTCTCGCAATCACAAAACGCAGGTATGATAACTCAACCCACGAAATTTGGAATCATCTCCACTTATGATTTAAATAAAATAACTTCAAATCCTGCTGTTAGACGTATCAAATTCATTACCAATTTTGTAATGAGCTTCTTACTTCTTGCCATCATTCTCACTTTCATCATAATTTTTATACTTTAGGCTAAGTCACAATGAAAATAGCACAGAAACTTCTGCTTGCAGCAATTATTACATCAACCATTTTTGTTGCTGAACTTATCGGTGGCCTCCTTTTTGGATCTTTGAGCTTAGTTGCCGATAGTTTCCACGTGATTCTTGATGTTGCGGCTCTATTATTTAGTTTCTTAGCAATCCGCCTCGCATTGCGTGAATCCAATGAGCGATATACATTTGGGTACCATCGTCTCGAAATTTTTGCTGCATTAGTCAATGGAATTCTGCTGAGCTTTGCCATATTTTATATAATATATGAAGCGTATCACCGGTTCATAGACAAGGTTGACATGTATCCAATAAACATCATCATCATCGCCGTAATAGGTTTAGGTGCCAATCTGGTCTCAATGAAATTGCTCGGACATCGACACGATGATATAAATGTAAGAAGTGCATACCTTCACGTTCTTGGAGATACCTTCGCATCATTAGCCGTCATAATTGGAACCCTATTCATCCTTATCTCGGGTGTTTATTGGGTAGATCCCCTCGTTGCGCTAATAATTGTTGGGATTTTGATTCGTGGGACTTATCGCATTCTCAAAGAATCAATTTCTACTTTAATGCAAAAATCTCCCATTGATACGCTTGAAGTTAAAAAATGGCTAAATGAAAAGCCAAAAATACATGACGTCCATGATTTACACGTTTGGCGATTATGTAGCAACATCATTGTCTTGACCTGCCATATAGTCGTGGAAAGTTGTGAATTATCTGAAGTTTGTGAGCTTCGAGAGAAGCTCCAAGCAGATTTATCGCAAAAATTTGGGATTCAACATTCAACTATTCAATTTGAACTTGAATGCAACACTTGCTCCTGTGATTTATGTCATAAAGAGCACCATCACAGAGAAGATTTCACCTGCCCCATAGATTAAGTTTAATTTTTTTAAAAAAACGTCTTTTATCAAATTTCCTTTGAAAAATAGTAGTTTTATCCCATTTCAAAAAATAAATATATGAATTTTAATAAATTAAAACGCAATTTCCATTTAATCACATAATGGTTTTAATTAAAAACAAAGGATGAATAGTAGAAGGTTTACCGTTGGACAATCAAAACAATAAAGATATAGATTTAGTTCAAGGCGTAATTTTCTCTAAAATTGGGGATTATGGCGCAGAACCGATTTATTATTATCCAACGGAATTAGATGAAGCTTCTATGCGATTGATAGACCTTAAACTTCTTTCAATAATGACGGGTGAGGAAGTGCTTGCAGAGGGGATTGCTGTCATCCCTTTTCCTCGTTTTAAATTTACGGGTTTAAATTATTCTTTTGCAATACTAGATAAAACAAAACCTGAAGGAAGAGCTGCTTTTTTTCTTACCTTATTGATAAAGGAAAAAAAACCAGAATTTATTTTCCAAAATATTGATCATTTAACTGAAAAATTAAAGGCCACTTCAAAGATTTTGGAGCAACACGATTTCCGAATTGCAGATGCGCGTCTTCAAATGATTCGGATCTATAAGTATTTCATTGAATTTTCGAAAAAATATCTTGAAATAAGAGATAGCTTACTGTTGGAAAGCGAAAAATCCATACTTGCTGCCGTCCTACTCTATTTTCATCGTAAAGCAGGACCGATAATTTTTACCTCCTATCCAGAACAAATACTTACTAATGAACAATCTAAAAAATTATGTAAAGAGTTAGAGATTGCTATACGAGAAGGTTTTTTTTCAAGGAGCTACCCCGATATTAGTCATTTTAGTTATTACTTCGAAATCCCAAGTGATTGGGCTCGTGGTAAAAAAGAAATGTTACTTTTATCTTTTGTATTTCGCAAATTACCAGCGAAAGATATCACTAACGCCTTACATTTAAAATTAATTAAATTCGTTGAAAAAATGCAAGTCCACCCTGAAATTTTTAAGGGATTTTACAATCCATCTGAAATTGTTGGAGTTCTAAAGCAGGAAAAAAATAAAGTAACACAAATGAGCGAACTAACAAAACAATGGATTAAAAGCCTATATCTTGCGTCAATAGATGTATTTCAATCGTCTTCAATGGAAGAGGCTAAAAAGAAGAGTCAGAAAACGAAAAAACCACAAAAGAAGAGTAAAAAAAAGAGAAAATCAAAAAAAAGGACTAAACGTAGGTAAAAAGGACAAATTAACAAAAGGAGTTAATTCCTTTGAGCAAGGAAGGATTATACAAAGATTTATCTGAAGCTATTATCAATGGAAATCATGAACTCGCTAAAGGTTTAGCCCAAAAATCCATTCAGAACAATATCGACCCCATCAAGACTTTAGAAGAATGTTTAATTCCATCTATGGATGTCGTGGGGAAAAAATTTGAGAGTCAAGAATTTTTCCTTCCAGAAATCTTAATAGCAGCCAGAGCGATGGAATACACGTTAGACATTTTAAAACCTGAAATTGAAACGCGTCGCAAGCAGGATAAAAGGGTCATAAAAGAAGTTTGCGTCGTAATTGGCACGGTTAAAGGTGATATTCACGATATTGGTAAAAATTTAGTAAAATTTTTTATGGAAGGTGCAGGTTTTAAGGTCTATGATTTAGGTAAAGAAGTTTCTGCGGAAACTTTCATTCAAGAAGTAAAAAATAGGAAAGCAGATCTCCTATGCATGTCTGCTTTGATTTCAACTACAATCCCCTACTTCCGTAAAGTTATCGACAAATTAGAATCTGAGGGACTTCGTGATAAAGTCAAGGTGATGGTAGGTGGTGCTCCAGTTACAGAAGAATATGCGAATAAAGTAAAGGCGGATGCTTACGCTGAAGATGCTTTCAAAGCAGTGCAAATTGCACGACTTTTAGTTGAAGAAGGGAATTAATTTGAATATTCTATGACTTCCTTTCTTCGCGGATTAAATTTTTATTCTAAACTTCGATTATTATTTAATACTGGAACACTTATTTCGAGTCGAGTCTGATAAAAGAATGGCTACAAAACCACAGAAGATTTTCAAAGTAGTAGTCATAGGAGCCGCGGGCGTCGGTAAAACCAGTATTATCCGACGTTTCTGCGAAAATTCATTTTTGGAGGGATACAAAACTACTATTGGCAGTGATTTTTATGTAAAAAAACTCGATCTTGCTCGTGCTCTTGTAAATTTTTCCGTGTGGGATTTGGCAGGCGAGGAACGATTTAAATTTGTCCTTCCTACTTTTTGTAAGGGCGCTCAAGGGGCACTCGTAGTGTTCGATCTCTCACGTAGGCGCTCATATATCAATGTTACTTCTTTTATAGAGCTTCTATGGAATATCACTGGGCAAATCCCTGCAATATTAATTGGAAACAAATCTGATTTGGTTGATCAGCGTTCCGTTACTCCTGATGAAGCAAAGGAATATGGTACCCAGTGTAAAATGGTGTATTTTGAAACTTCAGCGAAGGATAACATTAATATCTATAAAATCTTTGAGAACTTGGGTAATTTAATGATAGATTATACTAGTACCCATTAATTTTATTGAAGGGGCATCCATGGTAGTTGAAAGGATTGTAAAATGTCCTATTTGTAAGGAATCTGTTCAATTTAACATCCGTGAAGACGTGATCGAAGGTAAAAAATATCCTGTTCCATGCGTGTTTATACACCAGAAGAATGATGATAACCACGCTTTTATCGTGTATTTAGATTCAGAATTAAGTCTCTGTGATATTGAAACGCCCGAAATAGTGGTAAGCGAAACAAAATAGGTTAAGTTTCTCCATTAGTTTCTTCAAATTCTAAATAAGGCTTCACTAAATCTTTATTTTTCGCTGCTTTTAATATCTCTATACAGAGGAGTCTTTTTCTCGAAAAGTATTCCTCTTGAATATGCTCCCATAGAGTTGATTGATCTCCATACAATTCATATAACACATAATCGCGGTTACTCGGACAGCCATTTCGACGCATGCAACAATATGACACGGATTTAAAACAAACCCGCTGGTCATCCCAATTATGACTTTGAGAGAAATTGTCTTTTATCTTCACATATTCTTCTTCAGGGAGTCCCACTTTTTCTAACATAAATTTTCTGCGACAAATAGGCCCATGCGTCAAACCATAACCTGGATGGCAACAGAATGCTAACGCTCGGGGGTCGCCCCCGAAACAGACAGGAACTGGAGCATAATTCCACCCAGGTAGGTTCCGAGTTTTATTTTCATCTATCATTTTGGCAGACCAAAGTTTTTAGAACTAAAACAAAAAACGTATTTAAATCCTTTGAAAGGATAGGTTTGATTGTATATTGAATTAGTTGTTAAGAGTCATAGTCACGTTTTTTACCTTTAATTTCCGAAAGAACATCATCAGGCAGTGCCGATGGGTATCTAGATTTTAATTTTTCTTCTTTTTTTGGTTTCTTATCCGGCTTTTCCTTTTTTTTCTTTTTGTCAGCCTTCTCGCGCATTTCCCTTAATTTACGCTCTTCTTCTTCTTTTTTCTTCAAATCTTTTTCTTTTTCCTTTTCTTCTTTCTTGCTTTGCTTACCAAACTGCTTTTCCGCTTCTTGAAGTTTTTTCAATGCGATTTTTTCTGCAAGTTTCAATTTTTTTCTGGTCCTTTTATCAGCGGTTTCGTGTATGTCCTTTAATCCTGGTTCTTCGGGGGCTACCCCTATCCCTGATTTCTGCGGCTCTACAGGTGCTTGAAAGAAAGGAACGTCTATCTCAACAGGTATCACGGGTTCTTTCTTACCGATAGTCCCTGCGATAAACGGTACTTCCTTCTTTGCGGCTTGTGGGGAAGCAGCCTTCGCCCCAACTTGGGGTTGCACTTTCAGATCTTCCACTATTGAATCCAGGAAAGATTCGTCGGATTCATCTGCTGACTCTTCCACACCGAGAACGGCGGCAGCTTCTTCAACCGTGGACACGGTGGCTACAGGCGCGGGTTGCGGGGCCTCAAACTTGGGCATAGGGGCTGCAGGCTGGGGGGCAACAATCTGGGGTATGGATGCTTCAGGGGCTTTAAAGAAAGGGGACGCAGCTGGTTTATGGGCTTTTAAAGAAGCTGGAGCTGCTTCAGGAGCTTTAAAGAAGGGGGATGCAGCTGGTTTAGGAGATGCTATTGCAGGGGACGCGGTTGTTTCGAGAGCATCTACTGCAGGAACTACTGACCCTGAATCTTTTATTTTGTTTTCCAAAAGGGTTATGCTCTTAGATAACTTCCAAATAACTTTTTTCTCATTCAATTTTACAGAAAATTCAATTGCTTTGTGATATAAATTAAGTGCCCCTGCATATTGCTGATTCGTTGCAGCTTGTTGCGCGGCTGTAATTAACTCATCTCGTTCTTTAACAATTTCATTCCTTAAATTAGAATCCGCTTGCAGAATTTCAATATCATCATGAATCGATTTATATTTATCAATACATTCTGACACGCGCTGGTAATAGATCTCAACCATCCCAAGATCTCCGATTTTTTGCGAAATCCCAATAATATCTTCCAATATTAGCACGGCTTCGATAAACTTTTGACCTATCATTAAAGGCTCCAAATCTTTTAATAAATTCTCCCGAACCGTTGCTAATACTTCATTGTCTTGAGAAGGTACTGTCATAATTAAGGCTCCCATTAATGCTCTTGATAATTAAGTAAGTTCTGAATTATAAAATTTTTTCCACTCATTTGAAAAAATCATAAAGTGTGACTCGCTTTTTCCTTGCTAACTGTTTTTTTTCACCTCGAATTAATTGTAAGAGCAATTCAGTATCTCCTTCCCACCGTTTCGGCGACTCACAAATGAGCGTCCCTGAAAACCCAACATCTTGAAGCGCTTGAATTATCATCTCAACAGGGAACTCAGAATTTTCGAAGGAGCGATGTTGTTTTTCCCCCTTTTTGGTATATTCGATTCCACTAATATGCATGTGAAAATATTTTTGAGAAATAGCGTTTTCAATCGTGGTAAAAAGCTTTACAACGTCCGATTTTGTTCTCAAATTTCCTTGAGATCGGGCATAATAATGTGAAAAATCGATTCCAATACGAACACCAGTTTGTGCTGCAATTTCAAGCATTTCAGATAAATCCCCAATCACATTTAGTTTCCCTGGAGTTTCAAGAAAAATCATGCCAGGATCCGAAAGTTCCACGCTATTTAGCAAATTTATCGACTTTTTTATTGCAATCTCATGAGACAACTTTTGGAAATACCCCGCATGGAAAATTAAATTACCAGACGCTGCTGCTGCCACGCGAACACCCTGTTTAATGTGCTCCTTGGCAAGTCCAATCTTATTCTCTTCTATTGCAGCAAGGTTGATATAAAACGAACCGTGCACTGATAGGGACACACCTCGCTTTAGTGCAAAACCTCCAAGTTGTTTCATTGTCGTCGAGGGTGGATATTCCGTTGCAGTTATTCGAACAAATTCAAGCTCTAACGCAGTAAATTGTTTGGTTTGACAGAAGTCAATCCATTCAGTAATTTTGGCGATGCTACTTGTTGGGACGCTAGCAGGCCCTACTTTTAATTTCGTTTAAATCACTTCGAATTTGTAATCAAGACCAACGAAAAAAGAGGAGTAATGAATTTCATCTATTTTATAATTGCTAAGTTTAAATCTTTCATTATTGTCTTAATGCATAACTCTGCAGATGCGTGCGCAATTTCGCCACCAGTACCAGGACCATTATAAGTATCACCCGTAAAATACAATCCCTCAATTTCATCACTTTTCACGCTAGGCCGTTTATTTCTGTGTTGCGTTATGAAAGGAACTGCGCCATCGACCATGCGCCGCTTGACTGCTCTTCTCCATTGCACTTTTTCAGAAAACCCTGGAAACATTTCTTCCAATAATTTCTCTATATTCTCAACTACTTCATCCGATTTCTCTTTATCGCTAACCACATCTACCGGCGTCGGTTGAAAAATCGTATATAACTGTTTTCCCTCTGGTGCGATTGTGGGATCAATGTTTGAAGTGAAATTAGACATTGTGAAGGGGTCTGAGGATAAGATCATTCCGTTTAATTCTGATATTTTCTCCTTCAATCCATAATCAATAGAAATCCCTGCGGTTGGAATGAGGCTTTTACATTTCTCAACGAAATCTTTTGAAAAAAGCTCTTCATCTAGAACATTAAATATCTCCTGTGCGGGTATGTCTACAACCACTATTTTGGATTTGATCGTTTTATCACCAATTTGCGCTCCGACCACTTTTTTATCTTCTACAATAACTTTATCTACTTTTGTATTCTTCCTGATTTCGCCATTCGATTCTATTTTCTTGGCTAAATTTTCGATTAAAGGCCTCCAACCACCTGCTGGGTAACAAGACGTCTTCACTGCTTTTAAACCCAACTGGATTCCCGCTATTAGTTCTCCCATCGATAATTTATCTAAATTTCCATACGATACTAGTATTAACTTTGATAATGCCTCTAAGAATATTCTGGCTGGCCCAGGTTTAATTTCATATTTCTTTTCCATCTCATCTATCCAATCTTTGACACTCTTGTCAAATAATTCATCCACCTTGGCACCAATGATTTCTTCTCCTAAGATTCTCTTGAATTGTTCCCTCTCTTCCTCATTGAAGAATGTTGTAGTTTCGATTGTTGCCGCTGAAAGCGGATAATCATACCACTCTCCACCAGAGAAAAACTTAGCATCGCCCAAATTAATTAATTCAACTTTTTCCTTTTTTCCTAAAAGCTTCTTAAAGATTGTTACTGTTGGACTCTTTTTACAGTACCTTATCACGTGTAAACCATTATCTACTAAAAAACCCTCTTTTTCTATTACCCCAGATCTTCCACCCAACACTCCTGTCTTCTCGAGGATTAACGTCTTCAGCCCTAATCCTCGTGATAGTGCCGCACCAGTCAATAAACCGCCTATCCCTGCACCAACTATAATACAATCATACTCTTCAGTCATCAAAAAACCTCAATATTTTTTATAGTATAGATATTTCTCAAACATTAGAATTAATATTTTTATTGTTTAGAATGAGAGGCATGCGGAGCAATGACTGATAAATTTAAAGTAATCAAGGTTAGCATTTTAAAGAGGAGTTTGAACGTGCAAGAAAAGAAAGGTCCTAATGAAACGACCACTTTTGCATGGCACGAAGGTAAAACAGTCGTTAAAAATTTGGCATTTTGGAAAATCGCTGAACGAGGTCTTATTACCGCAGATGATGTTAGAACTGTCATTTACCAGTTAGAAAAAGCAAATCTTGTTGAAATTATTGACCGTAATAAACTGCGACTCACGCCAAGAGGTAGTCAAATCGCCCGAGAAATTAGAACGATGAAACCTAAGGAGGTTCCTGATCATCTCCTAGAAGGTCAAATGAGCGCTCCATCTGAACAAGAAAGAGAAAATATTTGTCCAAAATGTGGAAAAGAAATTGAACCTCACTCCATTTATTGTGAGTATTGTGGAACTAGAACTCAAAAGTTTGAAGAATTTTGTACTTATTGTGGGGCAATAATGAAAACTGATTCCAAATTTTGTGTGAGATGCGGAAAAAAGTTATAATTTTATTCTTCGATTTTATAGCGGAGAATTGCCGCAATTCCCCCAAAGCCATTCCATAATTGTGATCCCTCTTCTGTATCTGGAGATATTATTTCAACTTTGGCATTTATCGATTTCGCAAGTTCTCCGAGTTCCTCGATTATATCTGAAACTGATTCAATCGATAATAAGGAGCTCTCACATTTTGGACAGGATTTATTGGCTATTTCCCGTTCTAGTGAATCTAATTCTTGTTGCGGGAGCGTTTTTTCAGCTGAATAATCACAATTTGGGCATTGAATAGTTGCTCTTAACGTGCTAACATTTTCAGATAGGAGTAACGTGTCTACTGCAGCCTGTTCAAGCGCGCTTCGAACTTGTTTCTCTCCATAAGTCACCATCCCCGTGTCTCGTGCGAGGTGCCCTAAAAATTTTTGGACCAATTCCTTTTCTTTCAAGTATCGCAGCTTCTGCAGATGGTTTGCTGATTTCTCAATAATTTCACGGACTCCTGTAATATTTGAATAGCCAGTGTCAACTACCAGCAATAATTTGTCTCGAATACGGTAATCAAAGAACTCTGATTTCGCAAAATAATCCTTAGTCGGACCTGCACCACCAATTATTATCCCCTCCAGATTTTTTGCTTCAATGAATGGTAAAAAAACATTATTCATATGCTCGCCCAAGCGTTGAAAAAATTCGTGAGCCTGTTGCTCAATCAAACGCTCAAATCTGCGCTGTGATTGACCACCTGCCCGATGCTTTCCTTGGATCCCCGATGTCATTTTCTCAATAATGCTTAATTCGTTTCCTTTAATAGTCGCAATGGTGGCTCCTGAACGATCCATGGCAACAATTCCAAATGTTGCTTTCTCAATTAACAGGTCTCTAAGGGGTTCTAAGAAGAATTCTGAGGCACAATGGTATTTATAAATGTTAATTTTCCGACTAGGTGGTGGTACAATTGGATATAATTCAATTTTTTCCGTACCCGGTCCCATCTGTGGGATGGCACCGCAAAAAATGACCATACCATTCTCAGGTGGCTGTTTTATCATATATAAACGCTTTTGAATCGTGACAATACAATCCATTACATTTTTCCGTGTAGTCTTGCTTTTAATATTACTTGCTTGACCATACTCTTGCTTTAAATAGTTCGTCACATCGGAAATTCTTTTATCAGGCGGAATATAGAGTGATACTAATTCGGTATGGTATCCTTTCTTCTTTTCCAGTGCCTGTAACATTCTCCTGAGTTTATACAGTTCGAACGAATCTTCTTCGGGTTCTTCATTATCCATAATTTTTCTATTCCACTTGTTAGGTTGCGGTTTCTTTAAAGTAAGAATAATATCATTTATATTTTTTCTAGATTCAAATTTATGAGCTAGGGGAACAGTTCTCTATTTATCTTGGAATACGTTTTCCCTGCTAATAAAAAGAAATGGAAGTGCAGTCACACTTCATCTTACAGACTTAACAACTTAACCCTTATAACCGGGCTCGATTTGCTTCCGGATATTATCGGTAACTTGAGTGAAGGCCTTTGCTGCTTCAGATTTAGCGCTTTGAACGACAAATGGGAGCCCCTTATCTCCATCTTGAGTGATATTTGCATCAATCGGTATGCTTCCTAAAAATGGAATACCCATCTCTCTGCTAGCTTTTTGTCCGCCGCCTTCACCAAAAATATTGACCTTTTCTCCGCATTTTGGACAAACAAATCCACTCATATTTTCAACAATTCCTAACAGACGGACCCGCATCTGCTTAACCATCGTAATGCTCTTTCGAACGTCTAATAGTGCAACATCCTGTGGCGTTGTAACAATAACCACACCAGTTAAGTTAGGGATCAGTTGTAGAATGCTTAATGGTTCATCCCCAGTTCCAGGGGGTAAATCCACGATTAAATACTCTAATTCACCCCAGTTTACATCCGTGATGAATTGCTTAATGGCCCCCATTTTCAAGGGTCCCCGCCAAAGTACTGGGGTATCAGGATCCGGAAGGAGAAACCCCATTGACATGACTTTCATGTTTAATGGGCCAAGTGCCGGTTGAATTCCACTTTCCGTAACATTTGGTATGTAATTTTTAATTCCAAGCATCTTTGGGGTATTAGGTCCATGAATATCAGCATCCATTACCCCTACTCGAAGACCATACATTGCCAATGCAGTAGCAAGGTTTATAGCAACTGTTGTTTTACCAACGCCGCCCTTACCACTCATAATTACTATAACATACTTAATACCTTTCATTTTTTCACTTATTACTTTATGCTCCGCTTCCATTTGAGCTTTAAATTGTTTTTCCATTGCTTCTCGTTGCTGCGCAGCTTTTTGCGATAAATCTTTTTCCGCCATTCTTCATTGCACCTCTTTTTCAATAAAATACCAATCCAAGAATTACAAAATAACTATTTCAATAAAATATTGTGGCAATTAATTCAATTTTTGGTTGCATTCTGTAACTTTGCTTGTTCTTTTTCATTACTCTTCAGCATTAAGTGAAGAAAAATTCCCGCTCCTAAAGTAATTACAAAACATAAAAACCAGGGATCAACAAAAATGGCTTGTAATCCGCCGGTAATGTCACTTTCTCCTAGATAAACGCTTCCTGGGAAAATTGCAAGAAAAATCCAGAGGATAACAGAAAGGGCATTCAAGATAATGACGATTTCATACCCAATTTTCATTAACGTTTCTTTTTCCATAGCAATTACACAAATTCAATTAAAATATTTAAATTCAATTCATCGGATTTTTTTAAAAATTTTGATACCAAACATATCTTAATTGTATTACAATTATTAGTTACAAAAATCATAGGAGATTAAGTAAAGCAGATGGCAATATTTCGAGATACCGGTACCGTGGCAGACGGAATTTATCTCGTAGATACATTTATTTGGGGTATTGCAAAGCAACATGCAGTATATATTATCCAAAGTTCGGATCAGACTGCATTAATTGATACTGGCGTCCGAAAAACGATGAAAATAATATTAAAGGAATTAGAAAATCTCAAGATCGATACCCTAGATTACATTCTGATGACTCATTCACACATTGATCATTGTGGTGCAGTTCGTCAATTCGCAAAGATGTTTTCCAAAGCCGAAATTTGTTTTCCCCATTTGGCTACTGAGTTGGTGGAGACTTACCAGAAAAAGGCTGAAAAATTTGGTTTTTCCAATCCCGTAAAGTTGCTCAGGGAAGGAGATTTAATTAAATTGGATGCGGATTTCATTTTAGAAGTCTTGGAAACGCCTGGCCATGTTTCCGATCACATCTCCTTTTTGGATCAAAGTCATCAGATTCTCTTCGTGGGAGATGCCTGTGGAGCTCATCATCTCGGAGCGAATTTTTCCCGGCCAACTGCCTACGCTCCTGATTTTCAGCATGAGGAATACATACAAACACTAATGAGATTCCAAAAGATGAATCCTACGGGACTGGCTATTGCCTCATATGGATTTGCTTCCGACCAAGATGGAATTAGGTGTATTGAGAAAGCCATTAACGATTATCATGCTTGGAGGAGCGTCGTTATTGAAGCAGTGCGTGAAAATCCAGACACAGGTTATATTGCACGCGTTTTATTGAAAAAGTTCGGACGTAGTCCCGGTGAAATAATTGAGAGCCGTCCTGAGCGTTGGGTGATTGGAATCCTGAGTGGAATTGCTCGGGGTTTTATTAATTCACTAGAATTGGTGGAAAAATGAAAATTCAATCAGGTATTTTTGAAAAAGGAACCATTTCAATTGAACAGGTATTTGCAGAAGTCCGTAAACACCCTGATATCGCCAAAGCTGGAGATATCGTTAGTTTTACTGGGATTGTCAGGGGTGAAACCAACACCGGAAAAGAAGTTACCCAAATCAAAATTGAAGCTTTTAAGGAACATGGTGATAAAGTATTACGTCAGATTAGTGAGGACTTGCGAAAAACCGAAGGGATTGTTGAAGTCATTATCATCCATTTAATGGGTGAATTCTCAGTGGGCGAGGATATGGTGCATGTCGTGATTGCAGGTGCCCATCGGGAAGAATCCTTTGATACGCTCATTAAAGCTGTTAATCGTTATAAAAAGGAAGCCCCTCTTTGGAAAAAAGAGTTCCTCAGCTCAGGTGAAGCGTACTGGGTCGAGCAACCTCCACAATAAAATGAGTAGATTTAACGATGGATGCGGAAACGGAATTCATATCCTCAAATTACATCACATTGAAGCAGTTTCAAGGAGGTTGGATCTGGATAAAGAATATTGATATAACTACAAACCAGATTCTACCCCATCTAGAAAAGCTCACCGCTGACCAAGTTCAAGAAATTGCTGAAATCCTAAATGGAGAAAGCTTACCTTGGCAAATATTCGATGATACTAGTTGGGTTCTCCGAATTATTCCCCTTCTCGGATTCATAATTTTATATGTCTATAATTATGACGAGGAATTCGGTTCTGCCCTTAAACTCTTTTTCCATAAATCCTCTTTGAAAGTTCCAACCGAAGATGCATACGTTTGGGCTGAATATTATTTGGAATTTTTAGGGATTTTCGCAAAATACGGAATTGATAAGGCTCTTTCATCTCAATCCCAAAGCGGAATAATCAGTCTCACCGATCTACTTGACAAGAAAGATCCCAAAAACAAATTTAAAGTACGAAACGACATCATTGGTCAGCGTGAACTCCCCCTTCTTAAAATTGACCAAAAAACTGCTGAACAAATAAGTGGTCAATTTAAAATACCATTTCTCAAAGGGAAATGGCAAGAAATCGATATACAATGGGGTATGAAATTCGATTTACTCAAAACCGTTAGCATTTATGCAATTCAATCACTAGATGGAACGAAAATTGAAGCGTATTACACTAAAAACGTGTTGAATTTTCAAACCAGACGAATATTATTCTTTACATGGCTCTATTTTAATGCCATCATTCGCGAAGCCCGTGCCATCTTAGGTGATGCCCTCCCAAAACTCTCTGAATACTTATAAGTAAATATAGGCTGAAAAAAGTTGAAACTTAAAAAATTTGAATTACTATTATTGATTCTTGCCGGGATATTTGTTATCTATATCTTAATCTCACTTTTCAGTCTGTTTGGTGCAATTGGTTGGGGTTCAGATATTCTCGAACAACTATCAAGTAACAGAGTTCTTCTTGCTTTATGGATCAGCGTTGCCACATCCACAATTGTAGCCTTAATTGCACTCATATTTGGCATTCCTACTGCCTGGTTGCTCGCTTACAGAGACTTCCGTGGAAAAACCGTTTTAGAGACCTTAATTGTAACAATTCCAATATCCTATCCGCCAGGTGTAGTCGGTATGAGTTACTTATTAGTTTTCGGCCAAACTAGCTTGGTAAATTCATTCTGGGCTATCATTATGGTTAAGACCTTCATCTCATCACCCTTTCTCATTAGTTTATTGACCAGTAAATTCCGCGAGATACGGAAAACGAATCTGGAAGTGGTTGCAAAATCTTTAGGGGCGTCTGATTTTCAAGCATTTCGGACTATAAGTCTGCCCTTATCAATTAAAACAATCGCTATAGGTAGTGGTCTAACTTGGGCAAGAGCAATGGGTGAAATTGCGGGTACCATTGTATTTGCTGGTGCAATTATCCCTGGGTGGACCGAAACAATTCCATCAATAATCGTTTTTGAAGCCCAAACCTCGCTTCCAATCGCGCTCACGGTTGCCATGATTTTAGCTCTATTCTCTATTACCATTTTAATAATTTTTAGAGTATTAATAGAAAGAAAGGCGGATTATTAATTGATTATCCTTCGTCTAGAAAACATAAGCAAGACATTCGGGACATTAAAAGTCTTAAACGCTATAAATTGGGAAATTCATCAAGGAGAATTCATGGTCTTAGTTGGTCCCAGTGGCTGCGGAAAAACTACATTGTTAAACGTCATCCTCGGAATACTAGAACCTGATAACGGGAATATCTACTTTGAAAATCAATCACTTATTGACATTCCGATTGAAAAAAGGAATATCGGTTTTGTTCCACAGGATTTTGGCTTGTTTCCGCATCTCTCAGTTTATAAAAACATAATTTACGGGTTGAAAATCCGAAAATTGATGCAAAAAGCAGATTCACGTGTAAAAGATCTAATTTCAATACTCAAACTCGATGGTTTAGAAGAACGGAAACCTAATCAGTTAAGTTGGGGGCAAAAACAGCGAGCTGCATTAGCAAGAGCCTTAGCGTTTAACCCTACCCTCCTGCTACTCGACGAACCCATGTCCGCAATCGATTGGAGAACACGAGAAGAAATTCTGAAAGAAATTAAAGATATTCAAACAAATTTAAGAATAACTACTGTCTACGTAACCCATAATATGCAAGAAGCCCTTGAGTTGGGACAGAGAGTGACTATCATGCATGAAGGGCGATTTGAACAATGTGATCCACCAGAAATTCTTTTGAAAAATCCAAAAACTCCTTTTGTTACTTATTTTCTCAGTCGGTATAAAGCATAAAGTTTCCATTTCAAGAAGAAATAAACTAATAATTGAATTTTGAATTAATTTAAACATGAAAATTTTTTTGATTATTTTTGACACCTTGCGAAAGGATCATACTGGCGAGACATACGGGAATTCTTGGATACAGGCGCCGAATTTCGATGAATTTGCGAAAGATTCGATCGTTTTTGATAAGGCATATAATGAATCGTTACCTACCATTCCAGTAAGGAGAGCAATTCACACGGGAATTCGTACATTTCCTTTTAATCATAAAAAACCAAAACTTAAAAGTGATGATTTTGTAAAAATACCGGGGTGGGACCCGATACCGCCACATCAGACACATTTAGCTGAGTACATGAAGAAAAAAGGGTATATTACTTCTTTCATTACGAGTACATATCACCAATTCAAACCTAACATGAATTTCCATTTAGGTTTTGATCAATGGAACTGGATCCGTGGCCACGAGGCGGACAAATTTAGAGCAAGGTATAGGTCTGGTAAGAGTAGCCTTAGAGAAAAACTGAAAGCTCATACTGCTGGTAAAGATTCTTTTGCCAAGACCTATCAAGATTTCATTCTAAGACCTTTTTTTACTAACATACAAGAGAGAGCGACTGAAGAAGAGTATTACCCTGCACAAACTTTTATGAAAGCAATTGAATTTGTTAAGGATACCATAAGATTCAACAACCTTCTTAGCGTGATTGATGAATTTGATCCCCATGAACCTTGGGACCCACCTCAGAAATACCTCGATTTATATGCAGATAAAAATTATACAGGAAAGAAACCTCTTACACCTGCCTATGGGCCAAGTATAGACTATTTATCAGATGACGAGTTGAAATACATGAGAGCCTGTTATGCAGGGGAGGTTTCACTGTGTGATCGTTGGTTCGGTTATTTCATTCAAGAACTGAAAAGCATGGAATTATATGATGATTCTCTAATTATTTTAACAAGTGATCATGGTCATAGTATCGGGGAACATGATGCCTTGGGTAAGCTTCCACTTTTCATGTATCCAGAGCTTATAGATATCCCATTGATGATTAAGCCACCAGGCGGTCTTAAGGGTCCAAAACGAATTAAGAAATCTCATATCTATAATCACGATATCTTGCCTACAATTTTCGGATTTTTGAAGTCTGAAAAACCCGAAGTCTTTGATGGTATCGATCTAACCACCTTTCTTGATGGAGGAGATCAATTAGTAGAGAATCGCAATTACATTACCTGTGGATTTATTACATGTACTTTATACAAAGACGACTCTCATGCTTTAATTACGTCAAATAATAAAGCTAGGCAGAAATTATTTAATTTATCAAAAGATCCTGAATGGAATCACAATATTGCAAAGGATAATCCTGATATTTGTAAAGAACTCTTCACCAAGATCGAGCAGGATGCGAAGGGTGAACTTCTTATAGAATATACAACACCAATTGATAAATTACGAGATTGGTACGGACCGAAGTAAGTATCTAATAAATTAAATTTTTATCTTCTTCTTTTTTATTTCTCTTTGTGCTTGGGCTTTATCGTATTTGTCATCAACAACTTTCTTTTTGATGCCAGTAGATCCGGTGAGCGCGATAAGGGGAAGTTCGAAGGCGGGTTTTCCCATCCAGAGAGCGGGCCGTTTGCATTTGCGGTTTTTCCGAAACCACGCGGCGGCGGCGACAATGGATCTAGCCGGAAGTTCGACGCCTGGTTTGATATGGCAACACCCACCGAGGATAGAATTTTTCCCAATTTTCACTTTTTTGATGTAAAGTTTCCCTTTAATAATATCATGGGTATGAATACGAGCCCCCGCCGCCATGACAACATTATCTCCAAGCTCCAGGTATTGGGGATCGACAATAGCGTTCTCTATAACTATATAGTTACCGAAAGTCACGTTTCCCCAGAAACGCATTACAAAGGTATCTCCAACCTTGAAGGGCATGGCGCGAAAAAGTCGTAACCCAAACAGGCGAAGTAAATATTTAATCTTAAAGATTTTCGCACGGGGATCGTCCAATTCATAATACCCCTCAGGGATTTCTGCTTTGTGATCGTAATACGCTAAAAATATCTTGGTAAAGAGTGTGGTCCCTACACTGAAAAACCCCAACGTGATGATGAAAATAAACGGGACGAGGGTTAAAAATGCAATATTTAATAGATGATTAGTTGGAGAATAGAATGCTTGAAAGAGTATGGAATATAAATATAGGAATAACAGGGCGAATAGGCAGCCTCCTATAACGATTAATAATTTCATAGTAAATAATTTAGCCCCACTTATTTTGATAGGTGCATTTTTTCTTTTAATGTAATTTGTTTTATCTTTTTCTCTAATTTTTTGTTTCACTTCCTCAATTTCAGCCGGAGACAAATCTGAATATTCCCCAATTTTTTTACAGGGGATACCCTGATAAATGGCATTGCCACGACAGACGTATCCCTTCATTGCGCCTGTTAGTTCTCTAAACACAGAATTATCACCAATTGTTGCCCCTACCCCTCCTGAAAGATGCTCAAAAATACAATTTTTCCCAACAATTGTTTCAGTTACTACGAGATACTCGTTATCCATCATGTGCCCAGAAAATCCGACACTCTTAGCCATATATGTATTATCTCCGAATTCTTGAAATTCTTCATCCTCGATGTACTTTGCCAATTTAACATTTTTCCCGATTTTCACACCCTGCTGGCGCATCCAGAAAGCACGTAAAAACTTAAGATGAAAAAAATAATAGAGCCATCTACCAAAACTTCTGATATTAATTTTTATCATAAAGGCACGAGTTTGCGGTTCGTCCATTGATACACGGTAGGTTCCAACTTCTGGATAGGTGATCCGCTTATGGATAATCCATATTCCAAGTTTTGTAAAAATTAACGAGCTGAGGAGTGCAATACCATATAAGGCGAAAAATAAAGGAATCAATGATAATAAATAAATGGGATTAAATGAAAATGGAAAGGTTATAAAAAACCAATATCCAAATAAAACTGAAGGAAATAATGAAACCCATGCCATCACAAAAAATAATAGAACAAAATATGTTAAACTGAGTGTAACTGGCTCGATTTCGTCAGTTTTTTCAGACATTTAACCCACTAGCCATTTCACTCAAAATTATTTTTTTATTTCACTTAAATTGAAATGAAGGGTTTAAGATTCTTCTTCTATTTCCGATCGTAACTCGCGTTTTAGTACTTTACCTGTCATTGTAACAGGTAACTCGTCACGAAATATAAGCTCTTTAATTTTTTTATAGAGTGCTACTTGAGAATGAACAAATTCTTTTATGGCTTTTGCTCCTGAATCATCTGGCTTTACATTAGCATTTTCTTTCAACACTATATAAGCCCGCGGAATCTCTCCCATCTCCGTCTTTACACCGACTACAGCGGCTTGCTCGATATCAGGATATTTAAGTAGAACTTCTTCCAATTCCCTTGAAGAATATTGATATCCTTTATATTTTAACATATCTTTCTTTCTATCTACAATAAAGAAATATCCCTCTTCATCCATATATCCAATGTCGCCCGAGTACAGCCAACCATCCTTGATAATTTCAGCCGTTGCCTTTGGGTCCTTCCAGTATCCAAGCATTACCTGCGGCCCCTTTATGATAATTTCTCCTTCCTGACCTACCTCGACTTCTTCCCCATCATCGTTAACAATTTTTACATCCGTATCTATTAGGGGGAAACCCACACTACCAGCTTTTCGCTCAAGAGTTAATAGCCCAGGACCGATGATCGCTCCCGCCGTAACTTCTGTGAGGCCGTATCCCTCTATTATAATTCCACCCCCAGGGTTGACTAACTCCCTCAAATTTTTAAGATGTTCTACAGGTAGTGGTGCCGCTCCCGAACCAATAATTTTGATTTGGGCAAAATCTTTTTTGAATTTATCCAACTTAGGATGATTCAAAATTGGAATAAATAGTTGCGGAGCGCCAGCTATTATTGTAGGCAAATATTTTCGCATTATTTTCATATAGTCCAAAGGGTCAAATCGCGGGAGAAGCACGATGCTCATTGCCCAAAATACCATTAAATTCATATAACCATTATTTCCCATCGTGTGAAACCACGGAATGACCACTTGCACGTTCCGTAATGGCTCTGATGGAAAAGTTTTTGGAATATATTCTGGTTTAATTTTCTCTCCTAGTGCAGGTGACATGCTAGCAGCTAATTGTGTCACATTTACAACAACATTATAATTAGAAATTATCGCGCATTTGGGAGTTCCCGTGGTCCCCCCCGTTAAAGCAAGGACTGCTATATCTTTCTTAGGATCGATAATCACTTTTGGAGGATTTGGAGGTGTCTTCAGAAGTTCTTTAAAGGAGTAAATATAATCTGCTTTCTTCACTTTTGCAAGGAGTCGGAACCTGAAAATCGTAAATAGAATTTTAATTTTGGTACTTACATAATTCCGAAAATCAGAGATGATTATGCGTTTGAGCTTCGTCTGTTCACGGATATTGTTTATTTTATCATAGAAGAACTTTAACTTAAGAGTAATAATTGTTTCAGCTCCTGTATCAATGAGGTGACGAGCTATTTCAGGTTCAGAATGGAGTGGAGAACAGAATGTAACTATGGCCCCGATTCGCAGGGCGGCATAATATGTTATCATAAATTGTGGACAATTAGCGAGAAAAATAGCAACTACATCACCCTTCTTAACACCTAAATTATGTAAAGAAGTTGCAAAGCGATTCACTAAATCATCAATTTCAGCATAAGTGAATTTCCTACCCAAAAAATATATGACAATCCGATCTGGATATTTTTTGGCGGACCCTGCTAAAAAATCTGCAATATTTCCTTCATAATACTTTAATGATTTTGGATATGATTTCGGTAATTTCTTATACCAAAGTTTTTCTAAATTCAAGTCTTTTCCCTCAATTCGTTAAAATCTAAAAATTATGCTGAACTACTTTAACGCATAAATTTCTTGCTGTTATTCTTTTAAGTCTTTATTTTTGGATCTATATTTGCGAAGAAGAGGTCTTCAGCAAGTTGATTGATATTTTCTTTTATCTTTGAAACGGTTAAGATTTTCTAAACTTTACAGTGGGCTGTTCTTGATTGCATCCCCTATTTTTTATGGAGCGAATTATTCTGATGAAAAAAAATAATCAATTTTTTATATGAACTATTTTTTGCGCCCCTTATCTGTTAATTACCTCATTCTTTTCCTGTTGCTCTTCATAACATGCCAAGCCTAAGAACGTAACAACGATGCTCATAATCATTATTAATGCAGTCATGAGATGTAATGGAAGTTCTAAAAAAATAATCGCTAATATAAGCACGACGCATGTCAGGCTTCCAAGTAGAACTTTATACTTTAATTTCATTGGTGATTCCAACACGTTATGTCGTGAAACAAGAGTTTCACGACGTTCATCCAATCTATAATTTCAATTATCATTTTCATTTGGTTAATTATTTAAAAAATTACTTCAAGTAAAGAGAATATGAAAATGATGTTGACTTGGGGCTTCTTCACGTTGTCAAATCGTCTTGACCAATATTCCTAATCAAAATTCCTATTTTATTTTAGGTTTTTTATGTGAAATCTTAAAATATTTAAGTTTAAAGACCCATTACAGATAAATATGGGATTATTGAAAGGCTCCAAAAAAAAGAAAGAGGATCAAGAAGACGACTTCGATGATGACTTTTATGAAGAAGATCCTTGGTTCAGTATGAATGTGGAAAAGAAGAAGAAAAAGAAGTTTGAAGAGCACCGTGATGATAGCTGGGATGGTATGCGCGGAGAGTATTAAGACCTTAATTCCTTCAAGCTACAATCTTTTTTCTCTCAGACTCTAATCCTCACCGAGTTATATAAGGGCTTAACTTATTTTTTAGATCTTTTTGTTGCTCATCCGTAAGATTCACCAATGGTGGTCTTACAAAACTTAAAGGGAATCCTAACAAGGATAAGGCTGATTTTATTGCTGCTCGATTAGGAAATTGCTTAATGATGCTCCGAATTTTTGATACTTTCTCTTGTGCTGCTTGAGCTGCAGTTTTTTTCCCGGCAAGAAATTCACTTTTAATCTCAAGGACGTCCTTTGGAAACGAGGTTGCAACTGCAGAAATGGCCCCTTCCGCACCTTTTTCAAGGGATGAATAGATCAAGGCATCGCTTCCTGCATATAGCTTGAGGGTGGGATGGTTTTGAATAATATATTCTGAATTTTCTATTGCACCAGAAGAATCTTTTACTCCAACTAAGTTTTTATGGACTTCTAGTTTCTTCAATAACTGAGACGTGATGGATACTCCTGTATATTTTGGTATGTTATAAAGAATGATGGGGATGCGAGTAGCCTTCAGTAGCCGCTCGAAATAATTATAGAGTCCCGACGGGTCAAGTTCTTTGAAATAAAAAGGCGGCACGACTAATGCCTTATCAGCTGATCCTTCAATGAAATTGCATAACGCTATGGTTTCTTTCAAGCTCGCCCTGCCCGTTCCTGCAATTATCTCTACATCTCCTTTTTTTCTATCCAAAGCATACTTTAAGAGAGATTTCACCTCTTCAAAACTCAATGAAGCAAATTCTCCATTCGTTCCACATACGACTAATCCATCCATACCCGATTGCCACTGCCAAGCCATTAATTCACCCATAAGATCGTAATCAATCTCCCCGTCTGCTTGAAATGGTGTGATGATTGCTGTATAAACTTGGGGCATTTTGTTAAACCTCTTATGCTAATACACAAGCTTTAAGAACCATTTATCCTTAAATTCTTCTAACAATTTTCACGGTGTTAATAGTGTGGGATCATTTTATTTGTGACTAATAAGCTGTTTTTCATATCCACACTGAACCCTCCGCATCTTAATTCTTTCAGTAGAGGTGAGTGTAAATGCCAGTAAAAGAGTTACCAAAACGAGTGAAATTTCAGGAGTTAGAGGAGCGCATCCTAAAATTCTGGGATGACAAGAAGATATTCGAAAAGATTTGGGAAGAAACAAAAGATTTGCCGGATTGGAAATTCATTGATGGCCCTCCTTATACCACGGGCGCAATCCATCTAGGCACTGCATGGAATAAAGTTCTAAAGGACGTTGTCATTCGATATACAATGCTTCGTAAAGAGAAGTTGGTTAGAATTAATCCCGGGTATGACATGCACGGCCTTCCAATCGAGGTAATTGTGGAAAAAGAACTGGGTATTACCAATAAAAAGCAAATTGAAGATGAATTCGGCATCGAAAAGTTCATTGAACGCTGTCGCGAGTTCGGAATCAACAATTTATGGAAGATGAACGACCAATTCAAGCGGCTCGGCTGTTTCTATGATTGGGAAAAACCCTATATGACAATTCATAACCGCTACATCGAGGGCATCTGGTGGGCCTTGAAGCAAGCATGGGAAAAGGGATACCTCTTTAAAGGTGTGAAACCGCTGAATACCTGTCCCCGTTGCGAAACTGCGCTGGCAAAGCACGAATTCGAATACTATAACGTTGACGATTACGCGCTATTCGTAAAATTTCCCGTGAAGGGCAAGAAGAATGAATATCTTGTCATTTTTACCACCACTCCCTGGACTTTACCCGCAAACCTCGCGGTGATGGCCCATCCCACTTTTACCTATGTAAAATGCAAGGTGGATGAGGAAATTTGGATAGTCGCGAAGCAACTGACCACGTTTATCAAAGCAACTTTGGAGAAAGATTTTGAAGTAATTGAGGAATTCCTGGGTGAGGATCTAGAGGGCCTCAAGTATGAATATCCCCTTGCAGAAGAACTCCCGCGCAATGTTGCGTTCGAAAAAGAGAACGATAAAGTGCATACAATTATCCTAACCGATGAGTTTGTTACATTAGAGAAAGGAGGAACTGGTCTAGTTCATTGCGCCCCAGGACATGGTATCGAAGACTTCACGGCAGCAGGTCCACAGACAAAATATAGCATTCCAGCGTTTTCTCCATTGGATCCCGCAGGTAAATTCACGAAAGAAGGTGGCAAGTATTATGGGAAATTTATAAAAGATGCAGATCCCATCATAATCGCAGATTTGAAAAAGAAGGGGGTTCTCCTTTCTGATGCGAAACTAGAGCACGAATACGCCCATTGTTGGCGATGCAAGAGCGCCCTAATATACCGTACAATCCCCCAATGGTTCTTTAAAATGACCGCCTTAAACGACCTCATGGTCGAGGAGAACTTGAAAATCTACTGGCAACCTGAATTTGCGGGTCGTTGGTTTGAAAGTTGGATCAAAGGTCTAATGGACTGGTGCATCAGTCGCCAACGCTATTGGGGAACACCCCTCAGCATTTGGGAATGTGATAAATGTGATGATGTTGAGGTTATAGGGTCCGTCGAAGAACTAGAAGAAAAAGCGGGTGAGGTTCCTGAAGATTTGCATCGACCGTGGATTGATGAAGTGACTTGGAAGTGTAAATGTGGTGGAACCAAAAAACGCATACCCGACGTGCTCGATGTTTGGCTAGACAGTGGTTCAGGGATGTGGAGTGCCTACGCAGCGGTTGATCGGCTAGATAACTATGACGATTGGAAGATAGGAGATTTCATTCTCGAAGGAAAGGACCAAATTCGTGGGTGGTTCAACACGCTTACCAGTTCAAGCATTGTTTCCACCCAGCAGAGAGCCTTTGATGCCTGCTACATGCACGGATTCGTGATGGATGAAGAAGGACGTCCTATGAGCAAATCCCTAGGGAATGTAATCGCCCCAGAAGAAGTAATTGAAGAATATGGGTCAGAAGCCTTCCGATTCTACGGTGTCAGAAGCACCGCTCCCGGCGAAGATATGAAATTCGTTAGAAGCGAATTGAAAGATACCTTTAGACACCTCAGCGTGCTTTATAACACCTATGTGTTTGCGACAACTTTTATGAAAATGGCTAATTTCGAATTTAAAGGAGATTTTGATAAAGTAGACTTAAAACCAGAAGATACTTGGCTGCTCTCTAAAATAAATAGTCTCAATCAAGAACTGACCGAACTTCAAGACCGTTATGCGTTGCCAAAAATTCCAAAGATAATTCAAAATTTTATCCTTGACGATTTAAGTAGATGGTACATTCGCATCATACGAGACCGTATTGGACGTGATGCGCCGGAACGGACGAAAAGTGCAGCGCTTAGCACCCTCTATTATGCCCTACGGAAATTATTACTATTAGCTCACCCGATCATTCCGTTTTTAACTGAAGAATTATATCAATACCTGGTAGTTCCCATGGAAAAGGATGCGCCTGAGAGCATACAACTCGAGAAATGGCCTGAAGTCGATGAAAAGCTAATCAACAAGGATCTAGAAGACGCCATGGAGCAGGCTAAATTAATTGTTGAAACCGTTTTAGCAATCCGCCAAGAAGCAAATGTTAAATTACGCTATCCATGCCTAAAAGTACTGGTTCAACCAAAACGCGAGATTCCCATGCTCGATAACGTGGTTGATATCATCTCTAACCAAGCCAACGTGAAAGCAACTGAACTCGTGCTTCCCCCCCAAAAAATAGGCGACTCCAAGTTCTTTTCAATCAAAGAAATCCCAAATGCCGTAGTTGCGCTAGACCTCCAAGTTACTGAGGAACTCAAACTTGAACGAATACTTCGAGAACTGCAACGACATATTCAACAAACGCGGAAGAAGAACAAATTCCACGTGAAAGAAAACATTGATATTGTAATCATTAGCAAGGATGAATCGTTGATTTCCTCTTTAGAGGAGCTTAAAACTGCATTAAAACAAAAGATTGGTGCTAAAACACTGGAACTGACAACTAAATTACCTGAAAAAGCGAAAAAATGGAAGATCAAAGGCGACCTTACCCTCGAAGACACTCAATTTAAATTCTACTTCCAAAAGGCGTAATTTTAAGTTTTTTTTTTACTACTTTTTTTTGATAGGCTTTAGGCTATTGTATTTACAATTAAAGGACCAAGCCACCAATGTAAGAATAAAATCATGAGCGCAGCTGGAATCATTGATATTATCCAGATGAGGATTGCCTTAAACCACCCCATTTTATAGAGCCCTCGAAGACTATAAAATTGTAAAAATTGTTCCATAATTCCACAGATAATTACAAATACCCATGCAAAAATTAATCCCTCCCAAGTTGAAAAGATCAGTGAAATCCCAAGTCCCAATGCCCACACTGTGTCAGCCGCGATGATATACCCCCATGAGATATAGATTAATCTCACTTTATCATACCAAGGACGATTTTTGGGTTCATCAGAATTGTTATACTTATGAAATTTCAAGGCAAGAAAATGAATTGTAAATTTAGTAGGAATCCATACGAAGATTCCAGTAATTGACACCATTAACCATCTTTGAAGGGGATCCACAACCTGAGGTGGTTCCGATGATATTACACCAAAAATTATACTTTCCTGCCCAGAATAAAATTTCTCGGCAACTCCAATAGCAATATATTGAAGAACGAAGGATAATACGACACAAATAAAAATGGCAATCCAAAGACGATATTTTTGGGGGTTGAGCCGCATGTCTTCAAATGTTTTTGTAGGTTCTAAGTAGATATTTTTGAATTTTTCTTGGAAATTATTATCTTTAAATTTACGAAAAAGGTTTAACTCTCCAATACTGAAAAGATAAAGTAGGCCTGCCACCGCATATAAGGGCGCCATTGCAAGAACATAATATATTTTAAAGAACGGCTTGAGGTATCTTCTTGATTTTGGCACTTTTATAGCGCAAATCCCGAGTATAACTATTACTGCGCCAATACCGAACGTGAGAAGCACGATAGGATGGGTATAAAATTCCCAAGGATTATTCGGAATTGTCATTCTTCATACCCAATTCATACTGTTTTCTATCTAAATCGGATTAAGAACGAATAATTGAACTACTAGAATGAAAATCGAAGCAGCGAGTATTCCGACACCAATAAAGAAGAGGCGCGTCGCCATATGAACACGTCGCATTTTCTTCTCAAGGATAGAAGCAACTTCGTAAATGACTTCAGCAAAATGCTTGTCATTTTCTTCCTTTGAGAGATAGTGAAATTTGAGAAATTCTTTAATAAATTGTTCTCGCGTATGCTTGGTTATGTGAGAATAGAGAGGTTGGAGTGCGGTTGATGTAGCTTGAAAAGTGCGCGGACGGAGGGCTGAAATCGAGAAAAAGATAGTACAAACATTGAAAACGACAGAGACTGCAAACCCAACAACGATTGGGATAACATTGGGTTCTCCAATAAGATTTGCAAGTAAAAATGCGGTTATGAGAATACTTTGTCCGGAAATAATTATAAGAGTTGAAGCTTTTGAATCTGAAACCTTTGTTAATTCAAAATTCAATGAATAATATAAATCGGTAACTTTGTGATCTATTCTATCTTTACTTAGAATCTCAAATTCAGGTTTTTTATCTTTTGACATGGATCAACCTATCGCCATTGTTTTCAAATAAGAAACCAAATAAAGAATTTGTTCGATAACGAAAAATTCGTCAATAAATAATAAAAAGATTATTATTTCTTGGTGCAGCTTTATTCTAAACAGAGTTAAGAAGCAGAATAAATAAAAATCATGCTTTCTTTCGTGTAATTCTCGAATACTTACATTTATGGGTGTAAATTCTAATATGGGTAAATATCGATTATATTGTCCTTACTGTAAAAGTTATTTAGAAGAGCATTACACGTTAAATTGCCTAAACCATTCGGTATTAATACGAACTGTCTATGATGCAAAAAAGTTTAATGTACAAAAGTTAAATGGCATTTGGAAATATAATGATTGGCTCCCTGTTCGCACACCTTTAAAAATCGATAGTGGTCCCATCACTTATAGGAGTGAGGCTTTAGCTAAAGAGTTAGGGTTAGAATCCCTATATATAAGTTTTAATGGATATTGGCCTGAAAGGGGTGCAAACGCTAAATCATGCACTTTTAAAGAATATGAAGCATTAGTCACTCTACCTCGAGTAATTCAAACGGGATATAAAGGAATTTATGTTGCTTCCGCTGGAAATACTGCGAGAGCTTTTGCCTGCATTTCCCAACTAACTCAAATTCCTGTTTTTTTAATTGTTCCAGAACAGAATGTTAGCAAATTTTGGGTGGTAGAATCCAATACAGAATCCATAATCCTAATTACTTTAAAGAAAGGGAATGATTACACTGAAAGCTGCCGACTGGCAACTCGATTAATGGGTGTATTGAGTACAGACTCCGCCTATGTTCCAGAAGGAGGGGCAAAAAATATTGCACGTAGGGATGGAATGTCTTCTGTCCTCTATGATGCTGTTAATACTATTAAAACAATGCCTCATTACTATTTTCAAGCAATTGGAAGTGGAACCGGCGGCATATCGGTTTGGGAGGCTGCGTTACGCTTTCGCGAAGATGGGCGCTTCGGGAATTATCTCCCACAATTGCACTTAAGTCAGAACTTTCCATACGTTCCAATTGTAAATGCTTGGGCCTTAAAATCCAGAGAAATTGTACCCAAAAGGGATATGCCAAACGCTGCTGATCAAATAAAACAAGTCCATGCTACGATGCTAACTAATCGTTCTCCTCCTTATAGTATTCCAGGAGGAGTTTTTGATGCACTAACAGATACTAATGGTTTTATGTATGGAATATCAAATGAAGAATTACATCAAGCTGAAAAGCTCTTCTTGGAACTTGAGGGAATTGACATTGTCCCTGAAGCATCAGTAGCCGTCGCAAGTCTCTTTAAAGCAGTTGAACAGGATACTATTAATAAGGAAGAGATTATTCTCCTAAATATTACAGGAGGTGGTGTAGAACGACTGAAAGAAGAGGTCGATTTACATCACGTTACTCCCTCTTTGACTTTAGCTAATGCTGATGTCCCCCTTGATGAAATTATGGAAATGTTACAATGAATCCTGAAGAAATGGTTATTGAAATACTCAGAAAAAATCAGATAGAATATACATATTCTGTACCTTGCGCGAAAATTAAGAAATTACTAATTCTATGTTCTCAAAATTTTAAAGATATACCCTTAACACGAGAAGAAGAAGGCATTGGAATTGCTACGGGTGCATATTTAGCAGGCGGTCGTAGATCGGCGCTATTAATGCAAAGTGGGGGTATTGGTAACTCGATTAATGCATTATTATCCCTCGCAGTGCTCCATAAAATACCTATTCCACTGCTGATCAGTTGGCGTGGCATCTATGAGGAAAAGATAACGGCTCAGTTCGCGATGGGACAGCATATGACTCGCTTATTTGAGGCATCTGATATCCCATATACTGAAATCCACGATGAAGAGAGTTTGCCCAATGTAGATCGCGCCATTAAAGAATGTTTTGAGCATGAAACTCCATATGGGATTTTATTAAGCCCAAAAATTTGGGAAAACAGCAAATTAGCACCTCTAACGATTGAATATCCCTCTCGTGAACGTGTTTCTGAGATTAATTTCACTAAATCCATTAAAAATCCTAAAAAAACACGGTTTGAAATTTTTCAAGGGCTTAAATCATTTCTCACTGGAAAAATCGTTATTTCTAATATCGGCATGCCCAGTAGAGAATTGTACACCGTCTGTGATCAATCTTCCAACTTTTACATGACCGGTAGCTTCGGAATGGTCTCTCTTATAGGTCTTGGAGTTGCACTTAATCTCTCTGATAACGTATTCGTGATAGATGGTGATGGAAGTATATTAACCAACCCAAATGCTCTTTCCACGATAGGTCAAGTCGCTCCTAAAAATTTGACAATTATAGCCATTGATAATGGTACTCATGGCTCAACAGGTAATCAGATGACTCCTGCCTACAGATATCTTGATTTAGAATTACTTGCTAACACTTTCAATATCCAAAACAGCGGTACAGCTTATTCTTCAGATGAAATAATACAAATATTTAAAGATCTAAACGCAGGTCCTAAATTTATCCACGTCTTTACGAAGCCCCATAATGCAGATGTCGAAACAATACCTTTAACTCCAATACAAATTAAGGAACGCTTTATGAAAAATATTAAGGAGAAAATTAAATAGAAGTGACAAAAAATTGATAAATAAGCTGAAATTAATCCGTTATGATCGCAATTTTCTCCAAAAATTATTGGAAGATGTGCGTGTTCCAAAAAATATTGGATTAAAAAAATGTATTCAATGCGGAAATTGTACGAGTGCGTGTCCAGCCACTCGATACACTCCATATCATCCCCGAAAACTAGTTCATGATATATTAACAGGTCAAAAAGAGAAAGTACTCGAATCAGAGGATATTTGGCTCTGTTTTTCCTGTTTTACCTGTAATTTGAGATGTCCTCGTAGTAATAATCCAGGGATTTTGATACATATCCTCCGGGATCTCGCTCTTTCACGGGGGTTTGGATGGAAAAAGATAATACCTTTTAAGAATTATCTAGTCAGTCTAATAAAATTTGGAATAGGACTCACTCCCTTATCGGTGCCCACAGAACTTTTTGAAGAAGAATTAGGGGAGGAATGGAAACAAATGAAGCAAAATTTACCAGATCTCTTAAAAAACCTTGGGATGGATCCTGTTCCACCACGGGAAATTCCCCAAGATGCCCGTGACCAAATTAAAAAAATATTAGAATTAGCCGGAATAAATGAATCTCTCGAGAAAATTGAGGAAATGGAAAAAGAAATGGAATAATAAACATATCTAAATTTCTTGGTTTGAGAAAGATGAATAAAACGATCCCAAAAAATGGATTTTATCTTTTTAAGAGTTGTTTTATTGGGTTAGAATATCCAGGCGATGAAAGCTCTACTAAATTTGTATTCGATAAGCTAGGTGTTGATTATTATGACGATCCTCGCCAATCGTGCTGTACTGGAATGGGTATAAATCTAGATGTGGTATCTCCTCTAGTTACCGCGCTCTTATCAGCACGAAATTTTACTTTAGCCAATCAAGTTAATCATCCATACTTTGCTACTCTCTGTTCGACTTGCTATGGTGTAAATAAGGAAGCATGTGAATGGATGGAGAACAACCAACAATTATATGCACAGGTAGAAAATATCTTATCTCAAGTTGGACTGGAATTAAAAAGGGAGTATCTTAAGCCCGAAAATGTATATCATGCTTGCGAAGTATTTCATCGCTGGATAAACGAGATTAAGGATCATGTAGTAATTGATTTCAAGGATATACGAATTGCAACCCATCATGGATGCCATTTTTTTAAAATTTTCCCTGATGAAGTGGTAGGTGACCCGGAATACATTCAAGTCATGGATGAACTTGTGAAAACCATTGGAGCTGAATCGATTTCATGGTACCCTGAAAAAAATTCATGTTGTGGATCTGGGTTCCGTCATCGCATTATAGATCGTGAAATTTCCTTAGCTGCAGCCTTTGATAAATTAATGAGCGTTAAAAACGCAGGAGCAGATGTTCTTGTAAATATGTGTCCAATGTGTGCATTTCAATTCGATAGATCAGATTCGTTGATTGAGAAATCACTAGCTACCAAAATCGGAATAATTCACCTAAATATCGCACAACTGCTCGCATTGAGTATGGGGGCTAACCCCTACAAGGTTGTAGGAGTCCAAACCCACTCAGTGAAAGTGGAGCCAATATTAAAAAAGTTAAATATTATTTAATCATTAAAGAAATTGAATAGGTTAGAAAAATGTATAGTGGATTTCCAGATAGGATTGGGGTTTTTATCTGTAAATGCGGCAAAAATATTGCAGAAGTAATTGATTTAGATACGGTAATCAAAGAAGTAAAAAAATGGAATAATGTTGTAACAGTTAATTCAAATACCTTTATGTGCTCACTTCCTGGACAAAATTTACTTAAAAAAATGATATTAGAACATACCTTAAATAAAATTATAATCGCAGCCTGTAGTCTTCGCGTTCATAAGAAGATGTTCGAGACTGTTTTAGAAGATGCACGGTTAAATCCGTACCTCTTAGAGATTGCGAATATTCGAGAACAATGCTCTTGGGTTAATGCTGAAAATCCTGAAATAGCAACACGCAAGGTCATTTCGCTGATAAGAGGTGCGGTTAAGAAAGCAGAAGGGTTATATCCTTTAGAAAATATCCGACAAGCAGTAAAAAAGCAAGTATTAATTACTGGAGGAGGTATTGCTGGAATTTCCGCCGCGTTATCTTTAGCAAGGACTGGATATAGTATTTATTTAGCTGAAAGAGAATATAGCATCGGGGGAAATATGGTAAAGCTCGTCAAAACCTACCCAGAAGAAGAATGCGCTATGTGTACTATCAGTCCACTAATGTCAGAAGTTAGCCAGCATCCTAACATCACATTATTACCTGGCACAGTTCCTGAGAGCATTGATGGTTCGATTGGAAATTTTAAAGTGATTTTAAAACAAAATCCTCGTTATGTAGATGTAAACAAATGCTTATCATGTGGACAATGTGTTGAAGTGTGCCCAGTTGAGGTTTCAGACGAGTGGAATCTCGGGTTAGGAACCCGCAAGGCGATTTATCGGAGTTTTCCTGAAGCCGTCCCAAACGCGTTCGTGATAAATCCAGCCCATTGTCTATATTTAAAAACCCGTCAAAAAAATTCAGACAAGAATACTTCTGTATGCCTAAAATGTGTGGAAGTATGCAGCCCCCAGGCAATAAATTTTGATGATGAACTAAAATTACATGAGCTTGAAGTAGGGTCTATTATTGTAGCAACAGGACACAAGGATTACGATCCTATAAAGAAACCTTACTTAGGTTATAAGCGGTTTCCTGATGTACTTACGATTATGCAGCTCGCTCGCCTTCTCGATATCAATGGGCCAACAAAGGGGAAATTAAAAAGACTTTCTGATACCAAAAAACCAAAATCGGTAGTATTTCTTCAGTGCATCGGTTCACGCGATGAAAAACCTTCTGGACATCAATATTGCTCGCAAGTATGTTGTATGTCTGCAATAAAATACGCGAGCATGATTAAAAAATTCGATCCCAAGATTGAAGTTACTATTTGTTACACTGATATTCGTGCAGTCGGATTTTACGAAAATTATTACAAATATGTACAAAATCAAGATGTACATTTTATTCGAGGAAAAGCCTCGGATGTCTCATATAATTCCGATACGGAAAGCATGCTCCTAAAAATGGAAGATACGCTTACAGGCGAGTTAATTTCTATGGAAACAGACCTTCTAGTACTATCTACTGCCTTAGAACCCTCTATTGGGACTATTGCAACTGCCAATACATTTGGGCTTTTAATGACAGAGGATGGCTTCATTAAAGAAGATCATTTAAAATTACGTCCGGTCAATACGAATATTAGTGGGATATTTGCATGTGGGACCGCACTTGGCCCAAAAGATATTACAGAATCAGTTCTTCAAGCAAATTCGGTTTCAGCAAAAGTAGAAGAAATATTAAAGCAGGGTGTAATTGAAATTAGCCCTGAAATAGCTGTTATTAATCCTAATAAATGTAATAATTGTGGTATCTGTATTGAAGTCTGCCCGTACAATGCTATTGAAAAATTGAATAAGCGAATTTTAATTAATTCCTTAGCGTGTGTTGGGTGTGGTGCGTGCGTGCCTGAATGCCCTCAAAATGCTCTGGATTTAAATCATCTGACTCTCACCCAATTAACACTCCTTATTGAAGGAATCCTGCAGGATATAAAGAACGAGGATCGCCCCCTAATTCTCGCATTTTTAGAAAGTAAAATTGCATATGCGGCGGCAGATGATGCGGGAATCAAGAAATTGCAATATCCACCAAATATTCGAATCATCCGGATCCCATCTACGGCAATGCTTACTTATGATATGATAAAATTCGCTTTCGATAAGGGAGCTGATGGAATCTTTTTAGGAGAAGGTCCCGAGGAAGGACCCGTGGGAAAAGCTGCACCAATAGTCGAGAAACGGATAGAAGAATATGAGAAAAAGTTGGAAGAAGATGGGATTGATTCGTTCCGTTTATATGCCACTAAAATCTATATAAATGAGGGGCAGAAATTAACAGAACTTTTTAAAACATTTACTCAAACTCTAAAAGAAGAGCTGGAATAATATGCCTCATGAAAAAACTCTTGCTGAAATAAATCATAAACTCGAAAAAGGGACCGCAGTTGTTATGACTGCAGATGAACTTTGTAACTTAATTAGAGAAGATAAAAAAATATCCATTGATGACATAGATGTCGTTACGACAGCTACTAAAGGATTGATGAGTGGGACAATTGTCATCTTATCTTTCAGAGTAGCAGAAGCAGCGGTATTTAAAAAAGCAAAGGAGCTCTATTTGAATGACGTCCCCTGCTATGTCGGGCCATGCCCAAATGAATTTCTCGGTGTCATCGATTGCATCTTATATGGAACTGCCCACAGCATCAGCGAACCCGAAAAGTATGGCGGCGGACATCTATTTCGTGACTTAATAGAGAATAAAGAGATTCAAGTCAGAGTAAAAACTATTGAAGGCGATACAATTGAAACTTCGACAAAACTAGAAGATATTCCCTTTGCAAAAATGGTGGGAATTCGGAATGCTTTCAAAAATTACCTGGCATTTGTGAATCCGCATCCTGAAGAAATAGAAACTATCTTTTCTGCTCTACCCTTTAAGGGAAATTTTGCGGAAGCTACTTTTTGTGGGTGCGGTGAATTAAATCCAATTCAGAAAGATCCCGATTTAGATGTAATTGGCATTGGGACTCCGATTTTAATGAATGGCCAAATTGGATATATAATCAGTGGTGGGACGCGTAGTTCTAAAGAAAAACCTAATCTGATGGCAATCGCTGAAATGCATGGAATGAAAGCGGACTATACTGGTGGATTTATCACATCAAACGGACCGGAAGTGATTAATTCTTGGGCAGTTGCGATCCCTGTCTTAAACGAAAAGATTTTTAAAAATGTTATTAAAATGGATGAAGAGATAAAATTAGTTGTTGTTGATGTCAAAGGACGAAAACCTTTGGATAAAACCACATATGCAGCTGTTTGGCAAAATGTCAATATTCAAGTTTCATATGATAAAGACAAATGTCTTGAATGTACTGAATGTGTTATTGAAAAAGAGTGTCCTATTGAAGGATTTTCAAGAACTCAAGGAATAAATCAGTCTTTATGTTTTAACTGTGGCTTATGTGTTGATAGATGTGAAGGAAAGGCTTTCAAAGGGGATCTTGGAACAGTTAAAGTTTCCTCACATGAAGTACCAATAGTTCTTCGCCAATCCGACCGCTGGGGGGCGATAAAACTCGCCACAGAACTTAAAGAACGGATACTTTCCGGAGAATTTAAATTATCACTGGCAATTTCAAATATAAAATACGATTAGAATTTAAATGTCTCACATTTCAGCTCAAAATGGACCGGCTCTCATTTATATCTCCCGTAATTCCGGCAGATCAGCTTTCGTGAATAAGATTCTCGCACGAGTTAAAGATGAGATATCGGGAAAAATCCTGATTAAAGCCAATTTAGTTTCACATGAACCCTATCCTACCACAACTCATCCTGAAATGGTAGAGGCGCTCCTCAAAAATTTACAAGGGGAGAATGTAGCTGTCGGTGATGGACATGCAGTTGATGTGAGAAGATTTAATATTAAAAATTCAGCTATTTACAAGGTCTGTGAAAAAAATAAAGTGCCATTTATTAACTTCTATGAAAATGAAATGCAAACACTGACTTCCCCTCGTGAATATGAACTGACCTTCTCTAGCATTCCATCTCAATATGATTACATCATTTCATTACCCGTTTTAAAAATCCACATAGAATGTGCGATGACTGGGGCCCTGAAAAATGCCTTTGGTTATCTTGCGAAACAAGATCGCATTCACATGCACATGGGGAAAAAAAATATTCACGATGGAATTGCCGAATTAAATACCCTTGTAAAACCTGATTTAACGATAATGGATGCAGTTGTAACACTCCTCAACGCAAATGAAGTTCGCCACGGTGGAATCAAACAAGATCTCGGCTATCTCCTGGCGGGTAAAGATCCGGTGGCGTTAGACGCCTACGGATTCACCTTATTAAAAAAAGCAGATCCTACCTGGAAACCTAAATCCCCACGCGACATCCCCCACATTAGAAAGGCTATTGAACTTGGTGTTGGAAACCCAGAATACCAACTTCTTGAAATCCCTTAATCAAACAATGTTTTCTGCACGAATTTTGCCTTGGAAAGATGCGTAAATCGAAAACCAAGGAGCCTTACTTTTTTAGGATTTGATTCAAATTCCTTGAGGAGCTTCTTCCCTATCTGCAGGGCGACCGCTTTGTCATTCGTTGGCGTCTTAAGCTTTTGCTGTCGAGTGTAAGTGCTAAAGTTAGAAAATCGGATTTTGATCATGACAACCTGATAGAGATATTTCTTCTTTAAGAGCGATTTATGCAGTTTATCGACGAGGAGTTCGAGCGTTTTATAAACCGTATTAAAATCTTCAACATCTTGGGAAAAAGTAACTTCCGAACCTATCGATTTCCTCTTATAACGTTCCCGAACTGGGCTGTTATCGATTCCCCGGGCCACATTACTCAAATAAATCCCCATCTTCCCGAACATTTCATTCAACTTATTCACAGGATAATTCGCAAGATCTGCTATCGTTTGGATCTTCAATTTCTTATTCAAAACCTTCTTTGTTTTAGGACCAATACCAATGATTTTATCCACAGGTAATGGATCTAGGAAAGATTGAACTTTATCTGGGGTAACATAGGTAATTCCGTTAGGTTTTTCATAATCGGAAGCAATTTTCGCTACTTGTTTATTCGGACCTATTCCAATCGAGCAGCTTAATTTTAATTTCTCTAAAATCTCATCCTTAATTATCTGTGCCAACTTGACCGGGCTGGTATAATTAGATATTAATTTCGTCACTTCGATGAAGGCTTCATCCAACCCCCATTGTTCAAATTTATACTCGCTGAAATGATCAAAATCTGCAGCGTCATCGGTTAAATCTTCATCCTTATCGGCGTATGATCGCAGGATTTCCATTACTTTGTCTGAAGTCTCTTTGTAATACTTCATATCAGGTCTTAGATAGATTCCATTTGGACACAGCTTATAAGCCCGTGAAATGGGCATCCCAGACCTCACACCATATTTTCGAGCTTCATATGAACAAGTCATGACAACTCCACGCCCCTTCCCCTCCTTGGGATCCGCTCCGATGATCACTGGTTTACCCACTAATTCAGAATTTCTCATAACTTCACACGACGCATAGAATGCATCCATATCTACGTGAAAGATGACCCGGTCCATCAATTTAGAATAAGAATTTAATCTATAATAAATCAAAAATCTCCATTTGATAACTAAAAAATCATTTCATTTTATGAGCAATCATAGAAAAATGATCAAAATTGTACAACAATCCGGCTATCTTAGCAGTTTTCAAATTATTTTTAAATCATGGAATTTGCAATAATTATGATCTAGCCAAAGATTATGAAGGAGTTAAGGAAAAAATCACAATTCCGCTGCAATGAAATCCGGTAAAGTGGTGTAGCGCAAATATGAGGAGACCATCTGAAAAATTCGGCATAGAAGCACTAGACAGACTTTTAGGCGGTGGCATCGCACCTGGTAGTGCAATACTAATTAGTTCTGAGCACCCCGCCACAAACAAGGGCGCTTATACTAGATACTTTGCTAGAGAACAATTAAATAGAGATGAAGGAAGAGTCTTTGTAGTCGATTATCACTATCCTCCACATCATTTCTTTGAATTACCAAAACTTATTACCGGTCCCTCAACTCTTGAATCAGTGATCGAAGCCAATCGGTATTATCTCATTAATTGTTACGGGTCGGTCACCTATCCAGAACCATTTTCATTCAAAAACGCCATTATAGACGTGGACAAGCCGAACGACATCGCTAAAGTGAAATATGTCATAGATAAAGCCCGAGAGGATGCCTGTGAGCCTAATGAAAGAGCCCGATGGGTATTTGATGACATCACGAATATGTTTATTACCGTAGGTGATGAGGGTAAGGCTCTCCGGTTCTTTCGGATGATATTTCAAAAAATAAAGAGCGATGATGATCTAGGAATTTTTTACTTGGATCGCCCTGCACATTCCAACCAATTCATCTCCGCCCTTGAAAATATGGCTGATATCATCATAAATCTTCGTGTGAAAGAAATTAGTAGCATTTTTGTGCCGCATTTACGGATCCTGAAGAATAGATACTATGGCGAGCAGTTAATAAGCACAGAAGTTCCCTACACTTTTACAAAAGATGGGATACGAATTCAAACAAGGATGCTGGGTGATTTTGAAGTAATAAAGAAAAATTTGACTTTAACCTCAGAACATAATTTGGAAATACTGGGGATAAAATATCTTCTTGTCCCTCAAAAACAATATATAGAACTCGTGCAGAGTTTATACGAAAGATTAGATTATGATGAATTCGTTAAGGTTTATTACGAAATCGGACGAGTAGCAGGAAATGAATTTTACGATTATCTAACCTCCTTTTACCAAACTGATGAATTCACCAGACCTTATGCCTTATTACGCCAAGCTGGGATCTTTGGATCTGGCGAAATCATTGCCAAAACCTTTGATTTAAATAAAGGCATATCGATCATTCATTTAATGAATTTATGGACCTTTAAGGCTTCCAATCCTATCCACCAAGAGGCCGCCGGTTTTTGTACTGCAATTCTTGAAAAAATAACTGGAGATGTGTGGGACACAATTGAAACAAAATGCACAGCGACGGGCGACGATTATTGTGAATTGGTTTCTAGTCCTGCACGAGAGCTTGGATTTTTAAACCTCGACTTACAAAAGACCAAAGATCAATTAACGATTGATAGTGAAGGATCGTTATCGCTAATGGGACTGCGAATGCTTCTTATGCCAAGAGGCACCTTAATGAACATCATAGAAAGCATAGAAGACTTGGTTGGGGAAGATCGTGCCACTGAGATAATGTATCATGCGGGCGAACGTATGGCTTTGCAATTTGCAAAACAGATTTCAGAGCGCTTCAATATCGAAGGCGAAGCAATTTTCCGTGCCTATGCTCAAATCGTGGGCGTTCGTGGCTGGGGTATAACTGAGATACAGGAAGCTGACTTGAAAACAGGATACGCTCGCGTGACGTTGAAAAATTCAATTCTTGGGACTTCAATGCGCCAGAAACACAGAGAATCAGACGCGTTGGTCGCTGGCGTCCTCGCAGGTATTTTTGAATTCATAACTAAGCAGAAAATCATTTGCCGAGAAGTCAAATGTATCGCTAAAGGCGACGCCATCTGCGAATTCGTAGCTGAACCCTTAACCTCGAAACCTGAAGATACAATTATCCACCCGTAAACTCCTGTTAGTACATTTTAAAATTCTTAAATCTCATTATCCCAAGGCAATTATATATAAATAGGATACATCTCATAATTTAACCACTCAAAAGAGATATCCAATATTGAGATGAGAGATATACTATGTCAAAATTCCTTAGAACCCCATCGCTTACCAAATTCGATAAGGCTCTTATTAAAGTCAGTGACCAGTTAACAAGGACGGGTGTCTCCAAAGAACTTCTATGTGCCAGCATCAAACAAATGTTTGATCAAGTACCGGAATGGACATTTATCGAGATTACAGTTGGTCCCCCTCCTGGCAAGACAGGGAAACCTTATCCTGTTATGATAAAAGCCTTAAATCCGGAAGCAGAACAAATTATCAAAATGGGCTTGGATGCTGATTGCGATTGGGCTAAGCAAAAAGCTGCACAACACGGAATAAGCTAACAAAACCGACTATCTCTTCTTTTTTTCGTTAAGTAAGTTTTTATTTAATTAGCGACTGAAAATTTTCTTTCTGTATGAATCGTTCTGCCTCTAACCTAGTATGGAACATTGTGTATCCTGCTATTGAAATTATCAACGGATCCCCTTCATGCGTTGGCTTTTTAATCCAATAACCAGAAGAGGAGAGCATTTTATTAATTATCTCTCTGTCTAGATATTTGAACAGAAGGGGTGCCACCTCCGGAGTGAGGGGACTGCCAAATGTAATCACGATATCATATTTATCTTTTGGACTCTCTGCTTTTATTGTAACTTCAGCGGGAATTTCTTGTAAAATTTTATAATAAATTTGATTTGCTGGAAAAAGATCTCCGCCACCACTTAAGATGAAAATTTTTTTACCTTCTGGCTTAATTAATTGTTTTATTTCGTTTTCTAATTCAATCTTTTTGGAATCAAATTCTTCCTTATCTTCACTACGGTTTAACCGGCTAAGAATTCCTGAAACACGTGATAAATAGTCTATAACGTTGAAAATTTGATGCTCTTCTGTTTCAAGCAATTCAATGGCCATATTAAAATAATTAAGGGCATCTTCGAGTTTTCCATCCAGCTCAGCGACTTCTCCACACCATTGTAATTCAGCAGCCGCCCAGGGCTTATTACTTTTCATAAAAGTATCAACGAGTAGTTTCCGCGTTTGAATTCCCTTCTCATATTGTTTTGATGCCTTCCACTGCCACGACGCTAATTCAACCGTTGTTTGACTATCAAATTCAGTCATGTCCAAATCTTGTATGATCTTATTTTCATATAAATTCCCGTTTTTAATTCGATATTCGGTGGTATCTTCACCTTCACTTTCGAAAATGTGGCAACCTATGTTGTAAAAATCCGTTGCAGGTAGAATGTTGTCTATTTTGACGTAATAATCTCCAATAAAGAAGTATAATTTCGCAATGGAGTCAATTTGATTCCGAGCGTAAAAGTCAAGCACGTTAAGTTCGAGATACGGAATTATTTTACCTAAAACTTTTGGTTCCAAGTTTGAAAAATATTCCAAAACATCGTCAAGATATTCCGCAGGGGACCCCATTGGATTAACTGAAAGGAAATAAAAGCGCTGAAGAATGAGATTCAGGTACATTTCTAATTTTCTGGGGGTTTTTATGGCTTTAATTTTATTTAAATTCTTGTTCAATTCTTCTTCAATGCTTTCAATCAAATCTAAGGTAAAATCTTCATCAAAGGTATCCTGAGGAACCTCATAATAAATGTCGTGAGAAAAAAGATAAATATCTCCTAAAATCTCATCTTTATCATCCACTAACAGCTTTTCATTCATCAATTCCGATAAAATTTCTTTTAGGTCAGATAATTCAATATTTAACTTCTTTAATGTTGCTTTAATGAGCCATAATGGTGGATTCAGTTTGAAAGCTTTATTTAAATTCACGATACAATTCCAAACTTTTTGATATTCCACAGGTCTAACCTTATATACGAGGTTTCGGATGGATTCAACCAATTCATCAGCGATATGTATTTCTTTGATATCTTTTGTGGAGAATTCATCCTTGTGATTTTTTTCCAAATAAAGCAATAACTTATCCGCAAAAAGGGGGTAAATCCAGTTTCGACTAGAAATTTTTCGTTTCAGTAATTCATAGGCTGGGGTTGTAAAATTATTTTTCGAAAGATTGTGAATTGAAAGTAATCCCTCCATAGACTCTTCAGACAATTTAATTCCTTGAAGCCAAATCTGTTGAATTTTCCAATGCGCTGGGATTTTTCCATCCTTCCATAAATTCTTGAAAGATTTCGTGCGCAAAAACAGCAACAAGCGAATATTTGGCTTTAAAGTAGTGGGCTGTCCTGAAGGAAAAAGTAATCCCACGATCTCAATGAGGTTTGTCCCAACCATATCAGATAAATATTGCTCTTCATCGATAACAAATACTACAAGTTTGTGTTTCTCAGCGAGTGCTTCTAGTTCAACCCGAATTTTTGAGAGCGATTCAGAATTTTTAATACCTTTGAGATAATTTCTATTAATTTCGACTAAGGAAATATCGTCTTTATTTCGGGATAATAGATATTTACAGTTTGTTTTGCCTATTCCTACAGGTCCCAGAATGATATTGAACTCTTCAGTGTGAAGGTTTTTTAAGATTTCATCCTCTATTCCTATCGGGATGATTTTACGTTCTGGATCGATTTGAACCGGTTTTAGTAAGGATGCGTCTTTTTTAATACGTAATTTAATTGGCTCACTTAAGGCGGGAATGATTGAATTTTCAATATTATGCTTAAATTCTTGATTGAATAAGTATGGTGTCTCATTTGGATTGCCATATAGGATAAATGATGCCCAACCGTAGGCGCTTTTCAAATTGTTATATAATTCTTGTTTCGAAGCCAAAATACATTCGCCTACTGTTTTTTCCTGCAATAAATTATGATAAAAGGAATAGGAAAAATTAGAAGCATCTCTATCATCAATAGGCCACAATGATCCGATGAATATTTTAATACCCGCTTCAATGAAACCTTGAGCTATACCGGAGACTTTATCATAATTTGATGATGTCTGGGCACTTTCACATGCTTTAACAAAAATGATTTCTGGCACGTAATTTAATGTTTTAGAGAGTGCTTGCGCAGTTAAAACTTTATCCGTCAATATCAGCCCACTTTCCTCCGGGACCGCGTCATTAAAAAAGGCATGACCTGCATAATGAATGATTTCGACTTCAGTTTGTTTCATTATTTCTAAAATTTTACTGGTAGTAGCATCATTTCCTTCTAAAACAATAGGGTCAATATATCCTTTATCAATGGCTGGCTTCAATTCGTTTAAAATATTTTTAATTTCCACCCTCGCTGAAGGCAAATCACCTAATGGATCTGCAATGAATAGAATATCAATGATATCTTTCTCGACTTTCTTATAATCTGTTTTAATATCTGCCCCTGCAATAATTCTCCCAACGGAATTAACCAAACACACGGGTACATCCTCAATGGTGATTAATTCCCAAGGAACGAATGGATCGTCTGTTAAAAATAATAAGAATTCGTGTTGCTTCAGCAGATCCCTTAAAACATTTGTACAATCCTTACCAACTAATTCTTGAATTGAACTTCCAATACTTTGTAATTCTTTGTTTAATTGTTCTTCCTGGAAGTCTTGTTCAAAAATACTCTCCCGAACATCATTTACCAACGATATTATCTTTTTCCGCAATTCGAGTACATTCAATCTCTTGAATGACTTGAGTTGAGCTAAGACTGGGTGTTGAACTTTGAATAAATATGACCCATTTATCTGATCAATATGGAATTGAATTGGTTTCTCCAATTTATATTCTCCAATAAAATATTATTGGTTAATAAAGAAATCAATTATTAGAACGGTTAATTAAAATTGTTAATAAAACCCTCGTCCTTAACAATTTATAGTTTTATTTGGTGAAATATTTGGAACCGTAATTACAAAGTTGGACAAACTCGGACATTTGCCAACTTATGCCAACAAACTTTCGCCTGCTGGCGGGTTGTACGGACTCCCGCCCACCACCGCATATAGCGATGGGGGAATGTTTTTTGAGATAGGGGCGACGCGGATGTTACGCGCTGCGTTGAGGTCAGCATCCAGCTGAAACCCACACTTAGGGCATTTGAACACTTTACCTTGGCGTGCCTTTTTGCGATCTGCCTTCGTCTTGCCGATGTACCCACACTCCGAACAGCGGCTAGAGGTATGCTTCGCCCTCACCCATTCTACGAAGATGCCCTTGCGGGGGGCGAGGTCGGCGATGCGGGCTTGGATCTGCCCGAAGAACCAGTGGATCTGGTTCGAGGCGAGGAAGTAATTTACCTCATATTTCTTGGAAGGTTTCGACCAGCGCAAGTCCTCCATCCGAATGACGTTGACGCGGTGGTATTCGCAGGCGGCGAGGATGCACGTGGCAATCTGCCGCGTCAGCTCGTCATGGAGGGCACTCATATTCTCCCACATTTGCTTTACCCGACGGTTCAGCTCAAAGAATCTCCGTTTTCGACGGTGATTAACACCTTTTTTACGGCATGCTTTGCGGTACTCATCCCGTTCCCTCTGACAACGGCGCAGCTCCTGCCTTAGATTTCTCAATCGCCGTTTCAAATTTGG
>JABXJT010000156.1 GCA_013375455.1 Candidatus Helarchaeota archaeon | reverse complement strand
GATGGTACTAGTAGGAGCATCGGTATAGTCGAGAAGGTATATATCCTCTTCATTTACGAAATGTAACTCGCCGTACTTCGTCCTTGAAACGTACATTGTCTCGATGGGCGCTTTTTTAAGGAGCTGGGTCGCCGTCCACACGTTACCACCAACCTCCTGTCCGTACCGGTTCGCCCCACAGGCCCAGTCGTCCAGGACGCGGCGCATCAAGCCGTCCGTCTTCGCCCATAGCAGGGTCGGGGGGTCCAGCGCCCCATGCACGTCCAAGAGAAAGAGCGCGGGGGCAAACGGGAGTTCTGGCGCCCGTTGCTGGTACCGCTCTGACGTGTCCCCTGCAGAGGTGAACTTATGTTGCTGCACGCAAAAGCCCATCAATTTGAGATGGTACATCTTATCGAACGCCGGTCGAAACTTCCCAGTCGTGTCGTCGAGCGGTCCTTCCGCGAGCAGGGCCTCCCTCGGATAATCCTCAAGAAAGTAGGTGTGTCTCTCACAGAACTTCACGTATGCCTCGGACTGGAGGTAAGAAGCCAGCTCATCCAAGGGAACGTGCTGCGGGCGCCAATGAGTGCACGTCCAGCAAGTAGGGGCGAGTCCCAGCTCATCTCTAAGCTCCTTGATCGCGTCATCCCACGGCCCCTCGGGAACTTCAATGAATTGGGCAACATACCTGATAATTTTCAGAATTTTTTCCCGGCACTCGGTTCTGCACCCCTGTTGGCGATATCGGATTTTAAGATCCTCAAAAAATTTTAGGAAATCGCGGTCTAGAGGATCTAATTCACCCCTCTCTCGTCTAAAACGCGTGGGAAATTCACGCGAAAACATATTCTCGGCGTACAAGGAAAAAAGCAGGCGCGTGGCGTGGTCCCCTGCCCCATTCCCCACCGCGGGGTCCTCAAGCACGATCCCTTCTAAATTGCTTAGGAGATATACCTGTACTTTTCGGAGTACTTGGTCAGTCGTCCCACCCCACCGTCGGAGGATGGTAGACGCCATCTCGCGGATCCAGTACTTTTCATCACCCCAACATCCGATGAGCACGTCCACTGGAACACTGTCAGCGTCCCCGTATCGCCCGGATGCCTCGAGCACGCGCCCTCGCACTGATTCCGCCCCATCGCTGATATGACCGATAAATTGCGAGCGCAGTTCGGGTCGTTGGAAAATCAGGGGCGCGCACTCTTTTACCGCCAAGCACGCATAAAAATAGAGATTACTCCACGGATCTCCCAGGATCGTAATGATGTACGGCAGAACATCCAAATCGCGCTCCATTAAGGTTTTAGTAAAGATTGCAAACTCCCTCTCATCAATTCTATGCTCATCCATAAAGATACATAATTCCACTATTTTCGCTTGCACTTGATCGTGGGGAGCCCTTTCAGTGATTAACTCCTCGAGTTCGTCCTTGATTTGTTCTATAGACATGTCTCAAGACCTGAGACTATTGAGAAGACCGCAGCATTTAAAATTGTTGGATGAAAATGCGCAAAATCATCGACAAAAGAGGTATTCAAATAATTCTTTTTTTTATTTCTTGTTTTTGTTGACAATTATGGTTTCATAATGTATAACGAGAATCTCGTTATACATTGTGCGAAATCTTTTTTTCATAAGTTTATGTTGTAGATATGGCTATTAAAGACTCAAAGAAAAAAGTGACAATATAAAAATAAGGAAAAATTGATTATGGAAGGATGGTATTTAGTAGCATTAAATACATTGGAGGTGGTGATGAGAACGACCGAGAATAATGCGCGCATTGGAATATTTATATGTCACTGAGGGCTAAATATTGCATCGATTATCGATATGGAAGAGTTATCAGAGTACGCGAGGACATTAGACGTCAGTGCAGTCGAGCATATATTATCGCTGTGCACCAGTGGTGGTGCGGCTTTAATTAAGGAGAAAGTCGCGGAACATAATTTAAATCGGATAATAGTGGCAGCATGTACTCCAAAAACGCATGAACCTGTGTTCATTAGAGTGTTACAAGAAGCAGGATTGAACCGAGGTTACCTTGAATTTGTTAATATTCGGGAACACGTATCATTCGTTCATATGGATGAAAAAGAGAAGGCAATGAAAATTGCAAAAGCTCTAATAAAAGCATCTACGGAACGGGCGAAAGAGATGGAAGAAATAACTATTCAAAGAGTAAAAGTAATTCCTTCGGCGCTTGTGATAGGCGGTGGAGTTGCAGGGTTGAGTGCGGCTTTAGATCTCGCAAATGACGGATTTAGGGTATATTTGCTTGAGAAGAAGCCAACAATTGGAGGATACATGGCGAAAATGGATCGTACATTCCCCACCGATGATTGTGCCATTTGAATCTTGGGTCCGATAATGCTAGAAGTCGCTTATTCTCCCTTAATTGATCTCATTACCTATGCTGAACTCATTGATATTCAGGGACATATAGGAGATTTCACAGTTAAGATCGAGAAAAAGCCACGTTATGTCAATGAAGAGAAGTGTAATGGATGTGGCGCATGTGATGAACCTTGCCCAATTTATGCCCCGAACGAGTTCGATGTAGGTTTGGGGTATAGAAAAGCGATTTATCGCCCTTTTGATCAGGCAGTTCCCAACAAATTCCTTATTGACATGGATAAATGCATCAAATGTCGATTATGTGTCAAAAAATGTGAACCAGAAGCAATTGAGTTTGATCAAGAACCGGAGCATATTACCCTGAATGTTGGAACAATTATAGTAGCGACTGGCTTTCAAACCTACAATCCAATCAATGAATATGGCTATGGACAATTCGAGAACGTCATCACACAAATTGAATTAGAACGGCTCTTGGCACCTAATGGTCCTACTGTTGGAAAGATAATTCGCCCATCCGACCATGAAGTTCCGCAGAAGATTCTGATGATACAGTGTGTGGGATCAAGGAGCCTTAGAAATAATCTTCATTGTAGTGCGGGTGTCTGTTGCATGGTTGCAATCAAAAACGCCAATCTACTCAAGCACGAAATAAAGACCGCTGAAATTATGATTGTTTTCATGGACATTCGAGCGGCTGGAAAGGGCTATGAAGAGTATTTCCTCCAATCTCGAAAACGTGGTATCAAGTTTCTGCGAGGCAACATCGCAAATCTTAAGGAAGATCCAGAAACCAAAGACCTCTTAATTCGAGTGGAGGATACACTAAGTCAGGAGGTTCTCAATTTACGAGCGAATCTGGTAGTATTGTCGACCGCAATGGAACCATCGCCGGCAACAGACGATGTTATTAATCTAATCCGTTTAGACAAATCCCCGGATGGTTTTCTAAAGGAATATCATGCACGCTTGAATCCAATAGATACTAAAGTGCCAGGAATTTATTTATGTGGAGCTACACAAGGACCTAAGTCGATTGCAGAGTCTGTAGTTTCCGGGAAGGCTGCAGCTTCTTCCGCGGCGATCCCTATGATAAAAAAGGTGCATGAGATAGTCAAGCTGGATGGCATCATTGATGTAACCAGATGTAGTGGTTGTGGGCTATGTGTCAACGTTTGTCCTTATAACGCCATAAAATTAGTGAAAGGTGTGGCTGGAGTCGATACAATTCTCTGTAGAGGTTGCGGTTCCTGCGCGGCCATCTGCCCGTCGGGCGCTGCGACTTTACGTGCCTACCGAGATGCGATGTTTGAGAAATATTTGGATGCCCTCTTATCTGAAACTTAAACCCCTTCAATGCTCCTACTTCAAAAAAAAACGAGGATGTAGGAAAGGAAGAGAATAGGCAACTCAAGGGGTATAAAAATTATATAGAAAATGTAATTGAAAATGAAAAATCTTAACGAAAAATTGTTGGAAGAAGTGTGAGTATCAAAAAATGTATTCTCTGAAACTATCGCCTGAAGATTTGATTAAATATTGCTATCAATGTGGAAAATGCACTGGAATTTGTCCTCTAGGGGAGATCAGTTTCTATTCACCGCGAATTTTAATTCACAATGCTCTTTTAGGGAAGATGACAGATGTTGACCGTCTAGCCCAATGTTCCACATGTGATCTTTGCTCTAACCGTTGCCCTATGGATGTAAAATTATCAGAATTTGTTAGAGAGGAACGGTACAAGCTTAGACAGCAAGGAGCTCTTCTTGCAGAAGCTCACTTTGGCATTTTTTCCACCCTAGCTAGGTTAATGGCTAATACCCAATCGGATACAAATCTAAATGCCTTTTTTCCGAAGGAGGCAAAATTTTCAGAAACATCTGAGAATTTACTTTTTACCGGATGTCTATCACTTTTTGATACTCATTTTGAATATAATTATACAAATATCGCTATTAGCACAGTTAAAATTTTGAATTATTTAGAAATAACACCTCAAATTCTTGAAAACCAAAAGTGTTGTGGGCATGATCTCTTCTGGGGAGGGGATTATGAAAATTTTAAGAAATTAGGAGAATATACTATTGAGGCGATCGAAAATAGTGGTGTAGAGCGTGTTATTACGATATGTCCAGAGTGTTATCGGACTTTTCGATTAGATTATCCACGTTACGTAAGAAATTATTCGTTTAAGGTTATTAGTTTCGCTGAATTTTTAGAAGACCAATTAAAGGAAGGCCGCCTAGCTTTTCCATATGAATTTCCTATTAAAATAACATATCAAGATCCATGCCGGCTAGGCCGTCATATGGGAGTTTATGAAGCTCCTCGGAATGTCTTAAAGGCAATTCCCGGTGTTCAACTCAATGAAATGGAAGAAAATCGTGAAAATGCAATATGTTGTGGCGTAAGTGCATGGATGAATTGCAACCTTTATTCAAAGGCAGTAAGGATGGATCG
>JABXJT010000210.1 GCA_013375455.1 Candidatus Helarchaeota archaeon | reverse complement strand
TTGTAAAATTTTTGATTTTAGCATTGTTTTTAGCTTAATTTAGGAATGATTTTTATTCAGTATTATAATATTGTAAAATTGAATTAATTATTAAAATTTTAATCAGTAAATAGTCTATAGACCCTTTAACGATTAAAAGATAAATTTTTACTTAAAAATATAAAATATTTTATCAAAAGTATTAATCTTAAAGCTATTTTTTAGAAATATAAAAAATATAAACAGATTTTCTATATTTAATAATTTTGAATAAGGAAATTAATTAATAAGATTTATATTGTTTTAATATAAATTTTTAAAATTAAATTAATTTTATAATTTAATTTTTTTAAAAAATTTTTGAATTCGATTTCTGTAGGAATTCCTTTTGAATTTGAAAATTTAATTTTGAGAGCTCTAATTTTTAAAATTAATAAAAAGAAAAAAAGAAAAAAAGAATTTAATTATTATTTTATTTTGAATAGATTATTTTTACATCAATAATATCTGATTCAAAACAAGTAGAAAGACAATTTTTTTCAGAAAGTTTTTTATAAAAACTTTTCCATTCTTCTATAAATCTTAAAAACATTAAATAAGCTGTTGGAATGTCATTGAAATCATATTCTTTTATGATTTCATTATATATTTTCATAAAAAATTTTCTTTCATTTTTATCTAAATAATTTCTGGTTAATTCAAACATAATAAATATTATTATTCATAATAATATTTAAACAAAATTAAAAAAGAAAAAAAGAAAGAAAAACAAAAAATTTTTAAATTTATGAGATAAGGTGTTTAATAACCCTAATCTCAAATTAAATTTTATGCTATTTTTAGCTTATTTTAGGAATGATTTTTAAAATTCTGTTATTAATATT
>JABXJT010000155.1 GCA_013375455.1 Candidatus Helarchaeota archaeon | reverse complement strand
ACCGTTACAGAACCGATAGACACCGTTACAGAACCGATAGACACCGTTACAGAACCAATAGACACCGTTACAGAACCAATAGACACCATCACAGCCCCGGAATGGCTCGCGGAATGGCGGAGGATGCCGGAGATTACCATCCCAGATGTTGACAAGGCCACCTCCATCCCAGAATGGCTTGAGGGATGGCTCCAGATACCGGGAGTGACCATTCTTGAGGGTAAAGAGCCCCTACCCCTACAAAAACTCGAAAAATATCCAGAACCGGCAACTTCTACGGTTCCACCTCCGGCAGAACCCGAACCAGTTTCGGAGGAACTTTCTGCGCAACCGAGATGTCCGCATTGTGGTGCCGTCCTCACGCAAGAGCAACTCGATTTTCAAAAAACGGGCACCAAAGTATTATGCTACAATTGTTTCAACATGATCTAATCCATCAAAAAAGGAACTAATAATTCCTCCAACCATCTTTTATTCGGTTACTAAACTGTAGGAAGATTCGATATACATAAAGAAGAATTGATCTTGCTGTTCCAACCTTGAGTGCTTTCCCTCTTAAAAAACATGTACAAAGGGTGGAAGAGAAGGTTCTCCTTTTAAATAGTTAAAAATGAAGATTTATTATCAAAAAAAAAAGAAGGAGAAATAACCGACAGTGGCAGAGGAATTGCAAAAGAGCAACTGGCGATTTTACGGGATTTTAATCGGTGCTTTCTTAATCATTTTAAGTCTAATTTTTGAACAATTCATTCCGTCATATCGAACTTGGTTGGAAACTTTAGGAGGTGCTTCAATATGGGAATTGAGTGTTGTAGGCTATCTTATTTATCATGTTGCCCGCTGGCTGGGGTTCTTGATTCTCGGAATAGGACTTTATTGGGTGTTAGGTTTTAATAACCTAAAAACCCCTTTCAAGAAAAATTCATTACGTTCCAATCATCAGGGCGTATTAAAATCAGTGCTCATCATTCTATTATTTAGTTTCTTGGCAGCTTTTTATCTGGTAGGATATCCCCCGCTATGGTTGAATATTTTAATAATGGGACTGGGGTTTAGCATTCTTATTGGGAAGCTTTGGAAACCAAACTTATTTAACCGGATTAAAAACTGGTTTAAACAATCCAACTGGAGGAAGTTAGTAGGATACGTGTTAGTTGGGCTTAGTTTAGGAACACTTCTCATGTGGATTTTACCAATCCATTTAACGCCACAACACACTCCTTTATATCAAATTTGGAATGGTACGGTTTATCAACGCCAACCTAGTGGTACTTATAATAAATTAGGGCTTTTTGGTTGGGATTATCATTATGTTGAATTTCATGGTCCAGGCCTGGCCTGGGAACCTCAAGCTCAAATGGCGTATTTAGATATGGCAACTATCCGTACCGATCTAATTGCAGCTTCTGAGTCCGGGAATTTCATTCGCCTCGGTGCCCATTGGTTTGAAATACAACCCGTGCAAGGAGGTCCCTATAACTGGACATTATTAGATTATTGTTTTGATATTATTGAAACTGATCCGAACATTACGACCCCATTATATGTCTTGTTAGAAATTGGACCGATAAAAACTTCCAAGATTTGGGTTCAAGCATCTCTTCCACAATGGTTCCCCAAACAATTCAGTCTAGCTTCCTCAAATTTTCGTTCCATGGTGCAACCTTTTGTTGAAGCAGTTGTGAATCGTTACAAAAATCGCTCATCTTTATTAGGGTATCAGTTAGAAAATGAACCCGAATTTATGATACTTTCCTTCACAGATGCAGATGAAGATTATGTAATAACAGGAGACTTGTACAGTTATTTAAATTGGCTTAATTCGTTAGTAAAGAGATTAGATGAGGACCATTTGACAGCAATAAATGTTTTAGTTAATAATATTAATACACCGAATCGATTTCCCCTTGTGGATTTACTTTTATTTGACTATTACGGCTCAATTCCTGGGACTTTGCCTTTGCAGGATTATGTGCGGCGATGGTCAACCTATATAAGACCTGAAACTGGGTTTGGGGTGGCAGAGCTGCAATTAAATGATTGGCACGGAGATTTCCCTATTACAAACTTAACTCTGGAATCAAACTACAATTCCTGTCTCGATGTCGGGATGAATATTATTCTGTGGTCTGAGTTACATACAAATTCCTCCTGGGAACGGTCTGCCATTAATGAGACCAACGAAAAAACTTGGAAATATTATAAGGTTCAAGAGTTTTGGCAGGATTTCTCGAATTTAGAAAATGTAGAACAACAATTTCAAAGCTTTCAAATTCAATCAGATTGGTGGAATTGGTTGATTTTTATGTCTCTAACTTTTATTCTTTGGTTAATAATGTTTGCTTCGATAAATTTGCTCGGGTATCTTTTTAATATGAGTGGAGCCAAATCGGCACTCCATTTCTCAAGGAATTTCTTTCTACTCTTCGCAATCCCGACCCTCATAGTTTCCAATGTCATCATGGCAAACCCTATGTTGCTAAACTGTGGTTTGGCATTTGTGGGTGCATTGTTCTTCTCGGTTTATGCAAAACACCTGCCTCTTTCAGAGGTCAAATTGTCAAAAAAAGTAGTTTCATGGCTAATCATACTCGGGATTAGTGCAATAATTATTGTGACCGGAGTCTTGTGGGGGTTTAACTTTTATTATTAGCACTCAAAATAAATTTTTGAGGAAAATTGTTTAGTGAATTTCAGCACTGAAGATAAAATTAGGAGCGGATGAATTGACTCAACATACGTTTGGTGAAATTTCTGACGAGATCCCCACGAAGTATCACCTACCTTTAGGCGCGAACATCTGGGAACTGTTCAAAACCAATGGTTGGGAATGGCTCAAGAATTTTTTCACTGAATTTGGAAAAATGATATATGATCTTTCAACCATCCGATTGAATGAATCGATATATACAGCCCATGATATCTTTGAAGGTAAAATACCTGAGTGGCAGGCAGACAAGACGTTAACCTTTGCATTTTTCCCCGTCGTGTTGGCAATTCGGAGTGATCTGCAACAAGGAGCAATGAAATTGCTTTTTGGCGAGAGTTCTGATACCACCTTCTTATTCATACATGATTTCGAAGATGGAGAAGCCATGTTTGCATTGAATCTCCACCTAGAAGATGGGATTCCGGTAGATTGGTGGGTCATAAACCAGTCTGACGAATTTTTTGATAGGCGCCACATGAAATTGGGGTATAAATTAAAAAACATTCCCAAACGAAGTAAAAACTTAGATCAAGCTGCAGCTCGGATTATTAATACGCTTTCTGATGCACGAAACGAAAGAACTCCTCAGTGGAATTCCAGTGCCTATAGCATAGTTATAACGTGGTGCAGTGCTGGTCTTAACATGGTACTTGAGGCATCCTCATATGAAGTCTTAAGTTTCATGTTTGATGGAATTGCTTCTAAAAGCGCTTACAAGTTAAAAGACTATTGGTTCAACTGGTGGCCTGCTCCTCCTATGGTAGGATCCTTCGGTCATGCTGGTTCAAATCTCAGACAAAAATTTACGGAAGTAATGGCAGGTCTTTTCACAGAACACCGATTATACCTCCATCCAATCGAAAAGGAGGCACACCCCTTAATAAACGCAACGGCCCCAGAATGTTTTTCATTCATGCAAAACAAGTGGGAACAGAAAGGAATGCTCATGCCTTACCAAAGTTATGGTCGCATATCGCCTCAAACGCGAGATAAGAAAGTATATAAGAATGCAGATCAAAACCCAGAATTATTAGAAACCATCTATCCAGACGATCCGGACGCTAGATTCAAATTAGAAGATTTAGGACTGACTTTTGAGGAGGTATTGGAAGGTGCCTATTTGGATTTGACACTCGATTCTAGAAAAGAAGATGTCACCCCAGACGTAATAATTAGTAGAAAACATGGTAGAAAGACCGAATTTCTATGGAAAGAATATACTGGTGAATCGAAGGCAAGAGCCGCAAAAAGGTCGTCGCTTCGTTCTGCAGTAGATAAAGCAGGGATTGATATGAAAAGTGTGGATAAAATACGCGAAGATTTTCAATACCGGCCGAAAAAATAATTGTAACTATGAAATAATAGAGATATACACCCATAAATCAAAAATTTAAACAAAAAAGCGCGACTTTAGAACTAGTATGAAAAGTATGATTTGAGTGAAAAAGCTGAAAGGATTTAAATATCAAAATTTTACATTTCTTGTGAGTGATTGATCATGTTTAAAGAACCAAAATTCTTCGGAAGCACAACTGTGGGCGACCGGGGGCAGATAGTTCTCCCAGTCGAACTACGCAAGAAATATCAAATAAAAACGGGTGACAAACTTTTAGTTATCGGAATGCCTAGTGAAGAAAAAAGTGGTTATGAACATATAATGCTGTTGAAAGCAGAGGTCCTAAGTCGAGTTCTTAATTTAATGGAAACACAACAGAGTGCTATTAAAAAGATTCTCGATGAAGAAGAAAAAAAAAGTGAAAAAGAGTCGTGATACTGTGAAAGAGATAGCGATTAAAATGGATAATTTGACCAAGAGGTTCAAAGACCTTGTGGCGGTGGATCATGTAACATTAGACGTGGAAAAAGGTGAGATCTTTGGACTTCTGGGGCCGAACGGTGCAGGAAAGACAACGCTCATTAGAATGCTGTGCACCCTTGCTAGACCGACTGAAGGTTCTGCGACCGTTGGAGGGTACGATGTAGTGAAAGACGCAAATAAAGTGAGGGAACATATTGGGCTGGTCTCTGAGAAAATGATCATGTACGATCAGTTGACCGCAAAAGAGAACCTCAAACTATTTGGAAAGCTCTATGATATTCCCAAAAGTCAGCTTGAGAACAAGATATATGAATTATTGAATTTAGTGAGTATGGAAAAATGGGCAGATAAACAGATAGGCACGTTTTCCACAGGTATGAAGCAACGGATTAACGTGATACG
>JABXJT010000209.1 GCA_013375455.1 Candidatus Helarchaeota archaeon | reverse complement strand
CAAACTACATTTATGTAAATGCAAGTTGTGCTGGAAACGTTAGTGGCTGTAAGAATAGAAGTGCTACTCTTACTGTATCAGTAAAATGCAACACTGGAGATGGTCAATGCGGCTATGGCTGTGTTTATGACTCCACTCAAGATATGCACGACCCAGATTGCTATGTTGCTCCAACAACGGTAACAACTGGCGGAGGCGGCGGAGTAGGTGCACCTGCTGCAATAGTATCGGAAGCAATCTATGAGCTTATTAGAGGCAAGGACGAGAATTTTTCCTTGGAAGTTAAAAACCCTTTCAAGGAGGCCTGGCTGAAAGACATTAAAATGAAAGTGGCTGGCTTCTTATCGCAATACATTTCAATTGAACCTCCAACTTTAGATGAGATTCCGCCAAACTCGTCGTTTAACTTTACAATTCACATAGTTGCCCCGGCATACTTCGTAGTGGGTGAGCATAATTTAACATTTACAATCGACTCCGTAAAAGAACTCGGAGTTATGTGCACAGCCAGAACTGAAAAGCGTTATATAACTTTGGTAATCCACGAGTTGGGAAGAGAAGATGCCGCTCAGCTTATTACTTTATCTAAAGGGTATATCGAAAAAATGAGGGCTTTAGAGCTTAACATAAAAGGAGTCAGGTCTTTACTGGAGCAATCTCAAGAAGCGCTTGAGAAAAGCGATTACGAAAAAGTTCAAGAGCTTTGTATAGAAATTGAAGGTATTGCAACGGCTGCCCTAGAAAGCCACGACATAATAATCGAGATGGAGAAGAAAATTAAAGACGCTGAAAGAAGCGGAGTAAAGGTCGAGCGCACAAGGCGCATGCTCGGCCTTGCAAAGGCAGCCTCGGATAGAGGAGACTACGCCTTGGCTTTA
>JABXJT010000020.1 GCA_013375455.1 Candidatus Helarchaeota archaeon | reverse complement strand
GCCTCTCAGCGGGATTTAAATGTTTCCATGTGGTGATTTTTGTCGGAAAAGATTACTTTTGCGGATTATGAAAAAAAAGGGAAAATGGTGAATTTAACCTAATTTAATCCTCAATTTTTTCAAATTCAGGCGGTTTTATGTGGTCATAGTTCCAATGAGATTCCAGACGCGATACCAGACTGGGAAGCTTTTTTTCATAAAGATAGATGGGAATACTGAAGAACCCTGCAACGATGAGTGGCAGTAGCATAAAGAAAATTACCACCAAAAAGGAAATATCCGTAACGGGAACCACAAAAAATGCCTTTATGATAAAGATTATCCACGCTAATATTGTAGCGAGCCCTGCATACCCCGTGAGTACACCTGCGAGAGGTGCATGGACGCCTTGAATATCAATGGGACTTCGTTCATCTTCCTTCTTGGTAGATACTTGAAAGGATGTCAAACCACTGTCCTCCAGATACCAAACTGGGAGGAAGATAAGAATGGTTATAATCCCTAGGAAAAGACACGCAACAAATACTTGCACGATGGTAATAAAGGTCTCTGGACCTGAAGAATAATATAGAAAGGCATCTGATATCCCAAGTCCTACCAACAACTCCACCAAGAATACCGCAATGCTGAAGGTAAAGAAACTAACAACCATAGCTCTAAAAAACAACATCCTTCCAGTAACCTTCCTCCCCATCCTAATCACCCCATATTTAGCATCCGTCCCTACTCTGGAAAGTATTTTATGTATCTTAATTAAAAGTTTAGCCCAATAAGGGGCAAGGCTATAGAATATCACGAAAAAAAGCAAGATGGGCGCTACGAGGATTATCAGCAAGTCCGTAATTATCGGTCCAGGGATGAATGGAATAAAAATCAAAACCGTTTCATCACTGAATACTGAGTCTCCGGGGTTAAAATAATATGAAATCCCTATAATCATGAAAAATATTATTATTGACAGCGTAATTATTAAAGTAATTAGAAGCGGAACATACTTTTTCTCCATCTTAACAACCTCATATTTTATTTACTACTTACCAATTTAAGTAAGACTCTTAAATTTTCCCAACCATAAGCAACTTCAATTAGGTCCTCTTGACCTATTTTGATGGGTTTTTCCCCAATATATTTGCCTCCAAGGGATTCATAGAAGGCACGGGATGGATTCTTTTTTAAAACCCATGCTAACATGGAATTAATATTCAGGCTAAGTAATTTCTCAACCACGGCAGATACTAACAGCTTTCCTATGCCTTTTCTCTGATATTCTCTGTAGATATAAATGCTCCATAATTCTCCTTTAAATTTTGGATTTTCTGATTGTTCTAATCTCCCTATAGCAAAACCTACAATCTTTCCTGATTCTTCCTCGGCGACAAAGCAATTTATTTCACGATTTTGCTTTTTAATCACCGTTAGAAAGTAAATTTCACTCCATTTATAGGATAAATTTTGGAGATATTCATCTGAGATGATACCTTTATAGGTGGTTCTCCAGGTGTCAACATTCACCTTTGCTATTTTAGGAGCATCCGAAATTTCAGCTTTTCGAATTATCATATGACTTCATTGACCGCCTCTATGACTCGAGCTTGATTGGGTAGGACGAATTCTTCCAGTGGTTTTGAAAATGGTATCGGTATATCGAAGGTAGTTACTCGCTTTATGGGCGCTTTAAGACTGCCAAACGCCTCTTCAACAATGATTGCCATCAGTTCAGCGGCCACTCCACAGGTTTTTACCCCTTCATCCACGATAACGACTTTCCCCGTTTTTGTAACGGAATCTAAAATGGTTTTTTTATCTAACGGAACGAGGGTGCGCGGATCAATGACTTCTGCACTGACTCCTCCTTCTTGCAAAGTATCGGCAGCTTTTAATGCTAAAGGCACCATGTTCATTGTTGCAATTATTGTTACATCAGAACCCTCCCGCTTGATATCCGCTTTACCGAGCGGGATCGTGTATTCTTCCTCAGGAACTTCACCTTGCGTGAAGTATAATTTCTTATGTTCGAAGAACATTACGGGATTATCATCCCTTATCGCGGTTTTCAATAAACCTTTTGCATCATAAGGCGTTGAGGGCGCGACGATTTTTAAGCCTGGTATGTGCATGAATAATGCTTCAACGCATTGCGAATGTTGGGCGGCATATTGGTCACCCGCGCCCATTCCAGCAAACCTAATTACTAAGGGAATTTTTAACTTCCCCCCTGTCATATAACGGAATTTGGCCACTTGATTAACAATCTGATCCATGCATACGAATGAAAAATCGGCGAACATCAGTTCTGCAATTGGTCGCAACCCGGTGGCCGCAGCTCCAAGAGCTGCCCCGATAAAGCCACTTTCAGTAATAGGAGTGCTTCGAATACGTTTTTCTCCGAAAATATCGACAAGTCCACGAGTGCAGTTAAAGAAGGGAATGTGCACGTCTTCACCCATTAAAAAAACTTTATCATCCCGTTCCATTTCCTCTGTAATTGCAGCCCGTATGGCTTCATCGAAATTCATCATTACCATTTAAAATCCTCCTTATTCTTCAAATAATCCCTCTAGTGCAGATTCAGGTTTGGGAAAAGGGCTCGTTTTTGCAAAATCTACTGCTTCTTTTACCTCACCCGTGATTGAATCTTCAATGCCAGCGAGTTCCTCTTCTGTTACTTGATGTTCTTCAAGTAATTGTTTCTTTAATAATTCGACCGGGTCCCTTTTCTTCCACTCCGCTAACTCATCTTTTGTACGATAAAGCCCCGCATCGGGTTCTTGCGTAACATGCCCCTTAAAACGATAAGTCTTGCATTCCACGAGCGTCGGGCCTTCACCTTTCCTCGCCCGTTGCACCGCGCGATTCACGGCTTTATAAACTTCTATTACATCCATTCCATCTACCACTTCTGATGGGACATCATAGCCTTGGGCCCTTACGGCTACATTTTTTATCGATTGATGAACTTTTTGGGGTGTATGGAAGGCGTACGAATTATTTTCGCATAGGAAAATGACCGGCAATTTCCATAATGCGGCTAAATTAAGTGACTCATGGAACGTTCCTTGGTTGGAGGCACCATCTCCAAAGAAACAAATGGTGACTTGATCGGTTTCCCGATAAGCGGCAGAGAGTCCAGCCCCCACCGAAATTGGGATTCCCCCACCAACAATTCCATTCGCACCGAGTATTCCCAAATCGGTATCAGCTATGTGCATGGAGCCCCCTAACCCACGGCAAATCCCGGTCTCTTTCCCCCACAATTCTGCCATCATTCCCTTGATATCTCCTCCCTTCGCGATAATATGTCCATGCCCGCGGTGAGTAGAGGTAATAAAATCATCTTTCCGAAGATTCGAGCAAGCTCCCACGGCGACCGCCTCTTCACCAATATAGGGATGCACGAAACCTAAGATTTTTCTTCGCCTTGCAAGCTTAGCCGTACTTTCTTCAAACTTCCTAATCTTTACCATCATTTTATACATGTTCAACAATAATTCGACGTCTAATTTCTCACCCATTTTGATTCATCTCACTATTTTGTCATTTTCTTCAGAATTATTTCTTTTTAACCAATTTCACCTTTTGCTTTTAAAAATTTATCATATTAACTTTAGTATAACATTGAATCCTCATAGTCAATGCCTGCTTCAGCGAGTGCCTTCTCGATGCCTTCCAAATCCAGCCGATGTACTCGCCCTGCTTTAGCGCTGACCGCGAAAGACGTATTAACTCCTAAATAAATATTACTCCGTCAAATTCCTAGCAATTTCCTTCCATTTTTCAATACCTTTTTTCCCAATACCCTTAATCGATTTTGCAACTTCATTACTATCGCATTCTAATAACTGATTCAGAGTTTTTATTCCCCTTTTTTTCAAATCCCAATATTTGGCTATCCCAATCCCTGGAAGATCTTTCAGCGTTAAGGGTGCTTTGAATAAACCATCGAATCTTCTCAATTCCTCTGGTGTAAAATAAAGATCATAAATGAGTCGATTGAGCGATTCCTCGCTTTTTGGATCAACACCCTTCAGTAAATAATCCACTAGATCACAGATTTCCTTTTGTTTATCTTGGGGGATTTCGGGAGGGATGGGTAACTCTAGGAGAAATGCTTTTTGGACTCTAGAAAACAATTTCTTGTAGGAAAAAAGTGTCTGATAATAGAAGTTCATAAACTCGGAGTTTAATATAGCTAAAATGACCCGCAAATCAAAGCTATTCTTTGCACCTGTTTTCAACCAAAGCATCTGAATGGAATCCATGGTGAAAAAGTAATCGGATTCCTGTTCGCATTCCTCATCAAGTGCAGCAATCAACTTATTACTAACGCGTTTTAAAACAATCTTCGGCTGAACGAACCATTCTCTTGTTTTAAAGTGAACATGCTTATAATCAGCGTTCTTAGGGTCATAATCAATGAATTTACGAGGAAACTGTGGGGCATCCCAATTTATTTTATATTTTACAATATTTGTACCGGCAATTAATTTCCTCAACGTTTTTTTCCCAGTAGAGTTTAAATCAACTGCTTCCGCCCTTTTTAAATTTTCAATCCCTCGTTGAATTTCTAATACTTCCCCAAGCTTTATCAATGATTTCTTTTTTAATTTCTTGAAAATATTCTGAAATACAACAATATTTTCTTCTGTCATTCTAATCGCAAAGTTACATTGAGGAGTCTCATTGAAAATAGCCTGAGGAATGTAATGCGGCGGTTCATCGAAGTTCTCATATTTATTTTGTTCATCCTTCTCCATCAACTCAAGGGTTGAGGTACTTATCACTTCAACTTTATTTTTTTCCCGTCTTTCCTCCTCATTACACCGTTGAAGAACAATAATGATGTTTGATATTCCTCTTTCTTCAAATACTTGCCCTTCAATTATTATTAATTTATTAATGCAACAAGTTTCTAAAATTACTTTCCGCAAATTTTCAGTAGTATTTCCCGATAATACGATATCAGGAACAATGTAACCTAAATATCCTTCATTCCGCAGTAATTGGATGCCGCGTTCAATGAAGAGATAAAAAATGTTGGGGTCCTGATTATCTTTTGGCCAGGCCTTATAATTCGATTGATAAAGTTTAATCAAATTCTTGGGATGATAGGTAGTATGGAACTGCTTCCCCCTTGATGTACTTCCTCCCTCTTGAGAAATGAGAAAGTAAGGAGGGTTTCCCATTACTACGTCGAAATAATTTAATGGCAAGTCCCTATTAGCAATCTGCTTTACCTTTTCTGGAGCTTGAGTAATAAATTCCCAAATATTCAGGGATTTTAAGGGCTTCCGTGCCGCATCCTCCATTTCGAGAACATTTGACTGCATTACAAATAGATCATCCACCGGATCTGACTTCTTTTTAAAATATAACGCAAATGCCGTGAATTGGACCGCTAGTGGCTCAATATCCACTCCAAAGAGCACGCGTGTCAGTAAAGTTTTGTGGATATCTTGCTCCTTCCAATGACTTTCATCCATTTTTTTCTGCAAGAACTCATACGTTTCTATTAAAAACCGTCCTAAACCGCACGCGGGGTCTAAGATTTTCAAGTTAAACGAAGCTTCAACACTTTTCAAGTCAGTAAGGAGCTTGATCTGATGAATCATAAAACGTATAATATATTTGGGCGTGAATACTTGCCCTAATCTCTTTCTTTCCTGTTCGGTAAGCTGTTCTAAGTATAATTTTTCTAAATCTACACCACTAATTCTTTCGTAATCACCGTCTGCAAATTGATCAAAGACTTTCTCCAAGAAAAAATCCCCGTTAATATAAAATCCCAAAGAGAATTTATTCTTTTATCCTTTTCAACTCGATTTTAACTTCATTCATTTTATCCATGCATACTAATTCCACTACATCCTGATCTTCAACCCATTCCTTTGGGAACCCTCCTCCAAATTGGAGCATGATAATGTACGGAAAAATATCATGGTAAAAGAATCCACACAATCCACCGCTACTATGTCCACTGAGCTCGAGTTTATCGCCTTTCTTGTGACCGGCGTTGCAATTGCCTTTGACACTTTTGATAGTTCCAATAATACGATACCCAATCTTTGGTTTATCTGGCATTAATGATTACCTCCATTGTCTTTATGTTTCATTATTTACTATTGTTAAAAAAATACTTATTAACTTTCGAGTTTAACAGTGTGATAAAGAATTATGGTGATCTAGAATTGGCGTATGATGTAATTGTGGTTGGTGCAGGTCCTGGAGGTAGTGCCTGTGCCAAGATCGCAGCCGAAGAAGGATTGAAAGTCTTAGTTTTAGAACGTGGCAGGTACCCTGGCGAAAAAAACACCAGTGGATCTACAATTTGGGGCAATGTAGCCCGTGAAATTATCCCAGACTTCCCAGCAGATGCCCCAATTGAGCGAGTGGTTGACGGCTCCCGCATGTATTGGGTCCCCGACCCTGGTCCCGATTGGAGCGAATTTTCCGGGGCTTCAAAAGATAAAACTTATGTTGATCCACTCGATGTATATCGGAATGAGTTCGACAAGTGGTGGGCTGAACAGGCGGTGCAGGCTGGTGCCGAATTAAGAAATTCTACAAAAGTCGTTAACGTGATTCGAGACGGCACAAAAATCACCGGAGTCCTTACTGAGAAGGGTGAGAAGATTGAGGGCCAAATTACTGTTGGTGCTGACGGTGTAAATTCAATAATTGCGCGAATGAGCGGATTACGGCCTAAGTGGCCAGCGACTGAGAATGCATTATGTATTAAATACGATTGGGTAATGGATGAAAAAACGATTACTGATCGTTGGGGATCCGGCATGGATGATGGCGTCCTAATCGAAGTCTACTGGGGGGCAACGATTGGGGGTAACGCCGGATATTTCTGGATATTTCCTAACCGAAATTCTGTTAGCCTTGGGCTGGGATCCTTGATGAGTGATTACATAAAATATGGATACAATACGCATTGGTACATGGATAATAGTATTAATCATCCATTGGTCAAACCTAAACTGAAAGGCGGAAAACTTCGCGAGATACACGCACACGCCATACCACTGACCGACCCCCTGATGGGATACATGAATTATACCTATGGTGATGGGGTGCTGATCGTTGGGGATGCCGCTGGGATGGTCTGTGCGATTGACGGCGCAGGCTGGTATGGTGCGGTTAAGGCCGGCAAATTAGCAGCTAAAACCTCGGTAAGAGCGATAGAAACTGGAGATACCTCTGCTGATACTCTTGCTAGATATCAAAAGAAATGGTCTGAAGGTGATATTGGTAAAACTCTCAAGATTGGGAAGGAGATGGAGATCTGGCTAACTCACGACGTTGGAATCAACAATCTAGCACAAATGGTTACCGCTTCCAATGCCCATTCAATGGAACATCCCCTGGATCTCTCCAGCTTCATTTCAGGAAATGTCGCAAACATTAGTAAGTTGTTATCAGGCGTTCGGTTTGGCCGGCGTGCATTAATGCCTTATCTCGAATTATTCGGATCACTGCTTGGAGGGAAATAAAAGTGGCAAAAAAAGCGAAAGAAGAGTTTTATGGCGAAAAATTGCGAGAGAAAATTAAAGACTATTTCGAGATGATCCCAACAAAAACCGAATTCATTAAAATTAATCCCGAAAAGTGCAGTGGGTGCCGAATTTGCTACGAACAGTGCCCAGGTGGTTGCTTTGAAATGGAAAACGACAAGGCAGTTTTCAAATTTCCAGAGTTCTGCTTTGAATGTGGAGCTTGTTTCCATATCTGTCCAAGCGAAGCCATCGAATGGGACTACCCTGAAGGCGGAACAGGCATTGTCATGCGTTTCTCATAAACTTTTTTTACATAATTATCTTTATTATGATTTGAAATGACCTATAGATAATTAAAATTATAAGAATGACATTAAATTTTCAGTAGTATAAATCTTTATTGCGCTCTGCTTTTGAAAATGTTTATCATTGGACCAAATGCCATCACTTTTTATAGCTAAGGCAACAGCTATAAATGGAATATCTTTCTCATCAATATGTCCCATTATCTCAGTTGCTTTCTTGATTTGATTTTCATACTCCTTAATTGGAACGATATTAAGGTTTTCAAGAAATAGATTAATGAGTTTTTTAATTTCCTCAATATCAAGATTGGATTTTTGTACAATTTCCGGTAAATGTCTAGCTAATTCATTGAATAAGAATTCAGGAAGGTAAAAATAAAATTTTGGATTTAATAATATCTTTCTCGTCGTTGATTTTTTTATCAATCCTGATATTAAAATATTTGTGTCAATGACTAATTTCATTATCGTTGGTCTTCCATTCTTTTCTTATGTAATTCCCATGCTTTTCTTTTTATTTCTGCGCCTATTTCTTCTACATCCTCTATTTTAAGAGTACTTTTAGAAATAATTTCTTCTGCAAGCTCTAGATTCTCAATGTACTTAATCAATGCACTTCGAGCGATTTGGCTCCATTTTATTTCTGGATGTTCCTTCATTTTCTTATAAATCTCATCTGGAATTGAAAAAGTCATATTTGTCATTTTTCTCACATAAGGTAAATATGTGAATTACCTTATATTCTTTTAGGATTAAAATTTCTTCTTCGAAAAAAACTAATATCTACTTCATTTTATGTTCAAGAAAGACTTATTGCTTGAAATTATTCATAAATTGATGAGTGATCAAAATGCGAAAGGAAGATATATGCTTTTATTCAGCCTCTATGATTGCAGATCTGATAAAGAGCCAAGAAATAACTGCAGTAGAGATAACTGAGACGTTTATAGAGCGCATTGAAAAAATCAATCCGATAATCAATGCCTATTGTACTCCAACGTTTGAGATGGCGAGGGAACAAGCGAAGAGAGCAGATCGGGTGGTAAAGGACAATGCTTTCATTGGAGCATTGAATGGAGTACCCACTTCAATTAAAGATGTGGTTCCAGTAAAAGGCGTAAGATTCACCTACGGATCGAAATTATATGAAAATAATATCGCTGAAGTTGATCATGCCGTGGTGCAACGATTAAAGGCTGCAGGGTGTGTCATTTTAGGAATTACAAATACACCCGAATATGGACATAAGGGAATAACTGAGAATTTCATTTTTGGAACTACAAAAAACCCCTGGGATCTAGGGAAAACGACTGGCGGCTCAAGTGGTGGTGCAGCGGCATCAGTAGTGAGTGGAATTAGCACGCTTGCTCTTGGCTCGGATGGTGGTGGCTCAATAAGAATTCCTAGCTCCTTATGTGGTTGTTATGGTCTGAAACCAAATTTTGGTCGAGTACCTCGATATCCGTTTTCCGGTGCTGCGTGGGCCACAATTTCTCATTTTGGACCGCTTGTTAGACACGTCGAGGATGCAGCTTTAATGCTAGATGCAATCAAAGGGCCTCATCCAGCGGATTTCTATTCATTGCCAGAGCAAAAAACTAGTTATATAGAAGGGATTAAAGAACCGCCTAAAACGCTTAAAATCGGTTATTCGTTAACTCTCGGGTTTGTTAGGGCTTTGGATCCAGAAGTTGAGAAGGGGGTATTAGATGCCGTTCAAAAATTCGAAGGACTTGATTGGGAGGTTGAGGAAACAAAATTTAAATTCAAAAATCCAGAAATTGGGTTTATGGTCCTAATAACTACAGGTTTAGCTCATGATTTAAGAACAAAATTGGCCAAATGGAGAGATAAAATAGATCCAACACTTTTAAGATATGTCGACGCTGGATTGGAACTTAAAGCAACAGATTCGGAATTTGCCAAATTAATGCGAATGAAGATGTTTGAGATACTTTCCAAATACTTCCAGGATTATGACCTCCTAGTCACTCCAACTACTGCAGTTCCCGCTTTTGAGTTAGGAATCATGACACCACGTAAAATTGGCAAGAAAGCTTCCTCCCCTACGGCATGGGTGAGTTTTACGTATCCCTTCAATATGACAGGTGTACCCGCCGCTTCAATTCCTTGTGGGTGGACAAAAAATGGGCTCCCTATTGGTATGCAAATTGTTGGCAAGCGATGGGATGAATTAACCGTGCTTCAAGCATCTAAAGCATTTCAAGATCTCGCTCCATGGCAAGATAAAAAACCTAATTTATTCAATTAAGAATTATTAAGAGGATGGTTGAAAATGAAAAAAGAAGATATTTGTTACATGTCGGCTTCTGATATGGCTGAAAGTATTAAAAAGCAAGAATTAACATCAGAAGAAATTACGGAGACTATAATCGAGAGGATTGAGAAGATAAATCCAATGATAAATGCTTATTGTACAACTACTTTTGATAAAGCCAGAGAAATGGCGAAAAAGGCTGATGACGCCGTGAAAAAAGGTAAAGATTTAGGATTATTAACTGGAATTCCAACTTCGATAAAAGATTTAGCATCTATAAAAGGTGTAAGAACTACTTTCGGCTCTAAACTGTTTGAAAATTACATTCCAGAGGAAAATAGTTCTTTCGTTAATAAATTAATCGATGCCGGTTGCGTTATTTTAGGAAAAACAAATACTCCTGAATTTGGATTTAAAGGAGTTACGGATAATTTTGTTTTTGGGGCATCACGTAATCCATGGAATTTGGAGAGAACTACAGGTGGTTCGAGTGGTGGTGCTGCAGCTGCGGTTGCATCTGGAATGAGCCCGCTAGCTCAAGGTTCTGACGGAGGCGGCTCAATAAGGATTCCTAGCTCCTTATGTGGTTGTTATGGCTTAAAACCAAGCTTAGGTAGAGTGGCAATATATCCGAGACTACATACCTTCGCTCAAACATTGACCGTAGTTGGTCCGATTGTAAGACATGTAAAAGATGCGGCTCTAATGCTGGATGTTATGAAAGGTCCACATGAAGGGGATAGACTCTCCCTGCCACTGGATAATGTAAATTATCTTGAAGCTATTGAGATAAAACCAAAAAAAATGAGAATCGGTTATTCTTTGAAGTTAGGTTTTGCAAAAGTGGTTGATCAAGAGGTAGAAAAAGCATTTTTAAATGCCATTCAATTGTTTGAAAAGTTGGGCTGGACTATAGAAGAATCAAAAATCAAGTTGAAACGGCCAGAATCCCCATTCTACACTTTATGGACCACACAAATAGGTCATTTTTTGAATCCAAAATTGAAAGAATGGCGTGATAAAATAGATCCAGAATTAGTGAAATTGGTAGATATAGGGGTAACTTATAACGGCCTTGCAATCACAAAAGCGATGAACGATCGAAGAAAGCTATGTGATACTCTTTATACCTTTTTCAAAGATTTTGATGTTTTAGTTACTCCCACAACTGCAGTACCTGCATTCAAATTAGGAATGATGTATCCTCCGACCATTAATGGGCGAAGTGTTTCACCAACAGGATGGCAGCCATTTTCCTTTCCTTTTAATTTAACTGGGCATCCTGCTGCTACAATTCCATATGGTTGGTCGAGTGAAGGGTTGCCGATTGGATTACAGATCGTTGGAAAAAGGTTCGCTGAAGCGACTGTTCTTCAAGTCTCAAAAGCTTTCGAAGAGGTAGCACCCTGGCAAGATAAAAAACCTGAATTTGATTGATTATATCCTTTAACCTTCTTTTTTCAGAAATTCTTGCTTATAATTACTTAAACCTATTTCCTCTTCATTTTATAACGATGTTAATTTTGGAGGTCAGATAATGAGTACTTTTGAAGAAAAGATGAAGGCAATGGCAGGAATGTCCCAGGAGGAAATGATGAAACGAATTCAAGGCATCAAAAATGTCTGCAAAGACTATTGTGGTAAATGTCCGAGCTACGAAGGAACGGGCGAGACTGACTTGGCATTTTGCGCTACTGGAAAAAGTAACAAAATTACGGAAGAAAAGGGCTGCATTTGTGCTGGATGTCCTATTACAAAAGGGATGGCTCTTCGATGGGAATATTATTGCACTCGAGGGAGTGGAAGAGAACAAGCGGGATTGAAATAGCAAAAAAATCAAGGCTCAATTAAAATCTTAATTCTCTTTTTTATTTTATGAAAAGATTAATATTCGCAATTTTAAGAATTAGGATTTGGTATTATTTGGGAATAGCGAGAATAATGCCAAACGAAGAATGCACGTATTTCTGAAAAAATAGTAGAAATTGGTGATTTATATGGTATATCTTTTTGTCCATTCAACATATCCTATTAGCAAAGCCAAGGATGTTGGGAAAAAATACTTGGAAGTCGTGAAGAAATATCCCCCAGATCGTTCGTTAGGAAAAGAAGTCATACAAGCAGCAGTGAGGGCGAGTCCAAAGGGAATCTCAGTCATAGGGGTTTCAGAAGTCAAGAAGGGAAAATATACAGAAGCCTTAATACGTATTGGTAAAACAATGCAAATGTATGCAGACATTGATGGCTTTAACTATTCGGTAGTAACTAGAGTGAATTTGGTTGAAGCTATGGGTATAATTGACATGACCCCACCCGAAACCTAACCAAGATACATTCCTTCCATATTTTTTTTTAATTAAAAAAAGAATGGAAAAGTTAATGTTCGATTTTTGTTTTTTGCAAAAACCTGACTATCCTGGCACTTTCTTTCCAACTACCGCCCAAGCCTCTTCTGCAGTATATAAAGTCTCAAGTGTATACCTAAGACCCTCGATACCCCAAAATTCAGAAAGCTGTTTCCCGGCAATGGCCATAACCTCGTCGTATTTGCCCTTCTTTGCCTTGAAAACGGACATTGCTTTTATCCCGTTAATATCAGCCGTCACCATGGTTGGAACTACCATTTCACCTAGCTCAGGTCGGGGGGGATATTTTGGCACGTTTGCAAAAGCGATTTTCTCAACCTCGGAATGTTTATCTGGCGGATACCATATCGTCGTCAATATATACGGCATGTTTTTCACCTTCTCCTTTTTTTTCAATCATTAAGCAAAATGACTGTGTCAGTGGGTTTGCGCCAAGGTTAATAAAAACCTTACCTTGATCAGTTTCTGATTTTAATTTAAAAAAAAGGGATGAAAAAAATTAAAGATTAAATGATTTTTTTAGCAGGGCAAAATCCATTTTACCCGCTTGGTAAGTCTTGCCCGTGGGAATGTCATTCAGAATCATGACAGCTGGTGCGAACAAGAGCGGATCGATGTGGTAAAAGTCTTTTCCAGCTTCCTTGAAAGTCTGGAAAAATGGTTTTCCGTAATCTCTAGAGGTGCTGGACGGAACTTTCTGAATCAGTTCTTCAAGGTTATCTGCTTCATCCGCCTTCACATTGAGTGTCACCGAACCCGTTGCAATGATGGCATCATTGGTCATCCCCATGGCTTTCAGATCTGATTTCGCAATGGGTGCAATCGGGGTTGTTCCATATCCATAAACCACTTTTTTTGGATCAAAATGGAGTTCATGAAGCTTATGAATCCCGGTTTCCACGATCCGGGCTGCAATTTGCACGCCACCCGCCGTGCTTTTTGTAGGTGCAACTAGAGCATACGCATTTTCAGGATTGACTCCACTCTTTTCGGCAAACCAATTCATGACGTCTTCATTGGGGAGTTGTCCTGTTTCTAACACTGCAATTGAGAGGTCTGCATCATCTTGGTACTCTAATTCAGCGAAAAGGTCTTTTTCTTTCAGGGATTTGGCTCGACAAGGACCGCTTGCCATGGCAAAATAATCCAATCCCTTAGGTTTAATTCGCCAACCTGCAAATTGGGACGCCATGCACGCAATGGTGGGATGGTCAGTCACAACTGTCAGGGCTGGGAGTAAATATTCACCGATATTGACTGAATCCCAAGTTATGGTTGCAAGCCCTCCAAGACATACTTCCCCCATTTTTAAACCTGCTTCATATCCGCCTGAGACATTTACTCCCATATCGATGACGGTTGACCCATTATTTAATTCGATAACATCAACATTTAATCGGGTACTTTTAGCTATAATCTCTTTTACTACCTTTAGTGCTTCTTTATTAACACTTATTTTCACTTATCTCACCACTTTTCTCCATCATTTTCTTTAAAACAGCTTAATATGATTAATTTTATAAAATTTTTATCAATATTTCCCAAATTCTCGTATGGCTTTATATAATGTTACGATATTATTTGGCGGTTGATCTAATAAGAAATTAGTGGGTCCCGGAATATATCCTCCTTTTTTGCCCAAAACTTTAATATCTCTTTTAACCGAATTTTTAATGACTTCAGGTGATGCGTACTTTAACATTTCGGAATCATCAATTGTTCCAACGAGAACTATTTCAGGATATTTTTCTCTATACATTTTTAAATCATTGCTCTTTGGTTTTAATGATTCCACTCCATCAATACTCATTTCAACAAAATCTGGGAAAATTTCCCCTATCCCTCCACAACTGTGCAAAATAAATTTCCCCCCACCATCATGGACGATTTTTACATAATCCGCTAATATGGGTTTGATGAACTGTCGCCAATGTTTCACGTGCATTTGTAAACCTAAATTGTACCCATAGTCATCGCCACACATCACCACTTCTGGTTGAGTTTCCATCAATAATTTTAATGAAGGCTCTTCAAATGTCTTCCATTGAAATTCCATGTGCTGCTGAAGGAATTCTGGATGTTTTCTTGCAAAATAAGCAAAATTGGCATGTCCTATACCAAACACACAATTCTCAAATGGACCGGTTATTCCTTGGGATACTACAATATCATATTTGTTCAGCATTGTTCTACGAATTTTGGCCAAATTTCGAAAACTTCTTTTGTTTGGTTTCAATTCCTTCTCTTTATTCCAATAGTCTTCAACGTGGTTTTTTTTCAAAAGTGCGGGACCCATAAACCAGTAATGTGGAATTCCGTTATTACGAACAGTTACTTTGAATAATCCTCCATTTTGAATAATAAATTCATTCGTATGATCCATTTTTAAAAGTGTAAATCCTCCCACTGTTTGCCAACACAAGTCAATTTTTGCATTGAGCCCACCTGCTAGTATCTCAGTTGGAGCGAATTTGGCGATAATGGCATGTATGAATGGCGGATAATATGACACTTTATTCCTATCTAATTGATCCATATCCTCATCAGTCAGGGCGAATGGAGATTTCATGAATTTTTCAATAAAATCATAATCTCCACCTAAACAAAAACTTGGAACCCTATCTGGAATTTTTCCTTCTAAAACAGTTAATATTCTTTCAAGTGCAGATATTTTTCCTGCTTTTGCCATTCTTAGAAAACTCTCAATAATTTTCCCAATATTGGTAATGCATTTAAATTTTTTATCTTAACTCTTTTTTCAGCTATCCCATCCATGATACTTTTAAAGCCCCTTGATAATACTTCAAATGATGAAACCAAATATGCATCACATTCAATCTCATCTAAATCCTTGGACTCTTTAACACGTTCTAAGATTTCGATTTCAAAATCCCCTTGATCAATCTTAATCAATGTCGCTGGAGGAAAATCAGTCATAAAAAGCACTACTTTGAATTTTAAATCCGGAAACTCGTTCCTTATTTTCCCAAAGATTTGAAGAAGCCATAATCTCGAGTAAACAATGGCTGAAAACCCTTCATACTTAGCAGACATTTTAAATTTTCACTATGCATTTCCTTAATTTTTTTAAAATACCACGGTGAAAATACCAGACACATATCAAAATTAATGGTATTTAGCAATTCTTTTTTTATTGAAAGTATAATTGGTTAAATCCTTTAGCAGCGGTTATTAATCCTCCGATTTGTAAAATCGGGCTGATGAGATAGAGATAATGAATGACGACGGCACTTCCAGTCAACAGCTCTATGGCGACAATCACGTCCAAGAGGTTGAGGACCATACCAACCGTGAAGATGATGATACCAAACAATATCAACAAAATATTATTCCGAGCTGCCCCAGGGAGTTTGATCGCCAAGTAAATGTAGCTTATTGGAATGAAAACCGCAAAAATGAACGCAAGATTAATTAGGGTTTCAGTTAAGACGAAATCACTGACGACCATAGCAGCAACCAACAATCCCAAAAAACCCCAAAAGAAGATGAAATAATCTTTCCCCTTGAACACGCGGTGCTCCGACACTAAAAATAAGAACCCAAACCCTGATAGTTGAAAAACGGTTGCAATTTTAAAGATGAGTTGATGAGTTTCATATAAACTAGGCTCTAATTGCGTGAAATAATAATCGAAGAATATGAAACAACTCCCCCCAATGGCTAAAAAGATGAAAGTGAGGGAAATAGCTAATTTTATATTATTTTTCTCACTAGATTTCAGGTATTTCGAGAAAAGTAATAGAAATATTCCCAATTGAACCGCAACTAAACAGATCCAAACCCCAATGGCAATTGTATCAATCGGTGCAAGGTATGCCACTTTAACTCACATCATTTGTAGAATCTTTTCATATATAATTGGTGGATTTTAAAATATTCTACTGAAGGTATATATTTAATTATAAATATTTTAATAATCCCTGTAAATCATTTATTGAGGGTAGCTTCAGATGACCAAGAAGGAGGAGGATATCTCGGATTGGGAAGAGGCGGACGTATTTAGAGATCCGGTGGTGCGCGCCGATTTTCGCTCAGAGAGTTTCCAAGGAGGAACAAATGCAATAGGAGCACTCGGTAATGGAAGACTTACTGTTGGGATTAGTCCATGGAGCGAATTAATCTATTTTCGTTGGCCTACACCATCATATTATGATCATCTTCGATATTTTACTAAAGCCTACGGATTAAAAGGTGTATTATTCTTGAAGGATGTGCGCTGGGGCAAAAATGCACCGAGTTTGGATTGGAGAAGATATGGAAGACCCTATGAAGTTCATCCCGGTTTGGGTGCGAGAGGTGGGATTTATTTTCAACAAGGAAATTTAAGCTGGTTAGGCGATGAAACGTGGACAAGTTCAAGACAATATGAACCTGAAGAGGGTCCGATCCTTTGTACTCAATTATTACGGAATAATGTTAAAATCGAAGCATGTCAGTGGGTCGATTGGAATTATGATTTATTGGTACAGGAATTCCGAATTAAGGCAAAATTTGCAGAGAAATTCTTTTACTATAGCACGTTTGCCCCCTCAAAAAAATTCGATCCCATTTTGGGCGTGCCAGATTCAAAAAAAAGGGGTTTTGCAGCAATATATTTACCCGAACAATCAATAATTCTCTATTTTCAACCTGACGTGAAGAAGAAAAGCCGACTCGCACCTTACCTTGATGAAAAATTATTGCCCGAACAAATTGATAAACTATATCCAGAAGGGGGAATTTTTATTGCAATGAGTTTATTAACTCCCCCGGACGGGATTCAAATCGGGGCGGATCGGAGGGGGAGATCTATTTCCAAGAAAGCACCGATGGGCGCAAGTGAAAATGCAAGGAAGGGAAAATTAAATGGAAACACAGGATTTATTGGACCAGCTGATGCCGGTTTAGAACGTATACTTAAAGATGAAGAAACAAAAGTCACGGTATTGATCGCCGTAGCAGATACCGCAGTAGACAGTGTGAAAATTGTTACAGACGCTCAAAGCCAAGGCTTGAATAAAATGAAATCGGAAACCATAAAATATTGGCTGAATCTTTCTGAAAATGTAAATCTGCCACCACAAGCCAAACCCACAGAAAAAAGAGTGGCTCAACGTTCAATAACCAATCTTCTTATCGGGCGTGACCGTAGTAGTGGGGCAATTGTAGCCTCGCCGAGCCGACAACCCGCATATCATTTTGATTGGCCCCGCGATGGGGCATTCTTTGACCTTGCACTTGATCTCGCCGGATTCTCTGAAATTGTAGATCAGCATCTCGATTTTTACCGCCGTACACAGCGAAAAAAGCGATTTTCAGTCAGTCCTACATGGCTTTTAGGGTTAAAATCTCCCTTTTATTCCCCACGTGGTCATTGGCATTCGAATTTATATACTAATGGAAAGGGGGGCAACCTTTCAATAATTCCATATGAAATTGATGAAACCTCGCTGATAATTTGGGATCTTTGGCGGCATGAACAATTTATTCAGGAAATTGAACGCCCCGCATACCAGAACCAATTTCTTGAGGTTCTCGAACTAGCGGCAAACGCAATAAACACCTATGTAAAGAAACGTAAAGGGTGGATTAAGCGAGGCTTTGAAGATGATAACCATGTTCCCCATGCCACTTTACACGGAGCAACAGCAGTCTTGGTAGGACTTGCATCAGCGATGGATGCAGGACGACGATGGGGAACAGATCCAAAACAAGTAAAGCTATGGAGAACATCGGCAATAGCATTACGAATTGGAATTCTTCGCAGAATTGAAAATAAACCAATATTAAATAAAAGTGGATGGCGAGGGATCCAATGGTCGTTATTTCCAGCACCACTATTTGAACAGTATAATGATAGACTGGCGAAACCGTTCATCACTAAATTGATGAAGGAGGTTCAAGAAAAAATCGAAAAAAAACGCCTCGGATATGGCTATCTTGCTGAACAAGTATTTATTTTGAACTTAGTCGCTTCTGAAAAACCCGAAATTCGACCATTGCTGGCTCGTGCAGTAAATGAAATCATTAATTTAATTCCAATATCTGGCTCTGATTGTTATGGGGAAGTTACCTTACGGATTAATATGCCTGGACACTCCAGATTAATTTCACAACAACGAACCAGCATTCCACATCTCTGGACAGGTGTTTGTGCTTACTTGGCGGTGGAATCTTTTTATCGACCAGAACGATTCTTAACTCAAATTCCGCCGATTCCAAAATAATTTCTTATTTTTTCCGATATCTTCAATAGACTCTTATCTAAAAATATAATAATTGAACGACTACTTCTACGATATCCAAGACTTGTATGTTTCCAATATTTTCAGAGTTCACACATTTTAAATTTTCACTATTTGTTTCCTTATTAGAATGGATAGAAAGTAATGAATCATCCAAAAACTTTTATTTGTAATTTCCCGTAATCTCAATACAATAAGCAGAGGGAATTAATGATGGTTAGTCAAGGAATGAAAAATATTATAGAACAATTAAGAGCGTTTCAAGCTCAAGCGTCAGCAGAACCAAGCGTGGAAGCGATACGTGAAGGATTAGAAACCTTAGCCGCAATGTCACGTATTCCAAAAGGCGTGAAACGAAAAAAACTGGAAATTGAAGGGATGAAAGCTTTATGGCTCACTCTTCCTGATATCGCAAAAAAGAATGCGATTCTTTATTTGCATGGTGGCGGTTATGTAGCTGGGGGTATTGGTACTCACCGTGAACTTGTAGGGCGGATAGCACTTGCCTCAAAAGCGCACGCATTACTTATTGATTATCGACTTGCACCAGAACATCCCTTTCCTGCAGCTTTAGAGGATGCAATGACGGCTTACCGTTGGCTTGTTTCAAAAGAGGGTATATCTCCAAAAAATATCGTGATTGCGGGAGATTCCGCTGGTGGCGGTTTGACATTGGCAACTTTAATAAAATTGAGGGATGAGGGAGATCCCTTACCAGTAGCGGCCGTTTTTCTCTCACCTTGGACGGATTTAGCGAATACTGGGGAAACTGTTAAAACCAAAGCAGAAATAGATCCGTTTGTATCGCCAGAAGGCCTCGAAATGATGGCAGAAATTTACCTAGGAGATGCTGATGCACGGAATCCACTTGCGTCTCCTCTTTATGGTAACTTGCAAGGGTTACCTCCACTGTTAATTCAAGTGGGATCAGCAGAATGCCTTCTTGATGATGCCGTTCGCTGTGCAGAACGCGCAAAATCGGCGGGTGTGGATGTGACGCTAGAGGTTTGGGATGACATGATTCATGTTTTCCAAGCTTTTGCTAATATGGCCCCTGAAGGCCAGAAGGGAATTGAGAAAATCGGTGAATTTATTCAAAAGTTCTTAAAATAAATCAAATTCTCCCTCTTTAGCGTTTCTAATTAGTTCTAAAAATATAATAATTGATTGACTAATTCTACGATATCCAAGACTTGTATGTTTCCAATATTCTCCGAGTTCTTTATGTGATATTTGCATAAGGGGCAGGCTGAAATTAATAAATCTACTCCAATATCCTTGGCTTCATTAACTCGGATGACCACTACATCTTTAGCTAGATCAGGAAAATTTGAACGAGCTCCACCCCCTGCCCCGCAACAAAATCCTTCCTCACGAGCGTGTTCCATTTCTCTTAATGAGATTCCAGGAATGCTGTTAAGAATATCTCGAGGTTCGTCATAAATCTCCATCCCACGACCGAGATGGCAGGGATCATGATAAGTAACTCTGGAATTCAACTCTTTTAATTGCAAGTTTTTCAGGCGTGCCAGAATCACTTCAATAATATGTTGGACATTGAAATCAAAATCAGGCACGTGTTCTGGGTAGGTATTTTTAATAGTCCGGTAGCACGCACTGCAAAATGCAATAATATTTTTAATCCCAAGCTCTCGCCATTCTTTAACATTGTGATTCATTACATCCAGGGCTGGTTGTAGAAACCCCGTGCTAATAGCAGGTGCACCACAACAATATTCATCATCCATTACGGTGAAATCGATCCCCAATTTATTGAGTAATTCAATGGTGGCTCTTGCTATTTCTTTTTCCCTGTATAATCCAATGCATCCAAAAAAGAGCAGCGTATCAACAGTTTTTTTCCTCTTAATTAAATCCTGTACGGATTCAAATCGCTTTTGATGTGCTTCTTCGAGCGGATTGTGATGCTTACTGATACTATTACTGATTTTGGAGTATTTTGAGACATTAATGCCTGCGTCTATGATTGACGCTCTCGCTAATTTCATCAATTCCTCCTCGTTAATTTTCGGGAGGCAGAAGGTATTACACAGATTGCAGGTAAGACATGAAAAAATGCTGTCTAACGCCCCTTCATCATAAGAACGGATTCTTTTTTCATTTAAATTAACATGTAATGAACGGATATAGGGAGTAAAACTTTCCATGCCAGATGCGATGGCTGTAGGACATTGGTCACGGCACATCTTCATGCATGTACTGCACATTTCCAGTCGTAATCGAATCTTACGGGAGAAACCCTTTTTCTGAGACAAAATAGCCACCTATAATCCCAATTTGCCCGGATTCATTATCCCATTCGGGTCAATCAACTTTTTAATGCCTTTCAATAAATTATATGTACCAGCACCTAACTCCTGTTCCATGAAATCGCCCCGGAATATCCCGATTCCATGATGATGACTGATGGATCCCCCATTCTCAATACAAGCCTTTAAGCCATTCATCCAAGTTTCCTTGTATAATCTAGAAGCTTTCTGGTCTTTTTCGGTGTCTTTCTCAAGCATCACAAAAATTAAATACATGCTGCCACCTTCTAAATAAAAATGGGACCAGTGAGCCATCACCGTTACCCTTTTACTTTGAATGGCCTCTTTCATTTTATTAAATAAATTCTCTAAATTATCATATGTCGTGACTACATCGATTGTATCCGCCAAAACATTCATCTTAACATAGTCTGGATTTGGATAATACATATTCAATCGATTTTGAAACCAAATTTTCCCACCCTCTGCTCCCATATCCTTAGCACCTTCTTTGAAACAAATTTCAGTACAAATTTTTTTCAGGTAATTAACAAATTCTCTGGTTTCGTTGTAGCCATCAAAGGATAACGTTAAATAACTCTCTTCTTTTCCAATATCTTCTATATGATACACCATTCGCGCTTCCACGGATTCATAGAGCCGGATAATGGACGGTTTAATTCCGGCATTCAAAATCTTCTTCACGGCACGGAGCCCTGCAGCCAAGGTAGGAAACAGGAACCCAGCGAATTCTCTGATATCTGGATTTCTTTTAATACTTAAACAAACATCCGTTATGATTCCAAAGGTTCCTTCTGTGCCAATAAACACCTCATTAAAGTTTGGTCCAACTGCCTTCCGAGGAACGCGGGATGGATTAGTATGAATGATTTCGCCACTTGGAAGCACCACCTCTAAATCTAGAACCATATCCTCTATGTTGCCATATAATGATGATAATGCACCTGCTGAGCGAGTGGCCACAAAACCCCCAATGGTACTTGTCGTTAAAGAACTAGGTAAGTGACCCAATGTATAACCTTTTTTATTTAGATAATTCTCAAGATGCTGCCCAATTACCCCAGCTTGACACAACACAAAATTTGATTCTTCATTAATCTCAATTTTTCTTAATTTTTTTAGATCAATGGAAATCCCGCCAGTTAATGGAACAATTCCACCATTAACTCCCGCACCTCCCCCATATGGAATGATTGGTATTTTTTTTTCATTAGCAATCTTTAAAATACGTGAGATTTGTTCTACCGATTCCACCCATACGATACAATCAGGGAATGGCTGTTCTAAAACTGAAGGCAATTTATATTGCATTATTTTTAGGGGAAAAGCATCTCGACCGTATGCAATCCTATCTGCCTCTCTCGATGAGATGTTTTTCTCACCAACAATCGCCTTCAATTCCTGAAAAATTTTTTCATCCATTACCATTTCAAAACCATCCGAACGGTTATATTCACAATATTTTGAAATAATGTCATTTCTAGACCGATTTAAAATTTTTTTATTAGAATTAGAAGCCTAATAAATCGCGGAGAACCTTATCTTTGCAAATAATTTGACCTGAATAAAATCCTTTTTCACACTTTTCTTTCATTTCTTTAATATATTGCTTATAACCCTTCCTAAAAATTTTCTTTAGGTTCTCTACATTCCAATTCATGTACCGGCTAGTAATTAATTTAAAAAACGTGACGTTATCAGTGATCATAGAGGGAATTTGATTTTCATTAACGGTTACACAAGTGTTATGCTCTTGGAAATCGGGACATTCGGCACAAGTGAGATAACCTTTCTCTTCACAGCAGACTAAAATTGGGCACATTTTTGTTGCCCCTCCTGCCCCGAGACCACATCCAGTACAGTTCGGTGATTTGACAAATTTTCTGAGAACTCTTTGGAAAGCTTTAATGTCAAATTCCTCCTCCAACGAAACTTTTCCTACCGCAATCACTTCCAAAAACTTCTTAAACTCTTCATACTCTTTTGCTTTAACTCCTAAATTGAAAAAACCGACCACATCATCATAATTGACTTGATCCATTACTTCCAGAAGGCTCTCAGCTGCTTTTTTTATCTTTTTATCATCAATCCCTAGGCTATCAAAGATTTCTTTCGCATAATCCTTCGCTTTTCCTATGTACGCATCGCAAGCTGGACAGAACGAACCGCACCTGCCAAGAATGGCTTTCTCCGCAGCAGTTAATTGGTCTTTATCGAAAGGCATATCATTAAACTTTAGTGAAACTGTATTAAAGAATTTATATGAAACTAGACATCATTTAAAGTCCAATCTGACTGAACTCAGAAGGTGTAAGATATGAAGGAACCGAAGTTACAGACCTTAAAGTTTAAAAAAATACCTTATAAAGGCAAGAGCCCTCAAATTGAATCAATTTTCATTGCCCCAAATTGCTTCTTAATTGGTGACGTCATTTTAAAAGAAGGAACGAGCATTTGGTTTGGCACGACCTGCCGTGGTGACACGTCTACCTGCGAAGTCGGTGAAGGAAGTGCAGTGCATGAACACTGTTTCGTGGAAAGTTCAATTATTGGCACTAATACGCTGCTTTCCCACGGAGTAATTGCCCACAAATGCCAAATTGGCAACAATGTAATTGTGGGAATCGGCGCCCGTGTCATTGATGGAGCAAAAATCGGAGATAATACATTGATTGGTGCAGGTGCTCTCATACTTCCCAATACCCAGATTCCTCCGAATTCAATAGTCGTTGGCAAAGGAAAGATTATCCGAAAGACGCAAGAAGAAGACCTTGTTTATATCAGAGAATCAGTACATAAAGTTAAGGAAAAAGCAAAAATATTGAATGACGCATTGAAGCAACGAACCAGTTGAAAGAATATCTATTAAGAGTTCCTTAGTAGATCCTCTATTATTTTTCCATCTGAATGAACTCCAGCTGGTGGATCCAAAAATCTTTTCAACGTAACTGGCTCGAAATCTAACCGATATGCCGTGCCAGCACTCTCTACACCAGGAATAGTAGTGGGAATTACAATCCTAGAAAGCATAGTGGTCGGGGTCTGTTGGAAATCTATTGCTATCATGGGTATCTTGGCTATTTGCTTACTTAGATTAAATGGCAGATTTGAGATGGGATCAGAGCCAACTACAAATAAGAGATCCACGGAGCCAGTTTTTAATGAATCGATTAAAAGGCTTTGCTCTTTACATGCTATATTCTGCCTGAAATCTGCGTGTAACGCCGTTTTTACCTGGGTTTTCAAATTTTTATTAAATCCGATCGCATTATAGCCACCATCGAGTGGAATAGCTCCGAAATTAATCCCTTTTTGCTTTAATGTTTCAATGAATTGAATTAATACATCCATATTTTCTTGAGTCTTCACATACCCATTTCCAAAAAACATAAAACCGAACCGGGCTTCTTTTATGAGGTTTGCGACATTGTAGATGGTCTTTCGCGGAATATTTGCAACCCTTTCTTTCGAGAATGATTTACCTTGAATGATTTGCATTAGACTCTCAAGTAAGGCTGTATCGCCTCCAGGAGTTATTTGTAAAAATTCTTCAGAAAATCTTGCCATGTCCGTGGTTCTGATATCTACAGTGATTGCCGTTCTATCCTCCATCCCCCGATCAGTATTTTTTCCCCTCGCAAGCAATGCGTACTTGCTCAAGAGTCGAATGTGCGATGCGGTAGGGTTACTTCCCCAAAATACCAGCAAATCTGCATTGTCTCGAATGTCAGGTAATTTAGAGATTTCAATATTTTCCTGGATGAAACGCTGAATGGCCATCCCAATGGTACAAGTCGAAGCACAATCGATAGCCGCTTTATATTTTTGAGCAAGTTGAATTCCTTTTTTCTGTGTTGCCGAGACCGTAGACGCCCAACCATATAAAAATGGATTCTCTGCATTTTTTAACAAATTAACAGACTCTTTTATTGCTTTCTCGTATGATATTTCCTTTTGTTTTCCATTCATTTTTAAAAGCGGGCTTAAGATGCGGTACTTGAAATCTACTTGATAAAATCGTCCATATCCTCGCGCACAAACATTATGCGTGGTCTTAATTTTCCCATTTTCAATTTCTACTGCAATATCATCGCATAAAAGTGAGCAGCCAGTACATACTAGATTTGTTTTCAATTCGCCCATTCTCTCACCTCAGTATTTCTATCGCACGAGTTGGGCAGAAAGTCTCACAAATCCTACAATTGGTAATGGGAGGCTCGTAACGACGGCATATTTTCAAATTTATTATCTCGGCCTTACTATCTATCACTCGAAAAATTACCTTTTCATTATCTGGACTTGGTCCGCCTCCTTTTTTACACTCTTCACAAACCCTAGCATTCGGAGGACAAGATACCACGCAATTTCCGCATCCAGTACAAAGATTCCTATCCAATGTTAACCCTGTTTCCAATGCACCTTCAGCTGGTGCGAGTAACTCCTTTAATTTCTCATAGTTCGCTTTAAATTTGGACTCCAACAAGTATGGACACTCATCAATTTTCCTTTCCAGAGTTAATAATTTGGTTGCAAAGGCCATACACGTAGATTCGCCACATTCTTTACAATTCGTTTTTGGGAGTAAATTGTAAAGTTGAAATGCATTTAATTTCCCCATCTAATTCCCCTCCCCAGCTAATTCTTTGAGAATCATTTCTAATGTCGATACCTTTTCTTTAGTCGTTTCAGCAATCGCCTTGAACCAAAGCTGGTTCCTTTGAAAATTTTCCTCACCAAGAAGTCTGTTTGCCCATGGACCATTCGCGATTACAATAATTCCTTCACTGGTTTCATTTTCACTACTCACTGCTCTCACAATAACTGAGCCGATCTCTGTTGTAATTTTAAGGTTTCCTTCTTTCATCCCCAATTTTTTCAAATCGTTAGGATGAATAAGACATATCGCAGAGTTTTCAAAATACTCTGATGATAATTTTCCGTACCGCGCAGTCTTCTCTAAATTGATTGTTCTACCAATTGTAACAATTACATCAATTTGCGGAACTAGAGATTTATAAAACTCCATTCATTTTCCACTCTTTCAAATTATACTTCTTCTTTTAACTGTAATATATTCCTTCTACAGTATTGAACGCAATTCATACATGTATCTTGAATTTTTTTCTGGTAATTTCTACACTTTTCCTTATCTATGTGCCACTCTTTATTATTATCATAGCTAATTGCTCTGACTGGACAGCAATTCACGCAGTCTTCACAGCCTCGGCATTCTTTCTTATTTGTAATATATGGGTAAAAGATTTCCATTTCTAATCTACTTTTGGTATGAAAAATAAAAATAATTGTGGTAACAATTTCTTTTATTAGATCTGAAAAATTTCTTTTAAGAGATGAATCATTTTGGTACCAAATCTGAATTTTTTGCCTTACTTAAGTAAATTTCACCTTTTTTCTTTGCCTTTGGAGAAATGTTTGAAAAATCGCCCTCGAATTTTAAATAGGTCCCCGTTATCTTCTCAGTTTCATTCAGTTCGATTTCATTTACTTCGCCGATATAGCTAAAAGACGGTAGCAGTTCGGAGAGTTTTCCATTAATAATGACTTTTCCACCGCTCATTTCGGCACCCACTCTTGGATCCACATTACCATCCACGATTATCGTTCCCAGATGCATGTGAGTTCCAAGATATGCCCCTGCATTACCTTTGATATTGAGAACGATTGTTTTTCCCCTTAACCATCCGGCTACTTCCGCGCCACAATTCCCATGAACTACAACTTTTCCCTTTGAGCTGCCTCGCCATGTTCCCCGTTTTGCACCAGCAAGATAGTTGCCTGAATTCCCTTTTACTTCGAATTCACCGCCCTTTATTTCCATTGCACAGAAATCAGCGCAATTTCCTTCTATCGTTATCTTCCCGCCTTTCATGTCGTCTCCTGTATGCATTCCTGCATTCCCTTTAATTAGAATTTCGCCAGCCGACATCCCACTCCCTATATATTTTACTCGATCCACGTTTCCATCTATAACAATCTTAATATCCGCTGGATTTTCCGCAGATCCCCCCTTTACATCAAAAAAGTCCCCTAGCTCTTTTTCTCGATTGCCTTTGAGAATTTTAAACTTCTTAATTTCATCAATACTTTTTCCTGCAAAATTATCGGGGGTAATTTCTGCTTCTAATGGGATTGTTGGTAGTTCTTTTGGGCTTAGCTTGATTTCCGCCATGTATCTATCTCCATTGAAATATTACTCTACAACGACAGACTTACGTCGTAGAAATAAAATAAAACTTTTTCTAGGATATGATTTATTTATTAAGAATCTAATTTTTTAATAAATTGAGTAATTCCTAAAATTAGAATTGATATCTATAGGTTTGCGTGTTTGTATGAGCGAATTAGGCATCAAGGAAAAAGCAGATAAGGATAAATACAATGCCGCGATTGATTCCTTAACAAACGAGAATGTTTTCATCATGAAATACTTGTATGAGAATTTTTCGATCGAAGAAGTTGAAAATTACTGCGAATGGGACGTGAATTTATCAGTAGAACGACGGATTGGTCCTATCAAAAATGCTTTGATTCAGATGATACAAAAATTAGCCAAAAAAGCGCTTTTGAACACTTTTATCAAAACCTTAATTGATGAAGGCCAATTCTTGATACCCTTAAAGTGCTATCAATCTACTGACATAACAGATGATTACGGGAAAATTGTTATCGATAAATGTCCCGCTAAAAAGAAATTTAATAAGGCGGCGAAAAAGTTGGGCTGCAAGGATTATCCTTGGGCCTGGGAAGGATTAGGGTATTGCAAATACTGGTGCTCCCCTTTGTTTAAAAAATTTCTAAATTACATTAAAGTTCCCTTAGAAATGGAATATACGAACAAAGGTTGTATAATTACAGCAGTTTTTAAATGAATTTATCGAAACTCATAAAAAATCTAATAAGGAATTCTTCTGCTTATTTTTCTCTTCCTCTTCGAGCCGCCGAGCTTCATAAGCCAGACCCCCTCCCGCCTTTTTAATCATTTTTTGGGGAAGCGCTTTTCGGGCAAGCCGGATATTTTTCCGCTCCTTGATATATTGGGAGTCATAGTAACGTTCCCAAGTCTCTGAACTAAAATCCTCAATGTTCAAGGTTTCTGGTAGTTGAGTTCTAATACGCTCTCGAACTTCATTTAATGTACATGAATTTCGTGTAAAGTGCCAGTAATTTCTTACATACTTAAAGCAAGGAAATTGAATTTCAGGACGTCTCGTTGAGAGATATCCATTTTTTTGGTCGAAAAAGAGGATTATAAAATCAGGATATCGCCTGCGAAAATAATTAAACATTAAATCAACGATATTATGCTCTGGTCGGATTTCACTCGTGAGAAGATACTCGGGGTAAACTTTAAAGCGAACAAAGGCATTTAACCGATGGTACTCTCCCATCACTTCCCTCCCCCGAAGGTAAAATTGTCGTGCAAGTTTGGTCATCTTATTATATATTATTGCGGGGTTCTCCTTAAGCACCTGTTTAACGCGCGATATCAATCCATCTCGATGGGACTTCCTATGGCGCCCGGCTAGGTCGAGAAAACGTGCTGTCGTGTTTTTTGTGAGATTAATACCATTCATGCACGACATTTTTAACTACCTCGACGTCTTTTTTATTCAAAAAGTTGTCCAGCTGGGTCTGCCTTCTACGAGCTACAGATAAATAAGGGCGTGCGCGTTTGAGAACCACTCCTATATTTGCTAATTGATGAAAATCTTCAACCGACACTCCATTCTTCCGTAAATTAACGATCCGTCTTGCAGAAATTGGTCCAACCCCTGGTACATGTATTAAATCCTCGTAACTTGCTTCATTTACTTCGAGTGGAAATCGATCAGGGTTTGCTTTTGCTATGAGGAGTTTGGGATCCTTCGAGAGTGGAATATTATCTTCATCATTAAAGGCCAATTCTATTTCTGAGAATCGGAAATCATATATTCGCATGAGCCAGTCCGCTTGATAGAGTCGATGTTCGCGTATCACAGGCGTAGGTGCGTTTTCTTCAAGTGCAGTTCCCTTAATTGGATAAAACGCAGAATAATAAGCTCTATTTAATAACATCTTATCATAAAGCCATAAGGACATCCTTAATAGTTCCTTATCGGACTCCCCCGCCCCACCCACCACAAACTGGGTTGTATGCCCAGATGGAATTAGTTTTCGCTTTTTCAATCCCTTAATCCAAGCGATTCGCGTTAAAATATCACTTTTAAATTCCTTTGTTCCGCTTAAATCTCGAAACCGACTCTTGTTTGGAGCCTCACAATTCACGCTTAATCGATCTGCGTAGCTAGATCCCTCTTTAATGAGGTAATAGGGCGTGCTTGGAAGGATCTTTAAATGAATATACCCCTCATAATTTTCTTTCAAACGTAATAGGCGGACGGTCTCAATCATACCCTCCATGGTTTTTTCCGCAGTTTGACACACACCCGAACTTAGAAAGAGCCCTTCCACATAATTGCGAAGATATAAATTCATAAATAGCTTAACTAGCTCATTTGGTTCAAATGATATCCGGTTTTGATGTCCCGCCGAATTAAAACAATATCCACAGTCGTGTAAACATTTATTCGTGTATAATACTTTTAAAAGTGTTATGCAGCGGCCGTCGGGAAGGAAGGAATGACAGATCCCGGATCTCAAGGGCGCTCCTATATACCCCTTACTTCTCCGAATATTTCGATTTGAAGCCGTTGAGGCGCATGTATCAAATTTAGCCGCCTTTCCTAGGATTTCAAGCTTCTGCAGAGAACTCATACAATTGTTCTATTCTTTTTTTCATTCTTTAAGATATAGGAATTTTGTCGCAGTTTAAATAGACACTGGACACCAAACAGATCACTGAAAGATTTTTTAATTCTCGAGCTATCCTTGTTGCTGACGGAGTTCAAGGAAAATCTATGTTTTATCAAAATCATATTAGAATTGAGAAAGAACAAGTGTTATGATGAGAATGTCGGAAGAAAATTTTAAAACTGCCACTTTAATTTCTGAATGATCTAAACCTATGATGTTAAAATCTAGTTAATAAATATTTTTTGAACACATTTCTCTGCCTTGGAAAACACGGTAATATCACCATCAAAGGTTTCTAATTCTGTTTGAAAATGTTTTTCGAGTTCGTCAATTAATTGCTTCAATTTTGATCTTAGAGTTTCTAAATTCTCCTCCGTGATTAGAGCCGCAGTAATATCTTTCCCGTGCTCAAGTAAAATGGTGATATCTTCTTGTTCGAGAATTTTTAGTTTTGTCTCTTTCTTCGTGAGTTCTTGGATCATGTTGGAAATGCCTTCAAGACCACCTGTTACTAAACTGGCGGAGATTGATTCAATATCCATCACTTCAGATTCGAAAGGATGATCATAAATACATGTACCACCAGGAATGAAAAGGTATAAATGATGGATCCGTTTTTGCCAGTTTAGTTCAGACTCTGCCTTTAAATCATGTTGTTGCATCTCACTGATATTTACGGAAGAACTAATTTCCACAGGACATGAGGGGGCAGAAATTCCGATACTACTGGCAGAAATTGCAGGTTTCTCAATCACCTCTAATGCAGAAGTTAAAATGGCTTTTTCGGCTTTAATCATTTCTAGATACTTAAAAATATCTTCCTTTTTATCGGTATACCCTGCTTTTTCAAAAAGATTGATTGCGGAATTAAGATAATTCGTTGCAATGTTTAAATATTGATTTTTTCTTGAGAAATCGATTTCATTATCGGATTGAATTAGTTGCCATATGCCATCAAAAACAGTGGAGGTCGCCAATGCCCATTGTGCATCGTGTTCAAATCCGCCAAGTTGATAATTTTTTGAGGATTCGCGTAAAAGCGTCTTGATTTTCTTATAAAAATTACTTTTTTCATTAAAATCGATAGATTTGTCAAAGTAACTTCCATATTTTAAGGCTGAGCAATATAGCGAATTACCTAGTGATAGTTGTTTCATACATTTTTCAGGAAAAATAATACTTGCTTTTTCAAATAATTCTGAGGCAGAGGCGTAGAGGGATGATTCTTGTTCGTCTTCAGCCTGCTCCATATTTTCCCAAGCTTTACATAAATAAAATACTGCTCTCAGTTCATCTTTTTCCCGTTTGATTCGATAGGTTTGACATATCTTCTCAAAGAGCGCGCTGGCCTTACTGTATAATTCTGCCGCAAGTAGATGATTTCCCTGTTTGCTTTCCAATCGCGCCGTTTCAATTTGGTAACGGGCATTACAATATTGCGCCCTAATATTAGCGACAACAAGTAATAGCGATATTCTTTCTTTATCTTTTTCTGAGATTTTTCTTTTCTTCTGTGAAGAACTGAGGGGCTCAATTGCTTCTTCAAAATGTTCCCTAGCTTTTAAGTATTCGATAGCAGCCTCCTTATGATTATTTTCTTTGCTTAAATACTCTGCATTTTCTAATATTGCCCATGCAGTGTATAAAGGCGCCTCAAATTTATAGTCCCGGATACCTTCTAAGATTTTGCTCGCTTTTTCATAATTTAATCGTGCATTATGATGGTCTTCATTCACGTGGAATGACTTTGCAATTTCAATAAATTTCCACGCATTTAGATATTCTTTTAATTGAACAATTTTTTTACTCTTTTTTGCATAAGTCAAGGTAAGTAGCGCTTTATCAAAAGATTCTAATGCTTTTTGATAATTTTTTGCCGCAGATAGGAAATTGCCTAAGTGATCCTCAATTTGAGCTAGCTTTACATGGCCTGATCCAACCAAATTATAATATCCGTTATTCTTACAATGCTCCGTTGCATTCATATATGCCAAATAGGATTTTTTGAATATTTTATTATCATTTGTGATTCTACCCATTCTATAGTAAATTGACCCAATTATGAACAAATTTGAGATACGTACCATAGCTACTTCCTGTTTTTTACTTTTCGATAATAATTCTATAGTCTTTTGATAATAATTAATTTTTTCTGAAAGGATTGATGCATTTTGAGCCAATAACATTCCAGCTTTAGGAATGCTCCATGAAGATATCATATAACCAGTTGTGGAGTTTTCATAATTTTGGTAATTATATGTTGAGATATTGTCAAATAAGTTGGATGCAATTTGGAAATGCCTAGATCTTTCTTTTTTGTCTTCAAGCAAATCTCCTAATAAAGCATTGGCTGTGCATAATAGAGAATTTTTACAATCAGTAAATATATTCTCTTTAAAATCTGGTAAAACTGAAGTTTCTTTTGTCACTAATTCAACTATATCTAGGGCTTTATTAGTGAAATCAACACTTTGTGAATTCGGAATAGAACGATTAAGGGCGCCGAGCAAAAGAGTGATAGTTAAATAAAGATAAAGATGAATGGTTTTCGATCTAGGAAAGATTAGTTCTATTGAATTAATACAATTAGTAAAATTTTCAGAAATTTGCCTAAAATCCCTGGTGCGAAAACCAACATCTAGTAAAACAATTGAAATTGTGTTTCTAATAAAATAAAACGCAGTTAAAACTGGATTATTTGGGATTGTAATTTCTACATTTCTCATTAGCCTTAATGCTTTTTTTAAATATTTTCTTTGTTCAAATTGATCGTCTGAATAATATATTGCGAGTAAATGCATATAAGTCGCGTAATTTACATAAACGCAAAGGTAACATAATTTTTTGCTTGAATTCTCAAAAGTTTCAACAAATTCTCTAAATTTATTGATATTATTGATCAGATATTGTTTATATTTAAAATCCTCATCAGAATAATAATTTACAATCCAATTAATAAACTCATTAAGACCATTTAAAAAATGATAGAGGTAAATCTCTGGAAAATCTTGCTGATTTTTTATTTTTTCCCATATCTGTGATGTAAAATTTTCAGTTTCAGAAATATTTTCTTTAAAGTCTGCAGGTTCCTTACCATAAAGGATTTTTTCTGTAAGAATATAGAATTCAGCTCTTTTCTCTAAAATTTCCATATTTATTGATTCAATTGTATTTTTATTTTCTTTTTGCTTCAATTTTGCTTTGGTAAAGTTTTCTCTTGCTGTTTCTAATAAAGTTACTTCTCGACCTACTTCAGCTCCCGATATATACTTTAGAAGGTTAATAGACCCTAGAGATGCATTTACCATACCTTCATTATTAAGTTGTTTAAATGAATTGCACGCTTTTTGAAAATATATAATCGATAATTGATAATCCTCCAATATTTGTTCTTTAGTTTTCTCGAAATCCGTTGCTATTTGGAAGTATTCCCCTAATTTATAATAAATTTTGCCCTCCAATTCAGCTAGACTGTTATCTATGCTGATTTTCTCTGCTTTTTTCAAGAGTTGTATTGCCTTATTCCAATTATATTCCTTTTCTTCTTTTTCTGCGTGGAAAATTATTTCCTTTACTTGTTTGCGAATTTCTCGTAATGCTGCATCAGACATTTATTTGTTTTCCTTTGTTAATCCTATTTGTTTGATAATTATTCTTCTAAATATAAAAAAATTATTTGATTTCTAGATATAAGAAACTTAATATACTCTTTCATATGAAACCGGATAGAAATCTTTATCAAGCTCTTGAATTAAATCGAACTAATACAATCCATAAAAGTTAAAAGGGCGTTAAAATGGCTGAATTCGAAATTTTCCATTTAATCTATCTGATCGCGATTTCTGCGATAACAGCAATATTTCTAGTGCATACAATATTGACACGAAAAGAACTTCATTTAAAGGAAATCACGTTTAATGAATATTTCCGCTTCTGGCTTGATCATCACGGGATAGAAACGCCAACAGAGGAGATCAAAGGACCTTTACCTCTTTATTTACATGCATTCTTTATTGCTGGAAAAGGATATGCCCGTATAGGGATAACTGCGAATAAACTTACCGTATTAGGACTTATATGGGCGCTATGGACGCTCGAATGCTGGTTTTTAGGCGGGAACTGGATTCTTCTTGGAGTACTCTTCGTGATCCTCTCGGCGACTACGGATAGTCTTGATGGTGTCGTTGCCCTACTTACGGATTCTGAAAGTAAATTAGGTGCTTGGTATGATGCCGTCCTAGATAAATTCGGAGATATTCTCTGGGTTGCCGGACCTATTTACTTCATCTTTACAAGCGATATCTGGATAGGACCTGGCGCCAATCAGGCATGGCTCGCTATAGTGGTTATCATTGGTGTTTTTGGATTGCTATGTGCTATGATACAGGAATACTGCCGCGCAAGGGCAGAAGGCTTGGGAGTAGAAGTAAATATTCCTACCATAGGCGAGAGAATTTCTCGAGTGGGCTTTATGATTACTCTGACTGCATGTATCGGACTTTCAAACGTCTTTACCACGCTCAATCCATCCACGACTTTTATAAACGTAAACGTGTGGATGCACACCAACATCATCCCAATTTGCTTCATCGGTCTACTGATCTTCGCCATTCTATCAATAATTCAGTTGACTCGACACGCGCAAAAAACCTTGACGGCAGCCCCAGAAACTTAACCGACTTTAAATCACTAGAATAAACCATTAAATTTCTTTTTTTTCTATTTTTTAGGCGAAACTATTGCATGTTGATTTGAGCAGAAAAGATCTCCTCCACAATGATATATTAATTCTAACTCCTCGATTTTTAATCTTTTTTCAGTGGAGAGATATTTGCCCTCCTCGCACATTGCAGCTACAACTTTTCCTACAAATAATGTGTGGTCCCCATACTCTTGGGCGTCAATCACTTCGCATTCAAAATTTGCAACACACTCTTTTATCAATTTTGCATCAATTTTTTTGGCTGCGATTGGAGTAAGTCCCGTTTTCTCAAATTTATTTACCATTCGACCAGAATTTCGTCCGCAATACAGAACTTTATCAACTATTTCCATTGTTGGTAGGTTAACTCCAAAGGCCCCCGCTTCTGTTATCAACTTGTGCGTGTAGCGTGTAGGACCAATGGAAACTCCAAAAATTGGAGGATTAAAACTAATAGTAGTAGTCCATGCTAATGTTATAATGTTATCTTTAGCAGTGATTAGACATACAATCTTGGGATAAGCGAGTCGGAAAGCTTGCGTGAGTGGGATGTTTGTCTTTGTCATAATTTATTTTAAAAACCATTCGATCTTAAAAATGTTCAGACCTACTTCACATAGGCAATTATGGTTTTTGCCGCCTTCACCTTCGCACCTTTTTGCACGTTAAGTTCAAATTGTCCCTGAATTTGTAGTTTCACCATTGAACCAAAATATATCAATCCTACTTTCTCTCCAGCATCTATCTTTTGTCCCACCTTCACGTAACTTTTCAATCGTCTTGCAAACATCCCCACAATTTGCGTTAGCCTCATCTTTTTTGAATTCTCTAATTCAATTTCGATTTCATTTTGTGCATTATCAATTTTGGCTTTATTGGTCTGATTACCAAAATTAATTTTTGGTGAGAAGAAATTTAGAATTCTATGTTTCCCGGTAGTTCGCGTGATCTTCGTAACGGTCCCACCTATGGGGGCTCGCTGCAAATGGCTATTGATAAGCCCTAATTCAACAAACAAAGTCAATTCGTTGGGCTCATGAAGTATCTCAATTATTCGCCCATCTGCTGGTGCAAAGACGGCATTAGGGATGGAAGGCAGCACTCTGGCTGGGTCTCGGAAGAAAAATATCATTAATGCCGTAAAAATAAACATTAAAGCCCACCATGGCGCTAAAGTCAACCAAATAAGAATGATTGGTATGATTGTTGCAGGAATGAGGACCCAAAGTCCTTCTTTTACTACTTTCATCGCTCTAATTTTTTGATGGTTTTTAAATAAGGAGTACTCTATATTTTATGGCATTAAAACATTTCCCCCAGTTAGATTGGTGTATAAGTGTTATAGAAGATCTAATAAAATCAATCAAAGTATTCGAACAAAAATCGCATAAATATGAATTTAGACCAATCATAATTACAATGGATAAATGGAACGTGTTTCTCTAGCAATGAACTAAGATCGACTTTCCAAATTATAACATCCCTCATCGAAGAAGAATTGAACCAAATATGGCGCGTTTAATTGAACCTTTAGGTTTGAGAAAAAAATAGGTATGAAATTATGAAGTCAGATTATGATATCATCATTATTGGTGCAGGTCCCGCAGGCGCAATGGCAGGTCGCGTAGCCGCAAGCTGTGGATTATCAGTTCTAATACTAGAGCGAAAGAAGATAATAGGATATCCAAGCCATTGTGCTGGAGGAATATTAACACTAATTCTTGATCAAATGAACCTGATTTCTGTGGTTTCCGAGTCAATTAAGACACGTATCCGAAAGTTCAGGGTTATTTCTCCCTTTATGAGAATCGCCTCTCACCAATTTAAAAGACACATAGGCTATATCGTCGATAGACCTCGCTTTGATCAGTTATTATGTGAAGATGCAAAGCGCAAGGGCGCAGAGATTTTCACTCAAACGCGGGCGGTTGGCCTGGAATCCCAGAATGAAGCTTTAAACACGGTAGTAATTAAACGCAATAATGAAGTTAAACGAATTAAATCAAAAATAATAGTCGGTGCTGATGGAATTGCAAGTAACGTGGCGAAATGGGCTGGACTCTCCATTCCTCGTAAGTATGTAGGAATTGGATTTGGCTATAATGTGAAAAATATGAGGGGAATTGATCCCGAAACAGTAGAAATCTATTTTTTATCAGCCATTCCTGGAGGTTATGCTTGGATTTTTCCAAAAGGTGCTGAAATGGCAAATGTAGGTCTTGGCGGATATAATTCCGGGACTTATATGAGAAGATTGTTTGAATGGTTTAGGAAAAAACATCCTATTGCTTCCTTGAAATTATCCAATGCCCATTTAACAAACTATACAGGAGGAATTGTTCCCGGATCAAAAATACCACGAAAGACGACTTTTAATCATGGGATGATAGTAGGTGATGCTGCTAATCAAGTAGATCCAACGACCGGCGAAGGCATACGCTTAGCGTTAATATGTGGTGAATTAGCTGGAAGAGTTGCAGTATCAGCGATAAAAAGAAACCAACTTTCCGAAATCCATAAATATCATAAATTATGGCAAAAAAGCGTATTTATAGAATTATTTGTCAGCTATTTATTACGACATATTTTTTTAAGACTTAATGCAGAAGATTTCGACATATTTGTCAAGGCCATCACGCGAAGTAATTTGAATATACTACTAAGAAAGCGTAAATGGTACCTCCTTTTCCTTCATGGAATATTAAAAACCCCTACATTGTTGAAATTATTCAGGAAAATCGCACTCCCGCTTCCTCCATATGTGAAACCATCATTAAAAAAGACATAAAAAATCTTAAAATCTAAAATAAATAAAAATAATAACTGGTGCATTTTAATTATATAGGGTGTCAATATGGATGATAAAAAATTTTTTGAGAATTTAAGGAAGGAAATCAAAGGAACCGCTAAAGATTGTCCGTATTATAACGATCTTTGTGAAAATTATGATTTTGATTTAACTTTAAATGATTCCAATCTAGAAGAAATCCCCTACGTTAATTGGAACGTTTTCAAAGCTTCAAACATGATATTTGACCAATTATTACGAATTCCCTTTGAATCATTATCTCATTGGACAATCAGCAGCAGCACTTCTGGCGATCCCAGCGTGGTAGGCAGGGGTCCTAAAGATGTAACTCAATTCCAAGAGAATTATAAGCGCGTTTTTGAAGATTTCGCTCATATGTCATCGATCCAAAAACTGATTTTATTTGCTCCTTCAATGGCCTTCCTAAATCGCATGCCTGGAGAATGGTTAGGTAAACGCGGTTTCCTATTTTACAGGGATATAACCGACATCTGGAATATAGATACAACTTTTCTTTTGATTTTTAAACACTTGAAATTAATCGCCTACCTTATAACTCACTTCAAATTTAAAGCCTTTATTGAGGTTGATGGGAAAAAACTGAAGAACGCCCTCGAACACGTTGAAGAAACCCAAATCCCTGCGTTAGTAGGGAATTCCGTCCCGTTAATGTATAAAACCTTTAAGAATTATAAGAGAAAGAAAAAAAGAACTTTCAGTATGCCTGAAAGTTTTCGTGTCCAAACTGGAGGGGGCGGATGGTCTGGGGTGAAAGGCCGTGTCAAAACGGACCCAATCGATAAGGGCGAATTCATTGAAACTCTTTCCGACTTCTTCAACATTACCCAGGATAATTTCGCCGATTGCTATGGCGCTACAGAGTCGCCAATCGCATGTGGAGGTCATTATAGCAAGAAATATAATGACTATTTATTGCACGTGTATAAAGATAATGCCCGCATTGTTTTACGAGCAGTAGAGGACTTAGAACGCGTAAAAGCTGTAAATGAAACTGGGATTCTCGAAATAATAACTCCTTATGGTGTCAAGACGTATGCAGGAGTCGCAGTTCTGCTAGATGATCTCGTGCAAGTTGTGGATTGGAATAGATGTCCTGATTGCGGACGCGAGAATGTTATCGTATTTCGTCACGTTGGGCGATTAACCCCTGCAATTGGTAAAGGTTGCTCCTCCTTTACTCGCCTTTTTCCATTTGAGGAAGAAATCAAATAATTTCTTTTTTGTCTTTTTTAGGGAGAGAATTTCTTTTCTGTCAGTCCCTGATCAGGTTCAGTGAGTGGCAGGATCGGTTTTAAATCAAACCATTCGTTGAGTTCCTTCCTTCTAAGATACCTACGAAAACTAATTAGTCTCACTATTGAGAAGACGATTAGAAAACCAATCACTGCAGCCCAGGCGACGGAGAGGTACCACGGGAGAAACAAAAACACAATAACCTGCCCTCCGAGTGTTAGAAGGATGGGTATGAGATAAGAAATGAGAGCTTTTCTGGGTTTTGATGCAATATAATTAGTTTTTTCTTTGTCCTCGGCAAAAATGCCAGTATCTCCTAGGTATTCTTCGATTCTATGACCGACTCCTTTTGTTTCTCGCCCCCGGATTTGAATGAGGTAATAATAGAAAAGCAAAAAGAAAAGTCCCATTGAAGCATAAAAGACATTCAACAACTGGATGTTAACATTATTCGTGAGAATGCCTTCAATGTTAAGATATCCAATGATAAGGAATAGCGCGAATAGGAGCAGTACAAAGAGGGTACGGGCTATTATTGCCAAGTTTTGGACGCGGAAATACGTGCATCTAAATTACTTGAATTTAGATGCGCACGGCTCCAGGTAAAATTATGGTCAGTCCATTAATGCAATTAATCTCTTCAAGGCGCCCATCCAATGTTATATACGCAATATCATCAATTTTCGCAGCATTCTCTGAATTGAGATAAAAGTTTTTCATTTCTGAAACTTTGCGGATGTTTGAAACGATGTAACCTGTTTGTTTATACGGCTTGCCCACTTCTAATTGATTACTTTTAGCATCGTTTATTATATCATTTACAAGCGAACTCGCCATAGTGATGTGACTATGATGCGCAGCACGCTGTACCTCAGGTAAGTCTTCCTTTAAAGGAAGCGCTTCTTTATTTCTTTTTTGTAATAAAAGGGCATTATCCTCATTTCGTACAATATTTAGAGGAAATCCTTCCTCTTCAACTGGTGAATACGTGGTTTGGGTATCCAAAGGTCTAAGATCCGAAGTAACTAAAGGGTCTTTAAGTGAAATGTTTATTGCCCTATGGAAATAATAGGGAATAACATTAAACATGTCTCCTTCCCTTGCTAACGTGATGCTAGCATCTTTCAATTGAGGTGAAGTCTGAACAAAAGCTATTTCTCCTATTACAACTCGATAGACCTCAAATTCACCATTCACGTGTCGATTGCCTTTCGTATGGAACGGTTCCATCAACATTTTTCTCACCAAATATTCTTATTCCTTTAAAGTTTATTAGGAATGAGTATTTAAAGTTTAATTATGGGAAAAAAGGTCCTATTTTCTGAGGGACATGGCGAAATCACCCGAACAGAAAAATCAGTCCTTTCTACGATTATCGGGGCTATGGGAGGTCTATTGCGTCCATTCGAAACTCTCCGCCGCATCCTACTACAATTTAGTTATTCCTTAAATTATTCTGGCGGAAGGAAAATCTCTCTACGCTATTTACGCAACTTTGATATATTGGTTGTCAATAATCCAGTGAAAGAATTCCACCCCACTGAAATTTCAGCAATTGAAAAATTTGTAAATATGGGTGGGAGCCTACTTTTAATTGGTCGTAATGTCTATCCTAGAGTATCTTCGGTAGCTCAACGGATCCCACTCAATATAATGGCACCTCTCCGGAAAGTTCATGATGTTCTCAATAATATTTCTCGAAAATTTGGTGTATTTTATATTTCCGATTGGATTAAACCACGAAGAAAAAGTTCCTGGGGAACACCAAGCCAGGATGAAAGGAGACGATATCTATCATATTTAAATTTACCACAAATCAGTGAACAAGAGCTGAACAGCCTAATCATGGCCGGATACTTAAAAATTTCAAATTTTGAACCCCATCCAGTTTTTCGGAAGATAGAGAAATTTTATTATCTTGGATGCTCTATTGAATTGACGAAAGAAGCGGTTCCCCTTGCTCATACAGACACTAAAACTCATCCCTCAAATGCAGTTGTAATGGCTATTGCTAACTATGGCGATGGTCGCGTCTTTGCAATAGGCTCTCCCGCAATTTTCACTGATAATCGAATCCCATTTGTTGGTATAAATAATCCACAGCAAGCTCAACTTGCCTTAAATATCTTTACTTGGCTCGCGCGCAGGGGACCAATAAAGCTAAAAAAGCCAAAACCCGTCGTTCCCTCGAAAAATACCTGTCCCTTCTGTAGTTACGAAAACTCGCCCCATGAGCATTTCTGTAGTAACTGTGGCAGTTCAATTTAGTCCTTCTTTTTAATCGTTCGCTTTTTTCGTAAGAGTTGGTGGTATTTTAAAGCAAACCGGTGGGCTTCATCTCGAACCCGCTGAAGAAGGAATAAGGCAGGGGAATCAGGCGAGATGACAATTGGCTCTGAAGTATTTGGTTTGTAAACATGTTCAAATTTTTTGGCTAATCCAATGATTGGAATAGTTAATTCCAAATTGGATAAAACTTTTTTAGCAATATTTAGTTGTGGTTTGCCTCCATCAACTACAATCAAATCGGGGATATTTTTCTGTTCCTTTATGAGTCGTTTATAGCGCCTTTCCACCACTTCTCCCATCATGGCGACATCATTTGCTCCTTCAACAGTCTTGATTTTGAAGCGCCGATAACCATCTTTCATTGGCTGTCCATTTACAAATAAAACAAGCGATCCGGTTGGATCTGTTCCTCCAAGATTAGATATATCAAATGCTTCAATTCGTCTTGGAACTTTCGGTAAATCCAAAATCTCCTTCAATTCTACAATGCCTAAAGAAATGTCTGATTCTGAAGTTATCACTCTTTGGGTAATAATCGTTTTTTCAAGCGCCCATATATGATCTCGTAAGTTTGCAGCAGTTTCAAAATCTAAATCATCTGCAGCTTCTTTCATCCTCTTCTTAAATTTTTCGAGAATCTCTTTCTTCTTCCCATCCAAAAATAACTCGATATTTTCAATACTTTTGAGGTAATTATCTTTATTAGCATTCCCCACACAAGGCGCCGAGCAACTTTTTAATTGAAATTTAAGGCAAGGACGCGTTCTTTTTTTCCGTTTCGGGGCACAGGAACAAACAGGAAATAATTTGAATAGAAAATTTAAGGTCCGCTTAATGGCTTTTACATCCGTAAATGGCCCGAAAAATCGCTTATACTCCTGTAACTTACCTATCTTTCGAATTCTTCTGATAATTACTCGAGGGAATTCTTCATCCGTAATCAGAATATAGGGAAAACTCTTATCGTCTTTTAAATTAATATTATATTTCGGCGTGTATTTTTTTATTAGTTTTGCCTCAAGAAGTAGCGCCTCAATTTCAGAATCAGTTAAAATATAATCAATTTTTGTTGCAGTCTTCAAAATCAGTGCATTATTTACATTATCTTCGATGACACTGAAGTGAGATTTAACTCGATTTTTAATGGATCTAGCTTTACCAATGTATATGGCATTCCCCTCGGAGTCTCTAAAAATATACACGCCAGTTGTTTCCGGTATTTCTTTAACTCTCTCTTTAAGCTCTATGTTAATTTCCTGATTCATGATTTTCAATTAAAACTAATAAAAAGCGGCAATAAGAAATTTTTTCATAACTTAAATGTTACAATCATTTCAGGATTTAGCAATAAAAAAATAAAAAAAATTAGATTGATTATGGATATATTAAGAGAGTTCGCTGTTCTGAATCAATAAGGGCTCCAGTTTCATTATATAGATTTACTGCATAATTTACTGGGCTATAGGGTTGGCCTCCAGCGACTAATCCCGAAACTTTCGGAATTAATCCAGTATATTGAGTTGGCAGCAATGTAATGTTTGCGATTGAATAATTATAAAATCCTCCACCCGTCACTGGTGTGATTTCTTGTCCTGCAAAGGACACGTTGAACAATGCATAACCCGTGGAGATCTCGATAGATACGTTGAAACTCTGGTCTGGGTATCCATTATTTACAAGTAACTCTACGTCTTCATAAATTCCTTCATAAATAATAGGTGGTGCTTGTAAAACATTTATTGAAAGTACCCCTGGAGGAATCTGGACCGTGACATTGAGGTCGTGATAAGCTTCCATTGTAGAATTTCCAATGCCAATATCGTTAGGATCGAAAGCATTCACGAGTGCAACCCGCACTAACGTTTGTTTCGCTTCCCCTGTAATCTCATATACGGGAATTACATAATATAAGGATCCAGCTAAAGGATAAATGAGCTTATTGCCGAATCGATAGTGTAATTTCAGTTTGAGGAAATTTGCATCTGCCTGTGAATAGGCGGAAATGGCTGGATCCAATCCAATCATTGAGGTTTGCCCTGCAGTGCCGTTACGGTAAAATGTGGTACGTCCTAAATTTTCTTGAAGGACATCCCCATTCTCGATTATGTAAAAGCCTACGAGGTTCGGAACCTCAGCTCCAGAAAACTCCACCATGCTTGCGCCTACATATGAAAGTCCATAGCCTACATCATAAATGATGTAATACAGATCCGTATTTTCTGGTAGCTCAAAGAAGTCATCTTCATTTTTCCACGTTGATCGTTCTGTTACATGGTAGGTATAATCGACTGTGAGTTGATACTCAATGAGTTCTTCAGGATATTTTATTTGATCAATTAACCAGGAGGGCATCGGTTGCCAATCATACATTTGTGCATATATATTGAGAAAATCATACGGGAGATTGCTAGTGATGTTACCATTTTCATAGAAATTCATTGTCCCCGATTTTGTATCAATCAACACAACGCCAAGCCATCGCACGATATCTGATTGGATGTACCCCGAGAAGGAGGGAAACGCGAGTATAATATCAACGCAGTAGTACATCTTACTGTTATTGGCATCAAAGACTAAATACGGGTCATCTCCAATGTACATGTTTGGTAGCAGAATACCTCCGATCCGATCCTGAAGGTTTCGCCTAACTAAATAGTCAGTTGGCGCAAAAGTTTTAAAACTCCAATCTTCTATGTGCCACCAATTTAAGAATCCATCCAATGTTATATCAGGTTCCCCTGTATACGTGATATTTTCAATTTCATCGTATTGAGGGATATTTAAAATGGTGTAGCCGTTATCTGGCTGTTCTCCAAAATAAATGGAATCATTCCATGGAACGCCGAAAACAGTTTCATAAGCAGCCGAATCAAGGATTTCTCCCGTTACTGGATTGAGTGCAACGAAGCCGCGGGAATGTGTATAAATGATGTGCTCCTGAACCCAGGTCATATCTAACTCACTACTAGGGCTTATTCGCCGTGGCGCAACCCAATACTCCGAGCCATTGACATATACAATGTCTGAATCCGCGAGATTTTCCCAACTTGATCCAATCTGAATCTCCATTGAAATGCGCGATGCATCATGGTCGAACATCCGAATGTGGGGAATAATTTCCTCATCTGAGGTGCCTGAGGCAGTTTGATTATCGATTAGTTGTTGTGTAGTTAGTTCCTCATAATCAGCTATTCCTGCAGCATTACGCGTTTCCGCAATTTGCGTTGTCAGTTTAGTCTGCCACACCCATTCAGGCCATCGAGCCTCATATTGCAAGCTTCTTATTCCAGCAATGGCAACAAACACCATCGGAAGTATTATAATAGAAATGATTACAAGGGTGATGAAAGATTTATAGAATCTATCTCCTCGATAGCGCTCTGGATTGACGGTACCTACGATGTAAAACATCATCCCAATAACGAGGCTGGCGAAGAAGCCGACGACGACTGATAGAACGGCAGTAGAGCTGATGACGTCAAATGCAGCGCTTGGAAGGAGTAGCCAGCCAATTAGAAAGCACATTGAAATGACTAACCCAACCGTGCCAGCTAATTTTAAAGCATTTGTCCCACGTCTTTCACGGAAGGCAATTGAGTTGACTTGATCGAGGACGAGCTTCGCAATGATTCCAATAATAACCACCACGATGAAGGGTCTTAAGATATACGTGTACGCAAAAAGAACATTGGGATCCATCATGCCTGGATTAAGTGGATAGCTTAGAGCTGCAAATACCGTTGGAAAGAATTCGTAAGAGATATTAACCCGATTTGCCACAAAAATCCCGAAGCCTGCATCAAACCAGAACCCTAGAACCCACCCCATCACGAGACCGCCGACTCCCGCCACGACCGCATAATTCCATATTAGGCAATTTCTTTTCTTAGGACGCAGTCTTCTTCGAAATATCCCGAAAACAAGAGTTAACGTGCTGCTCGTGAGCGGGTTCAAAACAGTCACCACCGCTGCTATGACCACAATCGTTATCAACGGAACCCATAAAATCGCCGCGTTGTCCATCGTGAAATAAGTCCACCAGGAGAGGTCCAGGCGATTCTCATAGAACTGCTGGTTCAATACTAAGCTAAGAACCACTGAAACGATGACTATGAACAGAACCACGCCGCCAATAATTAATCCGATTATCCATTTTACTAACGTGTTTCGATCTCTTCTTGTCATTGAAATCATTTTAATCACTTATAGCTAAAAATTTTAGTTTCTAATAGGATGTATGAAACTATAAAAAATTAGATTTTAAATAGTTATCCTTTTTTATCTGTTTCCACACATTTCAGATAAAAAATGTTCCCCCTCCAATTTTTCAGGGGAATAATTCTTATCTCCAGCAAATTCAGCGAGACTATTTGGCTCAACGGCTAGTAATATAAAAAATTATTTTAATCTTTTTTTATAATATTTACGCCATCCGAAATAATATAGTATTAAACTCAACATTGCAACAATTACAATTTGTATTGACAAACTGATGAAAAAATTGGAATCTTCACTCCAAACAACAAATGGGAATGCGTTATAATTAAGCTGGTCTGTTGTAAAATCATCAATGACTAACCCGCATCCCCAAATTGCGAGAAAACAAAGGAGATAAATTGATATTTCTTTAAAGAGAGAATCCAGATATAGTTTCTCGGTTTTTGTTATGAGAAGAATCGATATAAGTATGTATGTCCCAATCCATCCATGATGTTCACCAAGATGAACTGGTTGATAAAAGAGCACCTGCGTGAAACCGAAACGAGCTGCAATCCAAGGTAAATTAAAGAAAATTAAACTAAGAATGAGAATAACTCGAACGAGATCTTCCATGGAAAATCGCCTATTTTGAATCTTTTTATAAATTTTAATTGAATTTTTATCTGAATATTTAAGCAGATCACTTGCAAGAATGCGATCCGAAATCATCCCAAATGTTGCAAAAAGAGGAAAGAACAAATATAATGCTACCAATAAAATTGTTTGAAGGGGATCCAGTGAGCCTAACATCCAAACACTAAAAAAGCTGAAAAAGAAAAGGCCCCAAAGAATAACCGCTACATAATAGTCTAATCGACTTTGTAATCGTGTTTTTAATTTTAGAGCCTCTTGACCATTTAACTTTTCTATCACTAATCAACTCCTTCAGAGATTTTAGGTTTCAATAGATAAATATAGAGCGTTTCAAACAAGATGAATTTTCTCGCAATTAAAATCGAGCGAAACCCGTGCTTCTTAATTAGCTTGTGGATATAATCTAGGTCCATATAACTTGATAACGAGATTTGGATGAATCCTCTCTGAGTTAGATGTTTTTTGGCATTGGTTAAAAAAGTTCGTAGGCAAAAATAATTAGTACCACAGCACCATGCGGCTTCCATATATGTTTTAGGTTTCAGGGGGTAATAAGGAGGATTAAAGAGGATCACATCAAATTTTTCTGTAATTGGTTGAAATAAATTTCCGCATCGAAGCTCTATTTTTATAGATAAATTATTTAATCTTACATTTATTCGGGCATTCTGGATTGCATGTGGATTAATATCAGTTGCGACTACTTTTTGCGCCGACTCTGAAGCGAAAATGGCGAGAATTCCCGATCCCGTGCCCATATCTAATACCATAGATCCTTTTGGAATGGAAAGATGCTGAATGAAAAAAGTGCTAGAAACTACGAAAAATTGCGGACTGAACACGTCTGGTGTAAAGTAGAAAGTCTTTCCGTTAATTTTTTTAAAAAAAGAGAAATAGAATAGCAGGTTTAGTAATTTTAAAAGGTTTAATGAGCCATGCATGAGAATTTTCCTGAAGAATTTCCGCATACATCAGGCCTTAATACGTTTTCTTTTTTCGTATCATCCAAACATATAAATAGAGCACTATCCCAAGCGGAATGATCATGCTTATGATAATTAATGTCCAAATGGCCGTGAGGTTAGGGGTAGCTTCAGGGAGAGCAGCGCAAATCAAATCATCCCAATGAGTAGCATTGACGCGCTCTGTCCCATAGGTCGCCGTGGTACAAGAATCGCACCTGTCAAGGTCTGCATCGTAGTATTCAATGTTAAATCCGAATTCTGCAGCCCTTTCAATCGTATAAGAAGGAAGATCTACATCAAAATCTGAAGAATTAGAGGATTTTCTAGTAGTTGGGTTATACGTGGAAATGAATTTAAATTCCCATTGCCCGACTCCATTGGTTGCACCAATACCAGGACCCTTTGTATCATTTACACTTTCATCATCTATCCATTCGGAACCATTAAAACTTAAATCTGTATAGTTACCATCTCGCCTTAGCATCAATCCTTCCTCTTTTGGATTAGTTGTTTCGCCATCGCACTCTTCATCGTGGTTTTCATCGAAATAAATGAAAAATGCATCTGTTGTATCAGACACATTATCCAGAACCGTCATGTTGAGACCAATGAAAAGTGCAGTTCCATCATGTAATAAAAAGAGTTCCACCTTTATGGTCGAATTCCCCGTGACATTATATTGAAAAGTGAGTTCATAAGGTGTGATATTACTCCATTCTGAACTGGAAATAGTTCCATCTATCGTGGGTAAAGCTGCCGAACGATAAGATGCTTCATAATCAGTCGCTGTCGCACAAATGGTTGGGATAAAATTAATTACTGTGAAATACGTGCAAAACAAAAAGATAATGGCAAAAATTCGCATTCTATATTTCATCAAAGATCTCCTTTTCGTGCAACTAGCATGATTGAAATTATTTGTTGTAATAAGGATTATGATTAATAATATAATAATTTCCCATTGATTTTTCAAGGAACGATATAAATGCCCCGGTTCCAGTTAAAAGCCCCCTTTCAACCAACGGGAGATCAACCCGAGGCAATATCTGCATTAATAGATGGTTTAAATTCAGGAAAGAAATTCCAAACGTTATTAGGTGCAACTGGAACCGGTAAAACTTTTTGTATGGCGAATCTAATTCAAGCAACCCAGAAACCCACTCTTATAATTTCCCATAACAAGACACTCGCTGCCCAATTATACCGGGAATATAAAGAATTCTTTCCTAATAATGCAGTTGAATTTTTCGTAAGTTATTATGATTATTATCAACCAGAGGCATACGTGCCATCAAGAGATCTCTATGTAGATAAAGAAACCTCTGTAAATCCTGAAATAGCAAAGTTGCGTCTCAGTGCGGTACAATCCCTTTTAACAAGATCCGATGTAATTGTCATTGCCAGCGTGAGTTGTATTTATGGGATGGCAGATCCCACGGAGTTAATTAGCTTAGTTCCCACTTTAGAGGTAGGACAAATCATTGACCGTGAGAAAATCCTCCAAAATCTAGTAACTATTCAATATCGCCGAGACAATTTAGATTTCAAGAGTGCAACCTTTCGAGTCAGGGGGGACACTATCGATATTTTCCCTGCAACAGGAGAAACTGCTTTTCGGATTGAGATGTTCGGCGAAGAAATTGAAAAAATAACTGAAACTGATCCACTCACCGGGAAATCAATCCAGAAACATCAAAAAATTCAATTCTTTCCTGCCGTTGAATTTATTTCTACTGAAGAGCGGATTGAACAGGCAATTCCCATAATTAAAGCCGAATTAGAAAAGAGAATTGATGAGTTTAAACTCGAAAATAAGTTACTGGAGATTCAACGATTACGAGGAAGGACCAATTATGATTTAGAAATGCTACGGGCAAGTGGATGGTGTCACGGCATTGAAAACTATACCGTGTATCTGACTGATCAACAACCCGGTGGTCCCCCTTATTGTCTCATAGATTATTTCCCAGAAAATTACCTCATGATCATTGATGAAAGCCACGTCTCCATCCCCCAAATATCAGGAATGTACCTCGGTAATTTATCCCGCAAGAAGAATCTTGTAGATTATGGTTTTCGACTTCCTACGGCTCATGATAATAGACCTCTAATGTTTGAGGAGTTTGAAACAAAAATTCCACAAATTATCTTTACAAGCGCCACTCCAGGTCCCTACGAACGCAAGCATAGCCAAAGAATCGTAGAACAATTGATTCGCCCCACCCATATCGTGGATCCGGAAATTGAAGTGCGCCCAGTGCAGAACCAGGTAGAAGATCTCATTAACAAAATTCGAGAACGTGTAGCAGCCAATGACCGTGTCCTAGTTACTACCTTAACCAAACGAATGGCTGAACACCTAACAGAATATCTTGTAGAACAAGGGATTCACGCGCAATACCTCCATTCTGAAATTAATACGATTGAGAGAACCATTGTAATTCGAGATCTCAGATATGGACACCAAAATGGCGGATTTGACGTCTTGGTTGGAATTAATCTATTGCGGGAGGGCCTCGATTTACCGGAAGTTTCCTTGGTAGGAATTCTTGATGCAGACAAGGAAGGATTTTTACGTTCAGATACTGCGTTAATCCAGACATTTGGTAGGGCTTCGAGGAATATTCGCGGCAAGGTGATCCTATACGCAGATCAAATGACGAAATCCATGGAACGCGCCATTGAAGAGACGAACCGCCGACGCCAAAAGCAACTAGATTATAACACCGCACATGATATCACGCCACAACCAATTATAAAGCCCATCCAACCTTTAATCGAATCAATTCCCGAAAAACCATTTAAAATATCAACAAATCACATTCCTAAAGTAGATATACCACTCTATATCAAAGAGTTAGAAATCAGCATGCGTGAAGCTGCCGAAGTTCTTGAATTCGAGAAAGCAGCAGCCATTCGTGATAAAATCAAAGAACTTCAAAAGATGCTTAATCAATAAAATAAAGGTTAAATATCGGTAATGCTCGAGAATTATTATAACATAAAATTCGAAAATCCAATTTAGTGGTTTGAATGAAAGAAATTAAGGTCACAGACATTAAATTGCAAATCATACGAGGGCGTCCAGGTCCGGCAGAGAAGCGATTCGAATATTCAACATTGATTGAGTATTTCATCGGTGATGATAAAAGTTTAACGATGGGGATAATACCTCCTACCTATTTTTATATTAAAAAAGTTTTAAATGAGGAGCTGGATGACCTAGAACGTGTTATTCTTCATAATATTCAACGAGACAACCGGATCTTCTTCAGGGAATTGTTTGTTGAGAATAACCTAATGAAAATCAGCGTGACTAAAACCTTATCAGAAATTGTTGATCGCATCGTAGTTGACGACATTCAACCAATTGGAAAGTTAAGCTATAACTTTGCGGCCTCCATTTTCCTTAATAATGGACAACGGATTCCAAAAGTGATCCCAAGTGATGCCGTGGTTATTGCCCTCATGGCTAAGAAAGAAATCTACATAACAGATGAATTGATGGATGAAAAAGTAAAAATCGATGAAGAAATAGAAAAAAGAATGAAAAAAGAAGAAAAATCAAAAGATGATAAAGAGGAAACTGAAGTACCTAAGGGCATTTATACATAAATGCATTTGGCATTAATTGGCATTAAAAAATTTATTATAATATTAACCCTCATTTAGTTGAAAAATTAAACGTGAAGGGTTATAAAGCTCAATTTGGATAAATTGTCATAAATTTTAGTAAGAATTTAATTGTGATATTTTAACATGAAAGATAACATAACAATCAAGGGTGCTAAAGAGCACAATTTAAAAAATATTGACGTAACGATTCCCAGAAATAAATTAGTGGTTATTACAGGTATTTCGGGATCAGGAAAGTCTTCGTTAGCCTTTGATACAATCTATGCAGAAGGGCAGCGTCGCTATATTGAATCGCTTTCTGCTTATGCCCGCCAATTTTTAGGACAAATGCAAAAACCAAAGGTAGAATTCATCGAAGGGCTCTCTCCTGCCATATCGATTGAACAACGCCCCCTTTCACACAACCCAAGGTCAACGGTCGCCACCATTACTGAAATCTATGACTATTTACGGTTACTCTATGGAAGAATCGGCCACCCTCATTGTCCAAAGTGTGGGAAAGGTATTTCGAAACAGACCTTGGATCAAATAGTTGATCAGACTCTCAAACTATTCCCTACAGGTTCTCGCCTTCAAGTGATGGCTCCAGTCATCCGCGCTAAAAAGGGCGAACACAAGAAATTATTTGAAAACCTTAGAAAAGAAGGTTATATCCGAGTGCGCATCGATGGGGAAATTAAATCGTTAGAAGATCCTATCGAGCTGAAAAAAAATTTCAAACATAATATTGATGTGGTTATTGACCGCCTTAAGATGAAGGCTGAAATTAGGAAGCGATTGGCCGACTCAATTCAAACAGCTTTAGAGCTGAGTGGCGACGTCGTTAGTATTGCCGGTGCGGATGACGAGAAGGCTGAACATATTTTTAATGAAAGCCTTGCGTGTATCGAATGCGGAATCAACCTCCCAGAGCTATCTCCCCGCATGTTCTCTTTTAATAGTCCATTCGGAGCGTGTGAGGAATGTGATGGGCTCGGGACACGCACCGAGATAGACCCTGATTTGCTCGTTCCAAATAAATCCTTATCTGTTGAAGAAGGCGCAATTCGTTTTTTAGGAGACGGATATTATTATCAAATGCTTGAAGCAGTTGCGGAACATTATAATTTCGATTTAAACACTCCTTTTGAAAAATACTCTGAACAAATTCAAAATATTATTCTATGGGGATCTGACGAGAAAATCCACTTTGAAATTGGAAATGATAAGACGATGTCCCACCAATTTGACCGTCCTTATGAGGGAATAGCTGCTAATTTAGAGCGTAGATATGTCGAAACAAAAAGCCAATATGTCCGAAAAGAAGTATCAAAATTCATGTCCACAAAGAAATGCCCTGCCTGTAACGGTGATCGTTTGAAGCCAGAAATTCTGGCAGTCACCGTGCATAATAAAAATATCGCTAATATCACGAGAAAATCAATAGGGGATGCCTACAAATTTTTCCAACAACTTCCCCAAAATTTAACTGAAACTGAGAATTTGATTGCAGAGGAAATTATTAAAGAAATAAAGGCCCGCTTGGAGTTCCTTTTAAATGTGGGGCTCAATTATATTACCTTGGATCGGAAAGCTGAAACTTTAAGCGCTGGTGAGGCTCAGCGCATCCATTTGGCAACACAGATTGGGACTAATCTAGTTGGTGTTTTATACATCTTGGATGAACCAACTATCGGACTCCATCAAAGAGATAATCAACAGCTCATTGCGACGCTAATAAAACTAAGAGATTTGGGTAACACGGTAATTATTGTAGAACATGATGAAGCGACCATCCGTGCCGCAGACTACATTATTGATCTCGGTCCAGGCGCTGGTATTCATGGTGGTAACATAGTTGCGGAGGGCACGCTTGAAGACATCTTAAAATCATCTCAATCCATTACAGGACAGTACCTTAATAAGAAAAAAGAGATCCCCCTTCCAAAAACGCGCCGGAAACACAACGGGCAGTACCTCACAATACGGGGGGCAAGACAAAATAATCTTAAAAATATAGATGTAAAAATTCCTTTAAGCGTATTTACATGCGTGACGGGTGTTAGCGGCGCCGGCAAGAGTAGTTTGATTACAGATATTTTAAGCAAGGCATTAACACGCGAATTAAATCGCGCTCAAACTCAACCCGGGGACTACAATAAATTGGATGGGTTAGAACATCTCGATAAAGCCATCGTCATCAACCAATCTCCCATAGGGCGGACACCAAGGTCCAATCCAGCTACATATTCGGGGGTTTTCACTGATATCCGTGAATTATTTGCTAAAACTAAAGAAAGTAAAGTGCGGGGTTACAAACCAGGACGATTTAGCTTTAACGTGAAGGGCGGACGGTGTGAGTTCTGTGAAGGTCAAGGGCTAATTCGTATTGATATGTATTTTCTGCCACCAGCTTTAGTTCCCTGTGAAGTTTGCAAAGGTAAGCGGTATAATCGCGAAACTCTAGAGATAAAATACAATGGAAAAAACATCTCCGAAGTATTGGAGATGACAGTCGAAGAAGCTTTGAACTTTTTTGAAAATATTCCTAAAATCAAACGTAAGCTACAAACTCTTTTCGATGTGGGGTTAAGTTACATTCATCTGGGGCAATCCGCACCAAAACTCTCTGGGGGTGAAGCTCAACGGGTGAAACTCGCCAAAGAATTGAGTAAAATTGCCACTGGGAGAACTTTTTACATTCTTGATGAGCCCACCACGGGATTACATTTTGCAGATATTGAAAAACTGTTAAACGTGTTAAATCGGCTGGTTGAAAAAGGGAATACTGTCTTAGTAATCGAACATAACCTTGATGTGATTAAAACAGCGGATTGGATCATTGACTTAGGTCCTATGGGTGGGGATGAAGGGGGCAGGATTGTTGCTGAGGGAACGCCTGAAGAAATTGCTAAGATTAAAAATTCATATACAGGACAGTTTTTAAAACAAGTTTTTTCTGATTTTAATAAAAAAAAGAAGTAAATTTAATCGACGATTAAATCTAGACGTTTTAGGGTTTCATCGGTTGGAATACCATCGGCTGACCAGCCACGGAGCTTGTAGTAAGCGGGCAACATGTTTTCGACATCTGGTAAGGCGTCAGCAGCCCCCCCATTGGGAAGTGGCTCCTTAACTAGCCGCTTCGGAAGCACGTCATCTTTCTTAGAAATACCCAATCTTACATTAAACATCCGTTTCAAATTAAAAATTCTCTCACCAGTGGTGAGAAAATCTTCCCAAGTCATATCCAGCCCCATAATAGCTTTTAATAATTTGAGGAGTGTTTTATATGGTATTGCATCTTCAACTAAGTAACAGATGATGAGCGAATTTTTCGCAGCTACTACGTCTTGAATGGCCTTTACCGCTTTTGCCGATAATTCTGGATCACTCGAATCTTTCGGTGCTGGCGAAGGAAAACCTAAATCGGGTCGAGGTAACGTAGACATTGTAACTGTTAATCCTTCACAATGATTAGCACCATGGGTTCCAGTAGCGTAGGTTAACCCCATTGAATGAAATGCTCTCGGATCATGATGAGGTACCTCTACTCCTTTAACCACCACTGCGAAATCCTCGGCATTTTTCCCAACTTTTTTTGCTGATTGGGCAACTCCTTCCGCAAGAATATCACCAATTCCTTGTCGGAGTGAAATTTTCTCAATCAATTTCAAAATTGCATCCTTATTACCCCATTCTAGTATGAGCCCCTCAGTATCTTTTTCTGTTATGATACCACGTTCCCAACACTCCATTGCAAAACCGATCGTTTCACTACACGAGATAGTATCTACACCATATCGATTGCATAATTCGTTAGCTTCTAATATAGTAGGATAATCATCATTAAGTAAAAGCGTTCCAAACCCAGAAACTGTTTCGTACTCGGGTCCTGCACCATGATAGAGAACATTTTCTTCCTCATCTTTCACTTCACATACTTTCTTACAATTTACAGGACACAAGTAGCAAGATTCATGCTCTACAATTAATTTTTTCCACTTGCTCACCTTTAGTCGTCTGTCTCCTTTCCATTTTCCCACTTTCCAATACCTATGCGGCACATCCCCCGTTATATTCAAAATGTCAAAATTACCATTCGTACCTGCTGGGGCTAATCCTATTGTCACAAGCAAATTTCTTGATATTTTTTTAATTGCCTTTTGCGATAACAGCTTGTATTCTTCTTGGTTCGCCATTAATTCTTTTAAATCTCGATTTCCTCTGACTGCAATTGCTTTTAGATTCTTGGATCCCATTACAGCCCCTAATCCACACCGTCCAGCCGCATCTCGCTCATTAATAATGCATGCATACTTCACTAAATTAATCCCTGCCTGTCCAATACAGGCTACTCGAATCTTCTTGTCACCCAATATCTCTTGAATTTTAATTTGAGTTTCATAAGCATCTAATTCCCAAAAGTCAGATGCATCTTTTATCTCAATTTGTCCATTATCAATCCAAAGATAAACTGGTTTGTCAGCCTTTCCCTCAACGATGATTCCATCTAATCCTGCTTTTCTTAATTCATATGCCCAATATCCACCACTGTAGCTTTCCCCTAGAATACCAGATAAGGGGCTTTTCGCCACGACCACATGCCTCGTGGTTGACGCAATCAAGCTAGTCAGCGGACCTAACATAAATATTAATTTGTTTTCTGGATCAAGTGGTTGAACCTCTGGAGGAACTTCATCATATAAGTATCGCATCGCTATGCCTAATCCGCCAAGATATTTCTTAATAATATCTTCCTTCAAGTCCTCAATCGATACTTTCTTATCTGTTAGATTTATTCGTGCAATTTTTCCATGCATTCCTAACATTTTCGATACCTCTTATATCCAATCTGTTTGAAATACAGTTATTTATTTATTTTTTTAAAGATTTCATTGAGTATGATTTTCCGTTTATCTTATAAATGGGGTTATCCGCAAATTGAAGGTAAAATGCATCGGGTTTGATTTATATTCCACACTAATCAACACTGATAAGCACAATTGGAATGAGATGATGGAAGCTGTTTACTCAATCATCCAGGATCTTGGGTATAAAGGTACCTTTGAAAATTTTTTAGTAGTAAGAAATGAGATATACTGGAAATGGAGAGAATATAGGGAAAAGAACTATGTTGAGCTAACATCAAAGATCTGGTGGCGGGAAATCCTCCAAAAATTAAATTTAGCATTTTATGAGGCAGATATCTTAAAAATAATTCTAGCAAGCCATCAAAGGTGGCGAGCCCAGATTTCAATTTACCCCAAAGTACAAGAATTATTACTTGATCTGAAAAAAAGATACAAAATAGTTTGCATTTCAAATATTTCAAATGGGGCTTTTGCACGGGAAGATATGGATATTTTTGGCATTTTAAAAATCTTTGATTACGTGGTGATGTCTTCTGATTTGGGCATTAGAAAACCTTCCCCAAAAATTTTTGAACACGTATTGAATCGCTTGAATATCAAACGAAATGAGATGATCTTCATTGGTGATACTCTTTATGATGATATTCAAGGTGCGAAGGCGGCGGGTTTGTTAATGGCAATTCACGTCAAGCGAAATAGATCGTATTTCTTTCCTGACTACTACATAAAACCCGATAAAACGATTAATAGTTTACACGAAATTTATGATATTTTAGATTCACTAAAATAAAAAAAGAATTAGATATTCAATTTAAATTCTGGGTCGCCATATAACATGTAGCTAGCCCACAGAATGTGTGCCTCACCATGTTTCTCATAAATGAACTTTCTTGCGTGTCTGAGTGAAGACCCCACCGTTTCTCCTTGCGTGATCAATTTTTTATAGAATTGCACGGCGAAATCAATGCTGCTGACATCGTTGACATAGGTAAACGTCCCGATATAGTTTTTTATGCCGCCCATGAGGAAGCCGGAAGCGATTCCAAATATTTCACCTTGATAGAACAGTTTTTTCTCTACGGCTTGAGTCCCAGATTCACAGGCATTTGCGAACACGATCGGGGGTGCATTCATTGCGGCCATCATGGACGCTGTAAGATACTCTTTACGGTCAGGGTTGATTTCCCAACCACTTTCGCTGGGGTTTCTTTTATTAAATTTCGCATGGCCCGCGTAGTGAACCAAATCGTAATTCGTTAAATCTCGCATCAATTTATCTAATTTAATTTCTTTCCCACTTTTATATTCCAGATTTTCTTTGATACCATCAATTTTGGATAATTCCTTGTGGATCTTGTTACACTCTTCCACGGCACCAGGAAGCGTTTCTGTTGGATCGGCAAGCAATAAGACTCTCAACGGATATTGAAGGGATCGCGTCGGGTAGGACATTATATAAAATTTTGGAGATACCACCACCTGCCGCCCAATGTTATACTTCCGCCCCAAAAAATCAGTTCCATCGTGGCAAAGTTCCCAGGGAATGCTCAGCAGGTTATCATCCAGTTTTAAAAACAAGTTATTAGAGGGCAAGTTCTTGATTTGGTCGCCAATATCTCCCAATAAATGTTCATACATGTCTTGACCCAAGTGCACGAGATCAGCGAACTTCGATTTCCCGGTGGTAACAAAATCTTCTAGTGCCTGGGCATATTTTGTTAGAGTTTTAGTTGGCACTTTCATGGTTCTAATGACAGAAATGGTATCACTTGATGTTAGATCAAAGTAATTTTTCTCTCTCTGCCTTAGGATGGTGAGGCGGATGGGTTTTGCTTGTTCTATCTTAATTTTTGCAGCCTGATACATGAAATCCTTAAAGAAATCCATCCATGCTTCCTGTGTATAGAGCGAAAAGGTGATTTCTCGCAAATTCGTGGAAGTAGTACCTAAGTAATTGAAGACTGTTTGAAGCATGGATCGTGAAACAGCTTCATGATCCTCTTGCCCAGGACCGGTTCCGAGGGCCGGAAAAGCGATCGTTTGAGATGCAAAATCATCGGCTTTCCTCAAACATGTATAGGTTGCTTTAGTGACCCCATAAGGTGTAACGAACTTTTGTGTCTTCGAATCGAATGTTATAGCGTGAAAAATCTTCTTTGCGTTTAGATTCCCTGCATTTGTGACAACCACGTCCCCAAGGCTTAATTTCTGCCTGGCTAGTATAATATCTGCCTCTTCCCGTATCTGAGGACCGCCTTTATCTAAAATCGCTTTCGCTACCCCACTATCCATGGTTAGTTCTGTAACATCCGAAGAGACCATTATATCTGGGGAAAGATCCCTTATATCGCCATGGTAAATCTTCACTATTGTCGTTCCAATTTGAATTTTCTCTTCTTGCATATCTTTTCCATCCTTCTAAAAATAATGAATTAATCTTGTAACAATTAATAGTAATAAGATTTCTTTAAAATACTAATTAAAATCTCTTTGGTTATAAAAGATCAAAGATACATAGAGCAGTGATATCTTGGTAGATGTAGGAACAATCCTTTTTGAAAGCCTAATTCTTGGGTTAACCGTAGGAACTTCCTGTCTTATAACATGTTTGCCAGTTTTATTGGCTCATATCAGTGCTGATCATCCAGGACTAAAAAGTGGATTAGTTTCGAGCATTTCATTCAATTTTGGACGGTTAATTGCATATTCCATCTACGCCGTTATTTTGGGATTAACTGGCTATCTCTTAGAGGACTTTTTGGCATCATCCACGCATCTTTTCATAATTTTTTCTTTAATTTTGATAGCCTTTTTAATATTATATGGATTGTCCCTTGCTCTCGGTGAGGAATATTTCCCCTCTCTGTCAAAGAAAGTCTGTACCTTTACTCAAAAATATCGCTCGAGCATAGTTCTAGGCCTTCTGATTGGTTTATTCCCTTGCGGTCCTTTATTTTACATATTTGGGCAGGCAATCCTTTTAGGTGCCGAAAATTTACTCCTAAGCTTCATTTTCTTCTTGCTTTTCTGGGTGGGGACGACAGTCTATATTTTTATTGCGGGAGTTTCAATTGGGGGTGGGGCAGAGTATATCCGCCGCCGCGAAAAAGTCGATCGAATACGTTGGATAGCAGGCTTCATTTTAATAATATTAGGCGTGTTTCATCTCTTCCAAGTGCTCAATCTCCTTTAATGAATACATTTAAATAAAAAATGTCCTCTTTGTTTTAACATGAGTGAAGTGGGAGAAGCTGCACCAAAGGTCAAGGCGATTAGGTATGTCAGCGAAGTTTTGCTCTATGGAGCGCTGGCATTTGGGATTTGGGGTGGATTTCTGTTTCCTCTCTTATTAAGTGAATATGCAGGAACAGGACTCTGCCCTTATGGATTATTTCAGGACTGGCTACTTGGAAAATGGGGCTTTTTCTCTACTATTATGACTACACTACTTTTCCTTGAATTATTCTGGCTCATCTCTTGGATTCTTTCCGCCGTATTATATTCCCGGGCCTTCTGTCAATATTCATGCCCTCTGAGTCTCGCAGTCCGTCCGTTCACGTGGCCAAAACGGAAAATCACCCATCGGTTTTCCGAGCGCTGGAGGGATGTTGCACTCGCATTGCTCATTGTGACGCTTCTGGGAACCCTGGCGATGGGGGTAGCTGGCGTCAGTACATTTACTGGGCTAGGGCTGTATTGTGATTATTGCCCATTCTTTGTAGTCTACACGGACTTCTCAAATCCCATCGGTTTCGTTATCAATAACATGCCCAACTCCATCATTTGGTTCGGTTCTTTCCTGCTTTTGGTTGTCATCCTTTCTCTTCTAACGGGTGCGCGAACTTGGTGTGCCTACATCTGCCCTGCCGGAGCCCTCCTAGGACTTGTCGGACGCAAGTCGATCTTCGGTCTCTACCGTGATAGAGAAAAGTGCATTAAGTGTAAGAAATGTGAAGATGTATGCACGATGCAAATAATGCCAAGGGTAATTAAAGAAGATTTAGAACTAGTGCCAAAACAAACTTGTATTGGATGTGGATTATGCATTGATGCTTGCCCTGCTGGGGCCCTAAGTTTTGGAACTAAAAAACACCGCGGCATTCGGACTCACAACTTAGTGAAATATATTTTGTTTTCCATCACGATTTTCTTTGTCGTCGGATATTTGCTCGTGAGCCTATTCGCTTAAATATGATAATTTTTAAATTAGTTTGAATTTACCTAAAGATCCATTCATTTTTATTCTTCATCGAATGGGTTATACCTCTTAGATCCATGAAATCCAACCTTATCAGGGAAATATCGAAGAAAATAGAAAATTATACGCTCTTGATTCGATAATTCGTGAGCCTTACTTGCAGAATCTGGGGAAACTTGGATTATTCGACCAGAAAAGGTGATTGAGCATGGAGCTTAAATACTATCTTTTTAACAAACATCAATGGAAGTTTTGAGAAATGGAAGATTTTGACGAAGAACCCGAACCTTTGGAGAACCCTGAGCCCCCGGAGGAGCTCGAGCCCTCGGAGGACTCTGGTGAGGAGCCCGAGCCCTTGGAAGCCCCTGATGAGTCGGAACCCTTGGAAGACCCTGGTGAGGAACCTGAGCCCTTGGAGGACCCTGAACCACTTGAGGAACCGGAACCCTTGGAGGATCCTGAATCCCCGGAGGAGCTCGAGCCTGTAGATGCCCCCGACGAAGAGGACTCCTTGAAATCACAAAAAAGTGGAAATATAAAAAAGTTAGATACAAAAGAAAAGCATAATGAGAATGTTGATTCTGAATTTCGAGAATTAATGAAAGAATATTCTGAAAAGACCAATAAAAAAGCCAATCATGGTTTGGTATTCACGGAAAAATTTAAAGAGTGGATTTGGGATAATCTTTCTATTAATGAAACAGAAAAACAACAATTGCTTGAATATACCAATTATTTAAATGAAATATTAAAGAGAATGGTAGAAGGCCAAATCTTATTTTCGGATAAAAATATCACAGCAATTTGCAATGACATCAATGAAAAATTTGAGATTTCAGTTACAAGAAAAGTCGTTAGCCGGGTTGCGAAAATGATATTATCCAATAAAAATTATCTAGAACGGTTTTCGAGAGGGCTCTTGCCAGAAGAAATCCCAGAAGTGATACAAAAGTATAAGCAGGGAGCAAGCTCGGCTGAGTTAGCAAAGGAATATAATGTTGCTGTAATGACAATTTTTCGTCGCCTTAAGGAGTATGGAGTACACTCTCATGGATTCGGCGATTTACATAAAACCAAGATAATAGCTCCCCAAGAATTTACTCCAGACTTGGCCAAGTTCATCGCTCTAATAATGACAGAAGGCTATCTTAATGAGCGAGGAGTCTCTATTAAAAATACTTCTTTTGCACTTATTGATACATTTAAAAAATTAGCAAAACAAAATTTTCAGATTGAAAATTTTTCGGAAAGTATTGTAAAAAACGATGATCCAAATAGGAAAAGAGTTTATCGTTGTAGAATATCTTCAGTGGAATTAGCCAGATTTCTCGGGAGTTATATAGATAAATCTGATTATCAAAATGCCACCCTTCCTAATGAAATCTTTAATTTAACTGAGGAGGATATTGGCAAAGTTTTGCAGATTGCTTTCTCGGCCGATGGATCTGTCGCGTTTCGCCCCCGTATAAGATCTGCCACAAACCGATGGAACATAACGAAGCAAATTGAACTTGGTTGCCATTCCCCCTCTTTAATTAAGCAATGGCGTAGGTTGATTGAATCTCTGGGTATTAATTGTTATATCAATGCAGGAAGAATCATAATTTCTCGGCTAGAAAATATTCTTGATTTCAAAGAGAAAATAGATTTTCTAGAGGGTATAGGTATTCAAAAACACACTCTCTGGGAGGACTATACTCGTCGGGAAGTATTAGATGCGCTCATAGAAAGTTACAAATACCCAATGGTAAAGGGGTTTGATTCTAAAGAGGAAGCTTTGGAATTCCTAAAATCGCTTTTTAAACCTAAGGAAAAACGAAAATGTACATTATGAAATAAACGACAATCATGACCACGCAGCATACGATGTTTGCAACGATATTTTTGGTCTCTCTGGGTTTTGTAGCGGTGCCTCTCGTCGCGCCGGTGGAAGTCGTACCTGTCCGAGTAGGCACGGTATAATAGCTTTGACGCTGTCCAGAACTGACGCGCTGTAATATTCTTTTCGCATATTTAGCGACATTATCATCTGAATCGCCGGCTAATTGACCAAGCTTACTCTCTATAGAAACTTTTAACTGAGGCGCTGCATAATACAGTTCAAGTAATTGATTAATTGACCGGATCCGCACCTTTGGATTAACATCGATTGAGTCCCTAGATGCCTGATTAAACCGCTCTAACATTTCAATGGACATTTCTAGACTCCCACAAGTAAAACTTCAACTAGTATATTCCTAGTTCCTTCTTTTAAACTTACTTAGGTAAAATCATGAATACGCCAAATACGAGAATAATAACTCCTAAGGCAATGGTTAAATGCTTTTCAGAGAGATGGTGCGCAAATTGTGTGCCAAAAAATGCTCCTAAAATGCATGCTGCCCCTATAATTAAACCATATTCGAGATTTACATATAAAACTCCATGTATTATAAACGCTCCAGCCGTATATATTAAGAAAGCCCCCGCGGCAGTAAAGAGCATTACCAAACAAGCTGTTCCGACTGCCTTGTGGCTCTCAAACCCCAAAAGAAAGACTAATAGGAAGGTTATGGCAAACCCTCCTCCTGCTCCAAATAGCCCCCCAATTAACCCAAGCATTATTGACGCGACTATAAGGATCAATTTTTTATACGAATCAGGCTTATTCTCAAGCCAAATGGCGAGTCTTGATTTCTCCATGAGATGTGATTCCTCTGACTCCTTCTTTCTATAGCCTCGAACTATGAAAGTGAGTCCAATCAAAATTTGGAAAATTCCTAAGCCCCCTACCAGCAAATACTCTGAGGAAAGTCCAATAGCAATCGCAATGGATGCCCCCATTATCGCAAATGAGAATGCTATGAGCCCCATCATCAAGCCCACCTTGAAATCCACATTTTTATGACGAAAATATAAGCACACCACCGCCCCTGCTCCTATCACATCAACTAAGAGGCTGGTTCCAAGTGAAGGTAAGATAGCGAGCGCAAACATTGGAAGTAAAAAGAGGATTGCAACAACCAAATGTACTGCGGATATACCCGTTACTCCAGAGGCAAATCCTAATAGCGCTCCAATTCCTATTAAAATTGCAACTTGAATGACATCCAACTTGCTGACCCTATTTTAATTACAATTAAGAAATTTACTCACGTTCCATTCTTAAATTCTTGCTATAAAATTATTATACGTTAATGAATGATCCTATTATGAGGTTCTGATAAAAAATGGCAAAGAAGAAGGATATTTGTGAAATTTGCGGTAAAGAACTCACGTATTTATCACCTTCAGATGCGAGAAAAACATTGCAATGCCATTTTTGTGGGAAAAAATTCGATGTTAATACTTATTGTGAAAATGGCCATTATATCTGTGATGAATGCCATGCAAAAGACGCGAAGGAGATTACGATTGAATATCTTAAAAAAACAACCTTAACAGATCCGTTCCGAATGGCAGATGAAATCATGCAACACCCTAAATTCCGGATATATGGACCTGAACATCATTTCCTTGTTCCTAGCGTAATTCTGACGGCTTTAAAGAATTCAAAAGTCAAAAAACCAAATGGGAAAGAAGTGGATTTTAATGATGTTTTAGAAGGAGTAAAACGCGGTGCGACAATTCCTGGAGGGTATTGTGGGTTTTTTGGAACGTGTGGATCAGGCATTGGCACGGGAATCACGGTTAGCATATTTACTGAGGCCAATCCCTCAAAAGACAAAGAGCGAACTTTAGCCAATAAAATGACAGCCAGAGTGTTGACGTATGTAGCGGATGATTTGGAACATTGTTGCAAGAGATCATTGAAATATGCGATTTGTGAAGCTCTCGATTTTTTAAACGAACATTTCAAGATTGAACCTAAGTTGGATTTTTCGCCTGAGGCGTGCATTTTTTCTGAAAAAAATCCAAAGTGCGAGCAGGCTAAATGTTTATTTAATTGATGTAACTGAAGTCTACCGAAAATTGCCCTATATCCGTCATTACCGAAAACTGCCCCTCTCTAATTTATATATTATTGATGGCTAACTAAGTTTGAGAGTCAAATAGATTCAATACCGCTTGAACCCATTAGTAGTGGGGAAAAAAGCTAGTTCTCGACTCTCCCCCCACTACACCAGGAGAGCAATTCTTATTTCAAAAAAAGTTCGACTAATCGTGTTACTATTCGCCTCGATACCTCTATAAAAATTGCAAAATATATTCGGAGTCGATTAAATACCTTCTTTAATTTGATAGTTAACAATGGTCTTAATATGATGTTAAGTATTATATTAATTGTACCACGTAGAGAACTCACCCCTATTATTTCATAAGGAATATCAACATCAACCGTTGCGTCATCTATTTTTTGACCTGCAATAGTATCAATCCATTCCAAGGCGTGCTGATTCGTCTTTATGATTGCACTCATGATTGGATGGTGGTTCAACATGACTGATATTTGGACTTTTTGAGACCCGATGAGGTGCAGGAAATGGGCCATTTCGATAAACTTGTGGATTTGTAACTTTCTAGTCCGTTCTCGCACACCTGGCGCATCACCGAAACCTTGGAGAAAGAAGATGCCATCACGGTTAAATTTATGTCTGCGGAGCCCTAGCCCTCCGTGGGTCATATAGTAAAGCCCATTTATTCTTGAACTAATAAATTCAAATACGTGTATCTTTTTTCCCCGTCGCCTTGATTCTACGAGTAATTGGTCGAAAATAGTATCTGGCGTATAGAAACGACCCAAACAATAAGCGTTAAGACATTCCATCTCGCCTTTTTTTATTCCATCAATATGAAAAACACCGTGCATTTCATCAAATCTATTCCAATCTTTCTCGTAAATCAATCCTTTCGAATTTAGCTCATCATAAAAGTCGGTATCTGGAAATGGGGTTGCAATTCCAAAGGCTGCATACATCTGACCTATTCTTTTCCCATAGTCCGGGAATTCTTTAATTTTTTCTTTTGTATGCCAAGGCAATCCGATTACATATGTTCCACCTGCGACTCCGTTATTATCCCGTATGATTTGAATTGCTTTTTGCTGGAGCTGAGTTGTCAGAGACGCTTTTTTAGTCCTTTTCAGATCCTCATTGCTTGGACTCTCAATCCCCATGCAAAATTTATTGATTCCTGCTCGACACATTTTCGCCATTACTTCGGGATACTTTGCTACGCGGCGACAGGTAACCATTGCATTAAACGTAATTTTATGCCGCAGTGTTTCCTGAAACTCTAACAGAGCATCGAGTATTTTGTCTAAATGCTGGGGATTACCCATGATATCTGGATCTGCAACCAGCACGTGGAGTGGAAGCTTTTTATGATATTTTACAATTTCACGTAATTCCGCAATAATATTTTCTGGGGTCCGGAACCGAATGTAGCTTTTATTCATGCGGGGCTCGCAGCAGAAAGTACACGTTCCATAACATCCACGTGCAAAAGATATTTGGTCCGCTCTTTTTTCGGGTGCATAGGAAAATCGATAAAGGTAGGGTTTCCAGCGTAGGTGTCGTGCTGGAAATGGAATCGAATCCAAATCTTCGATGAGTGGGCGTTCGGGGTTATGAATTATTTTAGTTTGATCTTTATAAGAAACTCCTAGGATTCCCTCAGGAGTGATTGTCCCCTCTCGCACGATTTCCTGCATTGTTAATTCCCCTTCCCCACGAACTATCAAATCTACCTGCGGATGGGATAATAACTCTCCAGGGATTGCCGTTGGATGAAATCCTCCCATGATGGTTGCTTTGACTCCACATTTTTTCGCTATCTTTGCAAGCTTTAACCCGTCTCCGTGTTCGGTTGCGCTCATTGAGAAGCCTACAACATCGGGTTTAAATCTTTTCACAAACGCCCGAAAATAAAAATAGGAGAAATGGTCTATATCATGGTCTATACAGCGTACTTCTACTACTTCAGGTAGCTTCTCCAAGCAAGCTGCAATATATTCCATTCCCAGCGGAATTAATGCTCCAACAATAAGTCCTAATCCCACTGCACCTTGCGGCTTGACTAATAACACTCGTTCAAAAGCCATTAAATTATATGGGTGAGAAAACGTATAAAAAATTTTATTGTATAAATTACTGTGAAATATGCTCTTAATTTATTATTAGATGGAAAAATTGATGTCAGAGAAGATTCTTCGAGTCAGCAAGCATTTGCTTCGGAAGAAAAAGGCACCTGCGGCAATTCGTTATCTCTTTTATGGCATCCACCGAGATCCGAATAATGTTGAACTCTTCTCGTGCCTAGGTGATGCTCTAAAACAGATTCTAGAATATGAAATTGCTCTCAAAATTTACCGAAAAGGGCTAAAGCTAGCAAAAGATCAAGAAAATGAGGCTTTAAGTGAGGAATTAACTTCTAAGATTGAAAATATTTATGTTATTTCACCTGAAGATGCTCTTGAAGGTCCCCAAATCGGATTTTTCGTCCGGAGTCTAATGAAAATTTTAAGCCAACTTGGAAAAAAAGATTGGTTTTAAATGGGGGGTTGGGGTTTTTGATTATTGGTTTCTCGTTGAAGTTGCTCTTCTAGTTTTTCAATCGGAATGGCTTTAAAGATCCCTTTTTGTCGTAAATCATCGATTGTTCCAAGGATTTCAACTTGTGATTCACGACGAATTCTTGCAGCTTTACCGACAAGTTCCGGGAGGAAAAAGTATCGTTTTTCGGTTTGAATTTGGAGCGCCAAGGTAAATAAAGCACTTTCCAGGCTGTTGAGTTCTTTAACTACTTCCCTTTCCATTTTTTCTATTTTATGCGGCCAAAGAAGCGAAGTTTCAAAGGCTGCCTCTACGACTTCGGTTCCCTTCTGAAAGGGTGCCATTGCCCCTCTCCAATAACGTAAATCAGGTCCAAACCTTGTTTCAAATTGCTTTACAAAATCATCTACTGACGTTCGTAGACTCGTGGATGGAGAACTCGCTAAAATAAGCGCTGTTCGGGTTAATTTTCCATCTTGGAGTAATATTTTAAAGTTCGCATAACTCAATTCGAATCCTTCTCTTTCGTCAGCTTCAGGAGCTTTTTCTCCGAATGGCAGCTTTTTTGGGCTAGGTGTTGTGAGTTCCGTTTGGAAGGCCGCAATGGCAGTAAGAAATCCGCTGATCAAATCCGCATCAAAAGTAACCTCTCCGAAGGAGTGCTGGAAGATGCAGGTACCGGCTTCCGAATGGACCACGAGGATGTGTTGCAGATTAACAATGTCCGCGAATTTATTCGCCAGCTTTTGCATTCGTGCAAACCGTCGTCTCTGTCGAGGTTTGGCTACAAACTGGCGATAGGATAAATATGTCCCAACAACTGCCACAAGAAGTATCACAGCATATGGCACGTATCTAAGGATCAAACCACCCCACGTCATCACGGTCACTTGCACGTGTGCTTGATATTCCGCATAATTAGTTGTACTGGACCCTGAGTATACGACTTTCACATCAAAAGTCCCATAATCCGCCAACTCCTCAATGATTTCAATTCCTACTAGCGCATGACCATTCGCATCTGTCGTCGCGGTTCGCTTCAATGTCAGGGTTCCCCCGGGACCGTAAATCAATATGAATTCTATTGTCGCATTTTCGATTCCTTGTTGTGTCTCATTATTTAGGAGGAGTGCTTCGATTTCTAAGGCATTCCCTACTAGTATCTCAGCAGGGAATTGCGACAAAATGGCGAGTGATACGTTATATTTAGGCTTTATTGGGATGGTTAAGTTGGCCTGGGCGGGATCTATTGTTTCAGAACCCTCAAAACTCGTATTTATTTTTATCAAACTCACTCCAGGATCAATTTCAGGAAATTCATGCTCTGCAATACCCGACCCATTCGTCACTTCCGGAAAATTATCATTAAAGAGAAGCCCACCCATGCTATTGTATATCGAAATATTGAAGTCTAGTCTTTCGCCAACTAGAGCTGTTCCATTTTCAAAGGTTAATAACCCAAAAACAGTAAAGCTATTTCCCACGCGATATTCCGTGGCTGTCCAATTCGTTAAAGTTAGGGTAGTGTTTTCTTTACTCAATACATTTAATGTTAGATTGGTTTCCGTCGTGGCATAATCCCGAGCCGCCGTCGCAGTAATGGTTATTATATAAGTTTTTGTCCCTAAAATATCCCAATCAGGAAGCGAAATAGAATCCTCATACTGCCAAACAGATTTTTGTAGAGTTCCATTAGCAGTAGTTCCCACAATACTCCAATTTAAGATACCCACCGAGGAATTTTCAAAGATGATTGGCTGGCCGTGAAATCCATCCCAATAGCCTACTGCAATATCGATGGTTTCTCCTTCATATGCAGTAATGTTTATGTATTCTCCCGCATCAATTGTAAGTAGGCTCGATGGAATTTCAACAATGAGTACGAATATGTCTATGACTTTTGTTTCAAATTCTCCAGAGTAGGCAGTTACAAGGATTTGACCAACATCATCTTCATGTAACCCTTCAGTATCAACCTGTACATCATAATATCCAGCAGTAACGTTAGTAGGGCTCCCAAACCAAATAGTTGATGTCCAATTCGGTTCGGCAACGATTTGGGCATATTCTATTCCTTCTCCACTGGATTTATTGGCGTAAAAAACCGTGATAAAATGGGTTTGATCATCGAAATATGGGTCGGGATCAACCCAATACTTACTATTTGCCCAGCGAACTCCTCCTGTTGCATTGAGGGTTGCCTCAGCCGTTGTATATACTTCAAAATCAATGTATACGATGGATAAATTATACCCTGGTTTTATCGCGCCGATCCGGGCCGTATAATTTCCGTTTGGTAATAGAAATGGCTTGATGGTAATGTTGTAATATCCATTTCCATTGTCATTCACAAAAAAGGAGACATTCACGTTGATGGTCGCCTGAGGAATACCGACGTTATTGTCCGTATCATTATAGAACACGTCTACATACATTTCATCGTTTGGATCGAATGGAACCCCCGCAATATTGGTGTAAACAATTGAAAGATTGGTATGGTATACGCACATTAGCGAAAGGCTCTTGATTCCAACTTCGGTTCCATTGGACCAATACACCACGACGTGGTGGGTTCCGTTTTCGGTGATGCCCCAGGATGGGAAATCAACCCATGCCCCTAGGGGAGCTGTCACGCTTGTATTAACGAATTGCATGTATAGGTCATATATTGTTAAATTGGCACTTGTCGCGGTTGCTGATCTTAATTTGGCCGTTACATTCATTGCATCGTCTACATAAAACTGGCTTACCTCCTCTGTTCCATTGTATGTATGTACTTCTTCTATAAAATTCGGACTCAATGCCTGAATCGTCCATAATCCACCGGGCCCATGGAATCCTATTAAGATGGTTATGTTACGGATAAATAAGATTTTATACGCGCCCATTTGTTTCGTAATCCAAAATATTTGTTCCGGTAAATCCCAACCGTCATAATTCACCACAGAAACATTATGGGTTTGTGGGAACGTAATCTCAAGGCCAAGATCCCAATATAACCCGTAGATCTCACGACTAGCATTCCAAATAGGGAAATAAGTATATAATGTCACGTTCCAATTAACTTTGGACGATAACGAACTTCCTTGAAAAGTAGTCACTGCTTGGGTTTGATTGGTGAATAGAGTCGACCATACTGCGACGAAATACAATTTTTGATCTGCAGTTATGTCTAGGAAAATTGATCCGCTACCTCCATCAAAGTTTCCACTCAATAGCACAGAGCCCCCGAAGTGATAAGTGCCATAATCGAGTACTGGGCTACCATTCACTTGAAGAGTGAAATTAGTGGGGTCCACCTCATAAGAAACTAGTTGAACATTACTGAGCATCAAATCAATGTTTTCTAGAACGTCTGTGTGATATTCAAACAAGGTCCAGAATTCTGGTGGATTCATTAAATATTTATAATAAGCTACCCCGTCATCGTTACCATCCAAATCATTTGTATAGCCCCATTGCACCTTTTCTCGTACCAGAGGGCCTAAATCAATAACACGAAGCACTACAAAATAGCTGTTATTAAATGTACTTTGCAAATCAAGGAAAGTTGAATTATCCGTTTGATAAGCTGGAAATATAAACTTTACCCATCCGGCTTGTTCGGTAGGAACATCGACCAGAAATGGTTCTGAACTAAAAAGCAATGAATGCGGTATGGGTTCTCCAGGATTCGATGATTCACTCTCGGTTGCATTATGAATCTCCGCAAATATCGATACACTTCCTCGACATGATAAAAAAACTTCTAATTCGGTCAAATAACTCATCGTATCTGTCGTAAATTGCATTGCATTATCTTGCCAGGAATTCCCAGGACCGATCGCGTCATCATAAACTAGCACGAAATCACTAGGACCAGTTGGTTCAACGTCAAATTTATCGGCCCACATGCGTCTGGAAATGGTTATGTTGGTAAGAAGGAGATCGACAGTTCCCAATCCCCCGTCCGAAATAGGTTGCCATAGATTCCCTGCGTAGGTATATGCTTCACCTTGATCTCCATTCACGAGGTCGTTCACAAATCCCCATTGCAGAAACGCATCACCGCCCACAAATTGTGGTGGATTAGCGTCAAGGACCACGAAAAATGAGTTGCCCTCGGTATAATCAGTATCAAGATAGGCCTTCAGCTCCCTTGGAGTGAACTCAAATTCAACCCATTCCGATTTATTTTCGCCATCTTGGGTGGTGAGACTTTTAGTTTCTGAGGTTGCAACATACCCCAGGTCAATGGGGTTCGGCACTGGTGGGAAGACTCCCTGAGCGGCACTAATGATTCTTGCAGCAACAGTAAAGTTGCCCGTATATCGCAAATATAAGCTTAATTTAAACATAAAACAATGCTCTGGAACAGGAAATTCCATTGCGTGGTACGTCATACCAGTATCCCCAGAACCACCCGAATTATCGAAAACAGTCACGTAATCACCCGGAGGTGTCAGTTCCTCGACAGTCAAGGGCGGATCTAAACGGTGGATATCCGTAAAATTAACCAGAATGTCTGATGCGTTCCAGTTATTTGTAGTAATCTCAATATCCTCATCGGTATCAGAATAAAGAATGGCAGCCCCCTCAAAGGAGAGCAGGGCATCAGTCGCATTTTGGCCATCTATTGTAAACTCCGTTTGTGGCGTAATTATGGGTTCTACAAAATTATTAATAGACAATTCTTCCTCGCTTTCGAAGAGATTTCCCATTCCCTCTTCATTCGAATTGAATCCCACGGGACTTAGCCCCATTAGTAAAGATCCGATAAATATAGAAATTAATAAGAACCCTAGGAACCGGTTATTCACACCCACCATTGTTGCTCTCTCCATTAAAGCTTAAATGTATTTAATGAAGTGGTTATATATTAGTCTTTTAGATTTCAGGCAAACAATGTAAAAGACAAAAAAGAAATCTTTAAATTATAGATAGAAATGTATTCTCCTGTAGTAGGCTGGCAAGGAAAATGTTTGATAAGATCGATAAGCATGAACTATCTAATGATGTTGATTTTGTGATAGCGGGAGTGCCATTTGAAGCTACTAGCACTAGCCCGCGTGCTGGAACGAAAAGTGCCCCATTCGCAATTAGGAAGGCCTTTAATCTCTTTTCACTCCTAACTGAATTGGGAATTGATATATTTCAGAAAAAAATTGTCGATATAGGAGATATTGAAGTATATCCTTCGTTGATTGAAGAAACCATGAAGGCAATTGAAAATACCATCTCTTTAATCCTACAATCTCGTTCAGAAAATCCCCCCATTCCCATAATTATAGGTGGTGACCACTTTATTACCTATCCCATTATTCGATGCCTTTCTAATTCACTCAACCAAAAATTTGGAATCATAATCTTCGATGCTCATGTTGATTTATACGATAAATGGCTGTACAAGGAACAGCATGCCCACTGCACGGTTTCCCACCGAATCTTGGACCTGAAATCTATCGTTCCTGATGATTTACTGTATGTTGGCACCCGAGATGTGGATTACGAAGAAACAGAGAACTTAGCCAAGTTCTCGATCAACCCTATTTCAGCACATCTACTATCTGAAACGAATCCTGAATCGATTCTTCTTGAGCAATTGAAATCCTTTCAGGAACGAAACATTGAAAACGTGTATGTTTCCATCGACATAGACGTGCTAGACCCGAGCTACGCGCCCGGAACGGGATATCCGATCCCAGGAGGATTAAATTATCGCCAGTTGTGGAACATTCTTAAACTCATTCCCCAAAAATTTAAGGTAATTGGCTTCGATATGGTAGAGGTCTGCCCTCCTTACGATTCTTCAGAGATGACTTCAATCACGGCGGCTCGACTAATAATGGAATTCATTGGCTTTATTGTAAAAAATATGAAATAAAAACACGCACTATTTATAGAGCTCAAACCTTTTATTTTTCCGTGAACTATTTTTCATCCTACTTGAAATCGCCCCTAATATGATGGGAAGTGCTATTGTTGCATCACAAATAACGTCGACATATTCTGCTTTCGCATCAACTTTCTTCCACGAAATCGCCTCTTGTAAGCTGGCACCACTAACACCACCTGGTTCCGGTCGATCGGTCGTGACCTGAATTGCATAATCAAGTCCCTTAGATGTCACCTGCATTGCCATTGCTACATAATGTTTTGGAGTACCTCCCCCGATAATTAGGGCTCCTTTTCGTTTAGACTCATGGGCAATATCTATAATCCGTTTCTGATCACCTAGAATATCAATTTTAATGGGATTCATCTGGCTATACATCCAAATTTGAAAGCCTAATATCGAATCGGCAATAGCAGGGCAAAAAATTGGAATTTCACGTTCCGCTGCCACTTTCATTATTGATGGTTTATTCGGTAATTGCTTTCCAAAATAAGTTAAAAATTCTGAACACAAGAACTCTGTCCTAGAGGATTCCTTTAAAATTGATTGAATGTTCTCCTCTAATTTTTCATAGGCTTCGTTTGGTAGTAAGACGTTATAAATCCGATTCAAGCCTTCCTTGCTGAGCGCTTCATCATCGGCAATCGCGCTCCCATGAAAGTGTCTGTGGCCAAATGCTTCTATCAAATCATGCGTGAGGGTCGCGCCGGTCACGATTAATACATCTACTACGCCCAAGTTAAGGAAATCTATCAATACTTGTTTCATACCTCCCGGAACCATTGCGCCCGCTACAGTAAGAAAGATAGTACAATCCTTATCCCTAACCATATCTATGAAAATGTCTGTAGCGCGAGCTAAATGCTTAGCACCAAATCCTGCCCCTGTCTTCATTTCGGCTACTAATTGATCGAGCGTCATCTCGGGCGTGATTTTCACGTGACGAATTTCCTCTAATTTCATTTTACTCAACCAGATTTCTTTCGAATTAAATCTCTAAACTACCTTCTCAAGATATTTCTTAAGAGTTTTTGAATACTTCAAGAGCTAATAAAATACGTTGTAGAATGAAAGAGGATCTGAGGCAGGATTGGAATTGAAACAAGATTTCGGGAATTGGTTTCTATATTAGTTGTATTTTGGTAAGAAATGATTAGTACATGAGAAATTAAATCATCTTTAAGCAACTATGACACATAATTCTCATACCCGCCCGTTTTAATTCTATCTGAGTTTCCCTAAACGGTTTGCCGCAGTGAGGGCATCGAGTAAGTTGAGAAACTTCAATAATACTTGGAGGGTTTTCGAGTAAAGAAGGCTCTGGAACAGGAAGAGGTTCTTGATAGGCGGGCTCTGGAGCAGGGGGAGCTGGTTGGTAAGCGGGCTCTGGAGCAGGGGGAGCTGGTTGGTAAGCGGGCTCTGGAACAGGGGGAGCTGGTTG
>JABXJT010000154.1 GCA_013375455.1 Candidatus Helarchaeota archaeon | reverse complement strand
ATTCTATATAAAAATAGTTATTTAAAATTAGCAAGACTAATCTTTTACATCCATCAAGACTAATCTTTTACACCCATCAAGACTAATCTTTTACACCCATCAAGACTAATTTTTTACATCCATCAGGACTAATCTTTTACATCCATCAAGACTAATTTAAAATTTATAAATACAATCAATGATTCTTGTAAAGATATAAAGCACGAATAAAGGGGCCAGTTGCATATGATGCGAAATCTGCACTCGTAGAAGTACTCCAATTTTCTCCAATACCCCAAATTATTTCGTGAGTCGCGCCAATATAGCGGTTTGATTCATAAAGGTAGTTGGAATGATAACCAAGGGCTGCTACGGCATGGGGAAAGAACGTGTTATCAAATCGAGAGAGTTCAAGTAATGCTTCAATAGTTTGACAGAGTTCAGATCCTCCTATTACAGGGAATCCAAGACTTTTATAGGTTGTAACCGGTATTCCACCCGTTATGCAATTATTTAACCGATCATAAATATTATTTCCCCACATATATGATAACACGTGCCATGCGGCGATTCGTGCATTATTAAGATACTTTTTGTCGTGTGTAAGCTTGTATAATCGGGAATGGCATTTAATGCAAGCCAATCCAGTTACTAAATCATCTTGATTAATGGCAAGGTTGGTCTCAAAATACACACCATAGAATTCACCACGTGCCAGTAAACGAATACATTGGTTTATTGCTTTTAGTGCGCGTATTTGTAAATCCTTCTCTTTTGTGAATGATCCCCACCAGTAGAGAAATGTAGCGGGATAGATGCACGCGAGTGTCCTTTTTTCCCAAAAAACGGTTCCATCTTCAAAAAGTTCGTGATCCCAGAGGCCATCTTCTCGTTGATATTCTTGGAGGAAATTTGAGGTTAGATTTAAGCTCCTTTTTAATTCATCTTCCATGGGGGTACCTAGAAAATGACCATTTGCCAACGATTCTTGTAATGTTTGAAGGAGAAAGTAAGCAAATTGCCCAGAATATGCTGGAAAAATGACCCGTTTGGGAATTCGCTTAAATACATAGGGGATGGTTTTAATTGTTTGTCGGAGGGTAAAAAGCCCCGTAGAAAGTAGATAAGGAAGCCCACCTATACTGAGCTCACGTTTAGGCAATGAAATGACGAGGTTACCAGCATTCCCTTTCCGATCTTTGGTAAAAGGGAACCAATCCGAAAAACCACCTCCTGGAAATTGCACTCTTCCTGTTGTCCAACGTTTTTTCACGTCGTTATAGGTCTCAAAGAATGCCCCAGCAGTGGGGCCGTTCTGAATTTGGGCTCCCTTTAAAACAGGTGGAAGGAACTTGTCAGTTAAAATTTTCAGTATTGAATCCTGTTTCGTCCATTGATATAGAGCATTTGTTCCATAAATGAACCCCAAGCTAAAACAGTTACCAAAGCTGCCAAAGTTCATTTTTCGGAAAAGTCCGTCTTCTGTTTCCGGAGGAAAGATAAAATTTGCTGGTACTGCACCATGGGGAGTTTTTAAGAGGAAATATTTTGTAAGCGCTCGAAAAGATTTCAATGCTTCACGCTTCAAATCATCTTTGTATTTAAAAGGAAGCGGTTTGATGGGGGCAATTTCTGAAAATCTCATTTTAACGGGTAAAAAAATTTCACCGGGCCCAAGGAGAATGTAAATGTTCGAAGGATTGTTTGGGGAGCCTTTTATTTCCACTGATATCCGTGCATAATTTTTATTAGTTCTAGCCGAAAATGCTTTATTTAGGGCTTCTTCAGCTCCCATTAAGCCAGCGAAGCAATTTTTAGAGTGGAGAGTCCAAACTTGAGAAAATGCGCCAGTATAGGGAACCTTAAGGTTGAGATTGAGGGGAATATTTGTTTTTCTGTATAAATTCCCAGATAAATTCACGTAATCATATGCATTTGACTTATCATAATTGATGGATAAGATAATTTGAGCATTGAAATGTTCTTTATTACTCGAAAGTGAAATTAAAAAGTACTTTTTTTCTTTGAAAAGGCTGATTTTTAGTGTAATTTTTTGTTTTGAATGAAAATTAATCCGCTTTACTGTAGACCCATCAAGAATTACTTCCCTGGAGGTGAATTGTAGGGGTTTTTTTGGTATCTTCACTTCCAAGGAGTCCCCTGCATATCGCCACGAATTTTGCCATCGGATCCAGAACGGACCAATTGTAGTGAAGGGAAGCGTGTTCGGAACAGCAAGCATGAAATTTTCATTTATCAAAAGAAGAGAATTCGATAATTTTTTGATTTGGAGTGCTGGAAGTACCTCTGAAATGGAGCCATTTCGAGATTTCATTAATCATTTTATAGGTCTATTAGAATAAAAATATTTAATTAATTTGAGCGTGATCCTAAAACAATGGAAAAAATCAAATTTATCACGCAGTTTGGGGAAATAATTGCCGAGCTTAGGAGGGATTTGAACCCTAGAACAGTGGAAGCCATTTTAAAATCGCTTCCAATGAATAAGGTTCTCCTTCAGCGTTGGGGAGAAGAAATTTTCTTTTTTCTGCCAGATTACGATTTTTTGAAAGCTCTGGGGGAGGAAAACGCTCAGACTGAATTGAAAATCGGGGATGTTGCTTTTTGGCCGCGCGATCCGGCCTGCTGCATTTTTTTCGGGAAGACTCCTTTATCTCAAGGGGAAAGGCCGGTGGCCATGGAGCCCGTCAATGTTTTTGGTAGAGTTGTTCAAGGGATGGATGTTTTATTTCAATTAACTAACGGCGATTTAATTTTGATGGAAAAAATAGAGGATTAATTTTCACTCCTAAACGCTACCCAAAACGGGATATCACTTAACACTCCGACCATTGCGAATTGAATCCAAATGAAAACACCGCTCCACCCCGGAAACCAAGACAGTACGAAACAAATCCAAAGCCAAAGGTGCGTGTTAAATGATAGGTCTCTTTCTGCTATTGCTTTTTGCAGGACAAGCAAATAAAATATTCCTGCTAAAACCCCGAAGATGAACCGCAATAAATTATCCATTAATAATCCAGTTCTAATACCATGTTTAGGATGCACGTCAATAAACAAAAGCCACCATATAATTGAAAAAGCAATTGTTATCCAGCCTGCAAATTTGTTAATAGGCTCGGCGAAGCCATACCAACCATTCCAAAGTGGATATCTTGTCCCCATCTTTTACACTTCTAAGTTGTTTAACCTTGATTTCATATCAAGTAAAGGAATATGTTTTATATTTGTTTTTATTATTGAAATGAATTATTATAACTCATTTGATTAAAATGTATCGACAAAATAATATAACACGAGAAGATAAATTAGATTTTAAAACCAAACTTTGTTATGGAGTGGGGTCTTTTGGATCATACATAGCATTTGCAATAATCTTGAATTCGACTATATTTTATTATAATATAGTGTTAAAACTCCCCGAAACAATTGTTCTTTGGGCTTTTACCTGCTATGCTATTTTAAATGCAATTAATGGAGTGCTGTTTGGCTGGATCTCTGATAAAACGAAAACTAGCAGGGGAAGACGCATCCCTTACTTGAGATTCTTCGCCCCCTTTCTGGCGATCACGTTTATATTAGTCTGGGTGGGTCCCACAGCGGGGGAAGTCACTGAGATTGGAGTTTTGATATGGATGGTAATATCCTTGGTGCTTTTTGATGTCTTCTACACCTCAACAAATATGGCTTATTCTGCATTAGGACAAGAATTGAGCATGGATCAAAAAGAACGAGCGAACATACAAGTATTTATCATGATGTTCGGGATCATTGGGGTAATAATCTCTTTATTTCTTCCATTATACATTTTTGAGAATATGGGGAGATTTGAATTCATTATTTTCACGATTATTTTGGCGGTCGTGCTGCTCATTACGATGTGGATTACCTCTTTCACTGTCAAGGAGAGATTAGAATTTTCACACGTGGATACGCCACTGGGGCTAAAAGAGTCATTCAGGCATACTATAAAGAATAGAGCCTTTCTCACCACGGCATTCGTGAATTTCTGGATTCAATTCATTCAAGCAGTAATATTTGGCGAAATATTTTTCTTTATTACGATTGTCTTCGGCGGTTATGATTCCACTTTTGTCTTAATCTTGATGGGTGGGTTTCTTCTCTCAGGACTGTTTCTTGGTGTATGGTATACCTTGAGGATTAACAAAACAAGGGGATTGAAACCTGCCTTACTCCGCTCTTTACTATTTGTGGGTGTCGGGTTAATCATTGTTGGTTCGCTACCGGATTTATTCGCGACCTCTGGATTTTTCTTTTTTGGATTGGGATTATTTGGGATAATGGCGCTAATCAATACTGCCTATGGGGCGGTGGCCGATGAAGACGAAATCAAAACCGGAACGCGTCGTGAGGCTGCAATTTTTGGGATGAATGCCTTTATAACCAAACCCGCGCAATCTCTCGGAGGAGTGTTTATTGCCTTCATGTTGGTGCTCTTTTCTAAAGAGGCAATAGGCTTTAGGTTAGCCATAGGCATCATCCCTGGGCTCATAATGTTAGGTAGCTTATTTATCTTCCGAATGTACCCGCTGCACGGAAAATATCTGGCAGAGATCAAGACGAGAATGGATGCAATGCATGTAGAAAAGCGGAAAAAATTGGAGGAATTGAAGAGATAGATTATCCTTCAAGTAGTTTCTTTATTTGCGCAGCGCGGTCTTTGGGATCAATATCTGGTTCTTTGTCTAGAACATCTTTAGGAATTCGGATGTAAAAGATTTCATCTTTTCGAGATTCCCATTTCACTGTCTCTTCTGTACTATGAATAACTGCTCCCTTTTTGTTCGTTACTATGAAATAGACATCTGGCTTTTCCTCTTTACCCCAGTGAGTAAAATCCGCTTCCGTAAATTCGATTGTAAATTCCCCAAGATCGTCGGTTATGGTATCTCCTAAATATTCATCGATGTTTCCCAAGTCCTTGTCCCAAACTTGAATCTTTAAACCTGGTAGTGCCACGTTTCCTACTTTAGTTGTTACTCTTCCAACAATTTTGTATGACATGCTTTACTTTTAGTATCGTATTCAATAAAAAACTTTTTAAATTTAAAAAAAACTAATTTTCTTTTTCCCCTTGCCGACGAAATTAATAAGTGGCACGTAATTTTCGTCGGAAAAGAGCAAA
>JABXJT010000208.1 GCA_013375455.1 Candidatus Helarchaeota archaeon | reverse complement strand
TCATCATAAGCGATTATGCAATAATGAGACTAGGGGCAGTACATGTTCCAATCAGTATATTACACAAAGCTCCCGATCTACTGTATGAGATAGGCGAGTCTGGAGCTGAAACAGTAATCTGCTCTTATAGACGCCTCGAGCGTGTTAATTCAATAAAAGATAAAACAAAACTTAAGAACACAATTTTTACGCCTGTACCCATATTCCCTGATTATTCCTTGCCTGAAATAAAAGAAGTGCCTGGTGCTCATCGACTAGAAGACTTGATAGAAAAATACGAGCCTAAACCTCCAAAAGTTGAAATAAATCCCACGGAAGACTTAGCACTATTGCCTTTTACTGGAGGCACAACAGGAGTCCCGAAAGGCACTATGTTAACTCATTACAACATAACCACTAACGTGATTCAGTCAATACAATGGATGATGAAACCTTTAGCAGTGGGAGTTAAAGGAAAAGCCTCTATACTGATATGTGTTCCTCTTTTCCATCAACTTGGACATTGGGCGGTACACGCCGCCATTTCTTGGGCTCTCCGCATGTTTTTGACGGATCCAAGAGATATCGATAAAATCGCAGAAACAATAAAAAAATATCGTCCTTTTATGGTCCTGGGTGTTCCCACCCACTATATGCTATTACTTGACAAGGACCTTCAGAGGATTCCGATTTTCTTCTATTCTGGTGCAGCTGCTCTTCCTCCTGACGTTGCAAAGGAATTTGAGAGGAAAATTGGTGTTCCAATGGGTGAGGGCTATGGTCTAACAGAATCAACTGGTGCTACTCATCTAAATCTTTCAGCACTTTCAAAAGTTACTGGATTTATGGCGAATGTAAAAAGATCTGTTGGAGTACCGATTCCTGATACGGAAGTTAAAATTGTAGATCCAGAGACCGATGAGGAA
>JABXJT010000207.1 GCA_013375455.1 Candidatus Helarchaeota archaeon | reverse complement strand
TCAAGCTGCTGCACCTGGCACCCATATCCATGAGCTCTGATGATGACCTCTTTGGGTCCCTCATTCAGTCCCCGAGCTTCGAAAGACCCATCCTCAACACTCACCACGGTCTTTATCTCTGTGCCGGAGTCAGTCCTCTCGGTAATGGTGATGTTGGCATCCTGGATGGGGATACCGGTCTGCTCGTCGGTTACCATTCCCCTGATGATAGCCTCTGGTTGGAGATAAAAATCTTTGGCAATCCTGTCTGATTTGGTGAACCTTACCACACATCTTTGAACCGCATACCCTTCGGCTTTGATGGTAAGGATGACCACATCATAGAGGGAGGTTATCTGAAAGAAGCCCGAGGAATCAGTAGAGACGGGAAGGGTGATGAGCTCATCATCCTCCGCCGCACTACCGGGCTCTATCTCTATCACCGCCCCCTCTATGGGAGCACCACTGCGGGCATCATATATCTTCCCCGAAATTATTCCTCTGCTTTGCCAGGAGGATGCGGATTCCCCTAATGACAATGCCAGGGGGATTAAAATCAGCAGACTCCCCACCATTACATAAGATAAGCTTGAACAGAATATAGCCTTTCTTCTTAGCAATTCAGCGAACCTCCTTTTTTCTGTAAAGAATTTACTTCATCTTAATTTATGATATTATTCTTATGGATATTCCCATATTAGCTCTGAACCTGTAACTTTTAATCTTATTTTTGCATTTATTTTTTGTTTGCTGTCCCATCTTGTTGGATTCTTCCATTCCGAGTTCGCTGCATCACAGCTACCATACGAGCAGTTTAAAGTAACACTGCAATTAGGATAGTCCATTCTTTCTATATAATCATCTTCATCCCATTTGTCTAGACACCAGACATTCATATAATTTCCAGTTACGACGAAGACCTCGCCGTCA
>JABXJT010000153.1 GCA_013375455.1 Candidatus Helarchaeota archaeon | reverse complement strand
ATCCACGTTGTATAGCCAGCAACGCCAATCACCCTTCCTATAAGGGCATAAATTCCAGCCCCTAAAATTATCCCAATTCCATAAATAACGGCTTCGAATAGATTAATATCTCTTTCCAGACGGGGTTCTTTGCTTCCAATCTTCATTTACATATCTCCAATTGTAATCATAAAATAAAGTCCGGGATTTTTATTCCCCAGGTATGATGCGCACTTTCAAAAATTCTTCTACAAGCATTTTAAATGCGCTATCTACATTATCCGCTGTTTTTGCGGAGGTCTCAACGTACGGCAGATCTAGCGTTTTCGCGAGAATTTCAGCCTGTTTCGCGTCTACTTTTCTCTGTTCCGTTAGATCGGTCTTATTTGCAACCACCACACTCGGGAGCTTCCCGCCCAAGAATTTTGAAACATCATAGTACCAATTATGAACAGAATCGAGCGTTTCGGGGCGGGTGACGTCGAAAACAATCATTGCGATATCGGCGCCCTCATAGTAACGATGTCGGACGCTAAGAAATCGAGATTGTGCGGCGATATCGTAGAGGAGAAGATCAACAAGCGTATCCGATTCCTCAAAGTAATATTCTTTCTTGACCACGGATACGCCAATGGTAGGTTTATAATCCACCGTGAATTTCTTTTCGGCAAATTGGACCAAAAGACTTGTTTTTCCTACTGAAAAATCACCGACGATGATCGCCTTACATTTAAAATGATGCGCAGGAGCAACTTCTTCCGCAACGGCGCCAGGGGCGGCACTTGAAGCCATTGACGGTTCCACCGCCACGATTCCTGGGGTTGTCGGTTTGCCAGAGAGGGTGTCATCTATCTTGCGGGTGAAGATTCGAGCGTAGGGTCGTATCCCGCCCAAATCAAGATCGGGAGTATTGTCCATGATAGTGGTGAGGATGGCTTCATCTCCGGCTTCTACGAAATAGAATATATACTGGTCGGTTTCAATCATAGCATTCTTGAAAAGGCCGGTCTTGAACTCATTTTTAATTCGCTCTGATAATCCTTGTAGAATACCGGTAATCATTCCAACAGCATCTTCATCCTTCTGGATTTCCTCGTTGAGGATGGAGGAAATGATGAGGCCCTCACGATCCACAATCGTGGAGCCCTTGACTTTGAACTTGCGTAACTGGAGGATGCTCAAGTATTTTTTGAGGATCTCTTCTAACGTTTTACTCGTTGACACGCCATTCGTCCTCTATTTATCTAATTTCACTCAATTTTTTAGTGCTGAAGGAATTTTAATTCTCTTTTTTAATTACAACCAAAGCCGTAACGGTCTGGTTTTTTCAGGTTATCAATAAAGTTAATTAAGAAATAGAAGTGCAATTTTAATTATCTTTTGGTTTGAATTCTAGATTTTAGAGTGTTGAAAATGAGTCGAGATTGGGCAGAGAATCTGTTAGCTGAGCAAAAAGAGGAAGAGGGGCAGTCAGAGGAACTATTGAAAAATAAAAAGCTGGCAGATAAGGCGCTGAACCACTATCAAAAAGGAGAGAAACACCTCGCATCAGGGAAATATTCAAAAGCAGAATCTGATTTCAAGAAAGCTGTAGAAGTTTTCATTCAGGCGAATGATCTAAAGCGCGCTGAAAGATGTTCCTTAAAGTTGTGTGAGTGTTTTATTATAGAAAAGAAGCATTATGATGCAGCGAAGGCAGCCTATTACGCCGCTGACCTCATTTTACATTTTAAAAAATATAAGAATGCCATCAAACATTACCAATCAGTAATCGATTTTTATGAGAAGGTGGATGCAGAATTAGAGATTCTTGAGGTCTATAGTATCATTGCACTTTGTAATGTAGCCCAAGGCAAATTTGATGATGGAATAGCCTTAATGAAGAAAAAAGTTGCAAAGAGTACCTTCCCACAAATTAAGAAAAACAAGATCATACAATTTGCCATTGTAGTAATCAATACGATTCTCCAAAAAAAAGCTGACAATTTAGACGAGATTGAACTTCAGCTGAATAAAATAAAAGTAGATGAGGGAGTATATAGCCTCTTTAAGACGGTTAAACGGTTGTTAGCCCATTATATCAATACAATTGTCGCGATAACTGCTGATAAGAAAGAGATTCGGGCAGGCGATACTATAGAAGTGAGTGTTTTGATAAAGAAACCACCAGATTTAGAAATAATAGACAGCACGTTGGCTTTTGACAGGCTTTTTGATCTCGTGGATGATAAACAGATCGGATCAGACAATAGGAAAATTGTTTTTAAATTACGACCACGCATTCAAGGAAAATTGAAAGTGGGCCCCTTGTCATTGATTTGTAAGATAGAGGAATTTCAATTTCCACTAAAAGTTCTAAAGACATTTGAGATTCTTCCAGGGAAACCTAAATTGATCATCGAACCTGAGTTGCCTGAAATATCGGTGTCCATTGGGGAGCCGGTTGCAATTTCGTTGAACCTCAAAAACCTTGGAAAAGGGGAATGTATGAATCTAAGTTTTGCATTAACACTTCCCGAAGAACTTGAATTAGCAGAGGGAAGTCAAGAAAAAAAATTGCATTCGCTTGGCCCTAAAGAGGAATTCCTCTTTACATTCCGAATTCTAGCTAATGAAAAGGTTGATACGAACTTATCCGCCACAGTCACGTTTGAAGATTTGGAGGGGAATCAACATACGATAGATATGGAGTCCATTCCTTTTAGTGCGAGTAGCTAAAAGCAAAATTATTGAGAAGAATTTAAAATTCCAAACGTTCGATATCTTTATCCTTCTTTTTCTTCCTTGGGAGCTCGATGTCCTTTGGTATATTTTTAGGGGGAAGATCCTCGAGGTTAAACTTGGTAGGATCCACGGGCAATTCTGGCATTCCAGTGGTGCGCCGTATATTTTCTCGCCATTCAAAACGTTTCTTCAAATGAGGATTTAAATCAAAAAGAGCTGCATTACTCAACGTTGGTGGAGTAATAAAAGTCCGATTGCACACGGGACAGATTTCATTGATGATTATTGCACCGCAATACTTGCACGTTTTCATTTCTTTCACCGCTAATATTGAATGATAATCAAATAATTTAAAATTATTCCTTATTCTAAAGAGCTTTCCCACAATGGGGACAAAAGCGAGTCTTTCCATAAAGAAGGGCTTTTCCACAATGGGGACATTTTGGTACAGAATAGGAATCAGAATCCGATTGAGCCTTATAACCCCAGCAGTAAATCGGAGGGAGAAAAAAGAAAATGAAGAGAGGAAAGCCAGGAATGGTGATGAAGAGAATAATGCAAAGTACCGTGAAAATCATTGAACCAATGAATATGAAGTAAGCCCATTTCATTAAGAATGACCCAAAGATTATTGTGAAAATCATTGAACCAATAAATAAAGAATAAAGATTGAGGTATATGAGGTTGTATTACATTTGGTTAAAAAAAGAAATAAAGATTGAGGTATATGAGGATGCCAATTACGGATGAAACGCCGGTTATTATGATGAATAAACCTCTCGAACTAAAAGGTTTAACCCCTTCTAAAAAGCGTTTTTTGCGGTCTGTTAGCGTAATTGGAATGTTGTATTTCAGGGTAGGTGTCTTGACTCTCAACTGATCTATTGGAACACAGACGTGGATAAAAATGAGAAGATAGACCAAACAGAGAAAAGCTGTAGTAATGACAGAATTAATTATTAAAGTTGGACTGGTGGAAAGGGCCCAGCTCTGGACAGTTTCGATTGTACCAAAAGCTAGAAGTATCGGGATGAGTAAAAGCTCAAAAACATTTAATCTCCTGAACTGGTTTGATATTTCTAAGTCAGTGGATTGGAGTGTATTGATTTTAACGAAGTGCGAACGATAAGTCCGCTCAAAATTTAAGGTTTTATCTTCCTTATTATAATCAATGAGAACACCATTTTTATCACTGAAGTCGTTAGTAACAGCCTTGATAATCAGTAGAGTACCAAAGATGATTGAGACCATCGTGTAAAAATTACCAAAGATATGAACCACAAAATAAAAAATTAACATGATCAATCCGGATGCCAAAAAGAAGATTCCTAAAAGAAGCCTGGTGTAATGTTTGTGTGTCGGGCTAATATCATTTTCATTCATGAATTCAGTATTAATTTTACCTATCCGATCCTCCTCGGGAATGGGGATTTCTGTTATTTTCTCTTTATATGGGGTAAACCATGTCTCGTAAAGGTTTTCTTTTGTTGTGACTTTGAGGTTATGCGCTGGTCGTAATGCCAAGAAATAGAGTGCCCCAATTTCTAAGACGGCTGTCACTAAGAATAGAATGCCTTGTGTGGGATCTGTTAGCATGGGTGCCATTAGGAGGTAAACTCCTTGGATGGCAGTTAAAATGCTAAATGGCACTAAGGTGAGAACCCAGGCATAATTTTTATTTATATTAATATTTTGATACTGTATCATTTCAATCTCCGTTTTTGGAAGGGCGGTATTGACGGTTGAGTTCTTTTTGAATTGGTTATAATAGAAATAATTCTCAGAGCTCGCTACATTCGCCTTATGTGAGTAAAAGATTGCGTATAAGAGCAATCCGATTCCAAAGCCGTGCGGAAAGAACGCCATGACATAATAAAAGGAAGGCCCTCCGAGCACAACCGCACATCCATAAGGCGGATTATGATGAGAAATGGCACCCGTTATAATGAATAAATTCAAAAATCCGAGAAATAGCAGGAAGATCGCGGCAAGGAATTTACTCCAGCGGAAAGAAAAGAACCGAATCGATTTTGTTGGCTTTTCCCTGTTTTTAAAATACTGGTCTAAACGCTTGTCTATTTTAGTTTGGCTGGGGAGGGTTACTATGCTAACACCGAAACAAAGACCCAAACCACCGCCGAAAAATAACCACCCCACCAAAAACACGATTAAGAAAATCCGCTCCAGTTCTTCCTCTGTATAGCCATTCTCGAGTAAATACTTCACGGCGTAACTTAAAACGAGAACAAGAAATCCGAAGAAAATTAGGAGGATTCCGATGACCTTTGCTACTGCTTTCAAGGGCCTCAATGTCTTTGATACCGTTTTATGAGATTCTCCCATATCCATTTTAAGTTTTTTTTCCATTTCCATACTCTCTCCTTAGTTTTTACGTTTTAAGGTGCGGGGATTATTCCGTAGGCGCGCCCCATCCAATATACACAAGTAAAAGTGTTGCCTGGACCTTCGCTTAAACCACTACCTGTCGTCGTGGTTATCTCTTCATGCGGGTTTTTCTCGTAAAAGTTGCCTATATTGGTATACAACATGTCTATCGTGGCTGGTTCTAAGTATAAAGCCTTACCTTCTGGGGTTAACGCGCCAACCTCAAGAGTGAGCGGTTTATACAACATTCCTATC
>JABXJT010000001.1 GCA_013375455.1 Candidatus Helarchaeota archaeon | reverse complement strand
AATCGAAATGTCATAAATTCTAATTTAACTAATTATACCATCCAAGCTACGGAAAAAACTGAAAAAAATCAATCCAAATTGAAATGGTTTAAACATGTATTTCTCAGAAAAGAAATTACACGTTATGCATTTTCTTTAGAACTTACTCGTCAAAAACCAAAGAAGTTAAAAACAATATTAGGAGAAGCAGTAGAGGCATGGGAATCTGAATTTGGTTATAAACCTCAGTTTTTCTTATGGCGATTAGATAATTTTGCAGTTTATCGCTTTATATTAATTGCAGATAACCCCGAGACAATTCTAAAGAAATACCCTTTATTTATTAAGGATATATATCGGAGGGTTTATTCCAAATCTTTATAATTGAGAATCAAAAAGTATGTTGGAGCTCTAGAATTGATCAAAAAAATTTTAGTAGCAATTTCTGATTTAGAATCAGCACGAACTAGTCGTTACGTTTTAGAATGTAAATGATTTAATTCCTATTACCCGGTTTAAGTGGATTAAATTTTTAAACTTGTATTTTAATTCATCTATTGAATTTTACTAAAAATTAGATGCTGAGGTATGTTAAGGTGAATTGGAAGAAGTTTTTCTTTTGTGTAGGGCTACCGTTACTCGCATTCTACGTATTTATCATCATTATATTCTATGCTTTCATCTCAACATTGTTTTTAATTGCCCTGCTTCTTGGTATTGGTTGCATGCGTTTCTCTAAAAAGAAAATCTATCCCGGGCTTAGTAAGTTAGCTTTAGGAATGATGTTATTCTTCTCCTTGATGATTTCGAACTACTTATTCTGGCCCTCACAAATCGTGCGCCACGTGGATACTTCCCTCGTAATCCAACCATATCATTCTTCAGTTCAGCAATTGAATAGCACGGAACCTGGATACATGTGGGATTATCTCAACAGCACGTCTAGTGGGCTCATCACCCCTGATTATTTTTATAATACTATGAACGATGATCAGCGCCTTGGAAACATGACTAATTATATTCTGGATTGGGTTATTGTATACTATTTTATCCCAGAGGTCTATGGTGTAATAGATTACGTATCCTCTACCCCTGAAGCTATTTGGCATGGAAAAGGGGATTGTCATTCCCGCACTATCGTAATGACTTCGTACTTTATCTTTCATGGTTATGATGCGTGGGCGTGCGAAGCACCCTTTCATTGGTATACCTGCGTTTTTCTTGGGGCCAGTCGCACTGATCCGCATTTCTATTATCGTTTAAACTGGACTGATCCCCAGATCATGTTTAATCATGAAGAAGTAATCTATACAATGAATGTTTTTGAGCGATTAGGGAATGTCGTCTTTGGGCTTCGATTCTATGACAAAATTTACGAATTATTTTCAATAGAGGAAGTAACTATTGGTATCTGGCCCGCGCTCTGTGGTATAGGATTAATAATGACAGTGGCAATTCGATGTACACAAGCAGAAAAGAAAAGGTATCTAAAAAATGGGATACTTGCAAGTGTAATTTTGCTAGTTGGGTGGTTTCTTGCCCTTTCCTTTAGTCATATCTTGTTTCCCCAATTATTATTTCCACAACTGACCTTCATTACCATGCTAATTTCATTAGCCCTAGCGGCACAGAGCGTTCAGTCCGACTTGGGTGGACGACTCTTTTCAAAAAGCAAGTAAGTTCAGGAATTCTTTTCCGAAAGTGAAGAAACCCATGAAAATAGTAGATGAAGAAAAATATCAAAAGAATGCAGAAATCTTAATAACTCAGTGGATAAAAGAATTTGAGGCGACCCTAAGAGAAATAAAGAAATTAATTCGAGAGGATTTCTACAGTGGGGTATGGGGACTCTTATTTAATAGGATAATAGTACTCATTTATAAATTATTTTTTTCAAGTGAAATAAGAAAGAAGGTTTTATCTCAATTTGAACTCATTTTAGAAGTAGGCAAAGAATATGACGAAAATCCAGAGGAAATTTTAGATAAATATTTTGATGAATATTTGAAAAACGATCCTGCATATGCCAGAATTGAAAAGAATCACCCAAAAACTCCCGAAATAGTAGAGAGAATAAAACACCAATTTCTCTTGTTGGTGAAAAGAGCTAATAACCTGTTAAATAGTGAGGGGGAAACGTATTACGACTTGATTTTCGATGCTTATAAAACGAAAGATGCAGCTGAAAAAGCTTACACGGAATTAATGCGTAACACGGAAGACCATGTGGAATTTGCAATCAAAAATAAACTGCTTAAAATCAGTTCCTTGGTGCGAAAACCCATCATCAAAATAGTGCGTAAGGAACTCGAAATTGGAAAAAAGTATGCTAAAAATAAATTAAATGATGTTTTTTCTCCAACCGATAGTGAAGGTTAGAGTATCGAGATAGCTAGAGTATCAACTTTCAATTACCGATTTTTCTAATATGATTTTTAAGTTACATTTAAAAAGAGAGAAGGAGGAATTTAATATCATATCTAATATAAGAGGGGTATCTATATTATAGAAAGTTTAGGAGAACCACTTAACTTAGCAAGTTTCATTTTATGGACGAGCTGCGCGATTTTAGCATTAATTATTTCAATAATTAGTTTAAGATTATCTAAAAAGAAAAAAGGAGAGCTTGATGAAGCACAAAGAGAAAATTTAGTTACATGGTTTTATTTTTTCTTAATACTAGCAATTGCCAACATATTTCATTTAACGTGGAGATTTGGAATTTCTAATTCATTATTAATAGAAATCTTTGAAAGAACGGGTAATTCACTTTTTTATTTTGCATGTTTCATAAGGGTATTTAAAATTGAAAAATCATTAATTAGGTTAGGATGGTATGGGCGATATTATTTTTCCCCTATAATTTGGATTACAATCCTCATCAATAGTGTTATCCCAACATGGATGCTAAAAGACATCGGTCTACTTCAAATTTTGTTTTTAATCTTAATTGCTCTGGGTTATGTAATGTTTCCATTGATATATTTATATGTAGCCAAAAAGTCTACTGGTAAAGCACGATTGGATGCGTTTAAAGTTAATAGAGCTGCGATACTTTTGTTTTTTGGTTATTTATTTAGACCTGAAAACTTAATAGAGTATGGAAAATTATCATCATTAATGGAGACGTTAGTCAATGCCCTTTTTATAGTATCACCAATTACTATAGTGATTGCCGCCTTATTAATTTATGATAGTTTTAGAAATTAGATTAAAAAATAACCTCCAAGTAGTCAAATATCCTTTATATTACGAAACATTTATAAAATCTGGTCTAAAAATAATGAATCCTGATAATTGGTATTAAAATATTGACCATTCTACTAGTTCAATTGACTTTTATTTGAAGTATTATTCCAAGGATGATAGAAGTTTAAGTAGGGAGATTGATGATTTCTGTATTTCTTCCAATGCCAGTAGAGATAATGAATGGACGAATATCTTTTACTTCTTCGGGATTAGTTTCATGATTGATATTAAAATAATACCCCTTGAAAAGATCATCAAAATCAGTGTGAAACATATCAAGCGTAATCCATGGACCTGGAGGAAAGTTCCAATCGAATTCTTCGTCGGTATATATTTTATCCTTCTTGTAATTAGGTAGCTGACAATCTATACTTTGTATTGGAAAGGGAACGCCCATGGTCTCCCATTGTTTGACAATTCCAACATCCCAAATCTCTGGATAGTTCCTTTTAGTAACTTCAATCCATTCCGGTTCTACGTGCTGGAAATATAAGCGACTTTCAGACATCAGCCCAACTGAGAAAAGGATGAATTTCCTGCGCCCAGAATAAATCGCAGTCTGGACAATTGGGGGCCATGGAACATAACTATACCATTGATCAGGTAAACCATATGTCTTTGCTGCAATTCCATCATATAAACCCGCAATTGCCTCATAACTGGAGAATTCAAAACCTAAATTCCATGCGCCTGTTCCCCAAGCTACAGAAGATTGATATGCGGATGTACTCCATTGAGGAGTTCGTTCATTTCGCACATCTCGAAGGATATCAATAAACCGGAATCCCATTTGTGTCAAACTTTTGGTTTTTTTCGGAATATTTCTTAATTTATACCCTAATTTGATATGGCGGCGATCTAAAAGCTCATCATCCTGTCCGACTAACCACCAATCCACAGGAATGCCATCTTCCAAATGCCCATTGAGCATAATACAAATTTCTTGGTTATCATCACGAATACCCGCATAAGTACAATCGACTGATTCGCCATAATAAAGTTTCATGGCGCCCTGTGAGAGGTCTGCACGAATACTTCCGCCTGGTGGGAATAAAGTATCTGCAATAGTGATTTCTGGATGCTTTATTTTTCCTTCTATTGTAGATTTAGCGGTCATAATTGCTTCATTTAGTCTTATTTTAACGAGATCATAACTTATGAGATTAATCGCTTCACCGATATTGCTCCCTAGATAATCCCATCCTAGATCTTTGAAAATTCGCCAGAGATGCCTCCCTAGTGGGAAAAATCGTTTCGTTCTTATGGTGTCCGGGATTTCATTATATGAATGCGCCATCTCTCATCATCTCATCTCTTCCCTTCTTATCCCATCTCTCTTTACCTGGTCTTAGGTGTGCCGAAATGGTAATTTAGGGTATACATATATTTTATGACTATAAAATATATAAAAGTATATTTTTAATGGATATTGTCTGCCTTTTTTCTTCAAAATGAATTTTTGATTATAAATGATTTCACGGAATCATTAATTTTTCTTTTTTTTAAGGAAGATTTAGAATTCGCTGGGCATTTAATCCCAAAATATTTTCCTTATCTTTTTTCTTCAGAGTAGGTAGCCCAAAAGGGCTTAAGAAAATGGGAAGTTTCATTTTTCGGACATAGGTTAGCCATTTTTGTATGGGGACGGTTGCTTCCCACCATGGCCAGTCGGAGCCAAATATTATTCTCTGAGACCCAAATGTTTCTTTTAACATGGCAAAAAATTGTGCAAAGAACATGTCTGGAATTTTTTGTCCAATATATTGTGAATCATATCCTGTATTATCTACCATTATATGATTCCTGTGACGAATTACCGCCCTCATTAACAGCTGATCCATTTGGGAAAAAGGACAAATGATGAATAGTTGCTCCATGAACCTCGAAATCAGCTGTTCTAATTTTTTGAATTCAGTAAATAATTCAAGGGGAGGGGGAACCAGGGCGGGATCGTGAATCACGACAGGTACCTTATACTCTCCTGCCTTCTGGACCATTTTATCGACTAAGGGATCATCAAGTGAAAATCCAGTAGACGGGGTTAAAATTAGTCCTTTGAAAGGTTCTTGTCCTAAAGCATTGTCGATTATTTCTAGTGCCTTTGAACCATGTCGGGGATCTGGGCCAACTAATGAATAAAAAAATCCTTTATGCTCATCGCAAGTCCTGACCACGAATTCTAAGTAATCCTCATAAGAGATTTTAAATTTTACATTAGTAAATGTGTAATCTATGGGATATATAATGGCTTGATTAATGGGAAATTTCTTTTGGACATCTTTTTTAGGTTCAATCAATTCTAAATATTTTTCAGGTGAAGAATCTACAACTGGAAACTCCTCTTTATCGAGCATCATTGCAAAATTGTTCAGCATTTTTTTAAATTCATTTGTTAGGAACTCCTCTTTCCAAAGGTGAATGTGAAAATCTACAATTTTCATTAGTGGTGACCCCTCAAATCGAATACTAATATTGTTTCATTTTTTGATTTAAAAAAAGTATTGAAAAATTAGCATGAAAATAAAATCTATAATTAAGAAAAGATCATTCAAGTCCTAATCGTTTTAGAGTTTCCGCTTTGGGAACGCCATCACGATCCCACTTTCGAGCGCGGTAATAACGCCTGACTTCTTTTGCCAAAGTAGGATTTTTCTCTAGAAACCGGGGTTGAAGATTGTCATCTTCTGGAGTTAATTTTGCTTCACGTAGATTAAAAAGCCGTTGCAAGTTAAAGATGCGTTCTCCGATTTCGAGCAGTTGCTCTGGGCTCAAATCGGTGCCAGTCACGTTCTTGAATTGTTGCAGGATCTGCGTCACCGTCATTGGTCCTTGGGGAACAACGCCAAATTTGCATATACAGAGCGAATCTAACGTTGCGTTGAAGTCTTGGGAGATTTTACAGAACTTCTCATTTGAAGTTAACATGCTCAATTTGAATTCAGGGATGCCGAGAAATTTTGTGAGCGCAACGCCCTGAAGGTGATCTGCTCCGCGGCTTGCAGTTGCATAAAATAAATCCATTCCGCCGCGAGGATCATGCATTGGAATTTCCATACCCTTCACGTTTATGGCATAATCAGAACTATTCGGAATGTGTTCTGCAGCTTTTTTCGTGCCTTGACCCAGGACCACTGCCAATTCCGATGCTTTGGTGGCAATATCCTTGATGAGTTGAGTCATCATTTCGGAATCACCCCACTCGATCTTTTCATCGATCAAGCCTTTTTCAGAACATTCCATCAAGTAGGCGAGTATGCCACCCGTCGCGATGGTGTCCATTCCGAAATCATCACACAACTTGTTCATTTCTATGATGGATTCTAGGTTAGTATTTAGACACATGCTTCCTAAAGCACCAAGCGTCTCATATTCAGGACCCTTTCGATCGCCTACCCTCCTGCCGCATCCAATCATGCACATGTAACAGTGGTAATTCTTCGTGACAAATTCCTTGTTTAATTTTTGACCGGAGATCGAAGTGTATTCCTTCCAAGTCCGCAGTTGCCAATTCTTAATGCCCAAATTATAACCGATGGCAGAAAGGCCGAACATAGCAGAAGTTCCAAATTTGTGATAATTATCCACCAGGACCTTTTTCATGAAATTAGTTTTCGTTTCTTCAATAGCAGCTTGGTTAAACATCTTTACAGCTTCAGGGTCGGCAGTTGGTATTTTTCCAGAGCCTTTTGCTACAATAACCTTTAAATTTTTTGATCCCATTACCGCTCCTAAGCCAGTTCGTCCATGTGCACGCTCATCATTATCCATTATGCTTGCGATTCTAACTAGGTTTTCACCCGCAAGACCAATTCCCAAGTAGTATGTTTTTTTAAATTCTTCATCTAAAATTTTACCCATTGAGTGAGTTCCCTTTCCCCAAAACGCAGAGGCATCCCGGATTTCTACCAATCCATCTTGAATTACTATATAAATAGGCTTTTCCGCTTTCCCAGTGAGTATGATCCCATCATATCCTGCTCTTTTCAATTGAAAACCAAAAAAACCACCGCACATTGCATAGCCGAATATTCCTGTGAGGGGAGACTTCGCTATGGCTGCATGCCGACCCGTCATTACCGAGCCAGATCCCGTCATTGGCCCAGTCATAAACATCAGAATATTCGCAGGGGAGAGCGGATCGGTCCCCTTTGGCAGCAAATCATAAAGCAGCTTAGTTCCAAATCCTGTACCTCCCAAAAACTGCTCTAATTGAGGGGTAATTAGTTGAGAGGAAACTTTTGCCTCCGTGAGATCGACTTCTAGTAATTTACCAACGTATCCCAACAGTTGAGAGGAGGACATTTTCATACCTACTTAAACTGAATCAGAAAAACCCACTCATTCTATCAAAAAGAAATTCAATCACATCTGGATATTCAGCATCTTTCACGATTATAGGAGGATCTTGTTCCGTCCAATATTTCAAAACTTTCGGCACTTCTACTTTGGGGTCTATTTCTGCCTTCCATCCATCCGGGAATTTCTGTAAAGTTGCTTGATTCACGCGGTATTGTTTTGTATTTCGTTTTGTAACTTCCATCAATTTGGCACTCGTATATTTATGGTGTGTGCGCAGATATTCTGGGTCCATTGGTAGTTGAAAATTGGCTAAATCAATTCCCATATCGGCCATCATTGAAGCCATTGGCTCCATTCCTTCCAAAGCTGGTAGAAGGGTGTCTATCATTCCCAGCATTTTTATAATTTGATCTAACATTTTCAGTTTAATATTACGCCTGGGTATTCGGGCATTCGTCACTTTACAAACCATCTCCACGATTTCTCTTAGCCTCTGGGGTTTTTCATCACAAAGAATGTAACTCTCGCCGAAATCGGCCCGCTCCATTGCCATTAATGTACCTGTTGCTAGATCGTGTGGATGAACCAATCCCACCCAAAAGTTTCCATTATCTGGGAGAGCAGGGAATAATTGTAACGCTACCAATTCAGCTATCTCTTTAAACAAATAACGATTCCGTTCATCATAGACTAACGCCGGTTGGGTGATGATGCTCTTTTCTGCAAATTTTTCCAAAGTCAAGTCATGCTCTTTGGCTTTGGTACTAGTGTAGCTATCCTTCAGAATCCGCGAATTTTCTTCTGTAATGAATTTATCTTCACGTGTCCCGCCGTGGATTGCAGCCGTGGACACTGTTACCCATACTTTCAAGTCGGTTTTTTTAAATAAATCAATGAGTTGAGAAGTGCCCTCAACGTGGACTTTTTGGTGTAATTCCGTCTTTGTCATATCGATTATGCCAGCGGCATGGATTACAGCATCAAGGCCCAACTTAGCTAATGGTTTAATTTGGTCAATTTTCGTGATGTCCGCTTTAATGAAGTGATCAGCATCTAATAACCCGGGATCTATATTGACTATATCGGTACCATAAACCTCATAGCCCCACTCTTTCGCAATCTTGCAGAGCGCCGCCCCATAGGACCCATTCGCGCCTGTTATGAGCAATTTACCATTCATCTTCATCACTAATTCACATTTCTTATAATAAAAAAAAATTTTCGAATGAGTTATTACATGATCTGAACCTAAAAAAAGACTTAAAGCATTTTTGATAGAGCAATACTTTTCTATAGGAGAGGTTCTATATGGCAATTTCCAAATATTCTAAGCGTAAAAATAAGATAGGTTCCGGGCGGGATGATTTAGTTGGGATTCAGAACCGACAGCTATCCCAATGATTCCAGCGAAGAGTGTAAGAACTTCAATTAACTTCGATAAATTACCGGTTATCACCCTGCTCATCTCTTTATGAGATTGAGTTGAAAAATAATAATTTTTTTAAATTAGTGTAAATACAAACTTATTAATTAAATATATTTGGGTTGTATAAAATGTCTGAGGAAAAGCCAAGCGAAGAAGAATTAAAGAAAATGATTGATAAAGCAAAGGAAACGGCTGAAAAAAAGCGGAAAGAATATGCTACTAAAGTAGGCGATTTAAAAACAAGTGATGAAGATAAAGAAGTAATTACGAAGCATTTAGAGAAACATAGGGAAAAAGAATAAATATAACAAAGAATTCTTTAGGTTAATATCTCCAATTCCAAAAATACTTCTTCTCTTTTTCATAAGAAATTTAAAAAAAAGGAAATTAAAGTTAACTGAAGGTTAATCGCCCTTAATTTCTTTGAAACTGGCTCGATAATCCTTCTTCAGCACTTTACCCGTGGCGGTCTTTTTCAGTAATCCAACAAATTCAATAATCCGTGGGACTTTATAGTCTGCCAAATTTTCCGCACACCAGTCCGTGACTTCTTTCTCCGTCATCTCTTCGCCTTCTTTTAATACAACGATCGTCCGAACTGTTTCACCCATTGTTTCATGCGGTGCTCCGATTACGGTTGCATCGATAATTTTGGGATGTTTGAAAAGGACTTCTTCTACATCGCGCGGAATCACGTTCCGGCCTCCTACGATGATTAAGTCTTTCTTGCGATCAACGATGGAGATATAACCCTCGTCATCAATCACACCAATATCACCCGTATAATACCAAGTTCCTTCTTCTCCTTTAACGGGCTTCAAGGCTTTCTCAGTTTCTAATGGCATCTTAAAATAACCTAACATCACTCCTGGATTCTGGACTACTATTTCTCCACGTTCTCCAGGTGGAACTGGATTACCATCATCATCAACGCATAGGATTTTGCCGCCAGGCATTGGTAGCCCCACTGTACCTAATTTAATCTTGCCATCCCACGGATTTATCGCGCCATATACACTGTCTTCAGTAGTTCCAAACCCTTCAGTTACGGGAATGGCTCGACCATTCGTATCGAGGAATACTTCTTCCATACGCTTGACTAATCCTAATGGTAGAGGTGCACCTCCAGAGATTAGACTTTTTAAATTCGGGCTGAATTTACCGACGAAATCCTGAATATTTGCTTGTTTAAGCATTATTTGGTACATGGCAGGAACTGCGGCGAAGTTAGTTACCTTCGAATCGCAAAGCATTTTGAGAACATCCTGCACGAGGAAGCCAGGCAGCATATCTAGTCTTCCACCTACATTAAGGATGACATTCATAACAGTCAATCCAAAAATATGATACATCGGGAGGCAAAGCACGATAGCTTCGTCAGACGTGATTTTTGTCGACAATTGTTGGGCTTTCGCTGCAAATACATAATTACGATGAGTGTGAATGGTTCCCTTTGGCTTACCCGTGGTTCCACTGGTGAAATTTATCGTTGCCCAATCATCGAGTTCAAGTTCGCTGGCTTCTGGGATAGGAGCTAAGGACCCACGTTCTTCAAGAACTTCCCAAAATTTCAAAGTCCCTTCAATTTCATTGGGTCCAACCACGATTACAAAGTCAAGGGAGGGGGTCACTTTTTTAGTTTTTTTAATTGTCCGTTTTCCATCATCGGCTATTATAAGACCTTTCAATTCCGCGTTCGATGCAATATCCGCAATTTCCGCAGGCTTCAGCATCTTAATGATGGAACAACCTACTGCTCCGATCTGAAGCAATGCATAAAATGAAATGACAAATTCGGGATTATTTGCTAAAACAATTCCTACACGGTCACCTTTCTTGACTCCTAATTCCTTTAGCGCATTTGCAAATTTTACAATTTTTTCAAATAATTCTTTATAAGTTAATTGTACGTTTTTAAAAGGGTAATTAATTGCAATGTTATCCGGATATTTATCTACTATGGCTTTTATTGCTTCATTTACATTTTTGTAGGGTGTCTCTATCGCCAATTTTTTTCAACTCCTTCATTCTTGTTTGACAATTCATGTGGTAAATTATTCCCCTCATCAATTATTTAAATCTAATTAGATGTTTTAGTCGAGAATGTTAGAGGGTACGCTAATTTTTACCGATGACCTTAAATACGTAGTTTTAAGTTGATTAGATCTGACGGTAATTTAAGGAAACAATCACAAACTTGGTAAATGTTGGAACGTTGGAAAGAAGTTGAAAGAGTAATCTTAACTTTTTAATAGAGATTGAAAGCCATGCAAAGTAGATTGCTTGAAGGTCATAACAAGGGAGTAAGAACCCTAGCTTGGGCGCCCGAGGGTAAATTGCTTGCGTCAGCCTCTTCTGATAACACCATACGAATTTGGGAAAGGGATGGAGAATGTCTTAAGGTGCTTGAAGGGCACAAAAAGGAGGTACATTTTCTTGCGTGGGCACCTGATGGGGAATTACTCGTATCAGTTGAATCAGGAAGGGAGGGAAGTGATGATGTACCAGCAGTTGTATGGCTTTGGCACAGAAATGGAGAACCCAAAACCTGGTTTAAAACTTCGCCTGTCCGCGCTCTAGCTTGGACGCCTAATGGTGAGTATTTCGCTACTGGATCAGTTGATAACGCGATACGTCTCTGGGATAGAAACGGAAAACTTATCAAAGTACTCAGAGAGCATGAAGGTACCGTATATAGCTTGGCTTGGGCACCCGAAAGTGGCTTACTTGTCTCTTCACGTGGTGAAGGGGAAATTCTATTTTGGGATAAAGATTGGAACTTCACTAGGGAATATCAAAAAGGGATGAAAGGGTCTATAACTCGAATTAAGTGGTCTCCCAACGGAGAATTCTTAGCCAGCTTTGGTGGTGGGAGAATAGCGCTTTGGAGTAAAGAGGGAAAGCCATTAAGAGCCCTCACCTTTGAGGAAAAACATGCACACGCTCATACCGAGGATATAATAGATATAAAATGGTCTCCTGATAGCACTCTTCTTGCATCTGCCTCTTGGGATCGTACAATATTAATTTGGGACACGAATGGGAAATGTCTTAAAATGATCCAAGTTGCGGATTTACGATCTGGATCTCAATTTTTTTCGGTACCGAGGAGCATCTCTTGGTCATCCGATGGTAAAACAATAGCATCTACATTCAATGATGGCACGCTACGGTTCTGGAACAGAGAATGGGAATGCATTGGGACAGGGAAACTAAATTTCATAAGAAAGACTCGCATATCCGTAACTCCATTAGCCATTTTTAGGGAAGAGGATACAGGAGATTATGATGATAAGGCATTATGGTCTCCTAAAGGGAACGCGCTTGCAGCATGGGAGAGAAAAAACAATAGAATCATTATTTTCAACTGGGTTACCACCATTTCCGGCGAATTCGCTATAAAAACTCCAGAGAAAATAAAAATATCGGAAAAATCGAAAAAAACGAAAAGCTGCACGATCTGCTTTCAAGAATTCCTTACGGTAGATGAATTATCCGAGTGTCATTATTGTGGAACTGTATATCATTCGAAATGTATTTTAAAATGGGTTCTTGAAGAAGGGAGGGTAATTTGTCCAGAGTGCAACAATCTATTCATTATTGTTGTATAATTCATTTTATTAATCATCAAGAGCATTTTTAATGGACATTTAGGAGAGAACAGAATTGAGTAAAAACCAAAAGTTACGGTTGGAAAATCGGGTGGCCCTAATTACAGGGGCAGGGCGCGGTATCGGACGGGCAATGGCAATTCAGTTTGCGAAGGAAGGGGCAAATATCATAGTTGCAGATGTAGATCTGGAAGGGGGTAAAGGAACTACCGCACTCGTTGAAGAATTGGGGCGAGAATCACTCTTTATCGAGACAGATGTTTCTAAAAGCGATGACGTGCAAATGATGGTTGCTAATGCGTATGAAGCTTTTGAAAGGATAGATATTTTAGTAAATAACGCCGGGATTTTACCAGCTGGAACCAGCCTTGTTCAATTATCCGAAGAGGTATTTGATAGATGCGTGGCGATAAATCTACGAGGGACTTTTCTCTGTTCAAAATATGTGGGGAAAAAAATGCTACGGCAGAAAAAAATACCTGGAAGTTCACTGCGTGGAAAAATTATTAACATGTCCAGCGTAGCGGGAAAGGAAGGGTGGGATCTTTTAAGTGCATATTGCGCGACGAAGTTTGGCGTTCTCGGGCTCACGCAAGCAATGGCTAAAGAAGTTGCACCTCGCATTACGGTGAATGCCATCTGCCCTGGAATTATTAAAACGTCCTTGTGGGGTTATGCAGAGGCCAAGCTCGATGAGGTACCAAAAACGATGAATATAAACCTTCTTTTAAAACGAATTGGCACGCCAGAGGATGTAGCTCCCGTTGCCGTATTCCTCGCCTCATCAGAAAGCGATTACATCACGGGTCAAGCCCTCAACGTAACAGGGGGAATCATCTTCCATTAAAAAAAATTGAATCTATAAATAAATCAAGGATTCTGGAGTGAAATTTCAGTCATTCTCGAGTTTTTTATTGGAAAGATTTTTATTTACATGTTTCATTTTTACTGGAGGGTGATTTGAAGAGTGCTGTTTTAATTTCCTTGCGAGATGGAAGTTTACAGCAATTGATACTAGGGAAATACCAATTGCAATTATCATTCCAACTAAGAAAATTATTACTAGATCACTAAGATCTTGAGTAGGCATCGGCATCCCAGGGTAATTATTTGGATCTAACGGGTTATTTCCGTTTGCAATCTCCAATCCATCAGAGTAGCCATCACCATCAGTATCAGCATTAGTTGCATTGGTGGAAAATGCATAAATCTCACTATAATCCGTCAAACCATCACTATCAGTATCTTCTTCAAGTGGATTGGTTCCATAGTTAATTTCAAAGCCATCCTCTAGATTGTCACTATCAGTATCGATTAGAAATGGGTCTGTTCCGAAAGAGCTTTCATCGCCATTCAGGATTCCATCCCCATCCGTATCGATTTCATCGTTAAATAAGTTTTCAATCCAGATATTTAATCCTGTATCATAGGTTTGGTTCCACCAATTCTCATCATTGTTATTCCAAATAAGATTACGATAGAAATAATTAGAATCTCCCGAAACATTAATTCCATAATCAATATTATCTGGTATTATATTATTTACAATGCTATTTTGATTTCCAGTTATTATGAGCCCATCCGCATCGTTATATGAAATATTGTTCCTCTGTAATTCGTTATAAGTACCAGTAATTATAATACCCACACCCTGGTTATCCGTTACAATATTCTCTAAAAACCAGTTGTAATTGCTTGAATTAGCCGTTAAAATCCCAATATCGTTTCCATTGATTTTGTTGTAGTTTACATAATTACTATTTGAAGAATTTAATAAAACGCCAATGGGATTATCGAAGATTAAATTTGTTCCCACCGTATTAACATCGCTCGACGCTCTTAGATAAATTCCTGAATTAATATTTGTATACACGGTGTTCATTACCACGCTATGTTGGCTTCCACCGATGTTGATACCATAAAGATTATTAAAAACAGTATTATTGGCTAGGTAATGTTGGGTTCCATCAAGATGGAAACCATTAGTACCCTGATAAGCAGAGTTATTGGTCAGGGTAATTTGGCTCCCCACTAAGTTAAACCCATTAGTATTCTGGTACGCTGTGTTGTTGGTCAGGGTATGTTTGCTCCCCCCAAGATAGAAACCATTAGTATTGAAATAAGCAGTGTTATTGGTCAGGGTATGTTGGCCCCCCCCAATGATGAATCCATGAGTATTGTTATATGCAGTATTACCCTGAATAGTAGAAACACTCCCACCAACTCCAATCCCCACAGCGTTCTTGTAAGCAATATTATCAAGTATTAGAGACGATCCCGATAATTGAAATCCATCGTCAGAATTTTGAGTAGCCACGTTGGATATTACTCGATTCAAACCGGATTCAATTCTAAATCCATCCCGATTATTAGAAGCAGTATTATTCGTCAAATTATTCCAATTGCTCGACCCCCGTAATAAGAACCCTGCAGTACCTGGTTGACTTATCTGAGAGACGGTGTTGTTTAATAACAAATTGAACTGGGAATCATGCAGAAAAATCCCGCCAAGGAAGGTCCAAGAACCAAGATCATTAATATTATTGACTATATTTTCAACCAGCGTGTTATTGTTCGAGTTCTTCAAGTAAATTCCGCCGCCATCATCTAAGACGTAATTATTATTAGCAGTATTACCCGTAAGATTATTGTTATTAGAGTTTTCTAGGAAAATTCCGGCATGATCAAATTCAAAGATTGAAACATCGTGAGCATTATTATTGGCGATGTTTGAAATGAGATTATTTTGGGTTGATGAGGATAAATATATTCCATGACCGCCGTTATTTACGATTGTATTATTTATAATGTTAGCGTTCGTGACATTTTCAAGCCTGATCCCCTCTTTATCATAATCAGCGTTCGCAACTGAACAATTTCTCAAAATGAAATGAGCATTCGTATTTTCAATCCAAATTCCGTGCCACCCCGTTCCGTAAACACTTATAGGGTAGTTCTCTATTATAAACGGATTCTCCGTGGATCCATCACCCTGACTTTTAAAAGATTCGAAATCCGCGTTGTTATGAATTGTAATGTTATACCGATTATAGAGAAAAATGGTTCCAACACAATTAGACTCACCGAAAGCTCGATAGCTACCCCATAATTCATTATACGTGACATTATTGAAATCTGAGTCTTCTAGATAGATTCCCCACGCCGTATTCGTTATAGCAGAATTATTTGAAATGAGGTTCTCACTACTATTTGAAGTGATATAAAATCCTCGCGCATTATTATTGGCGCTATTGTAAGTCATCGTATTATTACTTGATGCGTTTAAAAATATTCCATATTGTGAATTTTGAACCGAATTATTAAAGATTTCAATATAATTAGATGATTCCAAATAAATTCCGTATTGCGAACTTGAGAGAATAGAATTGTTGATGATTAAAGCATTAGTAATATTTACCAACCTAATGCCATCATAACCCGGATCTGTGTTTATCACTATAATATCTTTAAGCTTAAAATAGACCGTTGTATTTTCAATCCAGACAGCATGTACTCCCCCACCATATAGGATATAATTCTCAATCACATATGGATTTCCCAATGAACCATTTCCATAGCTCTTGAAGATCTCGAAATCTATATTTCTACCGATTATAATAGTGTAATAAGTGTTAGAAAAGATGTTCCCAACACAACCACTTTCAGAAAGACCTACCTGACTTCCCCACAATTTATTCCATGATACATTATTATAATTAGAATTAAACAAATATAGACTATACAGACTATTTCTTAGTGCGCTATTATTGAATAACGTATTATTATGAGAACTTCCTAAATAAAGTCCAGCCCATGTATTACTATTAATTGTATTGTTCATAACTCTTGTATTATTTGAATATACTAAATAAAGCCCACCTGTACAAAAGTTGGCAATATTATCAAGAAGACTGTTATTGTTTGAAAAGTATAGCTGAATTCCAATCACACATGAGGTAGCAGTGTTGTTTTTTAAGGTGTTATTGTTTGATCCGTAACAATAAATGCCTTCATAATTATTATTTACCAAGTTGTGAGAAATTGTATTATTATTGGAGTATAACAGCGAAATTCCTAAAGATCCCCATGAAACATTATGATTTGAGATGAGAAATGAGGAGCAATTGACTAGAATTATTTGTCCTGCATTGCTAGGAATACTCAACGCCTCTTGATTTATATAGTAATAGATTGGGCGACCATCAATTAAGTTATCATTGGATATTTCTACGTTACAATACGGGATGGAGCCCCCAACTAATCTAATCCCATCTCGATAAAATGTATTGTTGTATATTTTAGTGGTATTTGAATTAGAGACTTGAATTCCATGATAGGTATTATTAGAGATGGTATTGTCGAATATTTGACCATAATAAGACGACGCAAAAAGGATACCTTCATCATTGTTAGCGATATTATTGTGGCTTATTGTACTATTGTGAGAAGATTGAATGTAAATTCCATAACCGTTTGCACTTATCCCATTGTAATTGGCAGTATTACCCATCAAGGTGATATTATTGGAATTTTGGATTTGGAATCCATATTGAGTATTGAGCGTGGCGGAGTTGTTTATGAGGGTGTTATTATTTGAATTGGTAGCAATATAAAATCCATAACCATGGTATTTGACAGTGTTATTACAGAAGTAATTATTCGTGGATGATGCTACATAAAATCCAAAATTGAAACAATTTTCAGCAGTGTTGTTTATTAAATAGCCGTTTTTTACATTATCTAAATAGATACCCCAGCCGATTCCATTTCTAACGGTACAATTTCGGAGGATGAAAAAAGCATCAGTATTTCTAATTTGGATTCCCATATTGAGGGTTGAATTGATGAAATAATTTTCCAGGATAAAAGGATTTCCAACAGAACCATTTCCAGAACTAGCAGCTGCGGCAAGCTGCCCATTCCCATCAATGTCAATATCAGTGGCAAAAATCGCTGGAAAATCATGAGGCTCTTTTCCGTAAGACCTATCTGAATATAATAAACCTATAAAGCACGTTGAAATGATTAGAAAAATGAAAATAATAGGTAAAATTCTAACAATCTTCTTCATACGCGTCCCTACCGCTTTTACAGGGATGAGATAAATTTTAATTCTAATTAAGAACTAATTTCAAAATAGATATTTAAAAATCAGATGGTGATAGAATGGACATACCAGATTATATTAAGAACCGCTATTGGAAGGATTATCTTCCTGCTGGAGTAACTTTAGATATTGATATTCCAGAAGATATGACGTTAGGTGATCATTTTGCGCAAGGAGCCGAAAAATTTGGCGATAAAGTTGCTATGGATTATTATGGGAATGAATTTACGTTTAGCCAGCTGGATCATTTGACAAGGAGATTTGCTACGGCCTTGGTAAAACTAGGCGTGAAGAAGGGGGACGTGGTGGCGTTATGGCTCCCAAACTGCCCGCATTTCAGCATTTGCTACTTCGCAACCTTGAGTATTGGGGCGACCTTGACAGCCATCAGCCCGCTTTTTGTCGCTCGCGAGATGACCTATCAAATCAAAGATTCAGGGGCAAAATATCTAATCCTAATCGATCGGTTCTTTCGTCACTGGAAAAAAGTAAGCGATGAATTATCCCTTGAAAAAGTCATCCTTCTCAACGTAGAGGGAAAAACTCCTAAAAAACCTGAAACAGACATGGTCATCCATTATAATACCCTGATGGATCAAAATCCAGAGCCTGAACCGCTTCCAGAAGTTAAGATTAATCCAAAGGAGGATGTTGCGCTCATTCAGTATACGGGTGGAACAACGGGGCTACCGAAAGGGGCGAAACTATCGCATTACAACATAATTGCTAATATTTATCAGATTCAACAAATCTCAGAGTACATGCAAAATGAATTCCTTAAGGAAGAGATAAGAACCATCTCTATCTTGCCCTGGTACCACATCTATGGCGTCACTTGCGAATTAGCCCTTTCGCCGGCGATTGGGGCAATAGCTTACGTTTTAGCTGTCTTTGATATTGGTAAAATTCTCGATTTGGTAAAGAATTATAAGCCTAATACGATGCTTGGAGTGCCTACAATGTTCATCAATCTCTTGAATTCGCCCCTAACCAAAGATGTAGACTTATCATGTCTCAAATACGTTAATGTAGGCGCAGGAGCCATGCCCGTGGAAATGATGAAGCAATGGAAGGAGAAGACTGGGTTTGAAATGGGAGAAGGATATGGCTTGAGCGAGACGAGTCCAGGCGTGACTACTGCGCCTCCTTGGGCAAAGAAAAAACTAGGAAGTTGTGGACATCCAATGGCTAGGACTTTAGTGGGCATTGTTAATGAGGATCTAGAATTTTTACCTATCGGTGAAGATGGGGAATTAGTTGTCGCTGGTCCACAAGTAATGCTTGGATATCATAATAAACCTGAGGAAAACAAGAAGGTATTCTTTGAGGCAGGTGGTTACAGGTGGTTACGAACGGGGGATTGGGCTCGACTCGATGAAGAAGGCTACATTTTTCTGATCGATCGCGTCAAAGATCTCATCAAATACAAGGGTCATAGTGTCTATCCTAGAGAAATTGAAGAAGTTCTATATGAGCATCCTGCCATTCTTGAGTGCACTGTTATAGGTGTTAAAGATCCAGTGAAAGGCGAAAACATCAAGGCTTTTTGCACGCTTCAACCCGAATACAAGGACAAAATTACGGAACAAGAGATCATCGATTGGGCAAAAGAAAATATGGCGGCGTATAAATATCCTCGGATCGTGGAAATCGTGGGGAGTCTACCCAAAAGTGCGGTGGGTAAAATCTTACGACGTGTGCTCCGAGATGAAGAAGCTAAAAAATTATCATAATTTTTTTTTATATATTTAATTTTTCCAGAATCTTTTCATTTTTTAAAAACCAAATAAACTGGTAATCATTGATTTTCCCATATGCTTCATTTTGTAATCGGAAAAAAAATAAATTATTTATTAAATAATTATTTACGAGTAGAGGAGAAATTCGTGAAATGAGTCGCAAGAAATATTTTTTTATCGATTTAAAAAAGTTTGGAGTCTTTTTATTAATTGTTTTAGGAATATTTGGGTTGTTATTTCTTAATAATATAGGACCGTGGCTATTCAATCCCAATTACAAGCCCCCATATCTCTCGTTTATCGGAGATCCGCAGAATAGTATAGGAATTAGTTTTGAAACACCACAAGCGTGTAACGCAACGGTATATTACGGATTAGGGGCATCAAATTTGAATATGTCCCAAAATGAGAACATCATTCGTACGCTTCACTTCTTTAATCTCACGAATCTACTCCCAAATACAACATATTACTATTTAATTAATGCAACAGAAGTGAATTATGATTTTATGAATGTGGTGGAATCCTTTCATACGGCACCACCGCTGGGGAGCCAGACGCCAATTCGATTTGCAGTTTTAGGGGATACGCGTCCTGATATATTCGGGCTTACTAAACATTCACACTTATTGGAACTCATCAAGCTACGAAATCCAGATTTTGTTCTAAATGTGGGGGATATAGTCATGGGACCTACGCGAAATGATCATTGGGACCGCTTCTTTTCTGAAATTCACGGGGTTGCAAAAAACGTCCCCTACATGGTTTCAATGGGGAACCATGAACATCACGAATGGGGGGGAGCGGCGGATGCAGGAAAAACCTACTTGAAATATATGAATTATCCCGGAGTGGAAGAATATTACGCGTTCAATTATAGCAATATTTGTTTCATCAGTATGAACATCGAATCAGGGAGTAGTATTACAGCAACACAACTCACGTGGCTCAGCAACACGTTGGTGGCTGCAAACAGCAGCTCCGAAATAAATTGGATTATCGTTTATTTTCATGTTCCACCATATAGTGCGGTAGGAATCCACTCTGGAATTATTAATAGGGTTGTCCAGCCGTATTTTATTCCTTTTAAGGTAGATTTGGTCTTTGTTGGGCACCATCACCATTACGAGAGGCTATTGGTAGATGGTATTCCTTATGTAGTCACGGGTGGTGGTGGGGCCGAATTAGAGCTTTACCTCAGTGGAACGCAGTGGACGCAAGCTTATTCAAATACTTACGAATTCTGTGACGTATTAGTCAATGGCTCTCAATTGACAATGACATGCGTGGATTACAATAATCTAGTGATCGATCAATTTAATTTAACGGCGTGGAGGAATGTATGATGGTTGAAATACAATCTGGATATTTCCTTATAGGAGTGCTCGTATTTACTATTTATTATCTGGCTGAAACCACTAAACCCTTGGGGGGTGGGGATCTTCCCCGAAAAGATGGGTCCATGATTTTCGAGTTGATGCTCGGAGGCGTGTGGGTACTCGTTAGTATTCATCTTATTGTATACATAGCCACTTTACCTTCCGGATTAAGTCTTTTAGCGGTATATAAAATTATACCCCTTATCCTTTTCATTATTTCAGCGATTTTTTTCATAGGCAAATCTTTTATTGCCCCCTCTAAGAATTTCTTGGTTTCACTCGTAATTGGTGCTAGTGTAATTTTCCTTTCCTTCATACTATTTGTTTTGAATGGATTAATGCAAGGGGGATACATTGAATTGCTTATCAACAGTATAATATGTGCTTTGATTGGAGTGGGCGCTGCTTTGCTCTGTTATGGCATTTTATGGAAGATAAACTCAAGCGGGAACGAGACCTTATGGGAGGCAAAATCTTTTTGGAACATTATCAAAAATAGGAAATTTCTAATAATTTTCATAATAATCATTGGAATTGAAGCATATTTACAACTGCAAATGGAAAGCATCCTTAGTATCTTTTTATAATAACAAGTATCCTCAAATTGTGGGACTCGTGGGAGTTTACCCAAAAAGTATCATTTCTCTTTTCGAGACTAATGAAGAACAACGCCACCACAGACGCTAATGATTTGGCCGGTTATATAATTGGAATCATCTGAGACTAAAAAGGAAATTAATCCAACAACATCCTCAGCTGTGCCTGCTCTTTTTAACAGAGGTTTCATATTTATTGAATTCCACATAGCTTGACATAAATTAGGGTCGTTATTGTACATGGGTGTAGCATGGTAGCCGGGACAAATTGCGTTCACCGTGATTGTTGGGGCTAATTCTTTTGCCAAAGTATGTGTTAAACAATTCACTGCCGCTTTACTGCAACTATAAATTCCTAGATTGGGCATAGGTTCCAGTCCGGCAAAAGAAGAAACATTAATGATTTTCCCCCTAAAGGGCTCTAATTGTCTTTGTTTTTTCATTGCTCTTGCAGCGTACTTAGATACCAGCCACGTTCCTTTGAAATTTATGTCCATAAGTTCCTGCATTTCTTTTTCTGATGTTCTAAGAATTGAGATAGGTCTGCCACTTATCCCAGCGTTATTAATAGCTATATGAAGTAATTCTAGTTCGGACACTATTTCTGAAATCATAGGTTCAACAAATTTAGAATCCGAGATATCTCCTATCTTGATTAATGTCTTAACATCATAATTTTGTAATATTTTTTCAGTTTCAAGCAACTTACTTTCAGTTCTACCGTTTAAAATGATATTATTTCCTTCCTCTGCTAATCTTATCGCCATCGCTCTGCCAAGACCAGAACCCGAACCTGTAATTAAGATATTTTTTCGAACCATTTTTCTCTCGCCTTGCTTTTTTTGAACGGATATTTCTTATTGAGTTAAGTATCTTTTTATTAAAGGATATCGTTATCTGTACACCGGAGGAAATAGTTGAATGAATGAAGAAAAACCCCTAAAAGAAATACATGAAATACGCGAAAAATTATATTTAATGGATAAAAAAGATAGAGATAAGCTATTAGTAAAAATTCGAGAAAAATATCGGAATCTATTTGTTTCGTCGAAAGAGATCTAGAACGCAAGGGGTAGTATTAAGGCTCTTGGTTCCGGTACCACGCCCCCTTCCCCAGCCCCTCCGCGATGGCGGCGTCCAAGGCGTCCCCATCCTGGGAGTCACGGAGGTCCAGCAGCCCGTTGAGGATGATGGTGGCGACGTCGTCGGCGTGGTCCCACGGGAAGCAGGTCAGCAGATCCTGGATGGCGTTGGTCCAGTGCTGGGCGACCGTTTTGGGTGATGAGCACTTTTTAAAAAGATTTTGATAGCATTGAGGGATTCGTCAATTAAGTCTTCAAAAGGCATAACCTATCTTGCTCCCGTACACCCTCATTTTACAGGAGTAATCTTCTCCTGTAAAAAATTTTGAATAATTGTTGGGTTTCTTTTTCCTAAATCTATCTTCATTGGTTCCGTGTTGCTTTTTAAATATAAGAATAAGAAATTTTTGGTTACGGTTGCATAAGACGTCCAGCTCCGTTCTCTTTGGATTTTAAATGCAGAAAATTCCTCCCAGCGGTAGCTGGTACCCCCAATCATTAATCCCCCCTCAATAATCTTAGTTTTTGGATAACAGATGGAATGAAAGAGTCCCAAAGCTGCTAATAACCACAAACCTAACCAGCATACTGGGAAGGCTAAATATTCGGGAGTGAATAACGGCTGAATAATAGGAAACATAACAAATAACAAGGGCAACAGACCAATAATTACCAATCCAGATCCCAGTGCAATCCAAAATACGAACTTCGACATTCTAGGAATATCAAGCGATTCATTAATTCGCAAGAGCGCCCCATCGTTTCTCAAACTCAATTCTAACCCCATTTTTTATTTGAGTTTTTCGGGATAATAGAAATATTTCAGGATGTAGTATAGAACTATGAAGGTTTGTAAGAGGAGGAGGAGAGCCGCCAGTAAAATATTGATAGGAATGGGGATCTCGGTTAAGAAGAGAATGGAATTTAATATAAACAAACCTGTAACCCCTAATATTCCAATGAATATGAACTTTTTCATTTTTTCCAGTAATTCTTTACTGATTTCAGATGAGATACTGGGAAGATAACGTCGAAGGACATAATTTAAGGGAATTATACTTGTAAACCCAACCAACAAACAAATTACCATTAGAATAGGATCTGTTGAGATGAAGAGGATATAGATTGCTGTCCCAAACACAGAAATAGAAATGAAACCTCCTAAAAAACTGAGCCGAGGGGAAAGAGTTGGAGGTTTTTTTGGGGGTTGTTGAGTTCGGCGGCGATAGAATCTAATGGAATCGGCGATTAAAAATCCCCCCCAAAAAAAGGGAGCCATGATTAAAAAAGAGTCCAAGAAGGATCTTTCAGTTAAATACAAGGATGAGGTAAATTGAGCAAGAATCGATGCTATAATCATCAATCCTCCGCAAATAAGATTTAAAAGAAGAATCTCCTTGGTTATTTTCTGCTTTATTAACAGAGTAAGATTGATGAGCCAAAGTCCCAGCCCAATCCCAAAAACTAAGAGGATACCTACAGTAAAATCAAAAAAAGCTAAAGTAATCCCACCCATAATTCCACCCCACCCAATTAAATTAATCAAAATTAGAATTCTAAGTGAAACAATTGGGTTCTTTCCTCCTTCTGAACCTGTCTCCTGTTCCGACGAATCCTCTGATTTCTTCACATTAACTCCCTCTCTGAATTTTATATTCTATTTGTAATTCTCCTAATATTTAGTTTTAGTAACCTATCTTTAAATGGAAAAATTTTCTGAAGAAGCATATTAATGTAGTTAGTACTTTTGATCTTGATGTTGATGTCAGCTATTAGGAAAGAATTTGATTCACATTGGGCAATAATTAAGTTTGAGGGTCTTTTAAGACTCGAAGACGACCACTCGGTGGTCTCATTTTGGACATAAATTTTTCATATGCAAAAAGATCTTAGGGAGAAGGAGAGATTATTCTTCTTCCGTTGGATCCTCTATAATTGGGGCGCGTCCCTCAATTAGCGCCTTGAGTTTCTCCTCAATTATTCCCGTTCGGTCCTCGCCATTGATTGTGACAGTATGAGCGGTTGTGAATTGCAGTTCCGCAGCTAAATTTTTCAATTTTTTCTCGAGCCTACTGTCGTTCCCACCACCCGCACGGAAAAAGAATTTGATCTCCCTTCCAGTTATATCAAGATTTTTTAATAGCCTCTTAAAGCCGGGGGCATAGGTTCCCATCCAGATCGGTCCACCCGCATAAATAACATCATAGTCATTCAGGTCTATGATGGGATAATCCCCACCTCTAATGCCGATCATATGTAAAAAGACCCTGAAATGGCGACCGTGCACGATACCTTGTATGTCAGCATTCGTCATTTCGGCAAGTTTTTCTGCAAGCGATTTAGTATTCCCAAAATAGGAGCTATACAACACAATAGTTTTCATATTAATTCCTTCTTTATAATTCTACATATATTTTACTCGTAATTCATTTCGAGGTGGTGCTCGGTGAAACTGCACGCTGGGATACCCGAGAGCGAGCACGGCTTGGACCTTCCGACCCTTAGGGATTCCAAGCCATTTTTTTAATTTCTTATTCCGTCGTGCGGCTTCTTGAGCGAAGCCCATGTTGCACGTGCCAATGCCTAAAGCTTGGGCTGCGAACATACCGTGGGTTAATGCAATGCCTGCATCCCATCCTGCAACGCTACCGTAGCTGGGCGCATGTAAAACGATCACGCACGGTGCCTCAAAGAAAATTACATCCTTTCCAGCCTCATAGTCGGCTATAACCCTCTCGAGCCGCATTGCATTTTTCGGGTCTAGCAATAACTTGCGAGCCCCACCAAACACGAAGAACCGTAATATGAATTTCAATTTCAGGGCTTTTTTGAGCAGATATAGTAGTTTCATTGTTTGGTCGCTAAAAAATTTGATTTTCTCAGGATCCGTGATGACAACGTAGTTCCAGCTCTGTTTGTTGCTCCCGCTGGGTGCATACCTCATCGCCTCGAGGATTTTTTCAATCTGTTCTTTGGGGATTTCTTTATCCTTGAATTGCCTGATTGAACGTCGCCCCCTAATGAATCGCATCAAATATTCATATTCAATAATTTGGCTAGGGTCCCGTGCTTCTTCAAATTCAAAAACCTCCGCATCTTCAGCGATTACCGCATCCGTTGGACAGACTGCCAAGCAATGTCCACATTTAATGCAAGTATCATCTGGGTCCTCGAATTTTATGCTTTCATCTTCCTTGAAAAACATATGGTGTCGACATTCGTTAACACATTGCTCGCATTTTATGCATTTCTCCTGATTGATCCCGATAATTCTCATTGAAACACCCAATGAGAAATAATTTATTTAATAAATATCTATTTCGATTCAAGAAGTGATTTTGAAATGAGGCAATTTTCCAGGAGACTGGATATGATTAAACCGACCATATTCAGTCACATTACCAATTTAGCGAACGAATACAACGCAATTAATCTCGGGCAAGGCTTTCCAGATTTTGACGGTCCAGATTTCGTTAAAAATGCGGCAAAACAAGCTATTGAAGAAGGAAAGAACCAATATTGTCAAAGTATTGGAATCAAGGAATTGCGAACGGCGATCGCTGAAAAATATGAAAAATTCTATGGAGTCCAATTTGATCCCAATACCGAAATAACTGTTTATTCGGGAGCTACAGAAGCCATCTTCTCAACATTATTTGCTCTTTTGAATCCGTCAGATGAAGTAATCTTATTTGAGCCCTTTTATGATGCGTACCGAGCTCTTTGTTATTTTACGGGTGCAATTCCCAGATTCGTCCGACTAGCGCCTGATTTTTCGATTGATTTCGAACAACTTGAAGCCCAAGTAAGTTCTAAAACAAAATGCGTCGTGCTTACAAATCCACACAATCCAATGGGGAAAATATTTAGCAAAAAGGAGCTTGAGCGTATTGGTAATATCTGTTCAGATTGCTTCATTATTACAGATGAGGTTTATGAACACATAACATATGAAGATCCGCATGTTCCGATCTCACCCATTTCTAAATTTCGTGACCGGGCGATTACCATCTCCTCTACTGCTAAAACATACAGTCTAACTGGTTGGAAGATCGGCTATAGTTTAGCAGATGCAATCATATCGAAACGGATTCGGATGGTCCATCAGTTTGTTACTTTTTGCACTTCCACTCCACTTCAACATGCGATGGCTGAAGCTTTACGAGCCCCTAAGTCGTATTACGAAACCCTAAAACAGAATTATTGGGAGAAACGGGATTTATTAAACTCCATTTTAGAGGACGCAGGATTTAAAACATTCCTTCCACAAGGCTCGTATTATATTGTAACAGATATCTCAAATTTCAATTATAAAGATGATGTACAATTCTGCGAATTTCTAATTAAGAAAATAGGGGTGGCAGCGATCCCCATGAGTGCTTTTTATTCCGAATCAGGCCCAGTAACAAATTTAGTACGCTTTTGTTTTGCGAAAAAGAATGAAGTTCTTGAGGCGGCAGGAGAACGTCTTCACAAATTACAATAATTTAAGAGGAATGAAATCCTTGAAATAGCATCCTTTTAATAAGGTTAGATAATTTGTAAATTTCCATTATCCTACCCAAAAAAACTAGGTGAAACAAGATGGGCTTATTAAGAAGAAGACGTCGTCCAAAAAGCGCGAAAATTGACGGGGTACCAGTCGAAAAACCAAGCGCGAAAATTGATGGGGTACCCGTAGAAAAGTTAAGCGCAAATCCTACACCACATCCGGCAAAAAGGGTTAGTATTGATGGGGTACCCGTAGAAAAAGATAAGGATAAAGATAAAGATAAAGATAAAGATAGACCAGGCGCGAACCCTACACCTCATCCGTAGCTTTAATTTTTCTCTTTTTTTTACTTTTTCCTGTGAAGCATTGGATACGCTTTTAATTCGCAAAACAAAACTTATCTATAACAAGGTTTGATTACAGCGTTAATTCTAAAATTTTTATTTTAAGAGGTTATTGGATGAGCATCATCATTTTAGGTGGCTGTGGGGAGATTGGGCGTTTTATTGCAGCTGATCTGGTAAAGAGCGGCTTTAATGTGGCAATCGCAGATATAAGGGAATTTGAAGGGAAAGAAATTGCAAAGCGTTTGGGAAAAAGAGCAAAGTTCCAAAAATTGGATATTAGGCAGTTTGATAAATTAGTGGAAGTTCTCAAAGACTATAAACTCGTTATCAATAATATTGGTCCCTATTTCGAATTTGGAGACTGGATTCCTAAAGCGGCTATCCAGGCGGGAATTAACTACGTGGATATCTGCGATGACCACGACGTGACAGCCCGTTTTCTCAGCCTGCATGAGCGAGTGGAGCGAGAAGGATTAATATTTCGAATCAATTTTGGGGCATCTCCAGGATTAACAAATATTATGGCAAAGATGGGGGCTGCAAAACTAGATAAAGTAAATTCAGTACGAGTATTATGGTACGAGGATACGGGCGAGACAATTGGATTGGGCCAATTAATGCACTGGGCTCATATCGCGATGGGGGAAGTTCCGATCTATAGAGACGGAGATTGGCGAAAAGTCAGGGCATTGAGCGGGCGAGAAGTCGTCAAATTCCCAGGTCCGCTGTCAAATTCTCCAATTCCGATGTTTTATGTAGGACATCCAGAACCCGTATCCATCCCCCGTTATATCCAGACCAATGAGACAGTCTGTAAAGGCGGAGTCCTACCTGAATCGGATATATTATTAACTCGAACCATAGATAAGCTCCTTCCCATTAAGAACGTGAAAATTCTCAAATTGGTTTGTAAATTCTTTTTACGGATTTTTCCACTACTTACTGGAAAAACGGAAGAAAGGACTATTACTTCAGCGTTTAGAAGCGACGTGTTAGGCCTTCGGAAACATAAAAATGTCCACCTCTCGTTCGCGATTGTTGGTCCAGTGGCAAAGCTAACGGCAACCCCTGCTTCTATCGCCGCTCAGATGATCATTGAAGAAGATATTGGAACCCCAGGCGTATTCCCCCCGGAAGGTTGTCCCGATTTAAATATCAGCAAAATGCTGAAGGAACTGGAACATCGAGGAATCTCGATCTTTAGCAAAGAGGAATAATATTTGGTTTTTTTATGTCTTATTTATTCAATAGTGCCCTATTTTTTTTGGAACTTGGCTATAAAGAAGCCTTGCGTGTTGTTTTTGGCTGGAAATAAGCGTCCAGTTCCCGGAATCTGTGCATCATCAATTAGATAACTAGCGGATAACCAGTTGGGTAGTTCAGACGGTTTAAACTCCTTTAAGAATCGGAAAATCTGGAATTCACCTTCCTCGGGGTATAGGCTACACGTTGAATAAACGAGAATCCCTTTGGGTTTTAAGAGGGAACTGGCAGTTTTGAGTAATTTTCGTTGAAGAACCTGCATTTGTGTTAAAAAAACATTATTTTGACGCCATTTCAGTTCTGGATTTGTAAGGAAAGTGCCACTGCCCGTGCAAGGTGCATCTAAAAGCACTCGATCAAATAAATGACCAGGATTGACGGGGAGATTAATGCTGTCCGCATTTATCAAATGAGTGTTTCGTAAATGAAAACTTTTTTTAAGATTTTTCATCTGAAACATTCGGAATGAATGAACATCACTAGCTAATATGACTCCTGAATTCCTCATTTTTTGACCAACTTGGCTGGTTTTGATACCCGGCGCTGCACACATATCACAAATTAAATCATCTGGTTTGGGATTCAGGACTTGAACAACAGCCGCGGAGGCCTTATCCTGAATAATTAACCTTCCAGATTTATACCATTTATTTTGTAAGATTTTTAATTTCTTTTCAGCTGGGACGTGGAATAGTTCAGGAATGTCGGGATCCTGCCGGATTGAAATTTGTTTTTGGGTTAACGCATCCTGAATGCTTTCAATTATTGCGGGTTCGGCATCAAGATCATTGATCCGAACCGTGATTTCCGTTCGTTCCTTGATGGCATTCATGAAATGGAGGTTGTCTCTCAAAAATTCGAATGACATGACCGGCTGAAGGTGGATGATGACGAAGGAAGGGACCGCTTCCTCTATGCTTAAGCGTTCTAAAGTAGATTTCCCATGTAAAGCACGTTCCCAGCTGAAGGTTTGTAATTTTTTCAAAAATTGGCGAAATTCTAGCCCCAAATTTTTCTGATGAGTATTTAATTCCCGATATATAACATCATCTAAAGCATTTTCCCGAGTAATGCGATATGTCGCGTAAAAATAGGCAGCTTGTAAGTTAGAATCAGCCGTTTGGTTGAACGTGGAAAGTTGATTTAGAGCTTGAAGCGTTCTTCGGATAATGAAATTCAATTGGTTCCAATAGCGAACGATTTCTTTATAGTAATGGAAGATTTTAGGATGGGATAAATATTTTTCAGGAATAGATGAGGTCGGATCCTCCAGGAATTGAGCCACTATGGGTAAAATTTCCTTTATTCCAGTTTTGTTGGGGTGCTGCAATTTCGTCAATCACGTTTGTGTGTATTCCAGTTAATAAGTTGAGCGATATATATTATTATAGAAAATTAGAGTACCGGGGTAGATAGAATTTTTGAAATTTCTTCCCAATATAATTTAATATCCCACTCCAATCCTTGTTTTATCTTGGGAAATATCTTATTAAGTACTGCTCTTATTTTTAATGAATCAAAATAATTGATTCTCGGAGCAATAACTCCCAGCATTATGGGTCTTTGACCCCCTCTTGCAGCTTGATCTTCAATTGCATCAAAATAGATGTACCCTTGGCTTTGGATGTTTTCAATGGCAAGCAAAAGCCCTTGTGCTTCATGAATGTGTGCGTGCCCATAAATAGAGGCTACTCCATTAAATAATTGAAACCCAATCGTTTCAATCGGTACTGAGAACTGTAAATCTGGTGGGAAATATGATGCGATTTTTGGACCGAGCTTATCGTCCCAATGCATATGTAATAAAATGACGGAACCTTTTTCGTGCTCGGCAATCGAGGGAAGTGTAGTGACTTCAAATGAAGTAAAAAGCTCCTCAATTTTCTCATTAATTGACCTAGATTTTTTATTTCGAGTAATTTTTCCAGCGATACTCGCAAGTAAATCTTCTTCCTTGAAAGGTTTAATGATATAATCATCCACCCCCAGCATTTTACCAAACCGAATATCCCTAGGGGAGGTGCGCGCTGTTAAAAAGATGAAGGGAATGTTACTCCAAAGAGGATTCTCGGAAACTGTTTTAAAGAAATCATATCCATTCATTTTTGGCATCATTATATCAGATATGATGAGATCAGGTGGATTCCCGAGTTTAGAAAGTATCTCTAAAGCTTCTTCCCCGTCCTCTGCCGTAATCACTTCGTATTCATTAAACTCTAAAGTGAGCTTCAAGTTATACAAGATATCTGTATTGTCATCAACAACTAATAACAATGGATTCATTCATTCTACCTCTTTGTTTAACTGTACACTTTTCAATTTTTTAATTCATTTATACATGACGCTAATAGCTTTAACGAAAATACTGTCTAATTTTACATTTAAACCTTTGAAATGGCTCAAGACTTAGGGGGAGCTTTTAATCGAGGGAGGAATATGAAAAATGTACTTCCTTGACCGTATGAACTTTCAACATATGTGGTGCTTTGATGAAGTTGAGCTAATTCTTGTGCAATGGATAGTCCTAATCCAGTCCCAGGAATGTCTGACACGTCTTCTGCACGGAAAAATCTTTGGAAAATATTTGGAATGTCCTCCTCGCGAATTCCACGTCCCTCATCGATGATCTGAACTAGAACACCATCAATTGCAATTGGGTTGTATTCACCTTGATAATGATCTTCAGCCTTTATCTCTACTTTTGTGTTTTTACTAGAATATTTTATTGCATTATCGATAAGAATTCGAAATATTTGCGCAATTCGCATTTTATCTCCGAGCAATTGAATTGGACCATCTACTTCTTGTTTGATCATGATTTCTTTCGCCTTTTGGCGAGGTTCTAATTGAATTAGAACATCCTGTAAGACATCTACCAAGTTGTACTCTTTCCAATTTAATCGAATTTTTTCCCTGTCCAGCCTTGAAACAAGTAGAAGGTCTTCTATTATTTCAGTAAGTAAGGTTGCATTTCGCGTTAGACCACTCATTACCTTATCCCGTTGATCAGGTGTTAATTTTTCCTTATATTTTTGCAGGTTGGAGATGGATTGTGAAATAACCGAAACCGGAGTACGTAATTCGTGAGATACCGTGTATATGAATTGTCTCCGCAAGTTTTCAAATTCAATGCGCTCGGAGATATCGATAGTGTAGTGAAGATATTTCTCATTATCGATTGGAATCCAGTGGGTATCCCATGTTTTTTCCCAGGCCTCGATTATCTTTGCCCTTGGTTCTTGAGTTTTAAATACTTCGTCTGCCATACAAAACTGACAATGTGTGCCCTTAGGGGGGATTTCACCGTGCTGAGTAATATAATCTTTATCAGCTTTAGGAATGTAGGCGCTCTGCGCGAAACTCTTCCAACAAAATTCGCCAATTTTAGCGCCGATCTCCCGTGCAATTTGATTTGCATGTAAAATGGTTCTGTTTTTACTAATAAGCATGGTAGGGAAAGGCAGTGAGTCCAAGAGGGTTTCATTTAATTCATTGCTTTGTTCTAATTCTAAGGTACGTTCCTTAACTAATTCCTCGAGATGGATTTGATATCTATTTAACTCTAATTCTGCCCTTTTTCGCATTATTGCCTCAACAATTGCTACAGATAATGCCTCAACCGCTTCTTGATCGTATTGATTGTAGCCGCTTTCTTTATTTCCTAGGGCAATCATGCCGAAAGTCTTTCCTAAATGTTTCAATGGGACACCTAAAAAGGAAGTTATCTTTGGATGCCCCACGGGTACTCCTACACTTGCGGGATGGGATTTAGGATCATTAATTAAATGAGTTTTTTCATCTTTTAGCACTATGCTCCAAATTCCACGCAATTCCATATTCTTAATTAATTTGGTTGCCTCAGATTCTGGCATTTTACAAGCATCCCATCCGGGGTTACTAATTGCAATAGTGTCATAGCGACCGGCTTGGTTTATCTCTCCAATAAAACCAAAATTACTCCCAGTTAATCCTTCAGCCACAGTAAGGCACGTATTGGCAACATCTTCCAGCCTTTCGCTCCTCAATGTTTCCTGAAATACCAGATTGATTGCATTTAACAAGGCATTTTGTCTGATAATTTGTTGTTCTGCCTTTTTTCGTTCGGTAATGTCACGATTACTCGCCCGCCTGCCGCGCCAAACATTATCGGAACTATATACGGATTGGCAAATATGGTCAATCCAGCGTTCATCGCCGGTGGATGTGATAACTCGGAAATTAATCTGAACTGCTTTATCTATATTTAATTCTTCACGAATATGCTTTGTAAATTTTATAGTGTCATCCGGATGGATGATAGTTTCTATGAATTTGGAATCTTGTAAGAATTCACTAGCTTGATATCCTATGATACGTTCGCATGATGGGGAAACATAAATATAATTCCCATCGGGCGCAATCCAGTACTCCCAATCATAAGTGAAATCTGCCACGGTACGGAAATTTTCTTCATTTATTCGTAGTGCTTCTTCCATTTGCTTACGTTCGGTAATGTCCTGAACCGTTCCTAACATTCGAATAGGCTTTCCATCTTTTCCAAAGAACACTTCAGCCTGTTCATGGACGGTGCGCACCGTGCCATCAGGAAGTACAATGCGATGGTCAATGCTATAAGGCTTGTCATGCTCTAGAGCTTCATTTACAGAAGTTTTAACAAAATCTTGATCATCCGGATGAACAGAATTTAAAAAAGCTTCATAAGTTGCTCCAAACTCTTGCGGTTTTAATCCGAAAATGCGGTATATTTCATCAGACCATTCTAATGTATTCTTAGGGATTCGCCAGTGCCAGTTACCGATTCGAGCGATCCGTTGTGCTTCCGCAAGGATGTCTTTAGTCCTTCTAAGTTCTTCTTCTGTCTTTTTAAGTGCATCGAGTTTCTTCAAGAGTTGCTGGTATTTTTCGCTGGAAATTTCTGTTTTTGACATGATTCTCCCAATTCTTTAATTATTTCAATTAGTTATAGAGACCAGTTAAAATATAACGCAAAATTTAATTTAATTTTTAGGAAATTAATGCGTGTCAAGAAGTAATTTTACTATGAAAGGTTGGACATGCAATGGCTGAATTAGTAGATTATTTCAAATTGGGAAAAAAAGCAGTTTCAGACGAGAATTATGAAGAAGCAATTAAATTATTGAACAAAGCTCTACCGAAATCAGATAAAACACAGCAAATAGATATATACAAATCGCTTGGAGAAGTTTATGGTAAAATTACTCAAATTAAGCAGGCAATCATCCATTACACTAATGCGCTGAAAATTGCAGCCGAATTGAATGAAATTGAGGTCGAGGTCAAGCTCCTTCAACAAATGGGTCGCGTGTGCTTTCAGGCTAAAAGTTATGAGGAAGCAATTAAATGTAACGAAAAATGTCTGGAAAAATTAAAAGAAGTCCAAGATACTTCAACTGAAGCGGAAGTAACGAGATCGCTAGGGTCATTATACTCAATAACCAAAAACCATTTTAAAGCTCTCTCCACCCTACAGCGGGGATTACAATTACAGCGGGAAGTGGGGAATAGGAAAGGCGAAGCAATGACTTTATATGAACTTGGAGTAGAGCAGGTTGATACGGAGGACGTTGAAGGAGGATTACCTAATCTCCAGTTAGCGCTCGAGATCTTTACGGATTTGGGAATGGAAAAAGAGATAAAGAAAGTGCGACGTGAAATTGGCGTGATTCTTGAGGAGTTAAAAGAAGAGGAGTGGATTGAAGAAAAAGCTGCTAGATTTAAGAAATTTCGAAATTTATAAAACCAAGTATAATCATTTATTGTCTTAACAAGTTACGTGTAATATGTTATGGGTTTATCGTGAAGCTGGAAACGAAACAACAAATCCGTGAGCAGATCTGGGACAAAATGGCTGAGGACGAGATAGCACAGTTTCCGCTTCCATGTTTTGGGCGAATTCCTAATTTTCTGGGTTCTGAAGAAGCCTCCAAAATGATTTTAAAATTGCCTGAATTCAGAAAAGCTCGTTTTATCTTTTCTGCCCCTGATTACGTGCTTCATCGCGTGCGTGAACTCATTTTACAAAATCGGAAAGATCTCTTAGTAGCAACGCCTCACATCACCGAGTTTATAATACTGAGGAATATTCCACCCCGGATGGTCAGGAAAGCAGTTACGATCAAGGGCATGTATAAGTTTGGAGCTCAAATCCGCCTTAATCAGATCGCCAGTCCCTTGGACATCTTTTGCCAGGGTAGCGTGGCAATTGACCGGAAAGGTAATCGGCTGGGGAAGGGGAAGGGGTATGGAGATCGAGAATTTCATCTCCTCAAGCAAGAAGGGGTCATCGATGACCAAACTCTCGTGATTACTGTAGTTCACGACATGCAAGTATTGGATAATTTTATGGAACTCATGGAGCCCCAGGATGTCAAAGTGCAAATCGCCCTAACACCTACTGAAATCATTCGACTTTGACCAAAAAAAGAAGTAATTGAGAGTTAGTAAAAGTTCTGGCGTCAAACGTGTGGTACGACAGCTTAGGTTCCGTAATCTTCTTCTTCCATAACACAATGTAAGCTTTTCAATTCGCTTAATAAGGCTGATCGGAGCGATAATGTGGCAGTATTAACTAAAGGGCCTTTAGTTGCTGGTGCTCCTGGTGCAGGTGCCGCTGGAGGCGCGGGTCTTTTAGGTACCAAGGACGTGAGGCTACTGGTGATAATTGGGGTTTGTTTTTGTGTGTCAGGGTCTGATTGTAATTGAACCTTACCCCAGCGAAAGAATTGATGGCCGGCGTGTTCCTTTAAACAATCGTATTTTGAGCACAAGTCATCTTTATCATTTACGCAAAAATAGAGATATTCGCCATTTTGTATTTTTTTTCCACAGCAATTACAAATTAGATCCGTCTTGAATACGTGTTTCTTTCCTTGGATAGGTATTTCAATTACATATTCTTTTTCATTACCCATTTTTCTCATCTCCATTATATTCCTAAACCAGATATCACTGCGGTTACTGCAGTCACTAGAGTTAGAAAAATACCAAGTGTCGCACTATAAAAAGCAATGTTCAATTTACCAGCTTTCTGGTTGTTAAGCGTCTGATTATTTAAGAGTACATCAGAGTAATTCTTGCAAATTTCATTCTTGATATCGGTCTCTTCCTTGCCTAGCAGCTCATCTATTTGTTCTGGGGTCAAAGTTGCGAAGGGTTGCATGTAGTTCCGTAATCTAACAGTGAGGAGTGCAAAAACGCCACTGACCGTGAAGCATATGATGCTCGCAATGAATGCGAACGTGAAAACGTTGACTCCAAATGAGCCGCCAGCCTGGGAAATTAACCCAGTTACTAAACCAACGATAATGCCTGAAAAACCCAAGACCATACTTGCTTTACTTTCCAATGTATTTTTCCGAGCTTCTTCAATGGAAAAGCTGTCTTTAAAAAGATTGAGCATCGCGTCGAGCGTCTCCGGCTTTACTTCCGGGCTGATCTCTTTTTCATCTTTCTGAATTTTTCCCGACATGAGTATCTCCTCAATTCCGGTGTTATGAGTAACTTTGAATTAGAACTCATATTTATATTTTTATGTTGATGTTTAAGAGAAAATTAGCCATTTCAATTGAAATTCCTTTAATTACGTTTTTCCCATTTAAAAATGTAAAAATGAGGTTAAATCTTGAGGTGTAATGGAGCCATTATGTAAAGCAGTGGCAATTAAAACCCCAGAAACTCCTGCATTTTGTAATTCTTTCAGGTCCCGGATATTTCTTGCGCCCCCACCAGTGATGATGGTCAGGGAGGTTTGTTGAAGGATTTTTCTTAAGATCTCGGTCATAACTCCAGATTCTGAGCCGACCCTCGTCAATTCGAGGACAATGACTTCTTGTATTCCTAAGTCTTCAAGATAATGGCTGGCTTCAAATGGCGATTTTCTTTGGAGATCGGCTGCTTGGGAAAGGATTTTTCCCCCTTTCAAATCTAAGCTTACAATAATCTTTTCTGGAGAGAGGATTGTTAAAATTTTTTGGAGGTTTTTAATAGATGGGAGAGTTTCAGTACCTATAATGACTTTTTTAACGCCTTTTTTCAGCAGTTCTTGAGCAAGATCAGGCTCATTGATGCCTGCATCTAGCATGATTCGTAACTGAGTTTTAGAAATTATTTCCTCAAGATATGCAAACGTAAAATTTCGATGTAATATTGCATCTAAATCTGCAATATAGAGTTCTGCAACGGAAAAGTGCTTCTTAAAAGCTTTCGCTACTTCTAAAGGACTGGTACTGACTGTAATTGTGCTTTTAATCGGGGGATATTTATGGCGTTCACCTTTCACGCCGTGAACTACCTGAGCTCCTAGTATGTCGATTACTGGTATGATCCGCATGAGTATCGCGCTATAACTTAAGGATCCCGAATACCCTCTGCTTTGATCGTGAAAATGCACTCTCCTTCGGGAAGGCTGGGGCTATCGATTAATTTTGCAACCCGGCGATCATCCTTGCTCTTTCTCAATTTAAGTCGTGTTTGTGGGACGTGTGCCAAGACGTGGCCTCCAACCGCTCTTGTTGGGTCTCCAAAAAACGCGGCGGGATCTGCCATTGCTTGATTGGTTAAAAATACTGCGCAACTATAAATATCAGCCATCCGTTGCAATGCATGAAGGTGTTTATTAAGCTTCCCTTGACGTGTTGGAAGATTTTGGCGACCAATATATTCTGCCCGAAAATGGGAGGTTACTGAATCCACCACTATGAGTTTCACATTGTTCTCTAAAATAATTTCTTGAGCCTTATCGGTTACAAAGATTTGATGGTCCGAATTATAAACTCTCGCGACTTGAATTCTTGATAAAATTTTTCCAGGATCCTCGTCAATGGCGGTGGCCATCTGAACGATGCGTTCAGGTCGAAATGTGCCTTCAGTATCGATATAAATAACGCCGCCATTCAGTCCACCCTTTTCCTTGGGTAATTGAACATTTACGGCAAGTTGGTGCGCGATCTGGGTCTTTCCCGTGCGAAATTCCCCAAAAACTTCCGTTATTGCTTGAGCTTCTACACCGCCGCCTATTAAACCATCGAGATTCTCTGAACTTGTTGTAATTTTCCCAACTTGTAATCTTTGTTTGTACAACAAATCCGCAGGTTTGAATCCGAACTCAGCTTTTTGTCTAGCAGCAACAATCAATTTTTGGGCGGTTGCATTCCCAATCTCCGCCGCCGCCGCCAATTCTGCCGGACTTGCAACTGCAATTGAGATTACTGTTTGAAATCCCGCTTCCTTCAATTTTTCTGCAGTTTTTGGTCCAACTCCCGGTAATTCAGAGAGGTTTGTCTGTTCTGCAGTACTAATCCCTTGAGACTCTGTTGACTCTTCTTCCCCTATGATTTCTTGCTCAAATTCGTCATCTGCAGTTGATTCTTCCTTTTTCTTACTCTTCTTTTTAGCTGGCATTCTGACTTACATCATTTTAAGTTGTTTCATAAAATAATATAAAATGATTCTATAAAAAGGGGTTAAAATAATTTGTTGATTATTGTCGGATGTTATAGTGACAGTATTTTTGGTTAAGTTTGAATTAATTCATTTCTTTTTCTTTTGACATTCGAAGAATTCTAATGTACCGCTCCTTTCTCTTTTTATAGAGTGCAATTGCATTTTTACCTTTCTTCGTGAGAGTCTTTTGAGAATCGATCAATAGAAGGTCTTGAAGAGTTCTAAGGATGATTGGAATTTTCTTTTCTGCAACACCAGTTCCAGCTGTAATTTTCTTCGGTTCTTTCAGGCCTAGCTCTAGTGCAAGAAGTGTAACAATCCCAGGCAATCCGTATACACTAAAGAGATTCTCGAGAGCCCATTCAGCAGAAATTTCTTTATCCTTGATATATTCTTCAATTGGAAAGAATTCATTAATTATTTTACTAGTCCCAAAGAAGGCATCCACGTCACCCTTCCACTCGCTCAGGTCCTTTTGGTAATGGTATTCAAATCGGTTAGTAAATTGAGCCAACTTTCTCCGAATAACTGGTAGATCTACTGAAGCTAGAATGGCTACAATGATATGAAATCCATGTTGGAATAAAATTTTATTATCCATGTGGTCAATTGTCTTGAGGACTCGCTTGGAATGAACGATTTCTTGGACAATTGATGAGATTCCGATTAGAGCGCTCGTGACAAGGCTGGGATCAACGGCTTCTATGCCAGCAAGGCGTTTATCATATAATGGAATGCCTACTTTTGTGAGCACATAGATATGTTTCACTTTTTTCTCCCAATGGCGCTGCCTCCATCTATTCCGAGCAATATATCCAGTTCCAATTGCAAGTATGGCTCCAAGAATTCCGAATATCCACGAAAATTGCACCCACCAAGGCACTTCCCCGCTGGTAATTACCAGCCTCACGGTTTCACTCATTAAAAGATGGTCATCCTTAGTCGCATTAATAGTAATTATATAGGTACCAGGTGTTTTCCCCGTAGTATCTAATGTAAAGGAATAATTTCCATTACCGATGTAGGTTAAATTCCCTGTTCCAAACTCCCAAACATAGAATACGCTTATATTTTCAAATGTAGTACCGGTGAAATCATCTTCCAATAGAACGGAAAAAGTGGCGGAAGATCCGACAGGGCGTGTTTCGACAGGGGACGAGAAAGTATAAGTTGTGAAATCAGTCCATTCTTTAACTTGAACTACAAATTGAATGCTGTTTTCCACGTAGCCAAATTTCTTTATCGTCACGAGAATCGAATAAGCATCAGCAATACTAGTACCATTGATATTGATCCGGTAATTCCCACTCCCTAAATCCGTAAAAGAGATGTTATTGTAACCGTAAAATGTGAGATTTGCACCTGAAATACCTTGGTTAAAATCCGTATCGTTATAAATAACGAGAATGAAGGTGGATTCTTCGACGGGTAAGGATATTATCGTATTATTGAGATTTGTAAATGAAGTGAAGATGGGACGATAAGTTAAAAAGACTAAAATTGATTGAGGTTTATACTTTGATTTTGATGCTGTAATGTTCAATAAATCCGATTGGTTCAGTCCAGTCGATGCAACTACGATTGATAGTGAATATTCGTTTGAAGCATTATAAGATACCCAGTGAGTATTATTAATGGTCAAAATATCGGATCCATCTGACTCAGATGGAATTGGGTTCCCTGTTAAGTCGGTATACTTCAGGTAAATTGTTGCATTTTGGCCATACGGGATTGACTCGATGGATTGATATATCAAGACGGTCTCTACGACGTTAATTTGGACTACGATTCGGATCGTTCTATTAGAATGATAGAGTCTTGAGGCGTTAATCTCTATCACGTACTCTCGAATATCACACCAACTGGTATTGCACTCGATTTGATAAAGACCACTTCCACTGCTGGATATGCTGAAATAACCAAGGGTCCAATTCACGGTTATTAGCGAATTATTAATGCCATAGTGCCCGCTTGCCGTCCGATAATTCACTTCAATTGTAATATTTTTGCCCCATTCAATAACAACTCTCGGATAAGCATTTGAAACGAGTTCAGCTTCAACGGAATTTACTTGCACTATTATTAAGATTGTTTTATTCTCGTGGAACTGTCTTGATGTGTTGATTTCCAAGAGATACTCACCGGGAACGATGCTGGTATTAAGTTCTATTTGATATAGTCCATTGCCCAATTCGAGAGTTGTAAATGCACTTAGACTCCAATTGATGGAAATAAAGGCATTTAAAATTCCCTGCGCACCGCTTACAGCTCGATAATTAACGATCATACTGACATTGAAATTCCATTCTGCAATGACTCTGGGGTATTGATCAGAGACTAGATCAGTTTTAACGGGATCAATTTGAATGGTTATCCGTAAGGTTCTATTTTGATGGTTTTGTTTCGAGGCGTTCATTTCAAGTAAATATTCTCCTGGTGGGTAACAACTCGAATTTAGCTCGATGTGATAAACCCCACTTCCAATCTCCAAAATATTGTAGTACCCAGGCGTGCAATTCAAATCAATAATTGCACCTGGAATGCCCATTAACCCATTGACTGTCTGGTATGTGAGCTCAATGGTAAGATTGAAGCCCCATTCAACTATAGCTCGTGGATAATCTGGGGAAACTAACTCTGTCGCTATTGTGGTGACGTCAATAGTAATACTTAATGATTTAGCTTCATGATTGAGTTGGGAAATATTGATTTCTAAGATGTACTCCTGAATGCTGCACCAACTCGTATTCAACTCAATCTGATAGACGCCACTCCCAACTTCTATTATCGTATAGTAACCTGAAGTCCAATTTATTACCAGCGTGCCCCCTGGAATTCCCTGCAAACCTTCGACAGTGCGGTAGGTAAGTTCAATAGTAAGATTCGTATTCCATTCACCTATTGCCCTTGGATAATTCGGCGATACTAACTCAGCTGCTATACTAGTGATGTCGATTTTAATACTGAGTGTTTTCGCGAGGTAATATTGTTTTGAGGCATTGATTTCTAAAATATATTCTCCGATACTGGACCAGCTAGTGTTTAACTCAATTTGATAGATACCGCTTCCTATTTCGATAATTGTATAATATCCTAAGGTCCAGTTAGCAGTGATTGTTGCCCCTGGAATACCCTGCAATCCAGTTACAGTGCGATAAGTTACTTCAATTGTAATGTTACTATTCCATTCTTCAATGGTTCTGGGGTAATTATCGGAAATTAATTCGGTCTCAAAGGGAATAATATCATTGGTTATGCGAAGCGTTTTGTTTTGGTGATATTGTTTTGACGCATTGATTTCTAACAAATATTCTTGAGTATCACACCAACTGGTATTTAGTTCTATTTGATAATATCCATTTCCAATCTCACTGATAGAATAATAGTTCTGGGTCCAATTAATAGAAATTACAGAATTATTTATGCCGTGTGGATTAATGGTACGATATTCGAGGGTAATGGTGATATTTGTATTCCATTCCCCAATAACACGTGGATAATTAGGAGAAATAAGTTCTGTTTCAATGGCATTGATTTCTATAGTGATAAATATTGTTTTATTTTCATGTTTAGTTTTGGAGGCACTGATCTCTAAAAGATAATCTTGTAAATTACACCAACTAGTATTAAGTTCTATTTGATACAATCCACTTCCCATTTCAATAATTGAATAATACCCGGGAGTCCAGTTGATAGTAATTAATGAATTATCAATTCCAATTAATCCAGGTATAGTTCGGAAGTTGGCTGTGAGCGTTAAATTACTACCCCACTCGCCAATAACGCGTGGATAATCGGGTGATATTAATTCCGTTTCAATTGAATCAACCTCTATTGTAATTGAAATTGTGGCATTGGTATGTTTAGATTTTGATGCGTTAATTATCAATTGATAGTCTTGTATGTTGCACCAGCTGGTGTTCAGTTCAATCTGGTAAATGCCACTCCCCGAATCAATAATGGTATAGTAATTTTGTGTCCAATTGATAGAGATTTGTGCGGTTTCAATACCGGTTAGTCCAATAAGAGTTCGATAATTAATTGAGAAAGTGATGTTATTGCCCCATTCGCCAATCACGCGAGGATAATCTGGTGAGATGAGTTCTGTTTCAATGGCGTTAATCCGAACTGTAATAAAAAGCGTCCTATTTTGGTGATAGAGCTTGGAAGCATTTATCATTAATATGTAATCACGTATGTTACACCAACTCGTGTTTAATTCGATCTGATAAATTCCATTTCCCAATTCGGCTATATTGTAATAGTTCTGTGTCCAGTTAAGTGAAATTATGGAGTTGTTAATTCCGGTTAATCCTGTCAAGGTCCGATAATTAATCGAAAGAGTAACATTGTTCCCCCATTCTACAATGACACGCGGATAATCTGGAGAAGTTAATTCGGTATCAATTAATTTTACTTCTAATTTGAGATTCAATTCTTTATATGCAGAATTCGGTTTTGTAGCGTTGATTACAAGGGTATATTCAGTGATTTCTGCATAAGAAAGATCAATTTCAATGTCATATTGCCCATTTCCTATTTCTACAATGGTGTGAGGGCCAAGTGTCCAGTTTACAAGTACAACTGAATTATTAAGCCCGACTTCATCTAGAGCACGTTGGTAATTTACTTGAATAGTAATATTTTCACCCCATTCAGAAAGTACCTTTGGAAACTGAGGTGAGGAAAGGAGCGTTTCAGTCGTGACAATTAGATTTAAGGTATAAGTAGCGTTAGTAAAGTATGGGCTATAGGAATTTATTATAATTGTATAATTATCTATTGTTGGGAGGTCTGAAGTATCTAGGACAATTTCATACTGACCAGTTTCCAGATCTGTCAAATTCATTTGAACCGGCCCTCCGCCTTGAGTCCAATTTAGCGTCACATCGATGCCCTTTGCTAATTCATTTCGGTCAGTGTCGTTGAGGCCAATACGAATTAAAAATAATTCTCCGAAGTTCACTTCTGTTGTTTGGTCTGCGATTGCGTCTGTCGGTTTAGCCAACACTAATTCTGAATTATGTACAATATTAAAACTCGAATCGCCATACCCGCCTTCGACCCCACTATTCCAAGATACCGAGACTGCATGTTGTCCTGCTGTCGTATTAGACCCGAAAATGGTTAAATTGGGGAAGATTGCCCATCCATTTGAATAAGTTGCAGAAGTAGTAGTATACCATGGTTGTCCATTTGGATCGAGAATGGTAAGATTAATAGTACTCGAGGCTAAATTAGGAGGCGGTCCCGTTGCATTGGAGATGTAACTAGTGATTCGTGTGAGATTCGTCACAAAAAAGTCTCCTGAATTAATCCAATGGGTTCCATTGTAAACTTGGGGTTGAATATCTTGAAGATAATTGAGGGAGGTCGCTTCAAAACGCCAATAACCATCGGGAGAAGTGGTTATGCTTGTAGCAGGGATGGTAATATTATCGAGCCCTTTCACACAATCACCGATTCTATTAACAGCAGGTAACTGGGGCTCAGACACAAAGGTAACATTCCAATCAGTTGGATGAAAAATTGTAAAAGAATGGTTCCAATATCCATTGGGAAGAGTTACATAATATTGGAATGACCACGAAGTATTTATTCCCTGATCTACATCGAGAAGGAGCCCATATTTAGTTGGATCAGCAGTGTAAAGGGTTTGACCGATTTTTGAGGCGAAGAGGTTTGTATCACACTTAAAACTAACTTCTATGTCCAAATCTGGATCAGGCGTGGGAGTGGGATTCCAAGAAAAATTAACTTGAACGGGTGAATTTGTCCAAGGATTACTTGGTGTTAGATTGCAAAGGCCATAACCCAAACCTCCTTCCACATCTATGCCATCCATTTTCAAATTTATTTGAGAAGGTGTTACTTTGGTTTGAAGATACAATTTAAAATTATCAATCATCACCGTTGACTTCATATCTGGATGGTAATTACTTCCATAAACCACTTCCAAGCCAATCTTGATATTAATATTTGGAAGTGGAATAGCTGAGATGTTTATGGGTATCATTCCAGTATTAAACCATTGACGATGGGCGGATATGGTAGTAAGCGACTTTGAATACATTATTGTATCGTTAATTGAAATATAAATTCTGAAATTTCCAGTAAATGGAGCCCATGTATTATACGCCCAATAATCAAAGTTAATCCCTGCCCAAACTAATTCTGATCGATCGACATATAGTTCTTGCTCAATCCATACTTTATCACCCGTATCATATCCATCATCATTTTCATCTTCAATAAACAAGAGCGCGCAATCATCATTAGTTCCATGCCCATTTTTTTCAAGGCGATGATACCAATCGTCATTATTCTGATTACCAAATTCATCTGATGTCCAATTATAAATTAGAGTATCATCGTTCTGAATATGTGGCATAATTACATCAGGGTAAAACCAAGTACCTGTTCCATTGATGAAAAAGGATAAATTATCGCCAATCGGATCGCCTGTAGTTCCTAAAACAACGTCAGTATTTGCATCATCATAGACAAAGTTTGACATTAAGAAATTATTATAAAAATGACTTCCCACCACATCCGAAGAGCCATAGTCAGCATCATCTTCGTCCAAGCAATATCCAACATCTTCACCCGAAACAATCAGATTCTGCGCGCCTGCCTGATTCAAATACGCGATAACATCATCTTGATAATAGCTTGGGTCCTCAATACTTTGCCATTCAACTCCCGTTTCCCAAATTATCAAATCATACCCCGGAAAGGCAGGGGGATTTGGTGGCGGAGGAGCTTCATGTGTATCCACATTAGGCCCAGGAAACCCCAGGTTAGTTAGACTGGTTTCATAATACCATTCATACGGATTATCTGCGCTATCAGTTCTACCATCTTTCTCCCGATCATCATCTATAATAAGGACAGATGCTGAAGTATCCAATCCCATCCAATTTAAAGTACGATTTAAAATTTCATCCTTAATAGAAGTACTATCGAAGTCATTTGTAGCATTAGTGATTTTCCCAAAAACGAACGGCATATAAAAAATCTTATCAGAGCCATTTTGTATCCGTAATCCAGCAATTTGATTGGTATCATAGTTGAATACAACTGAAATATTGTTGCTGACTCCACCATAATCTGGGCCATTAAACTCAGGGTTTAAATTCCAACATCGATTCTCATAAATGTTGTATAGATCGACGGAGATTTCGTTTCCTACCCAACTTGGGGGGAGAATGGCGTAGGCAGAACCATTTGTGGTAGTACCAGAAGTTGCATTATAATTAAGGAGAACGGTTTGACCAGCATCGGTTCGGTTGGCACGTTCTGTCACGTTCAACGCGGGTGTTATTGTAGAATATGACTTGGAATTAATAGGATGGGGGACGTTAATAGGATTTACTATGTGATCAGCTGAGCTTTTAGAATTTAGGTTAGAAATAATGAGCGGAAATATTAGAAAAATTATAATTAGGAGAGGTAGGAGGTATCTTTTTTTCATCGAAATCAACTCACAAAAACTAAAGAAGAAAATGTCTTTTGGATTGGAATGGAAAGTTGAAATAAATAGTTTATGGATGTGGATTTGAAATAAATATGGGCAATTTTTGTATTGGTACATGATTGAATGTCATTCGATGTGAAGTACCGTTGAAGAAATAGTTTGAACGTAATGATTGCCATGGGAATCCTGAAAAGTGAGATTACCATTTTTAAACCAAATTTTTTGAGGCACGTTAGAAGTGATTTTATATTTACAAGTAACATTTTGTTTTGGGCTAAGCTGAGAAAAATTAAAACTGTTTGGACCTACCACTTCGGCTTGAGACTTCTTGGGCAGATTATCAACAAGCTTAATATTGTTCAAGGTTAAATCGGAGAGATTTCTTATATTAAACTTAATTTTAATGGATTTAGAGGGGGACCCTTTTTGTTTATGAATACGTTTTACTTCAAGTACTTGGTTTTTGATGTGGTTTAAGATTTCACTGAAAAGTCCTTGAACATCTGGGGCGTAAGATTCCAAATTTAAATCACTGGAATAGATTTTCGCCAATTGAAAGGTTAATAGATATTCACATTGGATTCTCAGATCACGAATCTCATCTGATTGAGTGAATTTAGAGAGCTCCTTTAACGCTTGCCTTGCGTCTTTTAGTCGATTGGCTAATATAAAAAAGAAGGAGGCTTTTAGAATAAAATAGCCTTTATGATTAGCCAATTGTAAATAGCATTGGGCAGCAATATCGGGTAAATTTTCGGTTTTTTTTGCTAATTTAGGAAAAATTTTATATATTTTCTTAAGTTGAGCATCTGAGAAGGGTGAAGTTTCATGCTTTCCAAGGTACCAGAGAAACCGTAGGAGGAGGTTGAAAAGGGGCTCATTTATTTGAGTGAGTTTTTTCTTAAATTTTACTTTAGGTTCCCAATATTGTAACCAGTCTTCTTTAAGAGTTTTTGGGAGTAAAAAGAAAGTTCCAATTAATCCGAAGAGTTTTGAATGTTCCGTCTTGCGAATAAATACTGGGAATAATTGTCTATAAGCCTCTCTTGCAATAAATCCATCAATTAATTTGTGTGAAATTAATTCTAAAGGGAGTTTTATAAAATCCCGCTCGCGTTTAATGACTAATTTAGATTCCACGGGAGATTGATAAATGGTTATTATTGGTACATTTTTTATTTTGCATGAAGTCTGTTTTTCAATTAAAGCCACGTATTGATGAAATTTTTCATTGATCTGCTTCTTGATCTTTTCAAGTTTCTTCTTGGGTACTTCAGGGCGGGGAATTTGAAATAATTGGGTTGTTGCCTTTTGGAACTTAAGGCGTTCTCGCTCGAATTCCTTTGCTGGAATATTGATGGCATTCAGAGTAACGCCATTTTCAAGGATGAAATACAGCCGATAATGGTCACCATAATTCGCTAAAATTAGAAAAGGAGCAACCTTTCCCTTTAGACCAGAGAGAATGATGGAAGGTCCGAATCCACGTTGTAAAAGGATTGACTTTTTGACCCGGTAGCCGAAAATTTCGGTGGGGCGTTTTTCTTTGTATTCTTTTAAAGCAAACTTGCGTAGTTTCTGTATTATTAAGCGATCTTGCAAGAGTTTGACCTCTCTATCCATTATACTATTCTCTCAAGAGCATTGACAACCTCAGGGACGGGAATTAATTTGATCTTCCCCTGCTTTATATGATCTAGGGCGGATTTAGTAACTTTCCCTACTAATTGTTTTGTGGGCTCGAAATCAAGCAAACTATAGAGTTTAGCAATTTGGATGAAATCGACGACGATTAATGTCCAAAGTTCTCCATGCTCGTTTTGAAGAAGGATTCTTGCTCGTTCTAATGCTTCGGGAAACTCGGTATGCTTTACTTTAAAAGTATCAGATAGTATCTGTCCATCAGAACTGAGATCTAGTGGAATGGATTCAATCGATTGTATATTCCCACCAGCCCGCATTTTGATGTGAAATGCAGCAATGATTTTTTGACGTCGCCTATCTAGAATGATGATTGCTAGTTGTCCATCTTTGTTCCGAAAGGGGACTCTCACAGTGCGATAGAGCACATCCACCATTTGCTTAACATCTCCCTCAAAAAGAGTACTGAGCAACTCGCTATAAAGGAGATCAAATTGGCTTTGATGAATTTTAATGGTGATTATATCATCCTCTTTTTCATCCATAGAAATTCCTCACGAATTCATCTTTTAATCCTTAGGAGGTTATTATTTATTAGGTTTTCCAAGGATAAAGCCGTTCTGCGTATCTCTAAAGATTTAAAAAGGAATTTACTTAATCCTTTTTCACGGAGTTTTTGAAAATGGTAAAGGAAGTCATGGAGGCAGAATTTAAAGAACTCATCAAAGAGGAACCACTTGTTTTAGTAGATTACTCGGCCGTTTGGTGCGGTCCTTGTAGAATGCAGCATGAAGTGTTAGACGAATTAGAAAAGAAACTTGATAATGTTAAAATTATTAGCATAGATATTGATCAAAACATGCAAATGGCACAAGAATTAAACATTCACGCAGTGCCAACGCTTCAATTCTTCAAAAATGGGTCGTTGGTGGTGTTTAAAACTGAAGAGGGGGATATAGACCGTTTAGTGGGGCTTCGATCAGTGGATGCCTTAGAAAAAATTATCAATGAATTGGCAAAAGTAAAAGCATGATTTTTACTAAGCAATTTCTCTTAAAGAAATTCTTTTCGTGTTTGGATCATATTGGGTGTTAGGCAGACATCGTAGGGAGATGAATTGGGGAATAATCTCTTCAAGAAGACTTTCAGAGCGGTTAAGCGTCTTGGCTAATTGAGTGAGATCCATTTGTTTATTTTTAAGGATGATTTCATTCAGGTTGGTAATGAATTTATCAAAATGAGAGAGGTTTTCAGCAAAAACTTCTTTAGATGCGTCTTTAATTCGCCAGCGGACGGAATGATAGCTTGATGCAGCCCCGAGGGAAGTGTCATCCAAGCGAAAAATTGAGAAGCCTGGCGTTGTTAATGTCATTTGGGTGAAGTCGAATACGATGGCTATTGCCTTATTATTCAATGCTTGATAACCTAATTGATTGATGACATCCGTTGGTGATAAGAACAAGCCCAGATCTGGGTGCGTGTGAAACCATCCTACAATGAATTCGCCTCGTTCAGCCGCCATTGAGTCGATCATTGCGGCTTTCGTGTAATGTTCTTCTCGAAATTCTACCTCAACCTTTGATCCTGAAGCGATTGGAACGATCTCAGAGACAATCACATCATCTTTCTTTATTTTACCAACAATTAGAGCCAATACTTCTTTTTGTTCCCCACGGGGCATTTCTTTATTGGCAAAACTTAGGGCATGTAATAGCATATCTTGGTAAATTTTTGTTGTGAGAATGACTTCGCCCTTCTCTTCAAGTAGTTTATCCTCTATTAGAATGCGAGCTTCGGGGATGTGCTTGCTTGCTAAGTCCAGAATGAGCCCCATTATAGCTGCCCGCAATTTGGAGGTGAATAATAGAGATTCAGTAGCATCTTCTATTTTTTCTTGTAAAAGAATTCGGGCTTCTCCATATTTTTTTGTAATAATATTCTTAAGAAATTGAGTAATGTGAATAGCAATCCCTGTTACTTTATGTCGCGAGCTCAATTCAGAGGCCTTATCCAAGAGAGATGAAACATCCTTCAATTTGTTTAAATTAATTAAAGCAAGTGCTGATAATGCCTGATTTAGAACAGCTCGTTCAATAACATATTTACGGAGAATCTCTTCTTCTAAATCGGCGGCTTTTTGAATTTTTTCGACTGATTGTTGAAAATTATCAATTGCTGCTTCATAATTGGACATTGCAAGATTGCAGGCTCCGATATTTGAATGGCACTCACCAACCAGGCGGTAAATCTTGGTTAAGGGCTCTTCACTCTCTAAATAATAGTTACTTGCTTCTATGTAGTATTTTATGGCTGAATTAAAATTGCCGACTTCTGAATAAAGATTGGCAATTCGATTGAGAACATTCCCAGTATCAAATTGGAGCCCCTCCACCAGTCCCATTTCTTTTATTAATTCTAATGCTTGAAAATAGTATTTAATTGCTGAAATGTAATCCCCTTCCATCTCAGCTGCTTTGGCTTTTTCTTCGAATTCCATTCTTAAGGGAGCCTCTCATTGTTGATTTCCGCAACCTCATCTTCGTCTTCCTCTTTCTCGTAGAAGGGTGAATGGTGCAATAACCACCGCATTCCGCCAGCGACAGGCCCCATGAATTTATACATTCCCAAATCTTTATCATCAAATCCTGCGAAAATTAGCATAAATAGAATAAAAAGGCCAATTAAGATGGATGTCCGCACGACTAGTGCAATTATCAGATTATCCAGTAAGGTTAACAGCGTCATATCTATAATTGCATGAAAGACTAACGTTAAAGTAACGCTGACAATTCCCTTCCAGAGAATATCCCTATAAACTTTTGTTGGAGTATTCGTGTTTCTGGCCATATAGCGATAGGCAAAGGGAAAGATGGCGAGACCAGAGATTAAAAGGCAACAAGGTCCTGCGAAGAGAGTTGCATCAACCCCAAAGGCACTTTGTAAAATTATTATTAGGAGAGGCACTAACACGAGTTGGATGACTGCTAAAGATATAATGAGGTATGCAGCTTGCTTACCTTTGCCCAATCCCATTAAGAGCGTGCAGATCAAAAATTCAATGCCAAGTATTGCGACAGAAACCGATAATATGGAAAATGGCCAATGAGCAATGAGATATTTAGATCCATGAAAAAGCTGCAACAAAATATTCGACATTCCGAAATAAAAAATGAGAAAAAATGCGGTAAGATTAAAGCCAGTATGGAGGGTATTTTTCATATAATCATCAATCAATTTAGTGTCGCCCATTGCTTTTGCTTCCGAGATGGCTGGAATTTGAGGCCAGCCAAATTGGCAAATTGCGAAAACTACGCCTGCATATCCAATAATTAGACCATTCATTGCCGGGATATAGGGGTTGCTGATAGAAAAAAATCCAATATAATAGAAATTCTGAATCCACATGATTGCACCTGAGAAAATGATGCTCGGAACCGTGCAAAATAGCCCATATTTTACTACTTGAATTAGTTCATTTCTTCGAGCACCCCTAAAAATAGATGAGAATGAGTATGGCATTACTTTTTTACCATAATGAAGGGCGAAAATAATTGAAATAGTGAGATTGAATGTAATTGGTAACGGAAGCAGATAGGCATTAATGGGTTCAGGTAGGAGAAACAGGATCCCAAACGATATTATGGTGCCAGTGATTCCGGCAATTAAAATTATTTTTCCAATATAATCAAATCGATGTTCCGCAGCGAGATTTCCAATAAAATTGTCTTTTAAAAAGGTTAAAAAATACGCGACAGCCAATGTTGCAAATAATAGGCCGAGGCCTAGGTTATAGGGAAGTATTACAGCTGCAATTGTGATAAAAATTGTAAAGAAAATTATTCCGATGATATTAAAGATAAGGAAACCAGCTTTAGCGTATTTAAGTGCTTTCTCCTTAGACTCGACCAATGCTTCTGAAAGATATTTTGAGAGGGCTTGATGAAATCCAGTAGATATGCATATTGCTATGACATGAAATGCCATTCCAGAAGTTGTATAGAATAATAGATCTGGTCCTACCCCAAGTGGTGGATCTTGACTGGCAACAGCCACGAATGCCCAACCAAGTACTGCAGCTAATAATCCAAAAATGAGAACATAGAGCCCGCCGGTCACCAGCCGCTCCACCGATGGTTTCTCGAAAATGTCGGACTCATTAGACATCTTGTCACCACTGTATTCTTTGGTACTTCCCTGGGATTCACTTAAAGAGCTTTGAATTTAATCAATTTTTTTTTGGAACAAATTTAATATAAGTAAATCCTTTAACTGATTAGGATAACTTGAATTATCAAGCGTATAAAAATAAAGCGTAAAAAAAAAAGAAATTAAATATGAGCAATTAAAAACAAGTATATTAATCCTTGGGGCAGCGTAGATGAGGAAACCGCGGATTGAAGTTGAGAAATTCATTAACGTGAAAGGAAAAATAATGTTTTTCGGTGAAAAAAAACCGTTAACTGCGATTGAGACCACTAAAGTTTTAGATGTATTCAAATTAATGAAGAAACGTGACAAACGATTGGTAATTCTTACTGATCAGGATAAATATCATATTAAAGGTATTATTGCAACATCTGACATCTGCCATTTTCTCTTGAAGGGAGAGTCTTGCGAATATTGCTCAAAATTCCCGTCGCATTACTATCAAATCTACGAGCAACCCATTTCCGTTCTTGCACGTGCACGTCCAGTGATCAAATTACACCATGAGACGCCGCTTTTCATTGGCGTTCATATCATGAATGAACAAAATATCGGAATGCTCCCGCTCATCGATAAGGATAGCGATTTAATTGGTATTATTACCGAGCGCCACATTGCCTTTCTCCTTGCCGACACGAAGCAAAATCTAGAGGTAAAAGTGAAGGACATCATGACTCCTAACGTCATTACCTGCACGCCTTCTCAGACAATTGGGGATGCGCTACACATAATTTGTGAGAAAGGATTCCGTCGAATACCAGTGGTAGAAAATGGCAATTTGGTCGGGTATTTCACCGTAAAGGATCTCTTACGGTATTTTATCCAAGATGGCGTGGTGAAATTATTCCAAGACCACAACGTCGACCCCATTTTTCACGAAAAACTTAATTCCATCATGGTGCGTCCCGTTATTACAATTGACCCCGAGGCAGCCATTACCCAATGTGCCTCCGTCCTGAAGAAGAAAAGCATCGGGGGGCTCCCCGTTGTTGAGGATGATAAGCTAGTGGGGATCATCACGGAACACGATATCGTCCGCGCCATGGCAATCAGTCAGAGTTAAGTCAAGGTCCAAGCCATAAGAGGGGAATGGCAATGCCTATCATAAAAATGCCAAATACTAGTTGTAATGTCCTTCCTTTTAGCCGAGTTTGAATGTGGCTTCCAATCTGGGAGCCAGCTACTGCTCCAGCTGCTACAAGAAGACCAGCAATGAAAAAGTATGTATCTAACTCGCCGATTAAATTCAAGGAATGCCATAATGTTGAAGCTGCTGCTGTAAAGATCATAATAAATAGCGAGGTTGCAATTGCGACATGAATTCTTTCTGAAAAGAATAGATGAAGTACCGGAACTGCAATGAGCCCTCCACCAATCCCAACAATACTTGCGGACAATCCCGTCATAAATCCCCATAAAATCACCCAATAATAAGACCATCTTTGATCGCGGGAATCACTTTGATCTTCAGAATTGGATTTCCTTCTCCGTAAGATGAGCCGGATTCCGATGACAACTATTAAAACGCTAAAAATGATTTTAAAAATAAATGGATCTATCAATCCACTTTCTAGAAGGATTATTGACCCCAAAAAGGCACCTATGATTGAAAAGGGAGCATACATTAATCCCAAGCGATAATTGATGGTCTTCTCCCGACTATATCTCAGAGACGCTGAAGTCGCAATAAAAATAATTACAAATAAACTCAAGACTGGGGCTAAAAGGTTCGGGCCCTCATTAAAGCCCATAAAAATAAAAACGGGCACCATCATGAAGCCACCGCCAACGCCCATCAAAGAACCACTAGTAGCTGCAGCTAATCCCACTATTAAATAAATTATAATTTCGACAGGTTCCATGAAACTCAGCTTTTTTTAAAAATAGAAAAAAATTAGGGAATTTGAAGTTCAATTCCTTTATTCGCCGAATGCTTTCCAGAAGGGTTTGTCACTGAGGATACCAACCATCACGAACTGCAAGATCATTAGACCGGCTGCCCATAAGTAGCCCACGCATGACACGCCTGTACATATCAACAACCAGATATGCATCTTTTTATTTAAATCCTTGTCTGCCACTGATTTTTGCACCATAATGAGGTAAAGTATGCCACCAACAACTGGAAAGATGAGGATCCAAATATTCCTTACCCAAAGTGTTGGCCAAATTCTTGCAAGAGGCGCTGTATATACGAGATAGGCTAGAACTCCGAGTCCCATCGTTACAAATGCTACAAATTTATTGACCGGTTCAGCAACGCCGTACCAGCCATCATAAATTGCTTCATTTTTTGGTTCAGTTTCGCCCATTTTTACACCATCTTTTTACCATTTTAGGTAGTAATAATCGTTTTTTTTTGTAAATATATAAAGATTTTTGGAGTTATTGCTTTTAAATAGATCATGACCCTAACCAAAGAAGGGGAAGGGCTACGCCTACCTCGAAAAACCCAAAGATGATCCGCAATGTTTTTCCCTTTAGACGTGTTTGAATATGGCTCCCAATTTGAGAGCCGATTATGGCTCCCGCTGCGATTATAAGACCTGCCATGAAAAAATATGTGTCCAACACTCCTGCATAAATAAAATAATTGGAGAGTGTTGAAAAGGAGGCTGTGAAAATCACAATGAATAAGGAAGTGGCAATAGTAACGTGCATTGTTTCTAAAAAGAATAAATGGATTACTGGAACGTCGATAATTCCCCCCCCTATTCCTGTTAAACCTGCGGCAAGTCCTGTTAAACATCCAAAAGGAATAGCCCAATAATAAGATCTTATCTTTTTATTAGTTCCATGATCATTCTTAGCGAAGTGCGATTCATTATACTTTCTAAAAATAATTTGGATTCCAATAACTACAATTATTATGGTAAAAATACTCTGAAAAATAAGGTGACCAGTTTCGCGTAGGTCTGCTAGGGATTTTAAAAGGTTCGTTCCAATAAAAGCGCCAGCTATTGCAAAAGGGGCATAGCTTAATCCTAATCGATAATTGATTAACTTTTTGGACCCATATTTACTAGACGCTGAAAGGCTAATAAAAATAATCACGAATGAACTTAAAACGGGGGCTAAAAGGTTATCTCCATACATGCTATTAAATCCCATAAAAATAAAAATGGGTACCAGCATGAATCCGCCACCAACGCCCAATAGGGCCCCTTCAGTAGCGATAACGACTCCTATAACTAAAAAAATAATTATTTCAAGAGGGATCATAAACCTTCAGCTTTTTAATGTGTAGAATTGATAAACATCGGTATTTCAGTCATATTGAAAATTCGGTTCCAGACACGCATTTCTATATTGGATAAAAATTTATTCTCATAATTAATCACGGAATTCCAACCCCCTATCACAAATTTAGCGCGTTTATACATCTCTACGGTTTGCCGAAAGGATTTAAAGGTGAGTGAAATATCAAATCGTTCTGGGTTTTCAAAGGCAGGAGAGGCAGGGATTACAGTCACTAAATCATTTAAAACAGTGATCGGGAATTTTTTTGAATTACCATATTTAAGTGCTTGTTTCAAGACAAAATAATAATCCTTTAAGAGGTCCATCCTAGTTTGAAAAGGAAATCCAACGGTAAACCAGATGCGTAAAACAATTTGATGGAGAATGGCATTTTTAATGAGCTTTTCAATTTGATTGCGGGGGAAGTAATAAGATGGATCGCAAGTTTCCCGAATTTTTCGTTGGACTCGAGGTGAAAGGCTTCGGGGACATACGGAGATGGAGGAGATTTCCGGTACAAAAGTTTTTTGATATAAATTCCACATTTCCTTATTAAGGGGAAGCCGCCATATCTCTAAATCTGCGCCTAAGTCAAGCTTTTCCTTCTGAATTAGGCTGAACAGGGCTTTCCAATACTTTAAACTTCCAGGATAACTACCATGCCCGAAAAAAACGCCTTCAGCTTTGTAAGCATCATTTATGCATTGTAGGTCTTCAACAACTTTCTCTGGACTTCGAAACACGACAGATTCTCGTTTAGTTAGGATTAATTGCGAACGCTGACCGCCTCCACAATATGGGCAGTTGTAGGGACAGCCCCTTGCTATCGAGAGGGGGAATTGCATTCGCATGATATCAACCCCCAGGGCAAGATATCTTTTGGCATTGTGTAGTAGGGAAATATTTGAGAAACTCAACTCATCCAACGTTTTCGCAATATAGGTTATTGGATTAATTCTAACATGGTTGGAAGAATTCTTGTAACTTAAATTGGGGACGGAGTCAATGGACTGGTTCTTGAGGGTATTTCGGCAGTACTCTAAGAAAGGCACTTCCCCCTCGCCTTTAATGACCCCGTCGATTGATTTAAAGTATTTCAAAATTTCATCGTGAAAATATGTGGCGGAGAAGCCACCTAGGATGACTTTCGCGTTGGGATTCACTTTTTTAACAGTTTTAGCAATTTCCATTGCACCATACGAATGGAGAGCCCAATGCAGTGCAATTCCACATATTTTAAAATCAATAGTTCTTAGAAAGGTTTCTAAAGAGAAATTTTTATTCAGAATCTGTTCTAAGGGATAGTTAATGATTTTAACAGAGATACCTTCACGGTCTAATAAATCAGCAATAGCCAGTAATCCCATTGGAAAGAGTAAAAATAAGCTTCGATTTGGTGCCCTTTTTTTATCGAAGACCCTTGAAGGGTGAATGAGGATTACATCGTATGATTTCATGATATCGCTACTCGACGTTGAATTTGGACAACTCATTGAAAAATTAATTAGGATATACATTTTACTTATTTAAATATTCATGAATGCGAAAAACTTCAGATGATTTTGAGAAATCAAAGAGCTTATCCATTAGTGAAGGATGAGGTGAATAACATGCCCTATACCGAAGAAAATGCGAAAAATGCACACGAATTTGCCAAAAAAATTGCATTTCCTAGATTGGTGGGTTCGGTTGGTGAAAAAAAAGCTCAAGAAATTATTAACGACGAATTAAAATTAATTGGTAATTCATTTTATACAGAGGAATTGAAGTGTTCGCAATTTGTAATTAATATAGTCTTTAGATTTATTATGCCGATTGGTGGATTACTTTTATTAATTGCCTGGTTATTCTCCGATCCATTATTAAGCTTGAATAATCCCATTATTAGTTTATTGTTTTCATTATTTGGTATAATTTGGTTAGCGCTTTCAAGTACTATTATTAATAAAAGTTTTGGGCGCGTACCCAACATTGGCGAGATTTACACTACGAAAAATTATATATCAGAAATAATCCCACCCGAACCTAAGGGACATCTTATTTATCTGGCCCATTATGACTCCAAGAGCCAGCTTTATCCCGGTATTGTACGGGTAATTCTATTTATTGTTGGTCTGATATCAGGTTTGTTATATGGCATTCGAGTATTCATCAGATCCATAATTATTCTAACTGGAAATCCACCAGCGAGCTTTTGGACTCCTGAATTATATTCGGCCCTAATTGTTTTTATCTCTAATTTTGCACTGGCTTTCAATTATGTTGGTAATCGTTCGCCTGGCGCTCTTGACGATGCCACGGGCGTGGCGACTATATTGGAATTATCTAAAATATTCAAATCCAGCCCACCTCAAAATCTGCAATTGACTTTTCTTGTTACAGCGGCAGAAGAAATAGGACTTTATGGAGCCGCCGATTATGTAAAAAGACGAAAGAATCAATTAAATCCAGAAACCACTTTTTTCTTGAACTACGATGGGATTGGAGGTAAGGGGAAAATAATTTTACTTACTTCCTATGGTATTCCTCCGAAGAAGACGTCTCAAACATTGAATGATTTTATCGAGGAAATTACCGATGAGCATGCACTGAAAAACAAAATACGCAAGTTCTATTTACCAATCGGAGCTGCCTCAGATCATGTTCCCATCCAGGGTGCGGGATTTGATGTGACCTTACTTGGATCATTCGCATCACGGTTTCATACATCTAAAGATACCGCCGATTTCATTGATGACAAAGCATTAAAAATTTCGGGAGTAATAGGAGTTGAATTGGCCCTTAAATTAGATCAAAAATTGAGTAGTAAATAGAATTATTTCAAGGATGGACTATTCATAGTGGAATCTAAATTTTGTTTTTCAAAATGCGCATTTTGTAGTTGAAATAGAGGGTTTCTTCTTCATTTTTAAGAATTGTTGGATTTTTAATAGAGAAGTTATGTTTCTAGATGTTATCGATATCCAACTTCTGGAATCATTAAAACAGAATTCTCGTGAAAAGCTCACCAACTTAGGGACTCAACTAAATCTTACACCTTCAGCCGTGAAGTACCGGATAGATCGATTAGTAGAATGTGGAATCATCGATAAATTCACGATTCAGATCGATCCAAAAAAAGTTGGATATGAGATTTCGGCATATTTGGTCATATATGCCACGTCTAGAATTCATATCAACACTATTATCGATTATCTGAAGAATTGTTCTGAAGTTTCTAAAATTGCGGTATTAATGGGAGACCCAGACTTAATAATCCATCTATCCGTAATTTCTATGACAAATTTAGCGATGTTAATAAAAAATTTAAGTCAAGTTGAAGAAATTCAAAAGTTAAAAACTTGGTTTGTCACGGAGATCGTTCAACCCTCGAATGGTGCCTTATATGACATTAAATCTCAGAGCTCAATCTCTGAAACGGTTCTCAAGAAAGTCAGAAGCGATATCTAATGCCATTTTCGCTAATTTTTCGATATTTGGCGGATTTTGATGATTATAATTAACAATACTAGATTCAATATCTAATAAAGTCTCAAAAATTCGAAGTTGCGCTTCAGTTAATACATGCTCTAGTTTGGAACGTACCTCTTCCTGTTTTAATTGGGTGAAATCAATAGGGGCGTCCTTGAGAACATAATTAATGGCCTCTTTAATAGTGAGGAGGGCCTGAAGAATTGCGGCTTTCTTGAAATCTTTTTTATATAGCGTATTGGCAGCGAAAAAGTCCTCCATTATATGCTCCGGAAGATTCAGATTTAACAGTGGCGCTTCTCTTGGGAAAATGTTCTGAAAGTAATCCTCGAGCGATTTCTCAATTTGGTCATAAATGAGGTGTTGCGTCTTAGAGGTTTGCTTCTGGAAGGACTTGCTCTGCATGAGAATAAAGGAAACCTTTCCAAAAGACTCCATTTTAATTTCGCCCGTGCGAGATTTAGTAACTCGTATCATATCTTGACCAATCAATGGATTGAACAGCCCTGGAAAAGTCGGTGCGATTAATATGGAATCATTTGGCATTGCCTTTGAGAGTTCATCAATAATTGAAGCAGCTACTGCGCCACAGAAGATGATGCGATTGGAATCAGGGAATTCCCAAAATGCCCTAATTGGATCCATTTCAACTACTTCGATTTTATCATAGCCACTTCGTTTTAAATTGGCTCTCGTGACTTGAACTATCTCGGGGTCCTCTTCCACGATGCGTATTTCCGAATCCGCAATTTCTGATGAAAGGGCAGCGAAATAGCCACTCATTGAGCTCAATTGGAGTATCCTATTCCCTGGTTCTATTTGAAGTAGTTGGAGAAAAATAGCATTAATGTGCGGGGCGGCTATGGGACGTACATCCCGATAAAATGGAAGCGGAATATCCATGTAGCAGTAATTCTGCACGCTTTCAGGTAAAAAATTTTCCATTGGAACTTTTCTAAACGCCGCCTCTATATGTGCATCAAAAATATAATTTCTAGCTAAAAGTTCGTCAATCAGTTTATTTTTTCGTTCTTCAAACTTAGAATTCACCATCTAATAGTGAATGTGCTTAGTTTTATTTAAAATTTATAATAATTGTGATTTAATATTCTTAATAAATGATGAAATGGGAATAAAATTAAAAATCGCCCTAACCATGCAGTAATAAGGTTATGCCAATGGTAATAGAAAAGTTAAATGAGAAATTAGTCGCCCTATGTGCAAAACGCGGGATAATCTTTCCAGCAGCTGAGATTTACGGTGGAGTTGCAGGGTTTTATGATTATGGCCCGGTAGGCGTGACATTAAAGAATCGAATCCGAAATTTTTGGCGGTCTGAGTTTATCATCAAACTGGAAAACATTCACGAAATAGAAACCCCGATAATTTTGCCGAAAATCGTGTGGGATGCGTCAGGACACTTGGAAGGCTTTACCGACGTGTTAGTGGAATGTAAAAAGTGCCATGCAGAGTTTCGTGCGGATCATTTAATCCAAGATGCTTTAAATATCGTAACTGATGGAAAAACTATGGATGAATTAGCCGAAATCTTGGTAAAGAATGAAATAAAATGCCCCAATTGTAAAGGGGAATTGGCTCAAACCCAGAAATTTAATTTAATGTTTAAGACACATATTGGTGCCTCTAAACTGTCGGAAAATGAAGCTTTTCTCCGTCCAGAGACAGCACAAGCAATGTTTCTTGATTTTAGGCGCATTCAACAAACGATGCGTGCAAGTTTACCATTTGGAATTGCCCAGATTGGACGCAGCTACCGGAATGAAATTTCACCGCGCAATTTCCTCTTTCGCCTTCGGGAATTTGAACACTTGGAAATTGAATTCTTTGTACATCCTGAGAAAAAAAATGACGTGCCAGACGACTGGTGGGTAAAGATAAAGGAGTTAGAAGTTTCTGTTCTGTCTATTGTTCAGCAAGAGAAGAATGAAGCAGAAAAAAGTATAAAAGCAAGCGAATTACTGGAGAATAAGATGTTCTCATGCAAGTGGTTACTATTTTGGACTTTAATTAGCTATGATTGGTTGATTCGTGTGGGATTGGATCCAAATAAATTGAGGATTCGCCAACATCTACCGAATGAACGCGCACATTACGCAGGTGATTGTTGGGATGTGGAATTCCAATATTCATTTGGCTGGAAGGAACTTCAGGGAATTGCAGATCGCACGGATTATGATTTAAAGAAGCATGCAAAATTTTCAAAGAAAGACCTGAACATCCACTTGACAGAGGAAAATATCAAAGTGGTTCCTCACGTGATAGAACCTTCTTGGGGGCTTGAACGTATATTACAGGCATTACTTGAAAGTACTTATACGGAAGAACCTGAACGCACTCTATTTCGATTCAATCCATGTATCGCCCCCTTTCAAATAGCCATATTTCCACATCTAAGTAATAGAGATGAATTACTAGAGCGCGCCAAAGATGTTGCGACCATTCTTAAAGAGCATAATTTCTTGATCCTTTATGATGAAAAAGGAAAAATTGGGCGACGATATCGACGGGTTGATGAGATTGGCGTTCCATTTGCTGTTACTATTGATTATCAAACGCTCGATGATGATACCGTGACAGTTAGAAACCGCGACTCAATGGAACAAGAACGACATAACATTAAAGAATTGCCAGACCTCTTCCGAAAGCGGCTTCAATTCGTTTAATTTTCATAAAGACCTATAAACCATTTTTTGAACTAACTAAAGTTTTATATTTCAAATGTTTATGTTAAATAATCTAAAATGAAATGAAACGTTTCGGATTTCACATTAGTTTGACTATATGCTTGAAAATCGTGCAATGAATTCTAAATGCAAGGGTGCGAAAACCGTGAAAAATAAGGATATCTTCAAAGAACTTCGGGATTTAATGATTAATCATCACAAAATGTTCGAAAACTCGATTCCACTCATCGCTAGTGAAAACGTTACGAGCCCCGCGGTTCGTGAGGCAATTGCATGTGATTTTAGCCATCGATATGCTGAAGGTTGGCCGGGGGAACGCGTGTATGCAGGGTGTAAATATATCGATATGGTTGAGCTCAAATGCATGGAATTAGCCAAACAGTATTGGCGTGCGGGTTTTGCAGATGTTCGACCGATTTCAGGGGTGGTTGCTAATTTAATTACATATACTGCCATTTCCAAGCCAGGCGATACATTCATGTGCCTACGTATTCCTGATGGTGGTCATATCTCCCATAATCTTACTTCGCGACATGTCCATGGTTTAAATATCGAATACTTGAACTTCAAATCTAAGGAAATGGAAGTCGAGATAGATAGCAATATTAAGTTAATTAAAGAGAAACAACCCAAAATCGTATTGGTGGGCGCATCTGTCTTCTTATTCCCCCATCCGGTAAAAGAGTTGAGTGAAGCAGTTCATGACGTTGGGGCGACCTTTATATATGATGCGGCGCACGTAGTAGGATTAATCGGGTCAGGGTATTTTCAGCAACCTTTAGAAGAAGGGGCAGATATTATGACCTGTAGCACCCATAAAACCTTTCCAGGACCTCAGCACGGCTGCATCTTGGGTAATGACAATGAAGAACTCCATAAGAAAGTTAAATCTGCTGCATTTCCTTACATGCTGAGCAATCATCACCTTCATAACGTTGCTGGTTTTGCCGTAGCACTTACAGAAATGCTAGAATTTGGCAAGGAATATCATAAATTGGTCATTCAAAATGCGAAGGATCTCGCCCAAGCACTTTATGAACGGGGATTTGACGTATTGATGGAGGATAGAGGTTTCACGGAATCACATACGATAATTATTGACATTACTAAATTTGGAGAAACGGTAGGGTACGGGGAAACAATTGAGAAAATGCTAGAAGATGCCAATATTATAGCGAATCGGAATTTGATTCCAGGTGATTTTGAAGCTGGGAGGCGATTTAAAGATCCTGGCGGTCTTCGCATCGGGACTTCGGAAGTTACCCGGCTTGGTATGAAAAAGAGTGAAATGGAACAAATTGCTGAGTTTATCAAACAAATCGTGGTTGATCAAAAGGATATTAAAGCAGTGAAAGAAGAAGTCGCTGAATTTCGGAAGGATTTTCAAAAAGTGCATTTTTGTTTCGAAAATAAGACGAAAGCTTATGAATATTTGAAACTTGATTGATAGTAGCCTCCAATAGTCGTTTACTTTTTTCATATTCCATTCATTTTCAATGCTTAAGGCAATGAATTTAAAAATGAGAATAATTAGGAAATAACTTATATGAATCAAAAAATCCTTGATGGAAAAAAGGTAGCCGAATTCATTGAAAACCAGGCAAAGACTGAAATCGAATCATTAATAGAGGAGACATCCATCACTCCGGGATTGGCAACTATCTTAGTGGGTGAAAATCCAGCATCTAAAATGTATGTCAATATAAAAGGGAAAGCGTGCGACCGGGTGGGAATCAATTCGACAACAATAACTCTTTCTAAAGATCAAACGGAACGGGATTTATTAGATAAAATTGAAGAGTTAAATCAAGATCCAGCAGTTCATGGTATTCTCGTTCAACTTCCCCTACCACCACATTTCAAGTTGGTTACTGTTTTTTCAGCCATAGATCCGAAAAAAGATGTAGATTGCTTTCATCCCACGAATTTTGGAAAACTCCTAATCGGTAAAGAAGACTTGGTGCCCTGCACTCCTAAGGGAATCATTCACTTATTAGAACATTATGAGATTCCCATTACAGGGCAAGACATTGTCATCGTGAATCATAGCACGATATTAGGAAAACCGCTGGCACTCCTCTTCTTGAATCGGGATGCAACCGTTTCGGTGGCTCACATTAAAACAAAAAATTTGAAGGCGATTACAAAAACGGCTGATATTCTTGTAGTTGGTGCGGGAACACCCAACTTAATAAAAAAAGATATGATTAAAGAAAATGCTGTCATTATTGATGCCGGAATCAGCCGCGTTGAAGGTAAAATTGCAGGTGATGTTGATTTTGAAGGGGTTCTAAATAAGGTTAAGGCAATAACACCCGTGCCAGGGGGTGTGGGTCCAATGACGGTAGCCTGCCTGCTTCAAAACACGATAATATGTTATAAAAATCTCGTATCTTAAAATACTTTTTCTTGATCAACTCATACAGCTCATTCCCAAGCATTTCTATTTTTTTACTGTTCACTACCGTTTTTACCTTAGGTGAAAGCCACTTCCTTTAGGGAGTGGATGGATGAATGGAAGAAGATAATACTTTCAGGCATCTCTCTTGCTTTTATAGAACGGTCTCCAATAATAATCTAAGAAATAGGTGTTGGTCTAAGGTCAAAATGAAGCTGAATAGAGGGATTAAGGTCAGAATCTACCCGAATAAGCGACAGCAGGAGCTTCTCAATAGAACATTCGGGTGCTGTCGGTTTCTCCACAATAAAATGTTGGAAGAACGCAAGAAGGTGTATGAGGAACTTAAAGATGATAAGGATCAATTGTATTCCCACAAATACAAGACCGAGAAGCAGTATAAACAGGAGTTTTCTTTCTTAAGTGAGGTGGATTCCAAAGCCCTCCAATCAGAAACCCGCAACCTCCTCCAAGCGTTTCAGAATTTCTTTCGAGGGCTTCGCAATGGGAAAAAGATTGGCTACCCTAAATTCAAATCGAGGAAGCAGAAACAGAGCTACACGACCTATAACATTAATAACAACATCCGAATCGATCACGCATCCAAGAGAATCAGACTCCCGAAAGTGGGGTGGGTCAAATATCGAGATAACAGGGAGATTACCCACCCGATTAGACATATCACCGTCAGCAGAACGAGAACCAACAAATATTTCGTAGCAATTATCATTGAGCTTGAGATCGATATAGAACCCATTACAACCATCCCGCTTCACAAGATTGAAGCGTTTGATATGTCTGCCCCGAACTTTCTGGTTAGTGAAACTGAGAAATTAATCAATCCCCGCTTTTATCGAACCCACGAACGCAAATTGAAACGATTACACAGACTATTATCTCGAAAGCAAAAGGGATCACAGAATCAGGCGAAAGCACGGTTCAGGATAGCCAAGTTCTATGAGAAAATCCAGAATCGCAAATCGGATTGGACACATAAACTCACCCATTCCTTAAGAAATCAGTTCGATGCGATCATCTTGGAGGATTTGAATATTCAAGGGATGCAACAGTTCAATTCGGGCTTATCTAAATCCGTGACCTTAGATTTCTCTTGGCATCAATTCGTCTCGCGTTTGCGGTATAAACTCGAATGGCAGGGCAAACATCTCGTCTTGGTGGATCGGTTCTTCCCGTCCAGTAAGCGTTGCTCGGTTTGTGGTCAGATAAACAATGACCTCCAACTGAGTGACCGACTTTGGAAGTGTCAATGTGGGGAAACGCACCATCGAGATGTGAATGCCTCAATTAATTTAAAAGAAGAAGGAATACAAATTCTTCAAGAACGAGGAATTACGATCATTAGCAATAATGATGCTACCGTAGGGACTACGGGAAGTCACGCCTCTGGAGATCGTGTAAGCCCTGCGTTCGCAGGCAGTGGTCAAGGAAGGAGGAATCCATCTGCCTTTAGGCAGTGGTAGTTCAACCAATTTGAAGGGATCTTACCCCATTATAAGACCTAAGCTGAGAGATACTGCAAGAATGAAGGTTTCATTTATGGTTTTTGAACAAACGCAGAATGCTAAGAAAAATTCTTACAACTTATAAACAGTTTCGTATAACTGAATGGCAAGTTGCTTAATATTTTCATTATTTACAGTGGATTTAATCCATTTTTCAGGAATTTTTTCTAAACCATTATAACTGCCCGAAAGGGCACCAGTGATGGCACCGCAAGTATCAGTGTCACCCCCAGACATCACCGCTTCCACAACACTCTTCTCGAAATCATCTGGTGATAATAAGAAACAATACAAGGCGGATAATGTAGTGGACATTGCATAAGCTGCAATGTACCCTTGCCGAGTTTCTGCAGGATTCGGCCAAGGTGGCTTGATCCCTTTCCCCCCGAGTTCAATTAAAGCTTCTATTTTATCCATTTTCAGATACTCTTTTAGAGCAGTTATGTTCTGAGCATAATCTTCAAAGGCTGGATCATCAACAGAGGCTGCGATAGTCTGGAGGAAGTCATCTAAATCCAAGGAATCAGACTGGATTAAATAGGCGACGCTCCGAGCAACGACAATCGCAGAAGCAGTAGCCGCCCAATGAGTGTGAGTGATGACACTTGACATTCGAGCGCTTTCAATTAATTTTGGAATATCATTGTAGAAAAATAGACCAATTGGGGAAACTCGCATTGCGGTACCGTTCCCACCGGAATCGGAAGCAGCTTCTTGCCAGGCATACCCCAACCTAAATTTCCTAATGGAGCTTAGACAACCATAGCCTGGACCAATAGGGGGTTCATCTAGCCAGTCTATGAATCGTTTCATTAAATCCCCAAGATTAAATCCTTCGCTTCGGATTAATGACTCGGCAATAGCTATGGTAAGCTGGGTATCGTCAGTGTATTGTCCAGCGCCACCACTTCTCCAACCCAAATCAGGTAATAGTTCAGTTACGCGCCCGACTCGCGCCTCGATTTGCCTTCGAGACCATCCTTCAAAGGGACGCCCTAAGGCATCTCCCACAGCAGTCCCAATAAGAGTACCAATGAATCGATCTCTTAACTTTTCCATGTTTTAAAAGTAGGAAATAAAAGTTTTAAAAAGATCGAATTTAGTATGTTCGTGAACATTTGAATCGATGAAAATTATGCCTTGTCAAGCTTGCGGAACTGAAAAAACAACAGCAAAATGCATTATTTGTGAGATAGAGCTCTGTGCGGAATGTGTCGTAAATTGCAAGCTAAGTAGTCTAGATGTTTGTGACCAAAAAGCCGGGAAGGTCGTCATTTACCATTGCTTAGGGACTTTTTGTAAAATTCATGCAAAAGGAGAACTGAACTTCACGTGTAAAGGTTGTAAGACAGTGTTTTGCAAAACGGCAATTTATGATTGGGCCAAAGCTTGCCCCACGTGCATGGATTATATCTGCGGCAATTGTTATAAATCGCATGTTGAAAGTTGTACTGATTTTTATGATAAAGAAACGGCTTTAGAAAAGGTCTTCAAGCTCGTTGAAGGCGATAAAGGAGATAAAAAGTTAAATACTGTGGTAGCCAATTACCGCTCTGGAGGCGGTTCAGAAGGGAATATAAAAAAATCAAAAACCAAAAAAAAGAAACTGAAAGAGAAAATAACTAAAAAAGTGAAAGATTAATTCGTTTTTTTATGAAGCCAGTAGAATTTTCTTGCATTAAATGTCGTCTCGTGTCTTATTTATCAACTTTCATAAATACGAAAATTCCACTTAATGTGACAAGACTTATAAGAATTAAATATAATATGAGACCTCCCGTACTAGCGTACCCATACATTATATTAAATGAAATAACTCCAAAATAAGATAAGCTCACGCCTGTGATGCCTAGGTAAAATCCCACTTTCTTACTCGTTTTCCCGTCTAACATGATAAAAATTAAATTTAAAATAAAGGTCGGAACAAAAAAGGCAGTCCCGATTACAAAAAAAGGATTAGCAATATCTAGCAAATAAATAGGATAATAAAAAAAGCCAATCATAGATAAAGTAAAAACTAGCTCCAAAAGGGAAAGATTTATTAATCCCCATACGTTTTTCACTTGATCCCACGTAAGACCAACATGCTCACACATATCTTTAAGTAAAAGGATTCCAACAACAATTAGCGCCAGTGAAAATATCACAAATCCCCAAGGAATACCAGTCATAATTATTAGATCAGGATTGGTTATGGGCTCTAAACTTCCAATAAGAGTGCAACTCCAACCAAATACGCCTAACCCAAACCCGATCAAACCTGTTTTGATATTATTAACTGTTTTAGTGTATAATACTAAAAAAATCAAACTCGTGAGGATTAATGCGGCTCCAATGAACGTAACACCATTTAAAATATGTCTAGAAAATAGATAGAGGGAGTCATGACAAACGGGACCAGCAAAACAATGATGAAAAGGTAAGAATAGAAATACCCAGATAAGTGCTGTTAATACGGCATAAATAATAACATATATAGTCTTCTTATCCATTTGCATTAATCTCTCTCCATCTAGCAATTAATGAAATTAGTTACAAAAGTTAAATATTTAAATACTTTTGTTTTACCAGTCTAATACTTGTATTACTATCCCCGTCTAAAACTATAGTGCGGGTGCGCAATGCCTTAGACAACCTCCAAATAGAAGCAATAATAGAGTGTCCTTCCTGTCATCAGAAGGCTCATCGGCCACATTTCTTAGAATGGCTAAAAATTAAAGGAAATTGTCCAATATGCGGAATTAATCCATTTTTTAAAATATTAAAAAGTTAAATTTTAAACAAGCGGATTCTCGAACCACACTACACTTATAAAGACAAAACCCAGACTATGGCACTCTTCACAATTCGCTACAATATCTAGATCACCATCGCGATCGACATCATCAAAAGCAACCTGGTCCCATTTTTCACCATTTGCAATCATTCCGAGGAGTCCCTCGCCCCATTTGATTACATGCGTGGTCCAATTTGCAGATGGGGATGTTGGATCAGTTCCCGAATATTCCATCAAGAAAACCGCCGCCTTATTCGTTGGGAGCGCGCCATCACGATGGGTTAGCATCCCAAGGATATCAAGTTTCGTATCATTGTTAAGATCAACTACCTTAATAGGACGCGTTAACCAGCAGGCTTCTGGGATCTTCGGAATCCTAATAATTTCCCACGTATCATTGACTTCTGGATTTTGTGGATTTTTGAATATTAAAAGATGAGTTTCCGTGAAAGCAAGAATCTCGGGGTAATTGTCCGCTGTTAAATTAGCGAGCGTAACCTGCCCCTTGGAGTAGAACTCATCCGAATGATAAAGAAGATGCTTCGACCAGGGATCTCGTTGGGCGGGTAATCCTGTGCCGGGATTCTCATACCAAAGGATTTCTTCCTCTTCTTCTAGGGTATCCCAATCGGAATTGCATAGAGCAATGTCGAAATCGCCATCCTGGTCGATATCACCAAATGAAAATCCATGTCCACTCTCTAAATTGGCATCAATGTTGTGGACTTGCCATTTCGAAACAACACGGCGATCCGATAGATTAAGAGGGGCTTCAATCCACTTCAAACCCGCGCGGGGATTTAAACCCCTACCCCCAACTATCACATCCAGGGCGCCATCACCATTTACATCCTGCCCCCTTATGTAAAGGTAGTGCCCGTTTTCAATGGTGCCAGGAACATCTTCACTCATCTCCCATGCAGAGGCATCCATGCAACTCGCGGGGGGCGGCCCCCAAATAAAACAGACTCCCGAACGGACTGGAAACTTGACGAATCCAAATCTTTCAATGCCATGTGCAACCACGACATCGAAATTACCGTCTCCATCGAAGTCGCCAAAGCCAGAGCTTTCGGTGTTTGAAGCAAAGCCGATAGTTATGGCAGGCCAAGGTTCCTTTACATGCGCTAGTCCTGGATGAAATTCGATGCGAATGGTTCCATGCCACTCATAATTCGTTACATAATCATCATAACCATCGCCATTGACATCTGCTGGATCTAGCCCATTCGAGAGCAAGAACCCAGGATTATCGATTTCATGCATCTTCCAAACTTGCGAAGCGCTTCGAGGGTCTAATTGACCCTTTACAAAAAACCCGAAAGGGACGACTATTGAAAATATGGCCGCTACTAAAAGAACACGCGAAAGGCGCGGAAATTTTTTGATTCTAGGAAGGATCGTGTAACCGATAAGGAATCCTAATAAAATGATACCCATAACAAGTGCTAACATGTATTGTCTGCCGAAAATGCATACAATCGAAAAGATGCCGGTGAAGGCAGGAATTAACAGGAAGGAGTAATATTGGGCCTTTCGAAAGGTTTTGAATTTCAATTCGTTTCTTCGATACTTGTAATATAGAAAAATGGAAACCACCGTGAGTATCAAAATCGCAATAAGGGAAAAAAGAACGAACTTCACTAGATATAGGTCGAAAGTCAATTGGATTAATCCAATAACAACTATTAGGATCGTTATAACATCTACTAGAAAAAAAGTCAAGTTAATAGAATTCCGCAAAGGATAAAATTTTGATTTCATCCATTTAGCCATTTTGCTCATTCTTACCTGCTAATTTTCCATTAAAAATATATCTGAATAATTTAACACCAGGTGAAAACACGTAAGGATTGAAAAAGAATATTTTTTTGAGAATAATCGATTTAAAAAAGAGGCAATAATTGCCTAGTAAGGAACCGACATTAATGGACTTTTTTATTCTCCTAAAATATATCCGAAATCTGAAGAAATGTTTGAAAAAGAATACTTCTTAAAGGATAATCAATAGTATTTATTGAAAACAGTAGTTTTTGATGTGGTACAAATATCTGAAGAATACCAAATCCGCAGGGCAACGATGGATGATATAGATGGGATCAGGCAATTGACCAAGCAGCAGGTGGACTATCGAGGGAAAATCTTTAACGAAGAACGGTTTCGCTTTGGTTTAAAAAAACGCGTAAATCCAAAAAGTAAAATGCACCATTTTTTTGTTTGTACGCTGGGGGAGAAGATTGTTGGGATGACTTTAGTGGAATTAATCCCCACTTGCAGTACCGAAGCCTATTTAAACACGTTATTCGTGGATGAGGATCATTACAGGCAAGGTATAGGAAAGACCATGTATTATTTCACAATGGATTATTTGAAGAACTTGGGAATTAAAACGGTATTTATTAACATTCGGAAAAATGAACCGATGGAAATAAGTTTTTTTGAAAAATACGGTTTTAAGGTTGATTATGAATTGAAACCTTTCACGTGTATGGTTAAAGAATTAGAGTGATGGAGCCCTAAAAAATATGTACTTTGACAGTTGTGATGGAACCCCTTTGTATTATGAAGAGCATGGAAACAAGAAGGGGAGGCCGATTTTCTTGTTGCATGGTTGGGCAATAAGTTCCGTGTTTTTTTCGGAACAGATTCCCCCGCTCGTGAAAAACGGATATCGCGTCATAACATGGGATTGGAGGGGCCATGGTAAGAGTGAATGGAATGGAACTTTAACGAAATTCAAGACTAAAGAGGAATTATTGGAAATAATGTATGATGATTTCAAAACCCTTGTTGCACATCTCGAGATTGATGAACCGTATGGATTGATTGGGCATTCCGCAGGGGCGGGAATTGGACTCTCAATCGCGCTGGCCAATCCAGAAGAAGTAGTGGTTTTAGGAATACTCAATAGTTCTTACGTATTGGCGGAAAATTTCGCCGAAAAGGCGGCGTGGCAAGTGATACCTGTCGCGTTAGAGGCAGCTTTTAATCCACTTTTCCAAATACCCTACAAGATGGTCCTGCGAGGGAGCGTTCCTCTTCTTTCGCTTGCGCTTGGCAAATCAAGAAAAACAGTTAAGTCGTGGGTTGAGGATTTCATCGGGGTAAAGAAACGCACGGTTATTGAAGAGTTGAAAAATCTCAAGCAGTACAATTTACTAGAGGAAGTATCAAGGCTACATATTCCATGCCTCATCATCGCGGGGCAGTATGATCTATTAACCCCTCCGAAACGATCCAGGATGCTTCACCGCCATATTCCTAAATCCGAATTGCACATAATTAGAAATACCGGGCACCTCTCGATGGTTGAAAGATCAAAATTAGTGAATAAATATATCATTAACTTTCTAAAACGAGAATACCCACCGAATCGGCAGGCTGCATGATTTCGCATCTCTTTTTATTTCAAAGTTTGAGTTTAGCAATCATCTCAAGCATTACTTGGGTGGCATCTTTACCGCCCATCTTCAGGAATTCCTCTAATTTATCATCATTTAACGTGCGTATGTCAATCGCAAGAACAGCATCCCTCAAGGTCGATTTCTTGCGAATTTTATCATACTGCTTGAGGTGTTGAAAATCCTCTAAATCAATAGCTTCTTTTGTTATTCCGCTAGCATAATGGCCTGAAATACAGGCTGGGATGATCCCGTGGTAGCCTGCCGCATCTCCTATCAAGGCAACGTTATTCCTCACGGCAGTCCTCAGTGAAACACCAAATTTTGAGCAGTACATTCCCCCCAAGTACCTGATTTCATCTGCGTCTTTCAATCGGTTTGATAAAATTGGGTGATCTGCCTTGATTTTTAGGTAATCTTGGTAATTACCAAACCCGATCAACGCTAAATCCTCCTCTAATGGTGAGAGAAATGCCATCCCGAAGTTTTTATCAAAATCAAAGCCGAAGAAGATTTCAATGACGCCAGGATCGATATCAGCGATGTTAATGAACTCGATTTGCATTGCAGGAAAAAACTCCCTTGGTTTTTTTTCTAATTCTGATAGCCCTGACTTTTTTGCCACACCAGATGAATACGATTTCACCCCATCTGCGCCGATTATGACGTCCGCCGTGATATTTTCAAGACCAGCTTTCGTCTTAATTGTAACACCTTTAATGATGTTGTTTTCAATGAAGAGGTCAGTCACTTTTGCAGTCACTTTAATTTTTGCACCCTTCTTGGCTGCCTGCTTGGCTAATTCGCGATCGAAATTAACGCGATCAACGAAGTACCCTCCAAACCCAAAATCATCAACTTCACAGATTTTTTTACCCCTTGGGCTCCAAACCCTCCAGCCCGTAACTTTTTGTAAGATGAGATTTTGTGGCAGGGTTTTAATTAATTTATCGGTGTATTCAGATCCAGAAATCCAGCCAGAACAATGTTGTGGAAGTCCAATATTATTATGTTCTTCAAGGAGTAAGACATTGAGATTTTCTTCTGCAAGCCTTCGTGCTGCAGTGCTTCCTGCTGGTCCTGCTCCAACGATGATTACATCAAAATCTACCATGTTGGTTTTCTACCAACTACCAGTTAATAAATCTAATGATGAAAAATCGCCATATAGCATTAAAAAACAGACTGAAAAGTAGGAAAAAAGGTTAAATGTCAATGAGTTTGTTCTCTTTTAAATTGGAAAAAACATCGGTGACAATTTTTACCACGAAGTCTCGCTTCTTCTGCGTCCTTTGAATCGTGTATTCAATGATATCTTCCAGTGAATTTACTCCGTTCGCTTTCCGCCAGAGAATATACACTAATGGGAGAACTTCTGATACGTTTCCATCCTCATTTTTTAAAAAAATGGTTCGTTCCGCCGCGTTTAGACCCACTTTCTCTCCGAGATGGGAAGGTTTGAGGGCGTAATCTTCAATTATCATTTTTTTTCACCACATTTCTATAAAAAAACAAGAAGCACATTTTACTTGTTTTCGGGAGAAAAGAATATACTATTATAATAATACGCTATCAACTTTTTAAATTTTAAGTTGGATTTCTTCCTTTTTTTCACGCATCTTTTGCCATAAAGATAGCAAAATTAGCATGTTTTATTCATAAATTACTTCATATTTCCAATCGGTAAGTTTATTGATTGTCTTTAAAAAAGGCAGATGAATCTTGGTTTCTTGGCTAGTTACCACTTTAAAGTCGTATTTATCCGCTTGGTATTTAACGGGTTTATTTTTGTCGACCATTTTGTTGATGAATTTTTGATGTTTATTTAGTCGGTAGCGTAAATAGTTGTTAGCGAATGGCTTTACGGCAAGCAAAGATTCTTCAATTAGTGGTTTAAAGCCTTTTTCAATTTCGTATCCGAAACTGTTTCTATTGGATGCCATTGCAGCCGTTATCGTAGTTCCCATGCCGAGGAAAGGATCTAGGACCAAATCACCTTGAATCGAATACATGTTTATGAGGCGATAGGCCAGTTCAAAGGGGTAAGCAGCAGATCTAAGTCTTACATTAGAATTATTTAAATTCTGACCAGTTCCTTTCAAATCAAGCCAGATGTCAGAAAACCAAGCATTTCTTTCTTCCCAAAAATAAGCGCTTTCATATCTACGCTGCTTTTCGTTCTCTTTAAATTTCCGAATTCTTCCCTTTCGTAATATAAGTATATACTCATGTTCGAGAGTGACATAGGCGTTCGATGGGAGCATGCCACTCCCGAGGAACTTGTTAGGAGCGTTTGTTTGTTTACGCCAAAGAATGGAGGGTAACGTAGAGAATCCAAGCCCGAGGCAATGGCTTAGAATTCGAGAGTGGTTTGAAAATAAACGAAAATTATTACCGATTTTTCTTGTGGCATCGCCAATGTTGATGCAGGCCATCCCCCCATCTTTTAATACACGATAGGTTTCAGTCCAAGTTTTATCCAATTCTGCGTGCATTAATTCGAATGCTTGCTTTCCCCTCCCCTCATCTAAAGCCTCTCTGATTTCTGGATTAGATTGAGAGAATTGCAGGTCCCACATCTCAATCATAGGATATGGAGATGATGTAACTATTAAAGCAACGCTCTGGTCGTTTAAACGCTCCATATTGTTGGAATTCTCAAAAATGATTTCGTGAATTGACTTCATCTATATTCCAATAACGAGTTCCGTTGATCATCTATTAGTATTTTTTCTGTTTTTTTCTGAATATAGGTCAATAATAAATAAGTAAGAATCCATAAAGGAGTTTATAATGGTACGTCAGGAATTTGAGGGATGTGAAGCAAAAAATGTTTCTCTATGGGGACATCCCTAATGAGTGGAAAATAAAGCCGTATCTTCCGTTAATGCCAATTTTTTGGCAATTTTATCAAGAACTCGGTTGGAAAAGAACGACAGAATATTTTAAAGTATGTCAAGATAGCGCTTATGATTTTTTTGAAGATCGGTTAAATGAATCGATAAAAACCTCAGAGCAAGTCTTGAGAGGAAAAATTGACAGGCCTGACCAAGTCTTATCCTACGTGATCGTCATTCCCCCCGTGACCATTCGATCAGATCTCATCCAAGGGACTACGAAATTATTAGGGGGAGATTCTTTTGATGTCACGTGGGTAGCCCTCGATGATGTCACGCAAGAGATCTTCATTCTGCTCAATGCGCATTGTGAGGATGGGGTCCCCGTTGATTGGTGGATGGTCCGGAGCGATGACGAGCTCTTAGACAGGAGACATTTAAAATTGGGATATAAGATAAAGAACCTGCCTATTAGAATGAAGAACTTCGACAAGGCCGCCTCGCGAATTTTTGATGTGTTATCGGATGTAAGGAATGAACGGACTCCTTGGTGGGCTCAATCTTATTATACGGTTAGTATAGTCTGGGTTTCGTACGCTGTGGAACTTTTCATACAGGGATCGAATTATGAAACATTGACGAAAATATATGATGGCTGGGCTGCAAGAATGATGTATGGTCTTCCAGAATATCTATTTTCAATGCACTCAAATTTGCCTTCCGTAGTAGGTAACATGTTTTATGGAGGGAAAGAATCCATCGTTTCCAAAATAGGTCAATTGACGACCGGCGGCCACTTATATTACCAGCCAATCGAGGAGCGGACGTTGAAAATGCATACAGCTAGAACACCCGAGATTGTCGATCTTATAAGTAGGAGGGTCATGGAAAATGGGGTACCATTTCCCATTCAGTCCCTTCAGAGTACCATGCCTAACATCAAGAAGAAATCTGAGCCTGATACGCGGTTTAAAGTAAAATATCCTAGTAATGACTTCATTAATATGGAAGACATGGGATTGACATTCGATGAGGTAATACAGGGGGTTTATTTTGATATCACTATTAAGACGCAACCAGGCGAAAAATTAGATGAGTCAAGAGTGCTCTCTAAGGGCATAGGGAGCAAAACAAAATTTACAACCCTAACTTAGGCAATCGATCAGATGCCATTTTTATAACTCATTTATTTTTTCTGCAATCGCCAGAGAGTCCAAATCTAAGGGATTATTTTGGACATTGATAGATTTCAGATTTGGAAGATCGAGTAAAGACTCTGGGAGCGTTGTCAATTTATTATTTTTCAAATCAATTCGCTCAAGAGATATTAGATTACCGAAAGAGTCAGGAAGAATTGGTAATTTATTATTACTTAAATTGATTGTTCGGACAGATTCGAGATTTCCAAATGAGTCTGGTAGTGATGTTATTTTGTTATATTGAAGTTGTAACCTTTTAAGTGATTTTAAGTTACCAAAGGATTCAGGAAGTGTGGCTAAATAACTTTCACTTGCGTTTAAATCCTCGAGTGATTTTAAATTGCCAAAAGGTTCAGGCAGAGTTCTTAATCCATTATAGGATAAGTCGAGAGTGAGGAGTGATTTAAGTTTGCCGAATGATTCCAGGAGTGCTCTCAACCGATTCCAGGATAAATCGAGAGTTTCGAGTATTGTGAGATTTCCAAATGATTCGGGAAGATTACTTAATTGATTATGTGAGAGATTTAGATTCTGGAGTGATTTCAGATTCCCAAAAGATTCTGGGAGAGATTCTAATTTATTTCTTTGTAAATCTAGTTCTTGAAGTGATTTAAGATTACCAAAAAATTCTGGAAGTGAAGTTAACCTATTATCTGCGGCGTACAATCTTAAGAGTTTTTCTAATCTACTAAAGGATTCAGGTAGAGTTATTAATTCATTATCATAAAGCCAAATTACCTGAACAGATTTTAAATCCCCAATAGAATGAGGGAGATTCTTTAAGATATTTTGGCTTGCGCTAAATTCTTGAATTGATTCTAAATCACCAATTGAATCAGGTATAGTTGCTAATTGATTGTGTCTAAAGGACAATAATTCAAGTTTTTTTAAGTTCCCAATTGACTCTGGAATTTCCTTTAAATCATTTTCCCGTAAAAATAATGCTTTCAGTGCATTTAGATTTCCAATGGATTCCGGTAAAATAGACAATCCACCATCTACTAACCCTAATCTTGTGATATTGTTATTCTCAACTTTAATGCCAAGATCTTTCCAGTCAACTTCATCGAAAATTGGAAGTGATTTGTCAAGAATTTTTTCTAACGCTTCTATTACTTGAATTTGTTCAAGCTCCACCCCAAGTTTTTCTTGTAATCTACGCCTTGTCCGAGTTTCATACTTTATTCTTTGCTCAATCTGGCCTATCTCATATTGATTGTTGTCAATTTTTACAATTTTTCCACTAAAAGCAAGTCGTTTTAAATCATCATCGCTTTCAAATGAATCACCTGAAAAATTTACTTCAATTAAAAAAGGGAGGGAAAACAAGGATTTAGGTACGGTTTTTAGTTTATAAGATGAAAAATCTAAACTTACTACAGAACCATGTTCATTTACAGTTAATCCTTTAATAAAATTTCCCATTTCGACTTGAATATCTTGAAGAGTTTGAATTTCACTTTTATTTACAATTTTACCCTGAAAAGGAGCTTTATCTTCCTGACGCAATACATCAGGTGATGGCATCCTTGACTGAACTTGTGAGCTAACTTCTGGAGTTGAAGATTTTAGCTTTTTCAAAATCAAATCATAAATTTTTTCGACGGTTCCATCAAAATCATTGACATCTAATTGAACACCCAATTTGGTGGATAATAAAGTGGGTATATCGCTATCTTCAATAAAGACAGGAATTATTTTCTTCCCTAATTTTAAAGCTGACCTCCATTCCATTTTTACTGGTTCGGATTTCGATGTATGATGCGAACAAAACAAAAGAAAAATATCACATCGGCTTAAATTTTCATCCATATATTGATATATATCATCGTGCATATGCTTTTCCCAATATAATACATTATCAATTTCTGGATATCTTCTTAATTTTTCATCAAGCAGCGAGACTTGAAACCTACTAGAGTCTTTTGTTGCATAACTGATAAACACTAAATAGCCCATTTATAGTCAAAACCCGATATTTTCGATGTATTGAAGTTCCAAACGTTTAGAATCAAATATAACAATTATATATAAATCTATAAATTACTTATTAATTTATTTTTAATAAAATTGTGAATGTTCGCAAGCCGATTCACGGTCGAGGATTCATCTTTACTATATTTCAGGGCAATAAAAAAACCTAAAGGATATATATGATAAAAAATACCCCTTTTTGCCCAATCAGGCACGTAATTGATATGTTCCAATTAAAATCCCACGGCCTGTCCATCCTTTCGAGGATCTGAAGCGGCTAGATAACCATTCTCAAGCTTAAATATGATTTGTGCGCCTCCGAACATTAGGGAGGATGCTTTGTTAATTTGATGTCCTAAATTTTTTAAAGCGGCGAAAGTTTCTTTGTTAAAAGAATCTTCGACTCTAACCTGAAGCCCCTTTTCTACTTGCCATCGAGGGGCATCAATTGCCGCTTGGGGATTTTGGCCATTTTCAAAAATGCGAATCATCATTTGAGCATGGCCTTGAGGCTGCATTGGACCACCCATGACTCCAAAGCTCATCAAGGGCGCATCACCTTGCGTCACAAAAGCGGGGATGATTGTGTGGAATGGACGTTTATTTGGCCCCACCTGATTAGGATGCCCGTCTTCTAATGTAAAACCACTTCCACGATTTTGGAGACTTATGCCGGTCCCTGGGACGACAATCCCTGACCCAAACCAGAGAAAATTTGACTGGATGTAGGATACCATCATCCCTTCTGCATCAGCGGTGGTGAGGTAGATCGTGTCACTAAATTTAGGGATCCCATGCTTAAAGTTTTGAGCCTTAGAGCTATCAATGAGAGCGGCACGTTTGGCTAAGTAACGTTCATCAAGCAAATGCCGTGGATCGAATTCCAGGGTTGAAGGATCAGAAACATACCGGTAAGCATCGGCGAAGGCGAGCTTCATTGCTTCGAGTTGTAAATGGATCGATTCCACTGAATCAGGTCCAAAATCACTAATATCGAATTGTTTAAGAATCCCAAGCATTAATAACGCGGCAAGACCTTGTCCATTTGGTGGGATTTCATGCAATGTCACCTCTTTATAGTCCATCGTTACCAATTGCTCCCACGTAACCTCATGGCGCTCTAGATCTTCTAACGTGATTGCACCGCCCGTTTTTTTGGCATGCGCTACCATTTTCTTTGCCAATTCACCGCTATAAAAGGCATCTCCTTCTGTCTCTGCGATCAATTCTAATGTTTTCGCTTGTGCTGGGAATTTAAAAAGTTCGCCTGCTTTTGGGGATTTCCCATTTCTGAGGAACGCCTCAGCAAAATCAGGATAAAAACTTTTCCGACGGTAAAAACTTTTTGCAACGTTCCAATGACCAGCTTCAATAGGAGGGACCAAAAACCCATTTCGGGCATATTGAATTGCCGGTTCAAATAATTCCTGAAAGGAGAGTTGGCCATACGTTTTCCATAATTCAACCCACGCTGAGACCGCTCCAGGTACGGTTACTGTATCCCAACCTAAAAGCGGCATCTCTTTATAGTGTGAGAAATATTCAAGGGTCCATGCAGCGGGGGACCTGCCGGAAGCGTTTAGACCTACAAGTTTTTTCCCGTCCCAGATGATGGCAAACGCATCCCCCCCAATTCCATTCATGGTTGGATCAAGAACCGTTTGTGCGATAGCGGCGGCAACTGCGGCATCTACCGCGTTTCCCCCTTTTATAATCATCTGCAATCCAGTTTGTGAAACTAATGGCGGTGCAGCAGAGACGATATTGTGAGCTAAAACGGGTGAACGTTGAGAGGGATAGGGGAACTTCCAATTAAAATATTTTTTCATAGAAGTTACTTCCTATATTTTTATTTATTGAACTTCTTTGCAAGATTATAATATTTTTTAAAAATTTTCTCCTTCTTCTGTTGCCACTGTTCAAATAATTCTTTATCATAAGTTTTTGGATAATTTAAATAAGCAGTTTTGATTTTATTTGCATCATTAATGGCAGTTCTTAAAGCTATTAAAAGTCCTAATCGGGTCCATCCTCGCCACAATCTTCGCAGCAATTCGAATAAACCGAGTTTAACTTTTTCGCCTTTTAGTGACTTTTTAAAATCGTTTTCCGTGATAATACGATTCCTTATAAGGAAGTTAAAGTCCCTTTCAGTCCTGCTTAAAAGAAATAATCTAAAGATATCAATGCTGGCATGTTGTGCGCCAATTTTCTGGATCCATTCATGGTTATATTGCCATAAATTAGCTCTTGTTAATTTCTGCCCCGATTGGAGGATGTTATTAACAAGCTTCGCTGCAAGATTGGCCGCAAGCATTCCGCTTGCAATTCCAGAACCTGAGAGTGGTTCTACTTGACATGCTGAATCACCAATCAGTAAGAATCCATTTACACAAAATGAATCTAAGCATCTACGTGTTGGAATGATTCCAGGGTAATTAGCACGAACGGGTTTCAGGTCGATTTGCGAAGAGCACTCCTCCTTCAATTGAGTTTCTAACTCCTGAACTCTTTCCTTTGGATTTTTATGACCTGAAAAATTGGGAACCCCAGCAAAGAGATCAACGAGATCATCCATTTCAGAATTAATCCAGGAAATTCCATGATCCTTTCCAAAAAAGATTTTATGTTCTTTCGTTTGTAACGAAGTTGGACGTTTTATATACTTTCTAAAGGTTAAAAAAGTATCTATTTTCTCTATTTCTTTTTTAAACCCAAATACTTCTGCTAGGTTTTTCCGTAATACAGCGGGATGGCCCGTGGCATCCACTACTAATTTTGAATTAATCGAATGCTCTTGATTATCTTTCTCATATTGAACGCCTACCACGGAATTATCCGTAATTAATGCGGTTTTAACAGTAGCGTGTTCAATAAAGGTGATATTTGGTTTCTCATTTAGAGCTGAAATTAAATTTTGAGCTAGAATCTTTCTATCAATCTCAATCCTCTCAGATAGAGGAGCAGCTATACTTGCACTTCCATCTGGTGAATAAAATCGCTGTCCAAATGAATCTGCTAACTTCTCTACGTATTTCATGATGTCATAATCTTCAATGAGTTTCCTATCGAAACCATCTATCCAATCAGGACCGAGTTCAGATTTTGATTTTTTCTCAAGTATGGTGACAGAGAATTTTTCATCGATGGTTAAAGCAAAAATACAGCCTGCGGGACCCGCCCCTGAAACAACAATATCTACATTTTCCATGATCTTCACGATTCGTAAATTATTTAGATTGTTCTCCAGTTAATTCATCCAATACTATTTTAATTACGGATATCTTTTCAAGCGCAGCTTTAATAAATTGATTTATCATTTTGAAAATCATACAATTTTATAGACATAAAATAGGGAAAACTTATAATTCTACGTGGGGATTTAAAGAAAAAGGTTGATCAGTGAAAATTTGTGATTCCAAAAGTTGATATACAAGCGGTTGTTGGTCGGCTCCAAGAAATAAAAGATGATTTAGGGAAAAAAATTATCGGAGTCTTTCCTCATTCACTCATTCCAGACGAATTGATATATGCAGCCAATGCAATCCCTCTAAAATTAACTTTAGGTGGGGATGAATACGCCACAACTAAAGGTACTGAATATTTAACGCAGGCTACCTGTCCATTTGCACGTGGATGTATTGGATACTTCGATCAGGGTGAGCCACTCTATAAATTCATTGATGCCTACATTGGAGGTAACTTTTGCAACGGGGACCTTTGCGGGTCAGAGATGATCACTAAATTTTTCAAGATTCCATTTCTTAAAGTCACGTTTCCCACAACTACCGCCCCTTTTTCCCTCAAGTTCTTGGCAAACGAATTCCTAATATTGAAGGAGCACCTAGAGGAATTGACGGGGACTCAAATTACAGAGGAAACACTTCTTACTGCTATTAATAAGTATAATAAAGTTCGTGTAGCATTTCAAGAGCTTAATCGAAAGATGAAAGATTCAAATTGTCCATTGCTAGGTACCGATTTGCATAACTTAATGCATCAATTTCTTCTTTTGGGACCTGATGATATACTTGATTTCATCGAGAGCTTACAAGTAGAAAACAATGGATCGCATAGAAATCGAATCCCAATTCTTATTTCGGGGTCGGGAATCGCATTAAGGGATGAATTAATATCATTTATTGAGGAGTTCGATGCAAAAGTAGTTGTGAATGATACGTGGTCTGGAATCCATTTCTATCAAAATGAATTAGAGCATAACTCGAATGCCCAACTCATGGAGTCCCTCGCACGACATTATTTATTAAAGTGTGAATCATCACGGATGGTTCCAAATGTGCGTCGAATCCCTCGAGTTAAGAAATTAATAGAGGAGTATAATATTAAGGGGATTATTGACCACATTCTAAAATTCTGTGACCCATACGTGGCAGACTACAGAAGATTTAAGAATGCACTCCTAGAGGATGATATTCCCGTATTACAATTGGAACGAGATTATGCCACGAGCTTAGAACAGCTCAGGACTAGAATTGGAGCCTTCTTCGAGATGATAATGTAAGTCAGGGAAGAAATATGAGTCAAAAGAAGCAAATGATAGAGTTACTCTTCCTGAAAAATTTGATGAAATTTATTATGAAATACTTCTCTGGAAAGGCACAGCTCAGGGCAGCCAAGAGATCGCGAAGAAAAGTAATTTCGGTGATATTACCTGTTGGAATTGAGCTAGTTACGGCTACGAAGGCGATGCCTGTCTTTCTCCTGCGAGTGGGAAATTACAGTTCTGGGACGTATCTGCGAGGGGCACAATTATATAAAAATTTGTTTGGATGGAACCTTCTTCATACCAGCATCAACCTTTTACGCCCCATTTTAGGGAATAAGTTTTTTGTGGATATTATTAATCAATTCATAGCAAATATATATGGTACCTATGAAACATATACTGAAATTGCAGAAAATGCAGGCGCGCCGTTGGACGCTTGTTTTGGGACGCGAGTTCACTTGGGATCTACCTGGCCGCATATAAAATACATCCATGGCGCGTTGGGTTTTGGTACACGGTGCAACTGGCTTGCTAAAACTTTTGAAGAAGTGAGCGAAAAAGTTCCTTTAACCCTCCTAGAAATTCCTAATGTTAATAGTAATATTACTGAAGAAGTTATGATGGAAAGTTTAAATCAAGTTATTTCAGATTTGGAGAAAATTACGGGGCAAACCATTACCAACGAAAACCTTCGTCAACAAATAATACTTGCCAACCAAATCCGGAACAGTTACTCCCAAATTTTAGAGATTTGGAGTAAAGATACTATTCCGATAGCACCGTTAACCTTTAGCTACTTTCTTGCAATGCTCCATATCGGATTTACGGATTTCATGTCAGAACCGAAGTTCTTTAATCGAACACTTCAACAAATAATAAAGGATTTCCAGAAGACTCTAAAAAAAGGAGGCTATAATGCAACTTCCATGCCAAAATTTTTGCTTGTAAATGCTATAGGTGGCTATGAACCGAAGTTACCTGAAATTACAGATACTCTAGGGGGACGGATTATGATAGCCGATGCAGAAATATTCAATATGTTAGAACCGATTGAAACCACGGGGGATATTCTAAAGAATTATGCAAGAGCTTTGATTCGATTCGAATTAAATTGGATGGATAATACCTCGCTTGTGGAACGCTACATATCTGTTGCGGAAAAATACCACCTCCAGGGCATCCTTTTCAATAATATGTATGGTTGTAAGAGTATAACTCCATCCCTTCGCTTATTCAAAGAACGATTACGGGACTCCGACCTTGCCTTAGTCGATATCGGGTTCCAAAATATAGGGGATAATCTCGAACAGACTAAGACAAGAATTGGAGCAATTTTGGAAATAATTCGAGAAAATGCAGGCTGAATCAAGAAAATGAGTCAAGGAACACGAATGGTTGATGATTTCTTTCTAAAAAATTTTCTGAAATTAACTCTCAAATTTTATTCTGGGCAGAATCAGTTACGACGTGCGAAAAGATTACGAAAGAAGCTCATTTCGATGGCTTTACCCCCAGGGATCGAGCTTGTGCTTGCGGCGGGTGCCGTTCCAGTATTTCTTGTTCGTATGGGTGATTATTCCTCTCAGCCCTTTCTTAGAATTGCTCAGACATATAAAAATCTCGTCGGTTGGAATCAGCTCTCGAGCGGGATTCGATTTCTTCGACCGTTGGTTGGTGATAAGTTCTTCTCGAATCTTATTGATAATTTTTTAACAATAACTTATTCGACTTATCAAGAGTTTATTGACAAGGCAGAAAACGCGGGTTCACCGCTGGATGCTTGTTTCGGAACACGGTTATTGCTTGGGGGTACATGGGCTCATTTGAAGAAAGTTCACGGGACAATGGGGTTGGGAACGCGATGCAACTGGTTTTCTAAGGTCTTCGAAGAAATTAAGGAAAAATGTAATGTGATAATGCTGGAAATTCCTCTGGTTGATGCAGATCATGGCGAGGAGATGATGCATGAAAGTTTGAATCAGACCATCGGGCAGCTAGAGGCGACAACTGGTAACACTATCACAAACGAGAAACTTCGAAAGCAAATTATTCTCGCTAACGAAATCCGAGAAAGTTATTTGAATATTTTAAATATTTGGAGCCGTGACCTCATTAGAGTTCATCCAGTTACATTCACGAACTTGCTATCGTTGTTACACATAGCCTTTACCGACTTCTTATGTGAGCCGAAGTTCTTCAATAAGACCTTAAAACAACTGGCAAAGGATCTAGATAAGATACCAAAATCACGCAATCACGATACCAGTGCGAGACCAAAAGTTATTTTGGTTAATGCATTCGGGGGATACGAACCCCATCTTCCGAGAATTGTGGAAGAATTGGGAGGGCGGCTTCTTATAGCTGATTGGGAAGTACTTCGAGTCCTGGATATAATTGAAACACAGGGGGATATCTTAAAAAATTATGCACGGTACCTGATCGAATTTGAGGGAGCTTGGCGGGATAACGCAACACTTGTAGATCGGTATATTAATGTTAGCTCGAAGTATAATGTTGACGGAATCCTATTCAACGCGATATATGGCTGTAAGAGCATTACCCCTTCGTTAAAACTATTCAAAGAACGCCTCAACAGCTCGGACCTTGCCCTAGTCGATATTGGCTTCCAAAACATAAAAGATAACATTGAGCAGGTGAGGACCCGAGTCGGCGCGGTATTTGAATTAATACGGGACCGAAAACACTAATGATCACGCACTATTCTATTACAAACATCTTTGAAAACAAATAAACGATAACGCAATTGATCCAGTTGTTTCTTCCATTCCTTTGAAAGATCCAGCCTGAGATAGGTGGGGATGGACACCGGAGTATCTAGAAATAGCGTTTCAACCATTCTATTTTGGGTAATCAACTCTTTCGAGAGTTTTTCAAGCTCTTCTTTTAGCCATCGAATTTTTGTGGTGTCTCCGCTTTTTTGTATATCCTTTAAATGTGCATCCAATTCTCGAATGCGACCCAGAAAATCGTCGGAAATCATGCTAAAGATTGTTTTGATGGTTAAAATGAATTCCGATCGCACTCTATCTTCGTCTAGGATGAGGGGAAGTTTTGGGTGCTTCCGGTTTAACTTGAACATCTTCAAATACTTTTGTTTTTTAACGCGAATTTGATAAATGATTTCGCTCATTTTATTGATAACCGCCTCTACATTGAGGCCCGTTTTGAATGAGACTTCATAATATCCCTCCAACCCATTTGCCCTCACAAAGTTCTCAATGCCCGTATCCGTGACGTCTTTCAAATGGAAGAGATCTGCTTTCGTGCCAACAAGAAGGATGGGAACATTCGTCTCATTTCGTTTTATAAACTCCAACCATTCTGGGAGCTTCAAAAACGTTTCTAATCGCGTTAAATCAAATAATAGCAAAATACCGGATACGCCTTTCATGTAACTGGGTTGCACGGTTTTGTAGCGCTCTTGACCCGTGAAATTCCAAACCACGAGCGTCATTTCGATGTCAATATTCTTTAGGATTTTAACAGCAAAAGAAACGCCATAGACTTGCTCATGTAACTCCTCTAAGCTACTCTCAAATCGAGTGCTACAATATTTATTGAATGCACTCTTCCCGACTTCAGGCTCACCTAGAATATTTATCTTAAATTTGTAATGGGATGCGATAGAAGGTCCCTCTGGTTCCAATTCCATTGAAATATAATAATTGGTAATATATATTAGTTCGCCTTTGTTTTAAAAAAGGTTATCTAATTTATCTCAAGATTCCCAAATGCCAATGTATTCGTCTTTAAGTGCATAAATTTTAGTGATTTCGAGCGTTTGATAGAGTTCCTTCAGCCCGTTCGCATCGAAAGTCCAGGCCTGGCGTGTTTGATAGGAATTTATTCCATCGTTATCAGCCAAGAATATATCTATCAATTTATACAAGCGTTCTGGTAGGTACTTCATCACATGCATCGCAATTTTCGCAGGCCAATCGTGGGCGTCGATTTCTTCTGGGCGTATTGCGAAAGGTTCGCAAATAATGATTTTATCAGCGTATTTCTTTGCCTGTTCCATTAATTCAACATGTCTGGGGGAAATATGATGTAAGATCCCACTGAAAACAATGACATCCTTCTTTTCTTTGGGATACCCCTCAAAATCAAAGATGTTCTTTCGCCGTAATCTGATATGTTTAACCTTGATTATTCCCTTTTTCCAGTCGCGCTTCAATTGTTTTAAGAAAGAATGGTTAAGATCCCATCCTTCATAATCCACTGAAGGGTGAAGGTAACGGGCCAAATACCCCGTACCGCATGCTAAATCAAGCACTTTTAAAGATGTCCCATTACTTTGGGAATGGCTTACAAGTTTCGCTAAGGTAGCAAATTTCTTTTGCCAGTCATAGAGCCTATTACATACAAAGTTATAAATAAATCCGAAAGTATATGTTAAAGATCTACACCTCGGGGCTATATGTTGCTTTGCCTCATCTGCCGTTTTTTAGACGCTCCTAATTACATGTTTATCTCATTGAGTTCTTTAACATTTTGTCTTCCATTTCGTACTGATCAATAAAAATCAAATCCTCACAAAAATCTCCTTCGCTAAGAAATTTTAAATAGAATAACCTTTACATAAGGAAGCTACCTAATAGAATCCATAATTATCGAGGAATTTAAAATGAATAAAAAACAAAAATTAAAGCAAATCAAGAAATTTATGCTTGTCACGGCGGTGCTGCTTATCATTGTTTTGATATGGCCATCACCTATGGTTCAAGCGGCTGATACTGATAATGATGGAATAACAGATAGTACAGAAAATTCACTTGCCGCAAGATTTGCACCTACACTCTATTTTAAGGCAGGAGAAAATTTCTTTCCTGTTGATGTAGATTATCACATTTCGAATTCCAATCTATATAACAGACCAACGGGGACCGAGCAACCGGCAGTATTTGTGAGCTTTAATCCATTAAAGACTACGCTTGACGATTATCCTGGTCAATATCACCTATTGCGTAACATGATTGGAGATTACGAGGCGATAAAAACACACTATACTACAAATATAGGTCTTTGGCCCTATCACATCTATTGTCACGTGATGAATGACTCTGGCTATACCTTTGTTCAATATTGGTTTTTCTACGCCTACAATGATGGTTCAATTAATCAACATGAGGGTGATTGGGAAATGATTTCGATCATGCTCAGTAATACAGAACCCCATGATCCCATTGGAGCTGCCTATTCTCAACACCATGGTGGTGAATATGCTGCTTGGGCTGATGTGGAAAAAACGGGTGACCATCCTCACGTCTACGTGGCTAAAGGTTCCCACGCATGTTATTTCCGCTCTTATCAAGGCAAGGTAGGAATGGAAAACGATGAGGTGGGCGCTGATGGAGTTGTCATAAGTCATACAACGTGGACAGTAGGCGTTAATTTGGAAGTTCTGGGGGAACTTGGAGCTGGCAACCACGTAGCAACACAAGATTGGCTCGATTACGGTGGTGTATGGGGTGACTGGGAAAATGTTCTTGATAAAACTCTAGGATTTGCGGGACCATATGGGCCAGGCCATCAAGAAAATGACGATAAATGGAATAATCCTGCTTCTTGGACTGCCGGACTCTTTACTGTTGATGCTACTTGGTTCGCTCTCTGCTGGTTCATGTATTATCTCCTCTACATCATCCTTGCCATTTTCGCCATCTTCGTGCTTCGGAAGCTCTGGAAAATAATCAAGCTCAAGAGGGAAGGCGGACTTCTTTTAGGAGAAGTGCTGAAGACGCGAGCGTCAGTTGGCATTCTCATGGGATTCATTGCAATAGGGTTATTAATATATGCACTCTTTGTGCCCTGGTATACAGTGTATGCCAATTTTACAGGCGCGATTGTAGCCTCAGGAAATATTTTCGTTTTAGATGGGATGAGCGGAGTTTCAGTGAATTTTCTCGTAACCGGTACTGGAATGTCACCTCTCTTTAGCTTGGGCATTCCATTTAGCTTGATTCTTGTCATGGGGATCACTCTGAATCTACTAGACATTGTTAGCGTGAATAAACCAAAGAAACTTGGCAACGGTTACATCAGGAGCGGAATTTTCTTCCTGCTCTTACTAGGCATTGTCCTCCTTATCATGACGCAATTCGGTGCTCTCATCGGGATATTCCCAGGCTTACCCCCTGAAGCCACTACTGTCGCAAATACAATTTCCCAAGCACCACTAGGGGGATCGACTGCAATAGTGTTCCCTGGACCCCCCGCATTAAGTGCTACGTTCATCTGGGGATTTGCCATCGGTGGTATTTTGCTAGTCGTGTCGGCATTCATCAAAATTTTGGCTGGACTCATCATACGATCGGCGCCTAAAGATTTTGCATGAATTCAATGCATTTCTCCCTTTTTTTTAAAATAAAGCATTTATCCTAACTCGGAATGAGAGGACGTCATCATCTCCATGCCTTGCATGGATCAGACATCAAGCGAGGAGGTAGTATCGAGTTTCATTAGCTTAAAAATCTGGAAAGATATGTTTTGCCATTTGAATGATTTCTAACGCTTTTCGACACTTATTCATGCGAATATACATGTGTACTAAAGCTTTTAATGAGTTATAGGCGGAAACATCATCATTCCGTTTCAAAGCACGAATTGCAAACTTGGAAGCCCGTTGAATTGCTCCAGTAAGATTTGCAAGTTCATTCATTTCGTGATCACCTTCTAAATTAATATCACGATCTCTACGATTTCGAAACAGATAAAATCAGGGAATATCCCCGTAATAACAAGAAGAATTTTGTTTAAATTCATGAAAGTGGTTTTTATGCTTCAATTCATTTATCTGAAGGAATACTGGCTAGTGAGTGCGTTCGTCAATAGTTATGAAGTGTTCATGCCGGAACAAATCAAGGAACTTGAGAATATTATTAATAATTACATTAGTAATCTCAAAGAGGACGACTTTCTCAAGTTTAATCTGGATTCACAGGCATTAAAGCTCTTACTTGATATGAGTAAAAATCTCTATCTCAAGGTTGAATGGATTCCCTTCACTGAACCTTTTCCGTTTCATGATAAAAACTTAAACATGCAATATGATTCACTGGGCTATCTTCAATTTGAGGTAGAATATTTTAAGGGGAGTCCTGCTAAAAAAAAGGGAATTACACCGAATCTACTTAACATCATACCTGTAATGTTGCATAACTATTTAGTCGGAACCCAAACCCAAATACGCTACATCTATTTAATGTTTGACAAGAAAAATCCCATTTTCATTTACGTAATTTCCTCAGAGACTGACCCCAAAATTGAGGCGTGGGATGAAAATACCATTAACAAGTTCAAGAGAGAACTAAGTGATTGGACGGAACTCTATTCGGGCAAATGGGAGGATCAGAGAGAGGCCCATTATGACGTGCAAGTGAAAAAGAATTTGTCCTCTCGCATTTCTGAGCTCCATTTCATCCATAAAAATTCAGGATTTAGTTATATAGACGCAAAAGATTTTGAGCGATCCTTTAATGAATATGTGAAACAAATGATTTTAAAACCCGCAGGGCAAATAAGAGCGATAAAATCGGCTTATGAATCAGTAAATGATTCATTAGACATGCTCTATGCCATTAATCAGTTCTTCTCATCTGAAGAAATTGAAAAATGGATAAATGAAGTGCGCCTGCTTGATGGGCGCGTTGACATACAAAGAAGTCTGATTCAGGATGAAATAGATTATAAGAGGAAACATCATTTTTTAACAATCTTGAACCATTTAGAGCGAGAATTCAAAGTAGAAGAAGTTGCAACGAAGGTAGATAAAAAAATATATGCCATTTCTGATGCGTTAAATTTTGCCTTTCAGAGAGAAATTCAGCTTAAACAGGATGCCCAGTATGTCTCGTCGCAAAAATTAAACCAATTTTTTATTTTGGGGGCATTAGCAGAGATCACGGCGATCATACTTGCCTTTTTAGCAGCCCTTGCGACAGGTGATACTCTCACTGCAGTCATCAGTGGGGTCGTTTCCGTTATTATTATGACAGTTCTATTAGGTTTAGTTTACGCGTTTATCAAACAAACCAACCTTTCTAGAAAGCCACTTAATCCACATGCCGTTGATGCAGTTATTGTAGATAATAAGCGAAATGTCGTTCTGATAAGGCGAGATCACCCCCCATTTAAGGGGATATTAGCATTGCCCGGTGGCTTTATAATCGGCAATGAAAGTCCGGAGCAAGCCTTGATTCGTGAAGTAAGAGAGGAAACCAATCTGAACATACATATTCTGAATAAGATAGGCTTCTATGACAATCCGTCTCGGGATCCCCGCGGTACAGTAACATCAACGGCATTTCTATGCGAAATCATTGGCGGGGTTGCAGTTGGTGAGGCGATTTCGATTAAATTCATGCCGATCGAGGAAGCGGCTCGCCTTGATCTTGCGTTTGATCATGAGGATATTGTACGAGATGCGTTACGCTATATTGAATGAATTAATTACCTTCATAATTTCAATTTCACCCAAATGGGACCAATCCACGCCATATCGCCATTACTCTGAGTAACTCTCACATAATAGACATCAGTGATGTCTGAGTAATCGGTCCCATTCCAATTCGTTGAGGGGGGTTGATCCAAGGAGTACTCGGGGAGGGATTTGTGAGCATCCGGGTATATTTTATATTCGCCATCTATTTCAACCCCGTGCGTATAGTTCATGCCGGTGAGTACGGCGGTATCATTGAAACTATATCTACAGACAAGCGAATTGGGAGTCGTAAAGTTGATATCCACGTTGTTACGAACCAAAGTGATGTTTTGGATCAGGTTATCATTAACATCTCCATCTGCAGCTACTAATACCTCAATCAAACGAGGGGACGTCAGCGAACTGACATAGACTGTTGAATCATTCTGACCCACCGCGACTCCGTTAATGGTGAAATTGAGAAGGGGACGGCTCACGTGAGTGGATCCAAAACAGGATCTTGTTTTTAGAGCATGAAAGATGCCTTTCCGGGTGAGATTTTCAGCATACACGCCAATCAATCCCCCTTCCCGGTCCTCTTCAAATCTGAAAGCAATACCCTGTAACCCCATCATCGTATATGGATATTGAAAGCGATTGTTAGCTTCGGTATGGTGGATGGGATGCCCAAGGCGGCCATCGTGTGAATCTGAGCTGGCCATTAGTCCTACCTGATAACCCATTGAAAGCGCATCCTGAACGTGGTGACCGTGGATTTCAGCCTCAGTATCGATGGACTTCAAACCGTTCATCATTTCACTCGAACCGTGGGCAGAATAAATTTCAATGAGAGGGACGAATTCGGGGTCATAGTAGGACAAATCATAATACATCCACTGCGTTTTAAATCCAGTATGATGCGGTATGGTAATGACGTCCGAACCGGAAGCAGCTTTCCATTCACGCAAAGCCGCCCATAGTTTATCCTGGGATTCATACTGAGGATAAGAGGCGGAAAACATCGGGCCATCAGCCCCCTCATAATAGACGCACATGTGTCCATATCCTTTCAGTTGTTGAGTCCATTCATAGGCTACAAGCGCAACAAATTCGTTGGGCGAATTCCACCGATTCGCGGCGGCTTTTGAAAGCTCCCATAGCACTCCAAAGTCCGGGGCAGAGCCAAAATAATCCGTATAATCATCGTGGGTCGTGACAGCAGCGAAATCCATATAAGCCACTTCCTTGGCAAAACTCCAAACATCCTCCAAATATCCAGATCCATCACATAAAGCAGAATGCCCGTGAATATCACCCCAATATAGGTTGAGCTTGGGCGTGTCATTCCATACGAGGATGGGATTGCTTAATGCAACGTGCCCTTGATCGTCAGTTACTTTGATATAATGGATCCCCTCTGCAAAGATGGATGCAGTAAAACCATGCCGGCCACAATCCTTGCCATTAAGCGATGAAAGCTTATAAGCAGGAAAAAGACCTTGCTCAATGAGTGCCCCTGTAAACCGATAAGCCCCAGGAGCCGACCATGGTGCAGTAAAATTCTCTAACGTGGAAATGTTATAACTGATCAATTCGAATGTGACTCGTCCATCGTAGATCGAACTCAAGCGCTCCCATTCATCCCAGGCTTGCACGTGAAATTCGAAATTCTCGCCAGCTTGGAGCGTTGAGGGGGCATGCACCCATAACCGCTGGCACGAATTCTCAAGGATCGTGTCATAACTCATCATGTTTGATTGCGTGGTCCACATAAACATGGCAAACACGATGAACAATGAAATTGCGACAGATTTAAGTTCTCTCTTCATAATCCACCCAAGCTCATTTTCCTACAAATACCAGGAAATAATAATGAAGATTATGACTATCGAAATCATCAATAACCCGTTGATTTGTGCCCGCCGGTCATTCGTGAGCGCGAGATATCCCCCAAAGACGATTGATAACAAATTAAAGAACGGGATGGGGGACAGCACGAGCCCCACGACGGTAATGCCAGTGTAGGAGTACGGGAGATGGTCCAAGTGCAATTTCGTCGTCCGGGACCTATCGATGAAGTTATAGAGATCTAAAATGGTTTGGTTGTAATCCGCTTCCATCGGCGTCCCTGTGTTAAATAACTTGATGGACCGCTTGGCACGGATGGCGATATTATGCAGTTCTTGAACGTACAGTTTGCCTTGGGCAGTCTTTCGGTTTCGCTCTTTCTTTAAGGATTGTAAAAGCGCGATGGTTTCTGCGGTTTCCTGCTTCAATAGCTTCACGCGCTCTTTATTTACTTTTAACTCCGTTTTCGCGAGAATGTCCAATTCTTTTTGGATGACTTCTGCACTTTCAATAATTTCCGTAAAGATGGTTTCTGCTTCTTTGTCAATGAACAGTTTCTTGATTTTTGACACTTTAATTCACTTCACTCTTTTTTAAAAAACAAGTATGGAGATCGTTAAATTCTCTTAAAAAAATATGGAGAAAAATTGTAACCAAAAGTGTATTGTCAGGACTTTATTCTGAGGAAATCGGTGGTTTTTTAGAGGGAGTTGGAGGTGATTTTGGAGGTTTTAATGGAGTTTTCTTAGAGCGGGATCGGACCATTATGCCGCGAATAATTATAACAGCGGCAATCGCGATGCCCACGATGAGAATGGAGATCCAGATCCAGGTGTTATCAGGTGGAGGTTCATCTGGTTCACCATTTCCATTAGGGGGTGTTAGGTCCACTGTAACATTTTCGCAATTGGATATAGGGCTACTCCCCGTGCTGTTATAGGCTACGATGACATAGAAGAAAGTTCCGTTAATAGGTACACTATCAGGATAAAAGGTTTGAGCGACTGAATCTATTGGGGTTAATCCAAGTGTTGAATTAATTGTAACATTATCTCTGAAAATGTAATAATCTGTGGCTCCAATTACATCATTCCAACTCAAGTAAATTGATCCATCGTTATCAATCCTAGGGAGAATCGGATCAAGTATTGGAGGACCCGGCACGAATTCTACGCTTACATTTTGACAATTTGAAATTGAGCCATTCCCCCAAAAATTTTCTGCAACGACTACATAATGATACAGTCCATTCGCTGTAACGATATCCTGATAAACCGTTGCGTTGACAATTGCCCTCGGAGTCAATCCATTAATGTTATTAATCTTTGAAGTATTTCGATAAATGTAATATTTGTTTGCATCATAGTTATCGCTCCAATTCAGCAATATTAAGCCATCATTGCTTGGGTTTGGTAAGATTGATTCTAAGGTGGGGGATGTTGGTATTATTACCCTGCTTGCGTAAACATCATACCGTGGAGGACCGGATTGCTTTTGAACTTCCCACGTAATTATCGCCCCGCCCAGTTCATCACTGCATATTTGAGCGTCTGCTTGGAGATCAAATTTGTTGCAGATTAGGAAGCCATTTTGTGGCCACGTAACATTTCCATCAGGTTCGATTTTTTGAGCAAAAATATCAATACCTCCAGTTCGACTATCTTCCCACGTCACGAAGGCACGACCAGACATATCAGTAGAGATCATATAATCATCTTGTGTATTAGTGGCATTACAAATTATGGTTCCATTAGCAAGCCATTGGTGATTTCCCAGCCCATCGATTTTTTGAGCGTATATATCCCAGTTAGCGCCTCTATAATCGTTCCAGACAATAATTGCGTTACCGCTTCCATCTTCATGAATGCGAGGAGTCTCCTGTGGTCCTGAGCTATTACAAATTATTGTTCCATTTGAGGTCCACATCGTCGTTCCATTAAATAATATTCTTTGGGTATAAATATCGGTTGAACCACTTCTATTATCGGTCCAAGTTATTATTGCGCCATCTCCATTGTCGGTACAAATATCAGGGGCGTATTGATTATTATCTTGATTACAAATAATTGTTCCATTACTACCCCATTGAGCAGTCCCATTCAAAAAAAGTTTCTGTGCGTAGATATTATTATCCGTTCCCGTCCGATAATCCTGCCAAGTGATTATTACGCCCCCAGAACTATCGTTACAAATTTTTGGATAAACGCAATTAGTCAAATTGCTGATTATTATTGGATCTGCGCCCCACAAAACAGTTCCATTTGAATGAACTCTTCTTGCTAAAATTAGGTCACCTAAGAATCCTTCATCCCAAACGGCGATTACACCACCTAAACCATCAGGACATAATTGCATGCGATAACCTGACACATTGTGCAATTGCGAACCATTAGCTCCCCATTGAGCTTCTCCGTTTCCATTAATTTTTTGCACCCACATTCCTTCATCGCCAGACCACCCAATAAATGCGCCATCGTTTCCATCGCTGCAGATCACGGGATCTTCTTGACCAAGAGTCTTATTACATACTACGATTCCATTAGAGGTCCATTGGGCATGTCCAGTTGAATTCACACGCTGGGCGTAAATGTCACTATTAGTTGCTGGATTCCGCCAATCCTCCCAAGCAATAATAGCACTGCCATTTCCAATGCTACAAATAACAGGATCATAATGGGAGAGATACCCATCAGCAATTACAGTACCGTTCATTTCCCAAGTATAATTGCTTGTAATAATTTCTTGATTTTGATTTATCTTTGTTGAATCATGGTTAATATCATAATTACTTAAAAATACCATGCCAGAAGTGTAAGCAATCACGATTATTAGGAGGAAATATTTTGTAAAGCGATTTCGTGCTCTCTTCATGATCAATTCCTTCCCTTCAATAATTTTACGTACCCCTTAAAATAAGTCTCCGAAATTTATTGATTGCTGTTCTAAGTTTTTTAGCTTGTTTGATTGTTGCTCTAAGTTTTTTAGATTTTCCGATTAGCATTCTAACTACTTTAGATTTTCTAACTTTATTTCTCTTATTTGATATTTTATTCAATTTATATGTTATAACAGCTAACGAAACATAGAGAATAATGAATCGCAGATAAACCTCATATAATTGTATCAGAAATGCGTGTATGTAGGTAACTACTTCAATTGTTATGGTATTCAGTGGTTCTACATTACCTACAAAATCTACACTATAAAAAGAAAAGGTATAAGTTCCCGTTGGCTCCTGAAATACGATGGGCATTCCTAACCATTGGTTATATTCGACAAATGGCCCACCATCAATGCTATAGTAGATATGTTCAACATGTGTATGTTCATCGGAACCAATCAATCGGATTTGTCCGGTGCCAGTAATATAATAAGTAGATCCCTCTATTTTAACGGTATCTACAAAAGAAATTTCGGTACTTGGAGCGGTTTTATCAATTATTATGTTTTTGAGCGAGATCCCCTCTATATTATTTGAGGTGTCCATTGAATAATAGTAGAAATCTGTCATTCCTTCAGTTGTAAGAGTAAATGGCCCCGTATAAGTAGTCCAATTAACACCATCGAAACTGTATCTTGTTTCTAATACTTCAGATACCCCATCAGACGCATTTAAACTGACCAGCACATCAGATGCGTGTTTATTCCAAGTAGTCGCAGGTGAGCCATTTAAAAATAAAGCAGTGATGGGTGGTCTATCATCTAGTATCTCTATTACAAGGAAATCTGATAAAATGGCTATGACATCACCAACAATGACATTATTTTCAGTATCTATTGTATTAGTAATACCGTACCACCCCCCAGCCAGGTATTGAAAAATTCGTATATTCTTTTCATTCAGTTGTACTTTGCTTTCATTATATGGAATCTTTATCGATATAGAGTGGATTGGTGGTAGGACTGCTGATGTATCATTAATTTTATAATAAACCGTGGTTAGAAATGATGGTGTATAATCAAAGAAACCAATAGTTATCGATGCGGGGAATGCCGGCATGTAATCAGTATCATTTAAAGAAATGAATGTGGATCCATTGGTAGTAACTTGGGTAATATTGATTTCAATATTGGTATAGGATTCAAAAATGCTAATATTATCTCCTGAAGGAGTTGGAACAAATACGCCCAGAGCTCCAAAATTTCTAATGGCTGATTCATATAAATCATCGAAAATATCGGTTCCCATTAATTGAAGAGAATGCTCTCCAACTCCATTGAACATTATAATATCAGATTCTAAATTCATGAAACTTTGATAATCTATAGAATAGGATAGGTTCGTAAAGTAAGTAGGAGCGATATATTCGAGGGGGAGAGCGAATTGAGATTTTGTGTAGTAATTATCCCCAATATTGTAATTGGGATCCCAGGAAAATCCAACGGCGTCAATCCATACCTGTGTGTCAGAACCACTACTGATATAAATTTCAAAGAATTCATATGCGGATCGACCTGTATGACAATGAGGGAGTTCTCCTGAACTTACTCCATCAAACGTAACAACATAACAATCATCTGAAAGTCCTAGATATGGTGCCGCACCAGAACATCTAAAATCCATCCTCAGATGATGCCATATATTAACTTGGGGATCAGCGATATTAGGAATAGGCGCCCAATCAGTTGTATTAAAATGATAATACCATCTACCAGACATTAAAAACATATCTAGTATTTCAGGATGAAAATCAGAATCACCACCTTCAAAACTTACATAACTAATCAGACCAATTCCTACAAACTTTATCCAAAATTCAATGGTTCCACTTGTTCTGGGGAATTCATCTCTACAAAGAAGACTATTACCATCTTCACTAATTTCAACAACTTTAGTATGCCCGACCTCATGATTAACTACATAAACACCGTCGGTGGCTTCCCATCCAGAGGGTTTGGAGCCATTTTTATCATTTTCAAATCCATAAGTTCCGTTATATATACCAGACCACAAAAGGTATTGGATTTTATGTTCAGGAGTTATGATATTAATCAATGCGGAGTTCACAGTGAAGTATCTTACATCAGATTGGAAGGAGTCATTGGTTGCATTTTTACCAAAAACCTGGATTTTATGTAATCCATCTTCAGGTACGGGGAGATAGACGTTTTTAGTAAAATTAACGAGAGCTTGATCGTCTAAAGAGTAAGCAGACCAAACAAGGGCTTCTTGAGTTATAATGTTCAACCATAAGCTTTCGTTATTTTCAGAATCATAAATAGTGTGCGTTGTATTTTTAGGGTTGTCAATGTAAATTCCGTCTATAGCAAAACAATCTGTATATCTACAGTAAGTGGTGTCAATTATGGGATTAGTAGCTGTTAAGCTTCTTGAAATAAGATTTGAAATTGCCATAGTAGGCTTTGAAATATTAAATAGGCAGGTTCTATTTTCGCCAGGCATAACGCAGATTAATTGATTGGTCCCATCGAATTCATCAGGAGTAAGAGTCGTATCCACATACTCAAATGGGAAACCCGAAAAAGCGAAGTTGACGAACTCTGGAACATTTCCATAATTCGTAAAATTTATAGGATTGAAGAATTCGTTTGCTGGAGTTTCAACCGTTGCGTTGATAATAGTAACTTCAGAAATCATGAGATATTCTGAGCTAAATAAATCTCCACTAAAAGTAATGTTGTTGAAAGTGAAATTCTCGTCTATTAAAATCTGTAGAAATTTATCAGTACGATTTATACCACCACGTGGAGTAATACGATACTTCTTACTTAATTGAGAATCGTTGTACAAATGCATGTTAATTTCCTTGGTGCTATTTGTCTTATATTTGATAAACATTACATTACCCACATCTACATTTGTACTTGAACAATTAATTGGACTAGAGATGTTCGAGGAGGAGAAATACGTGTTCAAAATCATTTTATAAACTACATTTGATTGAGAATATGTAAAATTTCTAAGGAATGATATCCTAAATGGCACCAGTTCAGTTAAGATTAATTGGCCTGTTTCATTTAATCGGATACTGATGTTAAAATAATAGATACCACCTAAGAAGTTAGGACTTTGTGAAAACAAGTTAAAACTTATGTTTGAGAATAAACTTTGCGTGAAATTGGGCGTATCAGTATAGAAATTTGTTTCGTTGGGAAATGATATCTCACATTCAATGACCGAATCATTGTATCCTTTTGTTGTTAAAGTGAGATTTACAGGCGTCCAACCAATTAATGGATCAATTTCGAAAAGTGTATCGTAAGTAATCGCAATATCAGTAATGTTTGAAATACCACTTGGAGAGGGTAATTCGTCAGTCAGCGCATAAAATTCGGCGATGGTCGGAGGACAAACAGGCAGATTAAACCGGATATCTATGGGAGGGTCGTCTTTATAAATTTCCAATACGGTGTCGTTGTGAGCTAAATAGATAAACAATTGAAGTCGAAATTGTAAGGTGAGGTTTGGAGAGGTTACTTTAATTAATTCGGCGTGCCTAAAATCGTCGGTCTCATCAACTTCAAACCACCAGCAACCCTGTCCATAATAATAATAGTCTATACTACCATCAGCTTCAGGAATTCCAATCATAACGACCAAGCCTACAGGTACATCGCCATTATTATGAAAAGCCATATGAAAATCAATAGGATCATACAGCTCTAAACCACCCTGTCTAATCATCGTCCTTGTAGGGAAATCAACGTACGTCAGCGGACGATCGTCTGGATCGGTCCAAACGATTTCTATGCTCGGGTGAATTTGTTCTCCTTCTTCAGCTTGCTCTTCCGCACCAAATAACCAATCCCATATGAGAAAGATTAATGCCACAATAACACCTATAATAATTCCTATACCAGTTGAAAAAACTAACATTAGTATTAACGGTAGGATGAATGATACACCAAAATCAAGTAATATAAATGAAAACTCTATCCAAAATTCCGGCGAAAGCCCATAAGTAGTGAAAGTCTCCCATAGTTTAATACCTACTTTTAAAATTTCAAGAATAATTCCTATGTACAAAGTAATTTTGGCACATGTTTTCGCCATGGAGCGGAGACCATCTATAGAAAAGTGTTGTAAAAATTTTGGGAAATTTGATAAGAACTTTAAAACACCCGAAATTAGTGCAACTGCTTTAAAAGCTATACTAACAATGGAATGAGTTATTCTAAGCGCAAAATCGATTATATCCCCTGACCAATCCCCTGAGGTAAAATTTTCGAACAAAATCCTGATAGCATCGAATAAAGACCACCCTTGAAAAGCTATCGTAGCGATTCCCTTTAAACCACGATACAAAAATTTTAATTTAGAAACTGATTCTTTTTGGCCACTGATAAAACGTTCAGCTTTAAGTCGATCTCTCACGTCGTATAATAGGTCAATTCCTTGAGTATGGTCAGTAACTTCCTTGAATAAATTATCGATGGGTTCAAAGGCATAATTGAATTTAATATCATAGAGTTGCTTTGTCATCAATAGCGAGATGTCACTGATTAACTCGTTTATATCAAGTAATTTATTTTTAGTGAATTCGTAATCTCCCCAAATTCCGTTATAATCCAACTCAATAGTGCTGATTAATCCTGAAGTTTGAGTTATTATACTTTCTACATTAAGATATGCATTATTTAAGTCATAACAGTATTTATTAAAAAGATCAGCGGTTGTTCGACTATAACCGCTATAATCATAAAAAATTAATTTGCTTGCTTCAATTTGCCATTGGCGATTATCAAAGGATTCTTTGAGAGTGTGTTTTGCTTCATCAAAATTTATTAGGGGAGTTGATTGCCCGACTTCTGAAATTTCTATAAATGTCTTATTGTGAAATATTATTTTATCGTGCAAACCAAATTGAGTAGAATTTGGTATGTGCTCTAGAGGAATCTCGGCCCCCATAGCACATGTTATTTCGAGGACTTTTGAGTTTAAGAATGAAATAAGATTCATGTAGATTGGCAATCCGAGAATGGTAGCTGTTTGCGTATAGTGGGTTGAATTTTCACTAGAATAATTATCCCATCCAATAGCATAGCAGATTTTGTCGTCGCCTAATATTTCTGCATCCCAAAGGGTATAATTCGACTCATTATAAACATTACTAATAGAGTAAAAACTGAAGTAAAATAAGAAATTCCCTGAATTATTTATTATAAAGGATGGGTTTTCTAAGTTTTTAACAGCTAATTTATTGAGAACATCATAATTACTTTGTACTCCAGCAACATATAAAATTTCGGTTTCATTTAATCCCAAAGGAGCATTAATTCGGTCGTTCAATGTTTGGTTAGCTAAATTTAAATAATCTACGGTGCCACCTCCGATTATATCATCTGTTACATTGAAATCAGCATAAGTACCCAATATAGGATTCTGGGTGAGAGCCCAAAGTATTTGATTTTCAATCATAGAGTCAGGAGAACCTAAAATGTAGTTTACATCACCAAATTCGCGAACGGTCATAGCCTGGAGTAAAATATCGTTTTCAAAGGTATAGTAATGTAAAAGCTTTACATCTCCTGACACATTATAAAGTACAAGCCAGATTAAATCAAATCTAAGATCAATAACATTATCATCCTTTGCTGGATGGCCTTTCGGATAGTTTATGTCAAATTCAAATACGTCTTCACTTTGCTGTGTGAATATAAAAGTAAATTCTGCATTTGGGTTAGTTGGATCTGGTATTGCATCTCCAAAACTATCAGCATCATAAGTATCTACAAGCGAGTATGTGTTATATTTGTCGTAACCGAATTTGTACTTTCCTACCATTGCGTTACGAGTAATAGATTGGTTTCCAAATACTCGTAATACCGGATAGATTGAGACATTTAAACCTTCACCGTGATAGTGACCATCTAAATAGAGTCTAGGTTCAGATGTTGTATAATCGGGGTCTGGTTTCTGAATTTTCAGGTTTATTAATGTGCTTCGATTTGGATCATGTGGAATAACAAATTGATGCACGCAATCTTTATCTAAAACTAATGAGGTTAATGGAGAGGGGTCGGTATTATCGGGGATTCCATCATTGTCTGTATCTGAATCAAACGGATCTAACCCACTGTTGTGTTCTTGACCGTCTTTTAGTCCATCACAATCGCTGTCCCTGATTGATTTTTCATCTAATACAAGAATATCTTTACCATTTACATTAAAGGAAATTTCCGTCAGTTCATTTAGGCTATAATTATACTCTACGAAATGATGTCCAGCACCAAGATAGCCGTAGGGAGTGTCTTTATGGTTCTTGGACAATGTTATGTTTTGAAGGGTCAATTCATCCTTATCAACGCGAATATCAGAAATTGTGCCACTTTCTGTATGTATGTATAAGTAATTTAATCCAGCGTAGGCGTCTGGGATATAAAAGTGATAAAAACCTTCAGCTGAGCCAGATTTATTATGTAAATACATAAGGGGTGAGGATTTCTCGAACATGCCCCAGACATTGGGGTAGAGTGGATCAAATTGAGTATTAAATAATTCTTTTTGAACTTCATCGACATCAGAAATTAAATCCTGATCCCAATCAAAATTCACCATAATTTTATACTTAAGTGACCCATTTCCCATTATTCTTAACGAGTGCTCTTTAGGGAGCATATCCAAGCTAAAATATAAGTACGACCCTTCCTCCATGAAATAACTATAAAACGCACTATCAACATCAGGATAGGTGCTAGAATTATAAATATTATTGATGACAATGCCATCTACCTCTAAATATAGCCAATTATATGAAAAATCGGGTCGTATCAAAATTGCAATTGCCCCAGACGCGTTAAAACTGGTAGAGTAAGGGGTGGTTAAATTAACAATTATGTCATTTTCTTCCAGAAAGAGAGGTTCAACTGTAATCCAATCAAAGTAGTTATTATCTATAGCCGTTTGTTCGAAAGTAATGTTATGAGATGTGTAATTTTCTCCGAAATATTTTGGAAACACGTTTAATCCGTAACTTACGCTATGGTTCTCATTATCTAATTTAAAACTAGTGAAATCAGCACCTTTAACTTCTGCTAAGATATAACAGGGGCCCTTAGCATTAAAGAAATATTCTGTTTGATTCACATTGTTTATGAAACAATAATTATCATACGTTAAATTTAATAGAACGTTTTCAGCTGGCTCTCTCTTATTTTTATTTCTATCAAAAATTAAGTTGCTAAAAATCGTAGTAAATCCCGAAAAAATCACCATGATTATTAAGAGAATACTTAAGATGGAATTCCAAGATTGCTTTTTCAATTTGTATCGATCTCCCATTCCAATTAATATTTTCTGTTTTTTAAAAGCAAATTAATAAGAAGAACTACACTAATTTTTTTAGATGTAAGACAATTTATATATTTACATTAGAGATATCGGATTTATAACTCATGCGATAGATGCATATTAGAATCAGACCTATTACTTGTAGGCGGCATTTAGATACTTAGGTATTGTTATCCCCCTGTTACTCACGAACGGCATTCTATGATTAATTGCTGGTTCAGAATAAGACCGCCCCTTCTCCTTTTTTTCATTCGTTCAAGCCAGGAAGTTTTCAATTAAATTATTCTTTTAAAGATTGTACGGATTGTCTAGCTTGTGTATAGATATACGCATTTAGCCACATCACTTCAGTAAGTCTCTCGAGTGAGGATAAGGCCTGTGACTTGGTTAATAATTTCTTCTGAGTGGCTTTAATAAGAATACCAATACTTCCCACAACTTCAACACCCATTGCTTCAGCAACACTTCGAGCAGGTGCATCATCCATTAATAATGGTAAGTTTATTTCGCTCGCAATTAAAATAGCGGCAAGTTCGCCAGAATGAATTCCTGATTTTTCAGAAATATCTTCCTTTATTTCAGGATCCTTTAAAATTTCTATCCATTTTTTAATTTCTTTTTCAATCAATAAGGCATCTGGTTTCCCAAGCTTTTTACCCTTTTCAATGATTTCAATTTTAACCGATTCTGGAATGGCTATTTTCCCAAACAGCTCTTTTAAAATCGATAATTTTCCAATTTGTGTGAGATGGATGATGGGTCCTGCATTGCTTATTGCTTTAAAATCCATTTTAAATCCTTGTCAAGTTCTTCTTTTTTGTAGTTAAATGGGATATTCCGTTTTTTCAGTTCTTCTAAAGCTTCTCTGTAGGAAAGGCCTGCAAGTTCGGCAGCTTTCCAAAGCGAAACTACTCCATCTCTGTACATTTCCAACGCTTTTTTTACCTTGTATTTTGCTATGGACTCTTTCAGAAATTTCCTTATTATTGCCCCTTTGTCCATATCTTCTTCCTGGCAAATTCTTTCTAATTCATCAACAATTTCTTTCGAAAGTCTCACGGAGGTAGTAATCATTTTCATATAATGCAATATAGTACATTGTATTATTTGAATTTTACATAGAGCCGCGAAACACAAATTTCACGACATAGAATCTAGTAGAAAAGGATTATTTTTCAGTAGAAGTTGTTTTTGGGGAAGTTTTTGCCTTTTTCGGAGGGGGTGGGGTTGCCTTGGGGCGGGACCGAACCAAAATACCGTGAAGGATAATAGAAACTCCAATTATAATCCCTACAATTAGGATCGAAACCCAAATCATTGTATTATCCGTTTCTGGCATGCCCTCACTGGGAAAATCGTTCGGATTCAAAGGATCGGTTCCAGCTGCCAGCTCCACCCCATCGGAATAGCCATCATTATCCGAATCCCAATCATTCGGATCTGTATTTTGGATGCTTTCTACCAAGTTTTTTAGGCCATCCCCATCATAATCAAAACCCGCATCTAGGGAATTGAGGGGATTTAATCCATTTTGGAATTCCCAGCCATCGAGCATTAGATCTGCATCGCTATCAGGATTTGTCGCGTTCGTGAAGGAAATTAAAATTTCCGCGCTGTCATTGAGCCCATCGGCATCAGAATCTGCATATGGAGAAGCCATTAACGGCTTAGAATCTTGGGAACCCGCACTACCACCAAGGAAGTATGGTTCATCTCCAATTCCATCAAGAGGAGTGGTGTCATTTCCAGAATAATAGCTCCAATAATTTCCGACATAATTATCGTTCCAGACATTAGCCGTTCCGTTATCGACATTGTTTTGAACAAAGATTGAATTCAAAATACAAAGACTGTTATTTGAGTTATCAAAAATAATGCCAGTAGTTAACCCTTCTGCACCAGCAGCTCCGGGGGCGCCATCAGTACCAGAAATTGTATCACCACCGTTACCACCTGCACCACCGGACCCACCAGTTATAGTGGTAAGATTATTCCAATTATTGGTGACATTGACAGAACTTTCAAAATAGATACCGGAGGCAAGACCGCCCATTCTTCCTTCGCCTCCATCACCACCAGTACCTGAGCTCGAAGTCCCTCCTCCACCGCCTGAACCGCCGGAACCACCAGTTATAGTGGTAATACCATTCCAATTATTGGTGATATTCTCAGAATTTTCAAAATGGGTACCTGACGCAGAACCCCCTTCGCCTGCAGTGCCTCCAACACCACCAGTACCAACATTGCCAGAATTACCACCGTGACCACCAACCCCCCCGTCACCTCCAAAAAGATTTGAAAAATTGTTGAAAGAAATGAAAAGGTCGGATGAATTTTTTATTTTAAGAGCAAAGCCACTACCCCCAGAGCCGCCAAAACCTCCAGCACCACCAATACCGGCATTTACCCAACCACCGTCACCGCCTGAACCACCGGAACCACCAGTTATAGTGGTAATACCATTCCAATTATTGGTGATATTCTCAGAATTTTCAAAATGGGTACCTGACGCAGAACCCCCTTCGCCTCCAGTACCTCCAACACCACCATTACTGACAACTGAACCACCACCATCACCGCCGGGACCCCCGGACCCACCAATTATAGTGGTAATATTATTCCAATTATGAGTGCCAGTGCTAGAGTTTTTAAAATAGATACCCAAAGCAGCCCCACCATCACCTCCCACTCCTCCAGGGTTCTCAGAGGATCCAGGGCCGCCGTTCCCCCCATTTCCCCCAAAGATATTAAAAATCCTGTTTGAGTCAATTCTTATTTGACTACAGTTTGTTAAATTCATACCCACCCCCGGAGCTCCCGAAGTCCCATTTTGACCTGTCCCACCGTTTATTCCATTTACGCCCCTAATTTCAGAAATTGTATTATTCATGATTTGTGCATGCAGGACATTTTCAAGAAATATACCGTGAAATCCCGCATCCGCTTCAAATACCGTGCAATTTCGTAAGATAAAGTAGGCATCAGTATCATTAATAATGATTCCGTTTACCCCTAAACCGGAAGCATTGATGATGTAATTCTCAAGGATGTAGGGATTGCCAAGCGTCCCATTGCCAGCGCTTGCGATAGCACTCAATTCCGCGTTGCCATTGATGGAAAAGGGGAGATCCGTTTTCATCAAGCTCCAATTTGGGATAAGAGAAGAACTAGATTGTTCTGGTTGTAGAGTGGTCAAAACGGGGGTTAAGAAGAATGAGGTGAGTAAAATAACAACAAAAAGAAACTTAAATCGCTGCAAATAATTCCCTTCCTATATTAAGGTTTTTATGATAGATGTATAATATTCTCATTGATTATTTAAGAATAATGGATTGTACTTCAAAATTGAAAGGAATGCAAGAAAAGTGGAGAAAAAGAAGTCATAGATTTTCAAAGAATTTTATATAGATATGCATATGTATATATCGATTAAGAGTGATCTAAATGGCAAAGAATATTGCGGTCTCAGATGAAGTTTATGAGTTATTGAGTAGATTTAAGTTACCTGGAGAGAGTTTCAGTGATGTGATTAAAAGGGTCATTAAAAGGGGAGGTAAGCTCATGGATCTCGCAGGAAAAAAGACCATTACTAAGGAACAGTGGGTAACTGTTACTAATAAATATAGTAACGTAAAAGAAAGCGAAACCAGGAGGAAGGAAGAGCAAATTCGTAAAATTAAGGATACAAAGTGATAAAATGTATCTATTTGATACTACTTTCATTATTGATCTCACAAACGAAGATGATGGAGCTATAAAAAAAGCAGAATTCATCGATTATAGCCCTCAACTCAAAGCACTCTCGGTTATAACAGTTCAGGAATATCTTAGGGGAATCTAGTATCTGTTTTCAAGTGATAAAAAACAATTAAATTCAAAAATAGAAGAAGCTGAGAAGGAACTATCTCAATTCGAGATTCTTCAAGTGGATTATAATACCGCAAAAGTTGCAGCAGAAATCGATGCAAATTTATTGAAAAAAGGCACGCCAGTTAATATTGCTGATGTAATAATTGCGGCTACTGCTATACAGTATCATCTTACAGTAATTACCCGGAACACAACCGATTTTGAGAAAATAGTAGATATTTCAGTTCTTAAGGTTGAAAACTACTGAGTTGGATTAAGAAGCTTTGGAAGTATCGTTTGGGGTTGATTTTACCTTTTTTGGAGGGCGTGGAGGAGGGGGTGCCCGAGGGCGGCGGAGCATGCCGTGAGCTAAAATGGCACCAGCGATAGCGATCCCAGCGATTAGAATGGTAATAGCAAGTAAGGTTATATCGGATTTTAAAGTTCCATCCTCATCCTCTGATGGGAGTGTTACGGTTACCATTTCGCAATTTGAAATATAACTCGTTCCCGTAGCATTCCCGGCAACTATGACATAATAATAATTTCCACTACTCATGATTACGTCGATGAAAAAATTGGTAGAAATTGTGGCAATGGGTGTCAATCCTGCCACGGAACTGATGTTGGAGGAGTCTCTATAAACCTGATAAAATGTAGCGGTTTTAATGGTGGTCCAAGTTAATTGAATTATTCCATCGACATCAACTATTGGAAAGATGGTTTGTAAGTCAGGGGGGTTCGGTGGAATTGCCACTGTCACGTTTGCGCAATTCGATAGGGAACTATTTACGAGAGGGTTTCCAGCAACTATCACAAAATAATAAATTCCATTAACAGGGTAGGAATGCGTGTAGTTAGTTTCTGAAAGTATTGCCAGGGGGGTCAGTCCGCTAACGGATGAAATAGGCATCGCATCCTTATAAATATAATAAAGTTGTGCACCTGCCACACTGCTCCAATTTAAGTCCAGGGTACCATCTATGTCTATCAAAGGTATGATTGGGGCGAGCACTGGTGGAATGCCTACAGTAACATTTTCGCAATTGGAAATAGAGCTATTCCCCAAATCATTGCCAGTTACAATTACATAATAGTAAATACCAATGTCAGTGATGATGTCAGTAAAGGTACTCTCTGTAACCGCGGTAATTGGGGTCAGTCCGCCCACAGATATAATATTCGAAGTGTTCCTGTAAACATAGTAAATATCAGCACCTACTACGTCATTCCACTCTAACAAGACTAGGCCATCAGTATCGAATGAAGGCAGGATGGGATCGAGTACTGGTGCTGTAGGGGGAATTGCAACAGTCACGCTTTCGCAATTTGAAAGCGAACTATTTGACCAGCTATCGCTAGCGATGATAACCCAATGATATTGGCCATTTTTCGTGAGAGTATCAGTATAATTACTCTCTAAAACTACTGCAATCGGGGTTAAACCATTTAATGATGTGATTATAGATGTATTTCGATAAATATAGTAATTCATTGCGCCTGTAACATCACTCCAATTCAAGTTAATCTTTCCATCAATATCAGCAACTGGCACGATGGGATCGAGTACTGGAGCGTTTGGTGCAATTATAAAGGGTCTAATCTCAGATTGAAACATTGTTCCGGTTCGTGAATGGTTGCCAAATATTTGAATCGTATGAGGACCATTCTCGGGCAGAGCTATGCTTGTATTGCCTGGAATTGTGACGTTATCTTGCCCATCCAGTGAGTATGCCATCCAATCAAAATTTGCAACCGTGAGAAAATCAAGCGGTAACCCAGGCAGGGGGGGCTGGTATGTTATATTTTGGGGTGAGATTATCGTTATTTCAACTATTGCTTTAATAAGGACTACTTCAGAGAACCATTCAAACCCAAACGTGTCATTCGCATAGAATCTGAGAGTCACATTCCCATACCCCTGAACGTCCCATAAGCCTTGGACTATTGACTGATTAGTTAGGAAAGTTTGATTAAAAATACCACCATCAATGGTATACCACATTGTATGAAGATTGGGATCTGAAATCTCGACATTGAAGGGAGGTGTAATCTCACCGAATACTTCGTAAGGTATAGGGAAATTGATCATGATGACATCTTTTTTAATAGTCACTTCAGCAGAAGTTATGTTATTCTGAGAATCATTGACATAGAACTTAATCGTCACAAATCCATTCGTAAGGGCATCCCATAGCGGTTGATTTATGGACTCATTCGAGAGAAAAGTAGTGTTTGTCACCCCTCCGTCCAGAGTATACCACATCGTATTTAAAGTTAAATCGATAATTTCAATATTGAAAGGTGGAGCAACGGAGCCAAAAATCTCATTTGGGGTTGGATTATTTATCAGAATTATTGGTGCGCGCGTATCTTTTATTACTTGCACTTCAGCGGAATGTACGTTCCCCCAAGAATCGTTGGCGTAGAATGTAATCGTTACAACCCCATTCGCACGAGCATCCCATAATGTTTGGTTTATTGTCCCATTGACGAGGAACGTTCTATTATTTAATCCCCCGTCAATTGAATACCACATCGTATCCAAGTTCGGATCGATTATTGTTACATTGAAACTCGGGGCACTTATTCCAAATCCTTCACTGGGGGAAGGAGAATTGATGGTGATTTGTGGGAGAAAATCAATTTCGAAATACCTGACCTCTGACGCATACATCGTGCCGAGCGAAGTATTCCCGAAGACTTGAATGCTATGAGGACCTTCGCTGGGGAATGGAATAGTAACATTATCATAGATTGTTACATTATTCTGCCCATCTATTGAATATCCCCTCCAATTTAAATCAACAACGGTCGTAAAATTTAAAAAAAGACCTTCGATTAGATTATCACCAGAAGTATAATCGGGGTCCCATAAATAGCCGACCGCATCAATGAAAACCTCATGTGACAACCAAACAGACGTATAAATATATAGGCTATTCAAATGCCCATTATACCCAAAATTGGCATTAGGAGAGGTATATAATAGAGATATTCCATCTGAATCATAGATTCGAAGGCGATATTGATGCGCCCCTAGACCTGCATAGGTACCATCATCGGAAAAATCGATCGAAAGTCTATACCATTTATTTTCAATAAATGAAATACCCGTATCTACTTGTGAAAACCCATTACGATAAAAAAATCTGCCAAGCATCTCAAAAAGGTATACTGCATCTTGATCAAAAGTATTCCTTAAAGAAAAACGTAGCCTATCCGAACCGGGATTCAATTCTAAAATCCAGAATTCATATGTACCTGAGGTTTGACTTTCGTTAAAAAACCCCTGAAGTCTAGCCCCTCTATCCGATGCGCCATCGTAGCAATGCATAACCTTCTTGTGAATGTTGTCATTCCTGTCTGTTTTATTATTCACCACTACGGAATACGTGCCACTAGATCCAATTTCAGTATGAACCCAGTTTGCAGGCAGAGTCCCGTCAGCAATATCTTCAAAGCTTTCAGATCCTACAAAGTGCCCTTTATCCGATACAGTGTATGATCTATTTTCCGGGGAAGAGATGTTTACCTGGACTAAAATTTTTTTAATTACTACTTTTGCAGATCCAATAATATTTGTGGAATCATTTGCGAAGAATCGGATTGTGGCTGGACCAATGCTATGAGCATCCCATAACGTCTGATTGATTGTCTCGTTGGTAGAGAAGGTTACATTAGTTAACCCCCCATCAATTGTATACCACATTGTATCTAATTCAGGGCCTGTAATTTCAACATTGAAGCTGGGAGCAATAAGGTCAAATGTATCGCCGGGTTTTGGAGAATTAATTGTGATATAAGGGGGCAAATTGGTAGTGAAGTGTCGTACAGCTGATTGATAAAAGGTTCCGTTCGTATCATTTGCAAAGATTTGGATGTTATGAGAGCCATCTGGAGGCGCAGGAATGGTAGTATTACCTAGAATGGTGATATTATTTTGCCCGTCGAGCGAATATCCACTCCATTGGGGTGTGATTGTTGTGGAAAAGTTTAGATGTAATCCTTCGTATTTATTATCACCTATTGAATAAGATGAGTCCCAACTATAGCCGAGCGCGTCAGCATAAACAGTAGCTGGACCCATCAATGCGTAAATTTCAAATCTATCAATCGTTCCATCGGAGAAAAACTGAGCATCAGGTGAAGTGTATAACATGGTGACCCCATCAGAATCGAAAATTCGAAAACGATAATAATTAGCAGCTAAACCCGAATAGGTTCCATCAGACGAGAAGTCTATCGAGAATCTATACCACTTATTTGAATCAAAATTTATTCCAGTGATTATATCAGTAAACCCATCATAATATCGGAATAGATTTGCATCTTGGTACATCATAATTCGATACGAACTTGACATCTTTAAGCCTAAAAATGTCCTCGAAGTGTTTTCAATCACCAGGAACCAAAATTCAACTGTGCCAGAAGTTTGCGGTCCCACAAATTGATTTGTAACGGTGATCCAGGAGTTTACGGCGGGCCCAGAGTAACAACGCAGAACTTTTCGATGATTTTTACCATTACTATCTATTTTATTAAGCGTTACTTCTGCAGAGCTCCCACCAGAATATGACCAACCTGTGGGGAGTGATCCATCAGTAACCTCTTCAAAACCTTGAGTTCCTGGATAGAATCCGCGCATTGGTTCAAAATATGTTGTATTTGCGGGGGTGGTGATATTTATCGATTGGTTATTAATACGTAATTCTGGCTGATCTTGAGACATCGTCTCGGTTTCTGGATTGCCACTGAACATGAAAGGGGCAATCAAAAAAGATATTAAAATTATTATAAAAACCATACAGTTTCTAATTATTTTCAATTTTCTAATCCACATTTTCTTAATCTCCTTTTACCTTTGATTATTCGGTACTAGATTCTCATTTTTATTTACCGGTTCCTTTGATTTACTCGGTAACTTCTCAGCCGGTTTCGATCTTGGCATAGATGAGCGCCCAAGGAACCCATGAACTAATATCGCGGCAGCGATAGCGACACCCGCAATAATTATTGCAACTAAAAGGAAGTTGTAGTCAGGTGGTGCGTCATCACTTGGTGAAGGTATTGCAACCGTCACGTGTTGACAATTGGAAATCAAGCTATTCCCAGTGGAATTTCCTGCAACAACAACATAATAATAAATGCCGTTACTAGTTAGAAAGTCCATATAAAAAGAGGTAGAAGTTGTTGCGATTGGTATCAATCCATCAACAGAAGTGATGTTTGATGTGTCTCTGTAAATATAATAAATTGTGGCGGTTGGTAAATCGTTCCAGATTAGATTAACCATCCCATCACTATCAAGACTTGGAAAGATAGTGTCCAATAGAGGGGGAGTTGGGGGAATGCCAATGGTAACATTTTCACAGTTTGATATGGAGCCATTCGCCCATCCATCGCCCGCAACGATCGCATAATAATAGAGTCCATTAGTCAGGACGATATCGGTGTAGTCACTCGCCCCAATAGTTGCAATTGGACTCAGTCCAGCTACCGACGTGATTGTTGAAGTGTTTCTATAAATATAATAAATAGTTGCGGTTACTACATCACTCCAATTCAACATGACCGTTCCATTACGTACAATCGCTGGTGAAATTGGTTCGAGTACTGGTGCGTTATGAGGAATGGCAACAGTTACATTTTCACAATTCGAGAGCGAACTATTCGCCCAACCATTATCAATTATAATTGTGTAATAATAGAGTCCATTAGTGGTAAGAAAATCAGTGTAATTGCTTTCCGTCACTGTTGCAATCGGGGATAAACCATTTAAAGAAGTAATGTAGGAGATATTTCGATAGATATAATAAAATACTGCATCAGCTACATCGCTCCAATTTAAATTGATGATTCCATCAACATCAATCGCTGGTAAAATGGGATCAAGTATGGGAGGACTTGAGGGAATAGTCACCGTCACGTTTTCGCAATTTGATATCGAGCCATTTGCCCAATTATCTCCTGCCACGATGACATAATAATAAAATCCATTGATAACGATAGCGTCTGTATAGTCGCTGTCATTTACTGTTGCGATCGGGGTCAACCCGGTTAATGAAGTAATTTCTGAGGTATTGCGATAGATATAATAAGTTGTTGCCTCGGCCACATCACCCCAATTTAATGTAATAATCCCATCCGGGTCGGGATTAGGAAGGATAGGATCGAGCAAGGGAGCGTTTAAGGGAATTGTGACCGTTACATTTTCACAATTTGAGATTGAGCTATTAGCCCATCCATTATCTGCGACTATTACATAAAAGTAAGGTCTATTGGTTGTAATGATGTCGGTGTAATTGCTTACAGTGATCATTGTAATTGGAGTCAATCCAGTTGTTGAATTGATTTCTGTAGTATTCCTATAGATATAATAATTTGTGGCCCCGACTACATCGCTCCAGTTTAAGGTGATGACCCCGTCAATATCGGGATTAGGCATGATAGGATAGTGTAAGGGGGGACTTGTTGGAATGGCTACCGTCACGTTTTCGCAGTTTGAAATTGAGCTATTTCCGAGCGTGTTTCCAGCAACTATTACATAGAAGTAATAGCCATTAATTGAAAGGATATCGGTATAGTTACTCTCTACGACTGTCGCAATGGGAGTCAGTCCACTAATTGAAGAGATATTGGAGGTGTCTCTATAGATATAATAAGTTATAACTGCCACCACATCACTCCAGTTTAGCGTAATGAGTCCATCCGGACTTGGATTAGGCAGGATCGGGTCAAGCACGGGAGTCGTGACAGGAATGGCCACTGTTACATTTTCACAGTTTGAAATCGAAGTATTTCCGCCACCGTTTCCTGCAACGATTACATAATAATAGAGGCCATTAATAGTTATAGTATCAGTAAAGTTGCTTTCTGAGACCAATGTGATTGGGGTCAGAGTATCAACCGATAAAATGGGTGAAGTATCTCTATATACGTAATAGGTTGTCGCTCTGAGAACATCAGTCCAATTTAGTAAAATAATTCCATCAGTATCGATAGAAGGTGTGATGGGATCTAGAACAGGTGTATCAAAAGGAATGTGATTCCATAGAAAAATGGCAACAGTCTTACCAAAAACATTATCCATAACGATATCATTATAACCATCATTATTGGCATCGCCAATAATTCCAGTAACGGGGCGGTTTCCTGAATACCATTGTAGTTCAGAATTCCAATTGTTTAACGTTATATTCCACACTAGCAGTGATAAGGTATTCCCTAGAAAATTCGGAATCAAGATGTCATTTTGCCCATCATTATTGGCATCACCAATGAAAATGTCATAGGGGCCGTTTCCTACCGATATTCTGATTTGATTATTCCAATCTCTTGAAGAGGTGTTCCACAAGAAAATTGAAATATCATCACTTACGAAATTTGCGATCACGATATCCTTTTGCCCATCATTATTCGCATCCTTGATCGAAATACCCTGAGGTTCCACTCCAACCGATTTCGTGATAGGTGGGTCCCAATCATTAGAAGTAATGTTCCATAATAGAATTGAGATAGTATCAGCAAAGTTATCTGCCGTCACGATATCATTTTGTCCATCATTATTGGCATCGCCTATTGATAGTTTTGTAGGAAGTTCTCCAACGTTTCTGGTAATTCGGGGGTTCCAATCCTGGGAACTGATGTTCCATAAAAGAATTGAAACAGTATCAGCCCCAATATTACAGATCACAATGTCATTTTGCCCATCATTATTCGCATCCCCAACGAATACATCTTGAGGCAAAGCACCAACAGACCTTGTGATGTAAGCGTCCCAATCCCTGGTTGTAATATTCCACAATAGGATTGATATTAGTGCATCATTAATGCGAGCTGCTACGATATCATTCTGTCCATCATTATTGACATCCGCTACATAAACCTCATCAGGGTCATTTCCGACTTGTCGAGAGATCTCACTATCCCATGTCCCAGAGGTGGTATTCCATAAAAGAATTTTCGAATCCTCACCATGATTTAAAACGATGTCGTTTTGCCCATCATTATTCGCATCACCGATAGCGACATCCTCGGGATAGCTTGCGAATCCGGGAAATACTTTAATGATTGGTGGGTCCCAACCCCCAGCAGGGGTGTTCCATAAAAGGATCGAGACATTATCAGCGGCTCCATTAGCGGTTACTATGTCATTTTCCCCATCATTGTTTGCATCACCGATAAAAACGTCTTGAGGGGATAATCCGACAAATCTCGTAGTTAGATTGGCCCAAGTTCCATCGGTCGGGTTCCAACAGAGAATTGAGACCGTATTAGAACCGTTATTTGAAGTGACGATGTCCTTTTGGCCATCATTGTTCGCATCACCGACAAAGACGCCACTAGGCCCAATTCCTACAGCTCTGGTGAGTTCTGAGTTCCAAACCCAAGTCGTCTGGTTCCACAAGTAAATTGAGACAGTATCATCATCAATATTTGCAGTTACGATATCATTTTCTCCGTCGTTATTCACATCGCCGATAAAAACGCTGCCGGGTCCATTACCTACAGGTTTGGTGAGTTGCGAAGTCCAATTCCAAATCGTCGTGTTCCATAGGTAGATTGAGATAGTAGAAGAACCGTTATTAGAGGTCACAATGTCATTTTCCCCATCATTATTCATATCACCGATAACCACATCCGTTGGATTGTTCCCAACAGGTTTAGTGAGTTGCGGATTCCAATCTTGTATGGTTAAATTCCAGGATCGGATGGAGATAGTGTTAGCACCATCAGCGGTCACGATGTCATTTTGCCCATCATTATTCGCATCGCCAATACACACGTCCTGAACACCATTTCCTATTGATTTAATCAATACCGAATTCCAATCCTTAATGGTTGAGTTCCATAGGAAAATCGAGAGACTAGTCAAATTATTATGCGCGATGATATCATTTTCCCCATCATTATTCACATCTCCTACAAAAAGAATTGAGGTGGGAGAACTTCCAACAGGTTTTGTGAGTTGTGGGTTCCAATCCTCAATCGTCGAATTCCAGCAGAGAATAGAGATTGTATCATCACCATCATTAATAGAAACAATGTCCTTTTGCCCATCATTATTTACATCACCAATAAAAACCTTGCTTGGAAAATTTCCAACGGCTCTTGTTATTTGTGGTTTCCAATCGAAGTAATAAAGAAGTATTGCGATGGTAACATTTTCACAGTTAGAGATCGAACTATTCCCAAAAACATTCTCGGCAACTATCACGTAGTAATATGTTCCATTAGTTGTAACGTTATCCAAATAATTACTTGTCGAAACGTTTGTAATTGGGATGAGACCATCTGTTGTGGTTATAGTTGAATTGTGTCTATAAATATAATAGGTTAATGCGTCAATTATATTGCTCCAGTTTAACGCAATAATTCCATCGTTATCAATATTTGGCAAGATAGGATATAGTACGGGGGCTTTTGGCGGCGCTGCAATTGAAAAATTTCTTCTATCACTTATATATGATCTGCCGAGCGAATCATTTCCATATAATTGAATTGAATAGAGCCCGTTTTGAGGTAGATTTAATGTACTATTACCCCAAATTGGCGTTAAATTCCCCCCATCTAACGAATATCCCATCTCATCTAATACAATTTCTGAAGTGAAATTTAGAAGTAAACCTTCATCCACATTATCGCCAATGGCATACTCAGGATTCCATGAAAGGCCAAGGGCATCGATATAAACTTGAGCCTGGGAGGAATTGCCTGTATTTATTCTGAAATGGTTAGCAGCTCCCACATTACCAAAATAATAATTTGTATTAGGAGACATGTATAGTAGAGTTGTCCCATCAGAGTCATAGATTCGGAATTTATATTGGTGAGCGGCTAACCCAGCGTAAGTTCCATCATCTGAAAAATCAACCGACACCCTAAACCACTTATTTTCTGCAAAGGAAATGCCTGTATCAAGTTTCATACTCCCATTCCAATACTTGAAAGATTCGTCTTCCTCGCACATCCAAATAATACGACTATCTGATGCATTACGTAAGCCGAAACGCATCTCATAATTAGTGGCAAGTAGATCTTCATATAAAATCCAAAACTCATAGGTACCAGAAGTACGATTTTCGCTAAATTGTCCCGTGATATTGAGTATTCTTCCCGCTGCTGCATCGTGGCCATATAAGACCTTTTTATGTTCAACACTATTTCCATCAGCTTTGGACGCAATGACCTCTGCATAGTACCCAGAACCGGATCCCGAATACGACCAGCGAGGTGGGAGAGTTCCATCAGCAGCATCTTCAAATCCCTCAGTTCCAGGATAAAATCCGCTCATCGGAGCAGAATACGTTTTATTTTCTGGCGTTAAAATATTCATGATAACGTTATTAATAAAAAGGTTACCTGTAGAACCACTTTCTTGAAAGAGTTGTGTATTACCGAATAAATGGTTCTTCATAATTGTATTTGAATCGGAATTGGATAAACGAACACCCACGCCATTATCTTCAATTAAGTTAAATGAAATATTATTATTGTCGCATGCTAATTCTAGAAAATAACCATTCAGGGTATTGTTTTTCGCGATGTTGTGGATGAGCTGATGGTCAGTACACTGACGAAAATAGAATCCATCCCAGGAATTATGATTGGCAGTGTTGTATGCAAAGGTGTTGTTGATGCATGAGAACCGGGCTTCGAGTCCCCGAACGTTATAATTCCCGGTATTGTTTATTACCATGTTATGATTACTACTGGTGTGGAGTTCAAGTCCCACGGCATTGTGATTGAGGGTGTTGTTGAATATTTTATTATAATCGGAATTTTGGCGTACTTGCATCCCATTTCCGAGGTTGTAGGAGGCATTATTGTGGCTCAGCGTATTGTAACTCGATTCCCACAATAAAATACCCCATTGGTTGTACAGAATAGTGTTGTTCGTAATAGTTGCGTGGGTTACGTTTTCGAACCAAATACCTCTGAGCGTGGGTGCCGCATTGGTGACGGTGCAGTTGCGAAGGATGAAATACGCATCTGTATTGTTAATAATGATTCCATTCAGGCCTAAGCCACTGGCATTGATGACGTAATTCTCAAGGATGTAAGGGTTGCTGGCGGACCCATTACCCAACGATGCTAGGGCAGCTAGTGCTGTATTATTTTGTATGTTAATGGGGGAATCTGCTTTGATTGATAACGTGCTATCTGGAGAATATATATCCTGAAAATTCTCAGGTTGGGTGGTATTGGTAAGTATCATCAAATTCAGAGCAAGAATTAATAAAAGTGCAGGTATTTTAATTTGTCTCTTCAAGTTCTTCGCTTCCGTTATTTCAATAAAATAAGGGATTGTTAAAAGGTATTTTATTCAAACAGGTTAAAGCTGATATTTATATGAATTGTAATTAGAGGAGAGTAACAAGTATTAGAATCATCTAAATATGAGAATCGTAAATCGGAATGTAGATGAGTAACTTGGATAGAGAAAAGTATTACAAGCATTTATTTTTAATTGGGGCCATTTGGAATTGGATTGTGGCCATATCGCTATTGCTTTTGTCAATTTTCATGTTAGACGTTGCTGCTTTGATTTTTGAAATGGCGATTCCTCCCAGTCTCATCTGGTTTCACGTGGTTGTAGGTATCGTCTTTATTTTTGGAGTTGGATATTACTTAATCAGTAGGGATCTCAATAAAAACCATGGCATCGTCGTGTTAGGCGTTTTTGAGAAGTATTTCTTTTTTCTCACGTTGCTCGTTTACTTTATCTTAGGCGATATCAACATCTATGCGGTCCTCTTTGGGGCCGTTGATTTTGTCTTTGGTTGTCTCTTCATTGAGTTTTTGATAAAATTTAAAAATAAAATGTAGATGAATTGGAGTGGTAGATCATAATGTCGATTCGAGAATCAGCTGAAAAAGCTTTGGAGCAAGGGAAGGGGATCTTGAGGCTGGCACCGAACTGGGTCCCGCGAGTTTTCTGTACTCCTGGTAGAAGGATAAAACTCCACCCGGATGATTATTATGCGCTTGGAGGAAATCGAGGGGGGTTAGATGAGCGTTGGTTCGTATCAACGGTTCCTGCAGATAATGGGCCACTAACAGCACCAAATGAGGGGTTGAGTTTCGTCGTTTTGAAAGAAGGAACGAAGACAAAACAAGTCCTCTTTGGTGATGTAGTGAATGAATTGAAGGATCAACTAATTGGGAAACGATTATGGGAAACTTACGGCAGTTGGCCGATGTTTGCGAAATTTTTTGATAATCAAGATCCATTGCCGTTTCATCTGCATCATACGGATAAATACGCCCGACTTGTAAACCGAAGATCCAAGCATGAGGCGTACTATTTCCCACCTCAAGTGAATAATCACGTGGGAGATTTTCCTTTTACATTCTTTGGCTTTCAATCAGGAGTAACGAAGGAACAGGTACGAGAATGTCTTGAAAATTTTTCAAAAGGTGATAATAAGATAACGAATCTCTCGAAGGCGTACCGTCTTGAATTGGGGACAGGATGGGACGTACCGCCGGGAGTGCTCCATGCGCCTGGCACCCTCTGCACGTATGAACCACAAGAGGCCTCTGACATTCATGCAATGGTTCAATCGCTCATTACCGGTAGAGTTATCGAGGAAGAACATCTTTGGGGGAGAATCCCGGAGGATAAAAGAGGTGACGTGGATTTCTTCATGGGAGTCATTGATTGGGATCTGAATTTTGACCCCGATTTTCGAGCTAATCGCCTGATGAGACCAAGACCCGTTAAAGAGATCGAAGAAATGCAGGCAGAAGGTTACATTGATAAATGGATTTGTTATAAATCCGATGTGTTTAGTGCTAAAGAGTTGTCCATTTTACCAAGAAAAACAGTTACCATTAATGACAGTGCAGCGTATGGATTTATCGTGGTGCAAGGATATGGAACCATGAACGATTGGAAGGTTGAAACCCCAATCTTAATTCGGTATGGGCAATTAACGAACGATGAATTCTTTGTGAGCGAAAGCGCGGCGAAAGACGGCGTTGTGATTACTAACCAATCTGAAACAGAACCACTCGTGATGTTAAAGCACTTTGGTCCGGGAAATCCCGATTTATAAAAATGGATATCGGCTCCTACTTCATTAAGAGGAAACCAAATTGAGTGCAAAAGAATGGTGGCAAAAACCTGGTTTGGGCATCCAGTATCAAATTGAACACCGCCCAGGGTGGAGATGGAACCGTAATTACGACAAGTTCAATGCTTCAATGCGAGATGCGAAGGGAAATTTCAAGTTTAATGGGCCTTTTTGTAGGATAAAAGAGTGGGTCGAGTTTTCCAAGAAAAAAATTGGTGTAGATTATCACCTTATGGAAATAAAGTGGCATGACGGCATTTGCTATTTTGATACCAAGTTAACGGACTGGAAAACTCCAAATGATTACGGTAAACAATTCGCTGAGGAGAGTAAAAAGGCTGAAATACCGTTTCTGTTTTATTATTCCTCAATTTTTGACCATAACCCTATGTTTGATACTATCCAACCCTTGCGTGGTGTCACCTCCTCCTACCTCGATTTTGGTAAGTGGAGCAAGCCCTTCGTGCCTCTAATGGGTATATTTCTAACTTATGCCGCGTGGTTTGTATATCGATACTATCGCTATACAAAAACCCGTTTTAAAAAAAAGAAGGAAAAAGCGAAATTTCTCTCTTGGATTAAACTCAATAGATTTCGCTTGAATCCCAGGCGATATGAGAAATACATGTTAGGTCAATTGATTGAAATCGTGGAGAACTATAGACCTAATGGTTTATGGATGGATTGGTATCAAATGAATATGGATCGATCTGGATCCATCGTTATGGACTTTATGAAAGAAAAATATCCCAATATAATTCTTACTTTCAATAACAGTCTCGGATGGGATTTAAAATGGGCGCATTACCTCACTTCGGAATTCCATAATGTTAATATGGCTTGGACAAAAGCAAATAAATTTCGAAATTCAAAGACATTCTGGGAATTAATAGGACCTGCAGCGCTATCATGGGATAGAATGGAAGAACGTGCGGATCCCTACGAAATTATTCGGATGGCTGCAATTATCATGGCAAATGGTGGAAAGGTGGTCTATGGCCTGGCTTCACAAATGGATGGAACGCTCTATCCGGAAGTTGCAGCCCAAATGGATCAGTTAGGTGATTGGTATATTCCACGTCGGAACTTATTTCGTGAGGCAATACCTATTAAGTATAAGGGGAAAAACGTCCCGGGGGTTAAAGTTTCAAATAGCAAGATAAAAACCATAGGAACCCGCCTCGACAATGATTATTTGATTCATTTAATTAATTTTGGTGGAAAAGAGAGCTCAATTAGAGTCAACCTTAAGCAGAAACGGTGGTCCTCCGTTGAGAAGGTGCTTTTAGAACCAAAGAAGGAGGAAATTGACCTAAAAGCTGGGTTGAAAGAGAAATATATTTTATTATCTGACGAGGATTTAGATCCAGTCGACACGATTTTGCGAATTAAGCGCCGATCAGGTGAGTAACTATCTTCTGACTATATTATCCATATTTAATTTCCTTGTTTTGGTTTGAACTTTCACTAAGTCTGTTTACTTTTTATAATTCTTTTCAAACAAAGGTATGGCATATAAGAATACTTTAGTAAGGTCAAATGTATGTTAAGAAAATGTAAAGGATGTCCTCATTATATTCGGCTAATTCAACTTGGACAGATGAACGTACACCATTTTTGCATGCATCATAAATTGCCCTATGTTTTTTTGAAGAATCATGGATTATTGAAGGAATGCCCTTCTTTTTCATTCAAATTAGAGGAGAAACCTCAAGAAGGTCATGTTTAATGAATTGATTAACTAATTTCTATGGATAGGGCTTTTGGCGGACAAGCATCTACGCAGAGATTACAGGCGATACAGGATGTCTCATAAACAATCCATAGTTCATAACCTCCGCTCTCATCTGCAATTTTAAATTTTTCATTATTGATGGGAATCATAGCGAAGACACTCTGAGGGCATACCTCTAGGCATTTCTTACAGGATTGGACTCCCTGACATTGCGATTCGTCATATCTGATTTTGACCCGAGCCATTTTTTCACCACACATCCTTCAATGCCGGAATTTTTGAACGAACTTTTAAATCAATGGCATCTCTTTTGCACTTGGTTTGACAGAGCCCACAGCCATAACAGTTCCAAGCAGCGATGTAGCATTTTTCAAGCGCAGGGGAATACTTTATTGCCCCAAACTGGCAACGGGTCATGCAGATTTTGCACCCATTACATTTTTGATGATCTATAAATGCCACGTATTCCCCCTTTATCAAAATTTTAATATCATAATCCAACCGACCCTTTAACCCTAGACAGATTGGATATTCGCAATTACAGAGTCCGCCAAGATACGGTGTTCCGAAGGTCCAGATGGAATGCACGAGCCCTTTCTGATTAACCTGTTCTAGCATTTGGATGGCTTCGTTAGAGGAAAGAAATTCAACTCCCCCTTTATACATTTCCGGGAATCGCTCCCATTTATACATCCCTACTCCAAGACCTATACAGCAATGAGTCTTTTCCTTGTCAGTAATTCCTTCCATTCCTCGGTGGCGCCGCAAACATACGCAGGACATCTTCCCAATAGGCCACGAAATACTCGAAAGAATGATCTTCGCATCCTCAAGTGGGATAACCTGTCCAAAATGTGCGGTATGAAAGAATTTATCAGCCATCTTTTGCATTACTTTCCATTTGTCACTACCGTACTTCTTGGCTGCATCTCGTAGCATCCCCATTATCGCGTTATCACCTTCTGAGCGAGATTTAGAACGACGTTCAGCTCTGCTCCTTACATACATTCGTCGTGCATAATTCTTCGCATTTTTATACCAGATTTTACCGTCGCCATGAGTAATGCACCACCGACACATAATATCACCTATAATACCAAATCTCTAATAAACCTTAATTTTTAAAACTTACTTCTGCTGGAATTTCTAGGGTAATTTTGCTAATAAAATATCGTTCAAAGAAAATCATATTTATTATTGTTCATAATAACTCATGCTTTGAAGAGCCTAACTTTGTATCCATTAAAGAGCGGCATACCAGACAATTTATCCAGCGTATCGGAATTAGAAAGCTTGTTAATATTAGCACCAGGATGCTCGTTAGCAAAAGAGAGTTTGGGATTCTTGTGACCCCAGCCGTGAGGATAGGATACCACACCCGGCATTATATTATCTGTTATTAAAATTGGGACTTCAACAGACCCGAGTTCGTTTTCGAGAATGACTATCTCATTACCAGTTAAATTCAACCGCTGCGCATCTCTTGTATTCACCCAGAGTTTTGGTTCTCCCTTTTTCGGCCAGAGGGATTTCGCGTTATGTAACCAAGAATTTGAGGTTTTAAGGAGCCTCCGCCCGATTGCGAGGAATTCATTGTCTTGCAGTTTATATTTGGGGTTATCGCTGATCCGTTCGCGGAGTTCGGATTTGCAGGACTGTATTTGTTTTTCAATATGAGGATTTAAAATGGGAATTTTCTTTTTTTTAGTCTTTAAATATTTTTTGAGGACGCCATACTCATTTTTACCCAACACGATCGTTCTTTCTTTCATGATTTTTTTGAGAGTGAATGCAGTAGAGGATAGATACGGAACTCGGCCTTGTAAAACTTGTCCAAGGAACAATAAAAGCCTGACTAATATCGCCGGATCGAATTTTTTCTTTATAAATCTGGAAATTTTTATGATGCTATCAAATAAGGTATTACCGAATGCTGTAAGATTCATCAAGCGGATCAAACTCAAGAGAATTTCCCATTCGGCTTTCGGACCGTAAGGATCAGGCGTGACCGCGGCTTCGACATATTCTATGTGGGACATTAGTTGATAATTTAGGTTATAAATTGCGTGGAAGTTGGGGTTTTCTAAGGGAGTTCTCACGGGTAGGATGTAATCTGCGGCAGCAAATGCAGTTTCGTTAATGTAAAAATCAAGAAACACGCACAATTTTAATTGATCTAAAGCTTTTTTAAATTCATTCGAATTTGGAGAACTTAAAATGGGATTTCCTGCTGAAATGATCAACGCATGCACGTTCTTGGCTAAAATTTCTTTTGCGAGTGTTCCCAATGGGAGGGCACCCATGACTTCTGGGTAATTTCCAATGCGACTTCGCCGTTTATCATATGATCCCAACCCGATTAGACCACCTATTTGTGCAACATTCACGATATTCTTCCCGAATATTTTACCCCCGGGTCTATCTAATTTCCCAGCAAGAATATTTAATACCTCAATGGCCCAGGCACTGAGCGTGCTGAAAGTCGAACCGCAAATTCCCATTCGCCCATAAATTAATGCACGTTTAGTCTGGACAAACTTGTGAGTAAGATTGTAGATTTTTTCAGCGGGGATTTTACAAATCTTTTCAACAAGTTCTGGCGTGAAATCAGTCACAACATCTTTCAATGATTCATAATTAGTGCAATGGGCTGCTAGAAATTCCTGGTCTGCCAAATTCTCTTGCAAAATGATATTGATCATTGATAAAAGAAGGAACGCATCAGTATTTGGAATAATTGCTATGTGGTGCTCGTCGTCATTTGCGTAAAGTTGAGCGGTCTTGTTTTTTCGGGGATCGATGACGTAAATTTCGCCCCCACGTTCTACGAGCTCCTTCATGACTTTTTTAACATTCGAGCAAACAGCCAAGCTTAAATGTGTAACCGCGGGATTTGAGCCAAAGATTATGAAAAGGTCCGTGTTCTGTAGATCGGGAATGGGCATGACGATGGGGCTACCGTAAAGGAAATGTTGGGCGACGAAGTGGTTATTATTATCAACGGAAGCCGCGTTATACATGCTCTTACTACCCATTGCATCCAGCAATCCCGAGGCAAACAGGCTATGAGCGTAATGGTGCAGCGAATTCGTGCCCATGTAATAGGCGATGGAGTGGGGTGAGTATTTTTCACGAATTTCAGTTAATTTTTCTGCGATTTCGTGCAGTGCTTGTTTCCAAGAGATCTTTACGAAGGTATCATTAACGCGTTTTAGGGGTCTCTGCACCCGATCCTCATCATATGTCACATCCTTCCAAGCAACCCCTTTAGGGCAGAAATATCCCTTGCTGAGAGGGTGATCCTTATCTGGTTTAATAGATATGACTTTATTATTTTTAACTTCGATAAGCAATCCGCACCCAGAGTTGCAAGTAGGGCATGTGAATTTTTTAAAGATGCTTAATCCTTCTTTTATTATTTTAATCACCATTGGAAAAATTACTTGTATTTGGACAAATTAAAATACTACTCACCCTTGTTAAATAGCGTGGTTTCAGCAGAATTTCTTAACAAAAAATGATTAAGATTCAAGACTGGCCCTATCAAGTATTAAAATAAGAGGATTGAATAATTCAGTTCAAATAAGGTTAGTATGAAATGCAAAGTGATGTAAAAGAAATATTATCCGAAGTTATTGAGAAGTTAAAACACGAATATGTTCCTCTGAAAATTATTTTATTTGGATCTTATGCTTATGGTACGCCTACAGAAGATAGTGACATTGATATATTGATTTTAAAAGATACAAAAAAAAGAAGGGTTGATAGGATTGTTAGAGTTAAGCGGTTAATTTATAATCCTAATCGCAAAATACCCGTATCGCCTTTTGTATATACCCCTGATGAGTTAGAGGAGCGGCTTAGGATAGGAGACGATTTTGTTATTGAAATAATTCAAAAAGGGATCATCTTATATGAAAGAGCAAGTAGTTAATGAATGGGTTCAACGAGGAAATCGGGATATAGATGTTGCAAAAATACTTCTTGCAAAGCAGAATTACTTTGAAATAATACTGTTTCATATCCATCAAGCTGTTGAGAAATATTTAAAGGGTTTTCTTATTCTAAAAGGCTGGAGTTTAAAAAAAATCCATGATTTAGAGTTACTCTTTACAGAAGCAATAAATTTTAACAAAAAATTTCAAAAATATCTTGACTTTGGAAGGAAATTAACTGCATTTTATTATGAAGAGCGATAGCCTCCAGGACCAATTACATCATATTCAAAAAATGAGATTGAAACAATGCTAGATATCGCAGAAGAAATCATAAACTTAATCAGAGAAGTAATAAAAGAACAAGATGAAAATAAAAGTAATTAATAAAGGAAACTAACTAATAATATTGCCAGGTATTATTTAAGATTGATTTGTACAACATCAAAATCTTGCAGGGTGTAGTTTAACCCAACTTTCCATTTGCGATGTTCCACGGTGGGCGAAACGTCGGTTTCTTCTTTGGTGGCGTGCTGAACGAAAGCATAACGAAAGCGCTCCACAAAATCCCGATGAATCTTACTTGCCACGTATCGCACATCTGACTCTCGGGGAACGATGAGTGGTTCAATTAAATCCGCTTTAGAACCCTTGGGTTTAAGGTAAATTCGGATTAAATCTAATTTTCGATATATTTCATCTTTTAATAAATCGAGATTCATTCCCGTTTCAGCGGAGATTCGGATTATGTGGCGTCCTTCGCGTTCTAGCTCCTCAAGGAATTTTTCTTGGGCGGGGGTGGAAATATCCATTTTATTACAAACCACCAGTGACGGGATATAGGCACAATTGTGATTGAAATGATCAATGAGATCGTCCGGGGTGATATCTTGGTGTGCAACGATTAGTGCATTAACAATTTTGAATTCTTGGCAAATTCCCCGAGCCATTTCGAGCGTTAAGCCTGTGAGCGGTACGGTGGAAGCCAGTGAAATTCCCCCCGATTTTAAATGAGAAACAGAGATTAAGGGGGGAAATCGGTCCAGTCTGACTCCAATATTATATAATTCATCGAGAATGATTTGGTACTGAAAGTGGGGCTGGTTCCAAATGTCTAACATAATAAGGATTAAGTTTGAAGTTTTTGCCACGGCAAGAATACGCCGCCCAAGCCCTTTTCCCTTTGATGCGTCCTTTATGATCCCCGGGAGGTCAATGACCATGATTCTGGCGTGTTTATGCTCCATCAAACCTGGGATCGCGTCCAACGTCGTGAATTCATAGGCGGCTACCTTGCTTTTGGCGTTCGTGACTTTATTCAATAAGGTACTCTTCCCAACTGACGGAAACCCAATGATCGCCACGTTCGAGTCTCCTGCTTTTTTAACATCAAACCCTTGCGCAGCAGACGCCTTGCCAATGCCCTCAAAAATCCGATCCATTCTTTGCCGTTCCAATTTCGCGATTTGCGCTTTGAGCTGGCAGATCGACTTCATCGTGTGTTTATTAGGGTCCGTCTGCCTCAATCTTTCTCTTAATTCGGTAATCCGTTCCTCTAAATTAACCATGTATTACAAGACACCCAATAATCGTCGGTGGAATTTGATACTATAATTAAATAAAGCATACTTTTTTTGAAAAACCTTATTATAAAAAATCTTCTCTTTAGTTGAGTAGAGATAGGAGAAAGTCTTATTAAATATTCATAATAATTATTTATTACTAACTTAAAAAAAAGGAGGTATTAACCTTGACGAAAACAGGGCGAGTTGTCGGTGGTATCATTGCCATTGCAGGTGGTGGAATCTATACTTATTTTTTCATTTTATATCTAATGGGTTTATTTAGTGTCCTTCCACAGTGGATTCAATTTTTCTACACCTTGGCGGTGTGCGTTTTAGCAATTATCGGAGGTCTGTTCCTTATTCAAGATAGGACAATTGGTGGCGTTCTTTCATTGGCGGCTGGTCTGATGGTCATACTCGGATTAGTATATGTAGGAACATTGTGGTATGTAGTAGACTGCATTTTAATGCTAACAGGTGGAATCATAGGGTTAGCCATAGGTTCGGAATCGTAGAATCCTTAAGAATGCCTTACCAACTCCAATCCATTATTTTATTTAAAGGTGATAAATTAGAAGCCCGCCTTGGCGAGTCATATATCGCTTATAGAAAGATTGAACTACCACTACCTAAAGGTAGATGGATTCCTCGTTCCTTGACCACTGCCTGCTAACGCGGGTCTTACACGATCTCCGGAGGCGTGACTTCCCGCCTAAAAAGAAAGGGGATTAAGTGTCAGAGGGCATTTAAGGATTTTAAGATTCTTTTTTAGAAGTGATGTAGAATCCTGGGTCGGCGGTATTTTGAGGATCGAAGGCTTCTTTGATTTTTCGGAGCCAAATATGATAATTCATGCAGTGAGGGCCGAACCACTCGTGCTGTTTATCAGTTTCGATGAAGAAGGGTTGCCCCAGTTTATTATCAAGGCTTAATTTATCGCATTCATGAGCGTATTCCGTCCATCCAATGACAGATTCGGGAACAGTCGGATCATACATGGTTGGGAATTCCGCGTGTGCATAATGGCCGTGTTCATAAGTCGCCAACCAGGCACCTTCCCCACGGTCATCTGCAATTACCTTCTTTGCAATGTATTGCCGTTTTAACGGTATATTAGCTTTTATTAGATTAATCGCCATATCTATCGCGTCCATTGAGCCACCCGTGCTCTGAAACGATCCGGTGATGAGGAACCCGTGAAAGCCGTACATGCAGCGCATGCCTTCAGCGTAGCAAACATCGCGGATCTTCAACTTTTTTGTATAATCTTTGCCGCCCGTTTCTTCAATGAGGCCATCTACAACTTTCTTCTTGTATTCGAATTCACGTGCCGAGTGAGCAGTAATCATGAGGGTAAGGGGATATTTCAGGCGGGTGTGGATGGCGTATTGGCTAGCCAATTCTTCGCGAGTCCTGGCGAAAGAAGCAAGCACGGCAGCTGAAGAGGCGTAGTAGCAGAAGAATCCGATTTCTTCCTCTTCAAACCTGTACAAAGCATTCGTTAAGCCTTCCCATTTCTTATAATTAATGATGTACAACTTCATATAATTGGGAATCTCAAAATTATAATCAGGGGATTCCCCGCTGACTTCCCATTTGGGTTCGCATGGGAAGGGATAAAGCTTTGTGGCAACTTTCGTGAAAATACCCAGACCGCTTTTAGTTCCTACGAATCCTCGCATGATTCCGCGCAGGCTCGGTCCTGGACCATCCCCAGTAAACCAGTCAGGGTCATTTTTCTGCCCTAATGCCCCTAACTCAAGTAGGTCCCCTGATGGTAACACCCATTCCACCCCTAGGACATTCCTCCCAGCAAATCCTGTCGAAGCCGAGGTAAAGCCTGGACCACACATCGAGGTAGAGCTGGCTAACGGGGACACTTGCGGACCTGCCCCAGGCATGTGGCAATTTAACCCATATTTCATGGCTTCTGCTTGGAGTTGTGCGCCTGAGATATAGGGTTCAACCACGGCATATTGATTTTTCGCATCAATTTTTACAATTTTATTCATTCGACGCAAGTCCACTTGGATTGTTCGTTCGCTTGAGACGCAATTCCAAGGACCTAACCCCGTGCTGAACGCTTTAAATTTTAACCCATATTTATTACAAACTTTTACAATTTTTTGAACTTCTTCCGTCGTGCTGGGTAATATAACAGCAGCTGGCTGGATATAATATCGTGAGATGGGTCTGCCATCAAGTACGTTGTTAATTTCAGCGCACCACTGAAATGCATAAGTATCTATTATAGCTTCATGTCGGGAGACATTCTGAGAACCGACTATCTCTACCAAAGCTTCAAATTCGTTATCTTCAATCATAACCTATCACCTTTAATGTTTAATCCTCCATTGCCATCATTACAAGTTCGGTTAGGTCATAAAACTTCATATCGACATTACTCTCCCTTATTGCATCTTGTAAATTAGTGGAGCAGAAGGGACAGCAGGAAATCAACACTGCTGCACCCGTATCCTTTGCCTCTTCAATGCGTCGCTTTGCCGTATTGAGGGCGAAATCTGGGAAGGCGGCTTTCACCCCACCCCCAGCGCCACAGCAATAGGAATATTCTTTAATCCGTTCCATTTCAACTACTTTCAAGCCAGGAATTGCCTTCAAGACATCGCGTGGTGGATAGTAGCAACCGTGGGTGCCTTGGCGTAAAGGCTTCGGTGGAACTGGGATACGGACGAGCGATATTGGTTCCATAATCTCCCCATGCCATTCTTGATACGGTTCAGAACAGCGTCCCAAGTGGCAGGGATCGTGATAAGTAACAGTTAAGGGAACCTTTTTCGTTAATTTTAGTTTTCCCTCATCGATTAATTGTTTAAGTAATTCGCTTGTGTGCACGATTTCAATATCATGTTTCTTGTAGCGTGGATATTCTGCTTTCATCGTGCTATAGCACCCAGCACAACTTGTAACGATTTTTTCAATGCCTCGTGCCTTGAAGTCATCAATGTTGCGTTCTATTAGCTGTTTTAAGAGTTCTTCCTCGCCAGCGCGTAGAATTGGACTTCCACAGCAGAATTCACCCTCGCCAAGAAGTTGAAATTCGATATCCACTTTGTTAAAGATGCGTGCTGTCGCAATAGCAATTTCCTTTCGACGATAAGACGCCGTACACCCTACAAAGTAGGCTAGTTTTGCATCTTTCGTCACCTTCACGTCTGGGGGAACCCAAGCCAAGCGTTCTGATGATGGTTCGCCGTAGGGATTATGGACGGATTGAACAGCCTCGACATATTTTTTATGGGCGGGGAGCGGTCCTTGCCCGTCCTCCACAATCTTTTTACGGAGGGCTTCAATTACTTCAGCAGGTTCCAAATCATTTAAATATTTACAGCTGACACTACAAGCACCACATAATGTACAGCGATATACAATGTTCAACATTTCTTCAGAATAGCCAATTCGCTCAGTGAGAAGAGATAAGGCAACAATCATCCGCCCTCCACCAGAATAAGTATGAAAATTATACTCATCGATACTGGGGCACACTTGAGCATATTTCCAGCTTTTTATTTGGACTTGGGGAATCCATTTGCACATGCTACAACGGAGGCATCGCTCTATGATGTCCTTGTATTCAACCAGTTTTTTTATCTCAATGGTCATGCGCTACCCTCCTTAAAGCATAATGCGCCACGATTTAGTATGTTTTTTGGATCGAAAATTGCCTTCACCTTTTGCAAGGACTCTGCGACCGTGGGGGAGACCCGTTTGTACACCTCATCGGCCCAGAGTCCGTATGGACGGCTGAAAAAGGCGCCTTTTTCCATTAGCGCAGTGCTGGCGTCTTTAAAAAGTGTCTTTATGTTTTCTCTTGAGGTGTTATCAGCCGGATCATAATAGATATTAAATTCACAATGGCAATTACAGCCTTGTACTAAAGGTTGGATGTAAATCCCAATATGATCGATGGAGTAACGTGTTGATTCTACGATTTTTTTAAATGAATCTATGAATTGCGGGGTTTTATCAAGAGTTGTAATGAAAAAGATGTCCTGTGATTCTCCCAAATAACGTGACCGCCAAGGATTGTCAGTACAATTTTGAAAAAGTTTTATGACATCATCATTTGAAACGTTCTTAATTTCGGAGAGGAGCTTAATTCTATGTTCCTTCGCAATATCGGTAAGCTCATCTACTAAGAACTCAATTTTATCCTTGCCGAAGGTTCCACGGCCTCCTAGTCCAATGATCAGAGTCCAGGTTGGGATGGACTTCCGTAATTTATCGATATCAGCCTGTGAATCTCTTAAAAGAGAAGCTAAATTTAGATCATTTACAATGAAGAGCTCATCACCAAATCGGCGTTTTAAGAGCATGTACAGAAACTCAATAATTTCATCCAAATTCTCCGACTGCATGTAAAGCATTTTTCTTGTATCTGGTAGAAGTTCACATTTTAAACTAATCCAAGTAACAATTCCAATGCTACCTTGGGCGCTTTGAATCAGCCTGAAAGGGTCGAACTGAGTTGGCCCTAGGGGATTCACCTGAGCTTGACCTGAGGCTCTCTGTTCCTCAATTGTACCTGGGCCTGCAGCAGTTCCTGTCCGAAAAAGGTCACCAGTCCCAAAAATGACTTCCGTGCAGAGCAGAGGATCTGATGCATCCCAATGGTATTTCGGAATGATTATAGGTTCTCTCTCCAAAGCAGTAGTAACAACAGATCTGCCACAAGCAGGAAGGAGTGGCATCAATAAGCGAAGCCCAGCATTTTTCACAAGAGGCAAAAGCTGTTCAAAGGTGACCCCTGGCTCAATCATACACATGCGATTTCTTGTATCGATATATTTAATCTCGTTCATTTGCGAAAGATCAAGAATAATTACTTTATCTGCATGAGGAGCATCAGCTGCGTTAGCATCCCTTGTCTTTGAACTAATTGGTACTATAGAGAAGTCCTCATCATTCGCCAATTTTATGATTCGCTGAATTGCATCTATGTTTTGCACAGTTACGACAAATTGAGGTTTAATTGGAGTTTTAACTAAAAAATTTCGTGAATAACGTTTGAAATAAGTGTCTAGAACAGCCGCATCATTGGAAACATTTTCAGCTCCAACAATTTCGACTAATTTAGCCTGAAAGTTAGTCATTCTTAATTCCACTCTTTGAAATGCAATTTTTACATTAATTCTAAACTAACAAGGTCTTTTTTTAGAAAAATATTTCCCAAAATGGTTAATTAATTGATGCATTTAGAACGGAAATTTTTATTTAACTCATCTCCAATTGTAATACACTTCATAAAAAACAGGTTCGACAATAATGGGCGTTTTAGGAATCCTAGTTCAAACGGAATTTGGGCTACCATTGTACATTGAGATGTTCAACCCCAAATTAGAGAAATTTCAGGAGATGGATATGAGCCTGACAGCAGGGTTCCTCACGGCGATAAATATGTTTACTAAACAATATGAAATGAATCTTGGGCACATTAAATTGCACAAGGATGCTAAAGACGTATATGGTATCAATATGATTGCCAGTAAAATGGGAGAATTTTTAATCTTATGCTTTGTTGAACCTTTTCTTTATCATGAAATCGTGAGAGAAAAACTCGGTTGGATTTATCAACGAATCCTCCAACCACATGAAGATACTGTCAAAAAGGGGAAAATTCCGACTTTGAAAGATGAAGAAAAAGTGTGGATAGGGGACATTTTACAAGATCTTTATTTTAAAGCGCTGATATCTGCAAATAAGGGAACCATTGATTCATTGTTAGGAAAATTATTCATGAAATATGTTGGAATTTATGGAATCTCCATCAATTCCTTTGATAATTCTATTTTGTATTTTTCTGGCATCGAAGAGGAGACTTTTAAGTTATTCCTCAACAACCTTGGGCGCCGAAGCTCTATCATCAAGGAATATGAAGCTATAGATAGTTACGTATCGATTCCTGATTACCAAATATGTCGGGTATATGCCCTTAATCCAGGAATTAAAATGCAAATTCAAGATGTAATGACCAATATCCCAGAACGAACCGTGTCTTTTTATTATTATATAATTGCGGATCCTGAGTTAGAAATCCAGCCGGTAATTAATGAGCTGATTGAGTTATTAAATCCCTTCCTTGCTTCCGTAGATACCAGTTGAAATTTAAGCTACTTAGCATTTTTTTCTTTTAATTTACGTCTATCAATTTTTCTTACTCACTAAAATTCAATTAGAATTGAATAGACTTATCGAACCTTAGAAATAATAATAGTGCTAATCTTTCAATGATTCTTTTCGGAAGCATCTTGTTTAATTTTACGACGATGAAGATCATTTAATTTAATTCTCCGACCTTTTAATGCTTTCCTCATCATTTAAATTACCTCCTTTCCAAATATTGCTTCACGGTCTTTTTGCAATCTTCAACATCGATCCGCATGGTTGGGGTAACAGGCACGGTCAAGAGTAAGGCGAGCTTGCAGTCATGCCAGTTGTGAAATTTTTTGTAATAGTATTTTGTGAATCCTTCTCGGTAAGTTCTTTCAGAAACGTGTAGCACGAGTTTAAGCAATTCTGGCATGCACACGGTGCTATATCGTTCGTGTATTCGCTTGAAAATTAAAAAAGCAATTCCGTACCTGATAATTGGGAAAATATCATAATATTTATTGTCAAGGATCGATAGCGCCCGCATGGTTTTTACGATTGTTTTATAATTTTCATTGGAAAAATGGGTGAAATTTTGATAAAGCGTCTCTAAGTGGTGAATGATTTTTTCAAAATCGCTCGTTAATAAATTTACTGAGATTTGTTTTCTATTTAATGCTGAATTATAATGTTCGCTGGAAAGAAGTAGGCGAATGTTTTCAAAAGTAAATGTTCCTGTCTGGAGGTACTTTAGCATTGCTTCTAGATAGCCCCTGAAAGTCTTCAAGTCCCGATAAACTTCTAGGTGTCTTTTAGATATCGGTAAGAGGTACTGGTTCAATTCAGGGTCTTCATATTGAGTCACGAAAAACCAGACAACCCATTCAGCCCACCCCTCCTGCGCGAACTTCGCTGCATCTGCAATCATCCTTCCAAAATCTATACGAGTACCAAATGGTATGGGTTGGTTTATTACCTTACCATAATCTGTATTTTCACCAATAAATGCATGTCCAATTAATTCATGCACCAAGGTGGTCGCTGAGTCAAAATAGAAAAATTTCGCGTCTCCCATAGAGCCCTTCCGGATCCTTTGTTTATTAATAAATACTCCTCGCATTGGGACATATCTGCCCTGCGAGGCGCTAGCCGTGATTCTTGCATGTTCTGATAAATCAGATCCACGGGTTGCATAATGGAATATCTCTGTTGTTTCACAGTAATGGATGGTGGAAAAGATCGCAAAGTTCATGCGCTCTTGAAAAAATTTCTTAATAGACTTATCTAAACGCAATAAAATCCCCTGTTCGTCCGAAGCAACTTGCTGCTGGGGCTGACTGCTGGGTTGACTGCTTAAATTACATGTTTTACCGGCGAGTTCGCTGATGATATCAACAATATGAGGTGGATTTTGAGGATTCCAGTGGCGCATGGTTTCTAAGATCAATGATCCAGGTGAGGAAACAATGCGCTCTGGTAGGAATAATACTGGTGGGTTGTTGGGATAATCACTAAAATCAACTTGCAGCAGAATTTGCCTGTTGGCAGCTAAATCGATCTGAAATTGCATCCGACTAATCTTGCCATCAATATTCTGAGCCCCAAACGCGTTTATCAACAATTGTGCTTCATAAGCTAATAACGCGTCCCGATCTCCTCCTGGGTAGTCATTCATAACTTATTACATACCCCCACGTGAAATAATTGTATACAATATGTTTACTTAAATAGGATTTTTTAAGCTTTTTAAATATCAAACAAGCCTTTGACCGCCCGCACAAACGCGTCCTCCAGCCGCAGTATGCAATTTATCCAGTATAAAATACATATACCGAAAGAAAATTAAAAATCAGTATGAGTAGAGCGAGGATGCTTAATTATTATTCTAATTTCACTCTTCTTAATGTTTTAATTTTAATTTATTTCTATCTATTTTCCCAATCGGTGTTTTAGGGATTGATCGGACGAATTTAATAAACCGCGGATATTTGTATGCTGCCATTTTCTCTTTGGTCCACTCAATTATCTCTTCTTCAGTAGTTTTTCCCTTGAATTCCTTATGTAAAACAATATATGCTTTAATATTTTCTCCCGTAAAATCATCTGGAATCCCAATAACCGCGCATTCTAGAACCGCGGGATGCTCATAAAGAGTTTCTTCTACTTCCCGCGGGAGAATGCGATAACCTTTATATTTGATCATTTCCTTGGCACGCCCCACTATATAAAATAGCCCATTTTCATCCATCATGCCAATATCGCCCGTTCGAAGCCAAATTTTACCATTTTCATCACTAATTAGGACGTTTTTTGTGGCCTCAGGTTTGTTAAAATATTCTTTCATGACTTGTGGCCCTCGAATTAACAATTCTCCGGAAGATCCTGGCTCTAATTCAGTTCGAGTCTCGAGGTCCACGACCTTCAAATCCGTGTCAATTATGGGAATGCCTACTGATTTAGGATTGGGAGGGAACCACGGAGCTTGCAGGCAAGCGGCCGCAACGCATTCGGTCAAACCAAACCCTTGAACCGCAGTTAAGCCAGTCCGTGCTTGTATTTCTTTTGCAACCTCGTAAGGAAGGGGACCTCCACCTGCGAGCAGGATTTTAATCGAAGATAAATCATATTTAGTAATATCTGGGTGGGCAAGGAACATTTTGAACATTGTAGCCACTCCTGCAAAGTGCTCAACCTTATACGATTCGATAGCTTCGAGGACATGCCCCGGATCAAAACGATCGTAGAGCAATATCATCGATCCTGCATAGATGGAAAGTAAAGACGTGGCAAATCCAAAGGAATGGCAAACTGGAAGGATTTGAATAGAGGTCGTTTTTCCCCTCCGGTTTCTCAGTTGCGCGTCATCCTCTCGAAGGTAATAAGCCTGAAGGATGTTTGTTAAGGCATTGTAATGAGTGAGAAAAACACCTTTAGGCAGGCCTGTAGTTCCACCCGTGTAAAGTAATGCGGCGAGATCTTCTTTCGGGTCGATTTTAGGTTCTTCAAATTGGAGGGTTTTTGAAGTATCTTGAAGAATCTCGCTAAAGGAGAGTGTATTTTCAATTTTTTCACCTACCACTATTATGTGTTCTATATCCTGAGCAGCCTCCTTTACTACGGTATGGAGATGATCTTGAACAATAATGGCTTTAATGATTTTAGAATCATTGATTATGTGACTAACTTCCTTCTTTCTCAATAAAGAGTTGATGGGAACAACTCCAGCGCCTGTTTTAAGGATTCCAAACTGGCTAAAGAAATATTCTGGAACGTTTCCAGTCATTATCGCCACTGCATCGCCGTTTTTTACTCCCAAATCATGTAAGACATTAGCAACTTTATTTGTATTTTCGAAAAATTCCTTGTATGTATATTTTTTATCTTTCAGTACAAAATTAATTGCGACATTGTTTGGTAATTCCTCAGCTACCTCATTTAATACTTGATAAACAGGAATAACGGGATATTCAATGGTTTTAGGTACCGTCTTTGGATACCATTTTCGCCATGCGCGCCCAGGGCGAACCCACGGGCTTGCTTTATCATAAATGAGTTTTATTTTATCTAAGATCATTCCATTCACCTCGTGAAGTAATTATTCATTGATGATGGGGGCTATGGGGTATAAGGTCAAATTGTTATATTACCTTTTATTAAGAATTCATAAAATCATTTAGTCTCCAAAGAATTAATTTTAAAGGATTAATTACCCGTAAAAACAATTTGAAAAGAAATTGAAAGCTAATAGACTAATTAATCGAAAAAAATTTTCTAGAAATTGAGGACTAGGGTTGAAATTGGCAAATATTTTAATTGTCGATGAGGATGAATCTCTTGGTGATTTAATAGCTTGGCTATTAGAAAGAGAAGGCTATAATGCCGCTCTTAGAAAAGGTAAAGGAATCCAATTCATCACATTAGATAGGGAGTCGCTTAAGAAATAATTTTAAAATGGATTCATAGGAAATACTTCCAAATATTTCAGTTCTAGAGCTTTTCCATTTATTTTAAAACCAATATCTGTTACCACATCTCCCATGAGTCAGAGTAGTAACATGAAGTTTAATTTCCTTCAAAAGGATTAATAATTAAAAGAAATATTATCAGTATTACTTATTGTAAAATTGTTTGAGGAAATACGGTGATGGCAAATGGAATCCGAGAAAACTAAAATTTTCTATGAAAAGGTTTTTTGGATTAAGATTGCAATCACTATTTTTCTTGGAATTATGTCATACTATTCATTGGATTCTGCTTGGCCATTTGGGGACTTTTTTTTGGATGTAATTTTAATAATAATGATTCATTTTTTAATTGTTACAATGCTTCCTTTTCTTATTATTCGTTTGAAGACCAAAAGCGGTTTAGTAGAGTGTTTGAGTGAGGCCATAAGGACCATAAGGACCCAGTCATTGCTCTTTTTCCTTGTTTGTGGGTTGACATTCATGGTGAATATATAGGTGTATGTATGAAAAAGAGAACTTTGATTCAATTAGCGCTCACGTTCCTCTTCTTTTCTCTCCCCTTCTTCTTTTTTAGGGTTGTACCTAACTTTTTACCATTAAAGATTCCAATGGATGTTGATAAAATCAGAACAGGACCCCATGCAGGTAAGTATTTAGTTACAGATGTATCGGGTAAGATAGTAATCATGAACTTTACCACGAGCGAAGTAGTATGGGAAACGGATGAACCACACTTTTTTGTTCATGAGGCTGCAATGATGCCAGATGGCAACAGCATTATCGTGGCGGATACTGAGGCGAATCGCGTGTTCGTGATGAATATCTCAAATAAGGTAATACTTTGGGAGTGGTATGCGAAAAATAATACGCATTATACCTATATGGATTATATGAATTGGACTGAATTCGGGTTGACGCATGGATGGAACGAGGAGGCCCTCGCAATAGTCCAGGATTTTAATCCTCCGAGGGACCTTGGTAGTCTAGTGGTTCATTATACCCATTTAAATAAGGTTCAATTTATCAATGGGAGTGATTTCAATCGCACTTATGACACGATTTTAATATCAGTGCGGAATTTTGACATAATAATAGAAGTAAATTATACTGCGCAAGAGGGAGAGGCCGCTTATATGAACATCACGTGGCACTACGGCATGCCAGGAGATCACGCTACATTGAACCATCAACACATGCCGACGCGCTGGAACCAAACCGGTCACGTTGGTCATACAACTATTTGTGATTCCGATAATAACCGCATTATTGAAATTGATGCGAATAACACGGTAGTCTGGGAATACACGGGTAACAAATTAAGATGGCCTCGTGATTGCGATTTATTACCCAATGGAAATTATCTCATAACGGACTCAGGCAATAATAGAATTATTGAGGTTAATAGGACCACAAATAGTATAGTGCGGACTTTTACTGACCCCTGGTTTTTCATTCCATATGAAGCAGATTATATAGAAGAAGATAATCAAATTGTTGTAGGGGTCAATCAGATTATCATGATTTTCGATTATGAGACAGGTAAAGTAGTGAAAACTATCGGGTTTGCATATATGGTTGCACCTTTTCTTATTATAATCGGGATTGCGATAATTTATGTCTCAATTGACAGCATCCTTCAATTTCGAAAGATGCAAGAGAAATCGGTAATAACACGCTTAAAATCGTATGAAATGTATAGCAAATTTATTCTCATTGGAATATTGGTCATGATCATGTACTTCCTCAATTATATCGCTAATTTTTTCGGGTATTATATGCTTCGCTGAAGAAAACTGAGAGGTTTTATATTTTCTCAATATTCAAGTTCAATTTGTTTGCCAGTTACTTCAAAAGTATCCTCTAACACCACGTTACCCATTAGCATCCTGCTTCTTTTATCGGGTTGGCAACCCCCTACGAATATTTTGAATTTTCCAGGCTCTAACACGCATTTCCCTTCGTTAGTGATTAGCGCCATCTGTCTGGAGGCAATTCTGAATGATACTGTTTTTTTCTCACCAGGTTCCAAAGCAATACGTTTAAACCCCTGTAGTTGGTGATGGGGAACAGTTACGGAGGCTTCTAAATCTTTTAGGTAAAGTTGAACTACTTCATCGCTAAGATGATCCCCAATATTTTCGATATCGACAGTGACGTCCAATCCATCACCTGCTTTTATCTCGCTAGCGCTCAATGTGAAATTGCTATATTTAAATTTCGTGTAACTGAGGCCATAACCAAAGGGGTAGAGTGGGTCTGTTTCGATGTAGCGATATGTTCGGCCTTTCATGCTAACATCGGTGATTGGGGGTAAATCAACCGTGGATTTATAAACTGTCACGGGTAATCGCCCTGCGGGCGAATAGTCGTCGAATAGCACATCTGCAAGTGCGGTGCCACCCTCTTCACCGGGATACCATAATTTCAGAATAGCAGGAACATGTTTAGCAGCCCAAGGTACAGTGATAGCACTCCCACTCAATAATACTAAAACGATGGGTTTTCCAGTGGTATGAATCAGTTTTATTAATTTTTCTTGGTGCGACGGGAGTTCAATACGCCTGCGATCTGGATAAGGCGTGAATAGCAAATCTTCCCTTTCCATGCTCTGGTTTATCCCCATACACATTATAACGACATCAGCTTGCTTGGCAATCTTCAATGCTTTGGAAAAACCTCTAAAAATTCTCCGTTTAACCTTGCAACCCTTCACATAAAGTACTTTGGTATCAGAGGATGCTGCATTTTTAATTCCTTCCAGAGGGGTAACGGATTTTGAGGGGGTTCCTTGGTAATTACCCAAGAGCACTCGCTTAGAATTTGCATTTGGTCCAATGACGGCAATTGTTTTAACATTCTTATCGAGGGGTAGGAAATTATCTTGATTTTTTAATAGGACTATGGATTCTCTTGCAGTTCGTAGGGCCATTTCTCTGTGGGCAGGACAGTCGTTCAGTTCAAATGGGATGGAAGCGTAGGGAACTTCTTTTGGGGGATCGAACATTCCCAGTCGGAAGCGGGCTTTCATCAACCGGATAACTGCCCGATCAATATCTTCTTCTGTTAGATATCCAAATTTAATAGCCTGATTTAAAAATCTATAAGCGGATCCACAATTCAGATCACAGCCATTTTTAACAGCCCATGCAGCCGATTGCGCTAATGATCCAAAATATTTGTGTCTAAACCTATTCCACATAATCGCACCGCAATCTGAAACTACATATCCATCGAAGCCCCATTCATCACGCAGAAGATCCTGCAGTAAAAACTTATTTGCACAGCAAGGAATTCCATTTAGGCGGTTATATGCTCCCATCACTGATACGGCTTTTGCTTCCTTTACACATTCTTTAAATGCGTAAAGATATGTTTCTCGCAGATCTTTTATACTTACTTTAGAATCAAAGGCAAAGCGTCCCTTTTCGGGCCCGTTGTAAACTGCGAAATGCTTCGGTGTAGATACCACTTTCAAGTACTTTGGGTGATCTCCTTGGAGGCCTTTAACGAAGACTTTTGCAATCTCTGCAGTTAAATACGGATCCTCGCCATAGGTTTCTTGTCCGCGTCCCCATCGCGGATCTCTGAATATATTTATATTAGGACTCCAAAAGGTCAAACCATTTGAGGCGCCTACATACCAGGCAATAACACCAAGAATATTTACGTAATAAGTTCCTTTTTTCAGCCCTTCATGATATTTCGCCCGAGCCTCATCGGAAATAATCTTAGCAATCTCAAAAATAAGTTCGTTATTGAAAGTAGCAGCCATTCCTATTGCTTGTGGAAAAACGGTGGCAATACCAGCATTTGCAACTCCATGCAAGCATTCATTCCACCAATTATAGGCAGGTATCCCAAGTCGTCTTATGCCTTTAGCTTTATGCATCATCTGTGATATTTTTTCTTTCAATGTCATGCGTGACACTAAATCCCGAGCCCGTTCTTCAAAGGATAGAGAAGTATTTTTGTACGGTAAAGAGCCCTTATCTTCCGCGCTTGTCATTGAAACATCACCCTATAATTTACCAGTTTTACAATTTCTCGTAATCAAATATAAAATGATTAAAATTAGTGTTTATAACATTTGGTAATGAATACTCTCAAGGGTGCAATTGGATGTCAACCTTTTTAGGAATAATATTAGGAATTATAGCATTTGCCTGTTTGTATTTAGGTAAAGGTTTGCAAAAATACGCTATAGTTGGTTATCAGAAAAAAGCAACTACACTCGGAGAGAAGGGGAAGAATATATGGATATGGATAGCTGGTTTGTGTTTGACTGGGTCTTTTCTATTCATTCATTGGGTAGCTTTAAAGTTTGCCTTAATTTCGGTTATTGCCCCAATGGAGGGATTGGGACTCATAATTCTATGTTTTTTCTCATATTTTGTTCTGAAAGAATCAATTGATCGCATTAAAACCTATGGTATCATTTTCATCTTAGTTGGATTGGTCCTAACAACGATTTTCATGCCGAGTCCAGAAGAAATTCCTCTCTACTTTGATAACACGTTGTTCATTATCTTTCTCAGTGTGGTAATGGGAATTTTCTTACTTCTAACGTTATATACTAAGTTGAGTAACTGGCGCGCCGTAGGGGTAATTCTTGGGAGTTTTGCTGGTGCATTCATGTGTTTTCAAACTCTTACCAAGCGAATTTCTTGGATGCCAGGTTTTGAGTTCCATACTTTCATAATGTTTTTATTCGCAGGGGCTACACTTATAATGACAAATATTGCCTTCATAAAGGCAGATGCCGTGATTGTTGTTCCCAGCTTCACCTCGATGAGCATCACACTCCCCACTATCTTTGCGATTTTTCTCTTTAGAGAGCCCGTTGTTCCCCTGCAATGGGTGGGCATTATTATAATCGTGTTTGGGGTTATTCTTCTTACCGCATTCTCCGCAGGAGGAGAACCTGAGAATTCAAAAGAAATCTAAGAAATATTAATAATGATGATTGATGAGAAAACAAAACCCGCTCCTATTGCGGTAAATATGGTAAATATTTCAGCACCCACGAAAATACCCAAAAAGACGCCTATAACAGTTTCTAATAGGAGAATATAGGCCGTCTTTGTGGCGCTAACTGATTTTACGCCGATATAATAAAATGCATATGCAATAGTAGTGCAAACAATCCCCAAATAGATTAATTCCCACCATGGAAATGAGGCGAGTGATAGAGCAGAAGTGAAGGGAACATAATAAATAAAAAATAAAGGGATTAAAAATACGAATGATAGAACTGTAGTGGTAAGCGATAAATTGAGTGGCGTGTACTCAGTATCCTTTTGAGCCAATACTTTTCTGCTTAACACGATGTATACAGCCCAGCAGAGACCTCCGCACATACTAATGAGATTTCCCATTAATTCCCCCTCCATTAAGGTAATAAAAAATCCTCCAGTTGTAACTAGAAACAATCCTAATATCCCAATTACCATTCCACTAATTTTTTTATAGTTCATTGACTCACGCAACCACAAATACGATAATATTGGCACGAGAATTATGTTTGCATTCACTAGTAGCGCTAGCTTGGCCGATTCGGTGAACGCTGCCCCTAAAAATTGGAAAAAATACCCGCCCACGTTTAAAAGTGTAAGGATGTACACGTTCTTGCGTTTAAAGTAGAAGAGCCGCGACTTGAGCATTTTTACGTTGAGGACGATGAATACAAGGAGCGATGAGAGAAAGGCAAAAAAAAGCCGATAAAATAAGCTGATAGCATATCCTGCACCTGCATAGACTAGATTCAATTGGTCAACGGTGTTATCAATGAGTAAGAAGGAGGTGCCCCAGGTGATTCCAGCTGCAATAACGGCGAGAACTCCTTTTTTAGAGGTAGCAGATGGGGATGACATCTTACAACTCGAAGATCCTTATCGTTCCTTTACTTCCTCATACTTGACGCGTCGTAAAAATAGCCAACTAATAAAGAGCGAAATTGCCATAATTAACGCAATAAGCCCATAGGCGAAGTCGCCGCCCTCAGTAGGAACACCACGCCAAAAACCAGCGACGTCGTAATCGAATACGGAGAGAAATACTCCAGCAAGAGTGGCGGAAAGAGGAAATGGGAGTACTGTTACAAAGAAGAAGACCCCAGAATAAGTTGCTTCTTTACCCTTGGGAGTGATGTCCATCAAGATTGCATTTTGTAGACTTAAGACAGTTACTATGACGAACAAAATAGCGATTGAGACAATGTATAATTGGATTATGAGAGAAATATCGCTCCCTTGATTGGATAAGAAGATGAGGATAGGAAAGGTAAGGAAGCCTACCATTAATGTACGACCGAAGAAAGTTCGTTTTCCCCATCGTTTTGCACCGTAACTGCAGAAATAAAATATTAAAAGTGCAACAGGGAGGAGACTTCCGAGAAGTATGAAAAAAGGAATTGGAATTGGATTGGGACGTAGCTCTGTTTTCCATTCAAGAAAGGGTTTTAGAATAAACATGACCATTGAATAACTGAAAGCAGCGAAAAAGGAAGAAAACGCATAATTTTTAAAGGTTTTATCTTTAAAAGTTTCGTGAATTGAACTTAATATACTAGGGTTTTCTATCTTTTGTGCACGTTCTTTCTGAATTTCTTCTAATTTCTCCCTTGGACCGAAGACTAAAGCGAATATGACCGTTGCAATGTAAACAACACCACAGATAAGCGTTACGAAAATGTAATTGGTGTTGGAATTTTCTGCAAGAGGAATGACAATTGCTACCACAATTCCAACGAGGCCAAATAGATTAAATGTAATCGTCGCTTTAACCCTATCTTCAGGTTTCGTGAGATCTTGATAAAGGGCAAAATATGAGGTGTACATGAGCCTGTAGGTGATAGTATAAACCATTGCCAAGCAAGAAAGAAGGATAAATGCGGAAGCAACTGGCAATGGCACATAGTTAAATCCTAATAAAAAAAGCGCGATAGCACCAGGGATGGCAAATAAAAAATAAGGGCGTCTCTTGCCCCAGCGGGTATAAGTCCTATCAGAGAGCCATCCTGCGAAAAGAAAAGTTAAGGCACCTGCCCCAAATGCAATCGTAAATACGAGATATGCAAGGAGCCAAGGATCTGGACTTCCCGAAAAGGCAGTTTTTCTGAAGTAGTCTTGTAAATTCATCGTCAGGACGTTATAACTTAGCGTCATTCCGATTGATCCCATGGACAATTTAATTAGTTCAGATCTCTCCATCAATAATGCACCTAACGTTTATTTACCAGGAAGTTTTTTGGCTTTGAGTTTTATTCCTTCCTTCGGTTCTTCTTTATAACGTTTATTTATCAGGAAGTTTTTTGGCTTTGAGTTTTGCTCCTTCCTTCGGTTCTTCTTTATAATAAATAATTTTTGCTATAAATGTTCCATTCATGGCGCCTAAGCCGCCAAGCATGCCGCCAATTACGATGGTGATTATGATAATAAGATTCGGCATTGTTTCTAAAAAGGAGAGAAAGGATCCCATGATTGATCCAATGAGGACTGTAAACTCAAATAAAGGACCAATGATCATGAAATAAATGAAAAAGCAGGACCAAACAAAAGCTATCCCGATGAACCCCATTACAAAACAGAGGAGGCCATTTTTTTTCATGAAAAAACCACCGAGACCACCAGCTAAAAGCATCAAATACCACCACCCAGCTAATTCAAAGAGAAAACCAAGACCAATTATAAAGATCATCCCTAAAGCATAGCCGTGTGACAGTCTTAGGAAATCTAAAAACATATCCTTCAGGATACCAAGTGAATCGAGCGCTTTTCTTTTCAAACTCATGGCATAAACACCGCCGTTGCTTCAATGTAATCGGTTGGATAGGCGTCAAGAGACTGCGGGAAGAGAATCGAGTGGTATTGATAATTCCTCCATAATTCGAAGTTATCGCGATAGTGTGGCGAGAGGGGATTGCCAGATTGTCCGCCTGGATAGCTTAAATATCCGATATATGTATCGTTCTGCGCGAGATTATTGAAGTCAATGATCATCCGCATGCTCGGTCCCGAATGAACATTGTGACCTCCCGCCACATTAATCGTCCATCCATTGCCGTCTGCAGGATATTTCGGGATGTCGAATTCAGGGATTATGCCCCCAAAACCACCAAAGCCGAGGTATTGAATCTCAATTTGGTGAATATTACCCCAAACCCACTCGTTGATGTCGTTGCCATATCTATTTTCAAGATAATCGATTGTATCATTCAAGGCGCGAAGCATGATGTCCGAGGCGTTTTCCGTTTGGCTGGTACGAGTATCATTGAACCAGATAGAAGTTGCATTGTAGCAGGTAAGGTATTCTAGGGTACTTAGCTGAGGTTTTATTTCGTTCGGGATTCCAGCAGCTATATATTCGTCTTTAAAAGTCACATCTATATATTCTTTCTGAAATCTATCCCAAATAGTTGGAGCGATTTCATTGCGATCAGCGTAAGTACCAGACAAATTCCAAGCGGTAAGTATTTCGACGGTTTGATTTAATTGAGGATCCGCGATATTTCCATAAGTTGCATTAACTGCTCTGAGTAATTCTGGAATAAAAACGCTAGCAGCTACATCAAGGGTATCTGCTTGAAGTCGCTGCATATCTTCGACCGTGATACTGTGTAGTGGTGCGCTTTTCAAATATCGATCAATTGATCGACCACGGTACCCTGCTGCTTGCTGCCATGCTAGGTAGTATTTGTCATATTCGGATGTATTCACCGTCCGTTGATTTGCGGATTGCAAATACATTTGATCAGGATTAATTTTTTGGGGGATCCATTCAAATGGAATATATCCCGTCCATTCATCCTCGTGCGTAGAACCGTTGAGGAGGAGAATCCCTTTAAAATACCCATCAGTATCTTTAAGCTGACCAGAACCGTTCCGAACGGGGTAGCGGGCCGTGGGGAACATTCCTATGTCGCCATCAACGCTTCCAAACGCAAAATTAATTCCAGGGGCGGTAGCGTGTCGTAAGGCGTCCTGGAACATCGTTACATTACGCGCGTGCGCCATTCCCCACCAGGCAAACATGATGCCTGGATCTGCAGCAAATCCAGTCCATTTCACTGAAACTGCGCTATTGTTATAAGAAGCATAAATAGGACATTGAAAGTCATCGGCAGGGTTATAGTTATGACGGGTGCAATTTACTGTCAATCCGTAATCCGGTTCGCCTTTAACGTGGATTACTTCGATCACCTGCTCGATTTTTCGCCATTCAGTGTCATTAAAGAGATATTCTGTATCCCCATTTCGGAGCGTTTCAGCATAATAATCGGTACAGTCAATAGCGGTTATTGTAGCGCCCCACGCAATCATGTTGTTGGTACCAATTCCACAGAGGGGCATGCCAGGGAACGCAACCCCGTACAACGATTCGCCCGTAGCCGTGTTTACATAGTGAAATTCCCACCAAATTGAAGGGACCATGAGCATTAAGTGGGGATCATTACAGAGAATGGGGTAGCCAGAAGTAGTGAGGGATCCATTGACTATCCAATTATTACTACAACCGCCAAATTGGTCATACCAAGATTTAAGTTGTCCCGGCTGCTCCAAAGCTAATCCGGCTAAAAGCGCTTTTAATGACAAGTCCTCCTCCGGTTCAGATGGCCCTTTCACTAGTGGGGCCCCAGTATCGGCGGGAACGGTAAAATTAGGAATAATTGGCACCTCAAACGGATACGGATCTATTGGTATCAGTTCAAAAAGCGTGTCTTTGGTGAGTCCATCGGCCAACCTTGTAATCTGTAAATCGTGGCCCGAGAAAGAAAGCATATACTCAAAAAAGATAAATAAACTACAGAGGTCTTGAGGCTCAAAAGATTCAGGTTGGATCCCCAAGTACAGGTATTCCATGGGTAAATTATTCGGGGAAATATCACTGATGTAACGATTTAACCCATCACAAAAGCGCCACAGTAGAGAGGCGAGTTCAGGTGCGTCAGGATTTGTAGAGTTTAGTAAATTAGCCCACATCTGTCGCCCTAAGCGTCCGAAACCCATGCGCCGAGATCCTATATCAACATCAAGCCCATCCTCCCCGAGAAATTCAGCCACCCGGCCTTGAACAAACCGCAGCATAACATCAATCGAGAACAACCGGTCCTGGGCTTGGAGATAACCAATCGCAAATGCAAAATCCGCCTCTGACTCCGTAAAAATGTGAGGAATGCCCAGTAAATCGCGATAGGCAGTGACTTGACCATCTAATGAGGAATCATGTATCTCCATGTACTTGGGATAATAGGCTTGATTTGATGAGTTCCATACGCCTCCGACTGGGGAGAGTAATCCACCTAAATTATAAATGACTAACATGACAACGAGGCCAATGGTTAAGCCAGCTGCAACGCCTTCTTTAATAGAAGCAAAAATAAGTCTTTTATTCATTCAAATCAAGTCCTAAAATTTATCATCCATTTACAATTGTTTGGAAACACACATAGAAATTAATTCAAAACGTAAAGATTGTGATGAATGATCGAAGCTTGAAGTTAAACTATTTATATTTTTGGATTTCGTTTTACGAACATGAAGTAGGTAATGAAAAGAAACGCCTTGGGGCTGGTTGAATTTTAGATCCGTAATTTTCTCCATTTCGTGTGATTTTGTTTGAAATGTTATAGAAAAAAATTTAATAAAACCTTACGAAAAAAGTGGTTAGGTTAATTACCATCCTTTTTTCAAGATTCCATGAGTTACCTCGAACATGAATCGAGAAGTAACGAAATAAGGAGGTTTTAATATTCCAGTATTGTGTCAAAATGATGAAAAGCAGAAGGCATTATTCCTCCAATTAAATCGATGTGGAGGATGCCATATATGCATAGAAGTATGTCCGAAAAAATGTTTAGATAAATCTGATGAATTGAACACGAAAGTGCAATATCCTCCAAAATTTAAAGAGGGTGTTGAATGTTCTTTTTGCCAATCTTGTGAATTGGTCTGTCCAGATTTTGCCATTTATGTCGTTCCAGTCGAAGAACTGGTTCAAAAGTAAGAAGGATGTGAAAAAATGATAGATCATATATATGAATATGATGTGCCTGCAGGTTCCTATGTTTGGATGGGAAACACTGCCATGGTTGAAGGGGCTCTTGCGGCGGGTTGCCGGTTTTTCGCGGGCTATCCCATAACACCTCAAAATGAAGTCCCTGAAAGGATGAGTTTGCGACTGCCACAGGTAGGCGGACGCTTTATCCAAATGGAAGATGAAATTGGGTCTATCTCAGCCGTGGTTGGTGCAGCCCTAGGTGGGTTGAAAGCAATGACTTCAACCTCTGGACCTGGATTCTCACTCATGCAGGAAACGATGTCCTGGGCAGGTGGAATAGAAGCGCCTATAGTCGTAGGTGAAGTCCAGCGATCAGGTCCTGGAGCAGGAATTGTGAGCCTCCCCCATCATAGTGATATAATCCAAGCACATTATGGGGGAAACGGGGAATATCAGGTGATCGCATTCGCACCCAGCTCAAGCCAAGAATTATTTGATTTGACTATCGAAGCCTTTAATGCAGCAGAGACATGGCGAACTCCAAGTATAATTTTTTCCGATTCGTGGCTCGGACATATCCACGAAGAAGTCAAGGTGCCCCCTTTAGACGAAATACAAAAGCGCGTCGTTCCCCGGAAATACGTGGCTTATGATGATGAAGGGAAGCCGCTCCCTCGGCAAAAATACGTTCCGTTCACGTTCGCTGATAGAAAAACGGGCGAACACAAAATAAGCATCCCGCCCAACATCGCCACGGACTATTGGCCGCCAACGGGTTGGTTGCCAGCGGTGACCCACTCGCCCCAATCCATTCCCACTGAAGAGCAGTTTGTCTCAGCGAACATGGTTAATTGGATCAATAAAAAAATTACAGATAATGAAGAAAAGATCGTAAAAGTTGAAGAGTATTGGACTGATGATGCGGACGTTGCCCTAATAACATACGGACTCCCTTTTCGCACGGCACTCCGGTCAGTGAAAATAGCTAGAAAGGAGGGTATCAAAGCAGGTTTATTCAGATTGGTCACGGTTTGGCCCTTTGCACGAAAAGCAGTGAACGAGTTGAGTCAAAAAGTCAAGAGATTAATTGTTCCAGAAATTAATTTAGGGCAAATCTTAGTGTGGGTAGAAGCGGCAGTCGAAGACGGCACGTTAGTGACGCCTTTCCCCGTGATCTCGCGACTACACGAACCGAAAGAATTATTAGATAAAATTAAGGAGGTTGTGAACTAGATGGGTACCCCATTACCCGCGTATAAGGCTGAAAACCCTAAACACCCATATGAATCAGTATCCTTCACTGGACGCAACTTTGGAATGGCATTTCATTTATTCTGTCGGGGCTGTGGCTACGGAGCGATTGGGCAGCACATGAATCGTGTCTTTAAAGATGAAAACCTTGATGAGACCAAATATCCCTTTATAGTGGGTGTAGGTTGCTATAGTATCATTCCCCTCATACTGCCGGGACGTATATGGATGACACTTCATGGACGTACATTAGCGGTCGCTACAGGAATTAAATTAGCGAATCCAGATGTTACGCCCATCTGTTTGGCAGGAGATGGAGATAATCTTGCATTAGGAACGAATCATTTTGTACATGCGTGTCGCCGAAATATCGGCATGGTTCTTATCATGCTTCATAATAATACTTATGGTATGACAGGTGGTCAAGCGGCACCCACTACACCAATTGGAATGAACGCCACAACCGCACCTTATGGTTTTCTAGAAGAAGAATTTGACGCAGTTCAATTAGCAATAACAGCAGGAGCATCATATGTGGCCCGATGGACAACAGCACATCCTAGGCAATTCATCAAGTCAGTTAAAAAAGCCATTAAATGGAAAGGATTCAGCTTCATTGACATGGTGAGTCAATGCCCCACTTACTTTGGACGAAAGAATGACATGGCTGAACCTGTCGATGTTTTCAATTGGATCAAAGGAAATTCAATTACAATCGAAAAAGCAAAAGGGCTCTCTGAAGAAGATCTCAAAGGGAAATTTGTTATCGGTGAATTTAAGGAGACTCCTAGAAAAGAGCTCAGTGAGAAATACATTGAATTAATCGAACGCGTACGGAGGACAAAGAAATGACGCGAACTGAAATTAAGATTGCAGGTTATGGTGGGCAAGGCGTAATTACCTTGAGTAAAATGATTGCAGCTGCCGCAATTCTCCACCAAAAAGGGATAACAGCAACACAAACAGAGGCTTATGGCGCTCAAGCTCGTGGCGGTGCATGCTGGGCAGAAGTTGTAATATCTGATGAAGATATGATAGATTATCCACGAGCGATCGTTCCAGTGGACGTTTTAATGGTCTTTTCTCAACAAGCGGCTCAAACTTATAAATCTAATGTAAAAAAAGATGGCATTGCTATATTTGATCCACTTACTGTCCGTGAGAAACGGTTCAGAGTGAAAGCCCAAAAGTTTCCAGTCCCTGCCAACCAAATCGCTACTGAAGAATTGAAAATGCCGGTGACCCAAAATTCAATCATGTTCGGTGCGTTCATTGGGATTACGGGATTGATTACGGAAGAATCTGGCAGAATTTGTGTCAAAAATTTTGTCCCTTCAAAGTTCATAGACATAAATCTCCAGGCTTTTGAGCGAGGGTTGGAAATCGGTAAGAAATTAAAAGCCGAAACTCCCGCCTAACTTCTTTTTATCATGGATTTTTAGAACTCTTTTAAATTGACATTCCTTTTTTTATTTTCGAATTTACTGATATTATTGAAAGCCACTTTCTTTAGGGAGTGGATGAGTTAAGAATGAAGGGAAAGTAGTGGCGTGTCAGGATTTTCCTTTTGCTACCTATAATACTTTCAGGTGTCTCTCAATGTTATATAGGAGAATGGATAAAAGTATGATCATCATTTGCGAAATGATTCTACCGTGGGAACCACGGGAAGTCACGCCTCTGGAGATCGTGCAAGACCTGCATTAGCGGGCAGTGGTCAAGGAAGGAGGAATCCACCTACCTTTAGGCAGTGGTAGTTCAATGATATTATTTAAGCATCGTAAAGGATAACCTTCAAATTAGTTATAAAAATTTATAAATTTCTATGCCAATTCGAAATAAATCCTGAACCTCACGTGTTCTTTGAGTAATGCGCACCTCACCAAGAGAAAATGGTGTGGTTGTGTAGGTAAACGTACCCCTCCTATTTAAACCCTTGGGAACGGTTTGCGCATTTGTCCAATTTGCGCATTTTATGTTGTAGATTTTTAGAACTTTTTACATATTTTTATAAATTTTTGAGATACAGTTCGAATGAAATCTTGAAGGATCTTTCCGGAATTCATCGAAGTAATGTTGATGATGTCGAGGGGTTCCCGAGCAATTCAGGAGAGAAAACGTGATGAAGTATACTTATGGCCCCGTCCGAAGTAGGAGATTAGGTTGGTCGTTGGGAATTGATGTAGTGCCCAAATTAAAGACGTGTACCTATAATTGTGTTTACTGTGAAATAGGGAAAACAAGTTTGAAAGGATATGTTAGTACTAAATATAGATATGAAGTTCCACCACGGTTCAAAGAAGATTTTAAAGCTGAATTGCAGGATAAATTAGTTGAAGGTGCGGCTTACATCGATGCAATTTCTTTCGGTTATAATGGAGAGCCAACATTAAATAAAGATCTTAACATAGTATTTGACCTTACCCGGAAACTTCGATTTGAAGTAGGAATTAAAAAGGTTCCAATTACCATCCTTACCAATTCATCAACCTTGGGCTTTCCAGAAATCAGAAAAGTCCTCCAGAATTTTGATATTGTGATCGCGAAATTAGATGCTGGAACGCAACAAATCTTTAATTCCACCAATAATCCCCATTTTTCCGTTCCGAGTTTGCCAGAAATCATCAAGAATTTGAAATTATTGAAATCTGAAATGAAAGCAGGTAAAAAACTCTACATTCAAACGTTGTTATATAAAGTTCGGGCACCCACTTCGCTCAAAAGCAATGCGACAAAAGAAAATGTTACGGCGATTTCCGAGGCAGTGAACGAAATTCGTCCGGATCAACTTCATATATATTCAGTGTCGCGACCTCCTGCAGAAGATAAAGTGCGGGCTTTAAAGAATCTTGAGCTCATTGAATATAGCGACATTATGGCAAAACTCGTCAAAGAGCCCACGGAAGTATTCCATTTTCACTAAATAGGAGACGATGAATGGCCTTAGAACGTAAAGTATTAAAAGACATCATTCGAGCGAGAATAGCAAGAACAATAATTTATTTGCAACGCTTTCTCAAAGAGATGCCTAAACATTTACTGCCCATGCGTCATAAATTTGAACATCCTATAAGTGGGCTTCATATTCTCGTTCAACAATTATCACCTACCATTAAATTGGAAAATCCTCCCTCATTTTCCCTTCCCGAGGGTGGAATCCCTGATGAAATGAATTATTTCGATCTAGCTTTAAATGAGTTGAAAACTGCCTTACTATATTTTAAGCAAAGAGAATCGGATGAGGTATTCAAAGAGATTCAAGATTATTATTTGGAGCAAAAATTATCTAAAATTATTAACGATTTGGAAGAATTAGAGAAAGAATTATCTTAACGTCGCTACTAAGGAAGATCCACTTTAATGAATTAGGAATCTGTGTGAATTTTTAGTCGCATCGGTCCTCATTTTTTTGTCGAGTAATTGAAATTGTAAAATAGAATTTGAGAGTGAAAGCCTGGATCAAATGCACAAAATCAATTTTAATGTGGTGTCTTTTGCCTTTTTAAATCGCGTTGGATATTAAGACTATAGTATTGAATTGAAAGAAGCATGAGCAGAGTTGTGGATGAATGGCAACGGATTTTGATTCATATATTCCTCGATTTACTTGCAAAAAATGTAACTCGCCTATAAGCATTTTTGAATGGAGACAAGGTGAACTTTGTAAGCATTGTCGTGGAAATGTGAAATAATTCTACTACATTTAAGTCTTCTTTCAGAATATTTTAGTAATGGGATGCCCTTTCCCAGGTCGGATTTTAAATTCGCGGCGATTATTATATGCAATACAGGATTCTACTATAGCTGTTGCGGGAAATATTAGAGGGGCGTTTGCAATGGACCCATATAATATAAAGTCAGCTCCTAGGGTGTGAATCATTGCACTCGTAGAAATAATAGAATTTTTAATAGCGTTAAACTCTTTACCCTTCGACCAGATGTAAATGGCATTGCATGGCGCAGTTCCTGCAGGCAATCCTAATTCTTCTTTTACAAGATAAATCGCTCGCGCCGATATTCCGATCGATGGTACATCTAAAACAGCGGTATCGATAATGACTTTATCCACGCCTGCTTCTTTAGCTTTTTCAAGGAGATTCTTTCCTTCAATTTCGCCTGCAATCAATTTCAATTTGTCTTTTGGCCAAATGAAGCGAGGACCGTATGTAAGTAGCACCGCCTGTTCTAGTCCCGCATCCTTTATGGCAACGAGTTCGACATCATCGGAGTGAAAATCGATTGAATTGTAAATTATACCCTTCGTTAATCCAATTTCTTTCAGGTGTTTGCAGACGGAAATGCGAACGCTCGCGGTCACGCCGTCCATCAGGAGCGGTGTATCCGTGGTGGAAGCAACAAATTCAATATAACGAATCAAAGCTTCTGGATAATCACCCACTACATCAAGAATTGCAGGGATCCCGGTTTTTTCTGCCCATTCATCTTGAATATTTATAAGTGATTCAGCTTGCTGCTTATTAAAAAGTCCTTTTTGTTCATTTTCAACGATCTTATGAGAATTGTAGAAGATCGAGCCAATTAACGCTGGCGGATTTTGGCCGGGTTGACCCCCAATCTGAACTTTCCCAATCGTGAATACTTTTTGTTCTTTTGAGAAGATAAACACGATTTTTCACCCATTTTTTTCTAATTTTCCAATTATCTTGATTCTATAAATTCTGTATTGAAAATAAAAGTTTATTAACTAGTAGCTTATAAAGGGATACTACAAGTTAATTTTTACATATAAACGAAATAAAGTGAAAAGACTATGAGTGGTGTAAAAGAACCCGCTGAAGACATTCCGAGCATCGTTCACGTCACGAGTTACCCTAAAATTATCTTTCTTTGGCCGACTTGGGTTGTATCGTGGGCATTTTGGATACTATCAATGATTATGGGCGAGGCTAATTTTCTTGCACTTGACTGGTTACCATGGGTCTGGATTATAATATTAACCTTTAATCTATTTGTCGTGTCATTCGAGTTCGCTGCGGGAAAGTTTTTAGCAATCCTAATCCTCATCTTCGTTTTCGTTGGACTGGTTTTGACTAACGTCATACCATTATACATTGTGCCACCAAATCTTCCGATTCCACCTTTATTATACCTTGTCATATCAATGATATTCACGATAATATACCTTCTCCTATGGGTATCGCGGCGGTTCAATTATCTTGAGATCACGCACCAGCAGGTTTCGTACCATGTCGGGATCTTGGCGGATGAACGGCGATATCCTGCCCCAGGGTGCCATTTTGAAAAGAAAACCGAAGATGTATTTGAACGAATCATGCCACCCTTCTGTGCGAAGCTCATAATGAAAACGGAAACTGGAGAAGTATCAGAAATCATGGATTGTGTTCCAAGGATTAACCGTCGATTATCAGATATCAAGAAAATCCTAGATTACATTCAGGTCAGGCAGTCCTAAATATCTCCTTAACCATTACTTTTTTTTCTAAAAACCCATAGTTTTCATGTCATAATTACATATAATAAACCATGTGTATAAGTTATAATGACAACCTAATTCCCGTTTATCGAGTTAAGAACAATGCCAGAGAAAGAAGTGGACATACCCAGTAAAGTCCGAAGTTATCAAGGGTATCCGGAGCTGATTGAATTTGACGGATGCCCCAGATGCAATAGTTTAGATGTCAACCCAAAAATTGTGAATTTTAAAAAGAATAATATTCGTTTTCAAGTGACCTGTTTAAAATGTGGGCTTTTATACCATGCACGTGAGAATATTGATTCAAATAATAGGAAGACGATTGTTATCGAATGGGATTTTTGAACAAACTATTTTTAAATTTTTATTTGAAAGGAGATAATTGAATTGAAAGTTATTAATAGAATTAAAGAAATTGTAGGTTCTGAGTATGCATCAGATGCGGATTTTGTTTTGCAAAGTTACAGTAAGCAAATTGCCGGTGGATTTAGAGATAAACGTCCAGACTTGGTGGTGCGTCCAAAATCAGTAGAAGAAATTTCAGAAATCTTAAAATATGCAAACGCTGAAAAAATTTCAGTCATACCTCGTGGGGGTGGTGCAGGATTTTATGGGGGTGTATTGCCCTTAAAATCGGGTGGTATCGTCATTGATATGACTCGAATGGACAATATTTTGAATTTTAACGAAAATACCATGACTATAACGGTACAATGCGGAATCACGTGGGCACAATTAAATGACTTTCTGTTTCAGCAAGGGTTTTATACAGGTACCTTAGGACCTGGTTCAGGAATGTCTGCGGTTATTGGTGGGAGTTTATCGCATCACTCAGTTGGAGGAGGCGGTGCAGCAAAATACGGTGCTGTGACACGACATTGTGTGGGGTTAAAAGTCGTTCTTGCTAATGGAGATATTATTACAACAGGTTCCGGAGCCTCAAAATACATTAAAGAACCATTTAGTCGGTGGGGCCTTGGTCCTGATCTAACTAGTCTATTTCTAGGCGACCAGGGTATCATGGGTATAAAAGCTGAAGCAACACTACTTGTCTATCCAAAACCCGAATTTAGATCCTATAGAACCTTTACGGTAAAGAAAAGAACCGTAAAAACAATAACCCAAATTTTGATGGATTATCGGAAAAATGGGGATTTGGGTCTGTATGATGCGTATTGGTTGCCGGAACTCGTAATACAAGGGGGGATGCGTTTATTGTTTGTAAAGGAGTTTTCAGTATTCAAACTCTTTGAAGAGTCCAATCCAAAGGGAAGAGATGTTTTTTTCTACACGTGTGAAGCCGATTCCGAAGCAGAGTTGGAACAGAACGTGAAGAAATTAAATGAACTGGCATTGCAAAATAAGGGGGTAGAAATGTTGGGTACCGAGATTGAAGAGGGGAATATAGCAAAATGGCACTATGAAAAAAATGGGCATTGGCAAATATATCATGGGTTTTGGGGGTTAGCTGGACCGGGATCGATTCCCCAATCCTCTGAACATCATGTGCCTATTCACCAAATTCCTAAAATGATGGATGTATTGACACAATGGGAAGCCGAAAAGCAGGAGTTAATGGTGAAGGTAAAAGCCGTTCAAGGCCTGGGATCTGCATTACTTTGTGATCATACAACTGTCGAATTGGATTCAGGGCTAATTGTTTGGAATAACCCAGAATACGGGGAGATCAACGAACAATTGTTGAAATCGAACTTGGAGATGGTTATTAAATCGGGAGGAATGCCATACATGGCAGGTATGTACTTTTCACGAGCTCTAATAGATGCAAATGCATTTTTAGATCCCTATTATAATTTCATGAAAGCAGTGAAACACGCCTTGGATCCGAACGGAATCATCTCCCCCGGAAAATTCTACCTTGGAGGTGGGCAATAATGGTGGAATCTGAGAAATTTAAACGTATCAAAAAATTGAAAGACATGATAATGAGTTGTTCCGGAATCGGTGATTGTCGGATTGGCTTCCGAACGGCCGTGGGGCGCTTTGGAGTATGCCCAGCGTATGAGCATTCCCCAGGATTTGAGCCCTACCATGCACGGGGAAAATTACGTGTCCTTTCTGGCATATTGGAGGGGACCCTAGAACCAAGTGAAGAGTTGGCACATGTTTGGTTTCAATGCAATACTTGTGGGTCGTGTCATTCCATATGTCATCAATCCTACGATGAGAATATCAACTGGTTCATCTGTAACTTCATCGATCATGTTAAAGTGTGGGAAGCTTTTCGTGCAGATCTCGTGGATGCGGGATTCGGAATTCCACGCCATAATGAGTTGGTCCAATCCATTCAAGATGAGCACAACCCATACTTCGAAAAGCATGAGGATCGCGCTAAATGGCTTGAAGGGAGAGAATTCCCCGAGAAAGCCGAGACAGTATATTATATGGGATGCACGGAACCTTATCGCCTTCCACAGCATGCCAAGGAAATGGTCGAAATCCTCGATGCCTCGGGAGTCAATTATACGATATTGCATCCTGATGAATGGTGTTGTGGATCGGTTGCCCTAAGGACAGGTCACTTAAAAATTGCGGAGGAATTAGCCACCCACAATGTTAAAAGAATTCAAAAGGCGGGAGCAAAAAACGTGGTGATTCATTGTTCAGGATGTTATAGAACTTTTAACGTTGATTATCCTGAAATTATTGGGCCCCTTCCTTTTAAGGTCTATCATGCAACTGAATTCTTTCTTGACCTCGTCAATCAAGGAAAACTTAAATTTACCAAACCCATTAATAAAAAAGTCACCTACCATGATCCCTGTCATTTGGGGCGTCATTCAAACATTTATGAGGCGCCTCGTGAGTTACTGAAGCAAATTCCTGGAATTGAATTTGTGGAAATGAAGCGGAATAGAGAAAATGCACTGTGCTGTGGAGCTGGGGGAGGCGTAAAATCAGCTTACCCTCAAATGGCCATTGAAATTGCGCAGGATCGCATTCTAGAGGCGAAGGAACTCGGTGTAAAAACAATTGTCACGGCGTGTCCATTCTGTATCAATAATTTAAAAGATGCCGCTGATTCCTTAGAAAAAAGCGATATTGAAGTGATCGATATATTAGATCTCCTTGCCATGAGTGTTGGAGAGTGACAATTCACATATAAACCATTTCTATATTGTAAGGCGAGTTATTTTGGATTTACTGATAGGGGAAATAATAGAACATTCGACCATCGATTATCCTGGGGAGCTCGTCTCAGTAATACCCTTTTGTCAGTGCTCATTCGAGTGTCCCTTTTGTCAAAATTGGAGATTAGTTCGAATGGAAGATTGTGAAACCGTGAGTGTTGAAACTATCGTTCAACAAATGGCACGGAATAAAAAGTTCATTACAGGGGTTTGTGTAACTGGAGGGGAACCAACACTCCAAATTGAGGGACTTACTGAGTTGCTTAAACAAACTCGCAATCTTGGTTTATTAAATAAAATCGATACGAATGGCTTTTTTCCGATGCGCCTTGAGAAATTGCTTTCTTCTAATTTAATAGACTATGTTGCACTCGATATTAAAGCACCCTTAATCCCTGAAAAGTACGGAAGAATGATCGGCAAACCCAAACTGGGTGAAGAAGCCGTAACACGGGTTAAACAGACGCTGGAGCTTCTAGCAAATTCCACCACTCAATTTGAAACGCGAACAACTGTTGTCCCAACTATTAATGATACAGAAGAAGATATTGAACAAATCGTTAGAAAACTCAAAGAATTTAACGTTGGGCGTCATATTCTTCAACAGTTCCTCGCAAGTGGAGGTACATTAAGAAAAGATTTTTCAAAACTCCCTGCCACAGATCATGATCATCTTATAAAACTCGGTTTAATTGCTAAGAAGTTCATCCCAGATATTTGGATTCGCACAATTGAAGCAGGGCATGAAAAAATATAGGATTAGAGAAGCGAGCTAAACTCTATATCAGATTCCGTGACTTCTTCGTTGCAGTTAGGGCAATATCCCTTGTCAAGCAATTCTTTTTTATGGGCATGGGCACCGCACGCATGAGGGCAGGGAATCACAGTCGGATCCTTTTTGGAGATTGGGTTGTTACATATAATACACGTTACTCCCGTACCAGCTTTCACTTCGGGTTTCGGTGCAATAAGGCTTTGCAGATCAGCTCGCGCGGCTGAAACATCCCCAGCTGGTTCACCTTTTAAATCGAGAGGGGTGGGAGCTTCACTTTTTTTCTTTTTTTCTTTTTCTTCTTTCTTTTTCTTTTTAGCCATTAGTTTTTTCCTTTTTTCTTCTCGTATTCGTCTGGCTTCTGCTTTATCCTCTTCACTCAATTCCGAAACAGAAGATTTGAAAAACGAGATTATGGTCCGGGCTTCCTTTTCTTCGTCAGACATTCCAGGAGTCGCGATTTTACTTTCTTCAACCTGTGGAGGGGTCTGGACTGGAGGAGAGTCAGGAGCAGTCGGGGAGGCGAGATCGATTGTTTCAGAAAAATCTACATCAGGAGGGAATTCAATGCTATCTGGGGGGGTTTCCAACATGTTTTCAGTGATGTCAGGTTCAGGTGGTTCCAAGGATAAATCTATTGGTTGAGGGCCATCAATGGGAGTATCAAGTTCAATGGGTTGAGGACCTTCTTCTGGGGATGGAACTTTTGAGAGGGATGGAGGTTTTGGAGCAGGTGAAATTGAAGGAGCTGGTTGGATTGGTGAAGTTGGACCAGCAACTGGAGCTTCCGTTTTTTCGATGACATCCGCGAATATGAGTGTCCCAGAAACCAAATCCATTTTAGCTGGGAGTTTCCCCTCAAATATCAAGTTTTCAGCAACTTCTTCAATTTTATTCACGGGCACGTCCAACTTTTTTGCTATAAAATCAAATGTCAAACGAGTAAAGGCCTTTCTATTTGCCGCATCTATTAAAAATTGCCCAATAGCGGGAATTCGGACCGTTTCGGTGACTGTTTTGCTTACATCTTCTTTAAGAGTTGATCCTAACATTTCTATCTTAGATATCACGTTTGATATCGCGTCCTCCCATTCGGCTATAACTCCCTGATTCTTATCGTCAAAGGAGAGTTTTAATTTTGTTTGTAGTATTTGACTCACGCTATTTTTTCGTTTCCCAAATTCAAGAATCACGTTAAATATCTTTTGATCGATGTATTTCAATGCATCTTCGTAATTGCCCGTGTTCAGCATATTCGAAATCGCGTTTTCGATTTCCATTTTATATTGGAGGAATAGATCATTCAATCCCTCAACATTCCGCTCGAAAGTATCCCGCACACTCGACATTTAAAAACTTGCACTCCCTTGCTCTTCTATTACTGTCCTTAATCTTCTATTACTGTTGTTTTTCTTCCCGTACGCCTCACTATTCTATTTTTTAACTCTTCTATTACTGTCCTTAATTATGAATATGATTCTCCTTATAAAAAATCTTACTAGATAGATATAGGTTATAAAATGTAAAATAAGAGAAAAACGATAATTAAGTTTAACTAATTAATAATAGTCTTTTATCAGATCACCTATCATTCCATTTATGAATTATTGGCAATACTTCCTCCAGGTCTGAAATTTCTTCGTCAGGAACAACATTTACATCCTCATTTGGTGTAATTGCAAAATCTCTTTTTACTCGTATTGCGCGCATTCCTAGCCGTTTGGCGCCGTAAATATCATTTTTTAAATCATCTCCGATCATGATGGATTGTTGTGGATTACTTTGAATTTTATTTAAAATGTATTCAAAAGTACGTTTGTCCGGTTTACAGTAGCCGATTTGTGCTGAAGTCGCAATGACATTGAAATATTGTGTTAAGTCGGTAGAATCTAAGAGAAATTTAATCCCTTCATGGTAGGGCGCATTCGAGAGTAATCCTATTTTAAATTTTTGTGTCTGAAGCTGTTCTAATAGGGGTTTAGAGAAAGGTCTGAGTTTCCAAAACTTCCCTTCTGTAGAATGATAAACCATAATTGCTTCATGTGCTTCTTTTGGATTTAGTTTCGGAAGATTGAGAGATTCAAATGTTTGATTTAAAGTATCTAAAGTTGTGGATTCTTTATAATTCATTAATGACAACTGAAGATTTCGGTTCCTGAATTTTTTAAATTTCTTTTTGAATAATATTGAATCTATCATGATATTTTTCTTCATTAAAAAGCTCGTTAGTTGATCCAATCCCTTGTTTAAGGTCGCAAAATATCGTTTTAGCGTGAAATTCTCAAAAGTGAAGAGAGTAAAGCCTAAATCGAAGATCACGGTGTTATATTTCATTTCCGCCATTAGAAATTCCCAAAACTTAAATCTTTTTTTATCAGTGAATAGAAAAGATTATTTATTAGTTAGACCTTAGAAACTATAAACATAAATATTTCTCTTTAAAACCTGTAATGAGAGGAAAATATCATGGTTCCACCAAAAGTGGCAAAAGTAATACACGAATCAGGTCAAGTTGCCGAGGAAATCGATTGGAAAATTACTAAATTTTTGATGGGTGAGCGAGGTTCAGGATATGTCCCTTGCTGCGCCAGTCTTGTTGAGCTTGAAGATGGGGCGCAAGCAATTAGATTTCAAATTGATTTTACGGCTGTAGAGGAGGATGGCGTTTATGGTTATGGCTTCGTTGGCGAATTATTCTCCGATGAGGGAGGAAATGTCCAATGGTGCACGCCTAAGGACGCCATGGAACAGAAACGGGATGAATTAGTATCTACAGCTCAGCCTGAAAAACGGCCTAAGCGATATTAAGGCATCTATTTTTTATTATGAAAGAAAAAAAAAAAGAGAGAATTAACGATAGTCGGTTAGTTTTTAGCTCGATTGGTCCCAGTACTCATCCCAAATCAAATCGCGAACCGCAATTCTAATGGCTTCACTCCGAGAGCTATACATGCCGATCTTTACTAATTCCTCGAGGTCCTCCAAGTACGCTTTTGGAATATTTACCGTGATTAATTTCATATTAGCAACACCAATTTTCTGCTACAATTAGAATCTACTCAGAAAATGCTTCTTTAAGCTTGTTCCGGGTTTTTATAAAGAAAAGCTAGTAAAATTTGAAATTTTTTAAAAATTACAACTAAATTCTCATGTATTTTTTAGAAGAACAGTTCTTATCTTCAAAAATTTAAAATTCTTTTTTAAGCACCCATCTTTGCGCATTCTCAAAAATAGGAGCCCAGCAACTCAGGCTAAATCTTGCAAAATTACAATAATCGCTGCTCTTTTTAAATTGATTACTTATCTCAAGCTCTCTAGAACTACATAAAGCACAATTTCGGAGTATGATTAGTGATTGAAATGGCAAAAAATTCGACGAAAACTAGGAAGGTAAAGGTAGAGGAAATTAATGAAGTAGAAGAAGATCTTGAGGCATCTAATAAAACTGATGAGCTAGAACAAGAGCCAGAAGTAAATTTAGAAGATTTGCCTGGAGTGGGACCAACAATAGCTGAAAAGTTAAGTGAAGCAGGTTTCGCTACATATGAAGCGCTTGCTGTAGCCTCTCCAAAAGAACTTTCAGCAGCGACTGGCGTTGGTGAGGCAACGGCTCAGAAAATAATCTTTTCGGCACGCAGCAAATTGAATATCGGTTTCACGACTGCAGAGCACATATTAAATCAGCGCAAGGAAGTCAAGCTATTAACGACAGGAAGTGAAAAATTGGACGCGATGGTCGGTGGTGGGCTTGAAACTCGTGCCATTGTAGAAGTTTATGGAGAATTCCGAACTGGAAAAACACAAATTGCCCATCAGTTATGTGTGACCGTTCAATTACCGCATGACCAAGGAGGACTGGAAGGAAACGCCTTATATATTGATTCCGAGGGAACTTTCCGACCCGAACGCCTGCTCCAAATGGCTGCACGTTATAATTTAGATGGAAATGAACTTTTAAAAAATGTGTTGTATGCTCGAGCATACAATAGTTCGCATCAAATGGTCATTATTGACAACTCTGTAAAATTAATACGAGAGAAACACATCAAGCTAGTCATCGTTGATTCCGTGATGAGCCACTTTAGAGCTGAATATATTGGACGAGGGACTTTAAGTGAGCGGCAACAAAAATTAAATAAATTTGTTCATAAATTGCTGCAGATTGCTGAAGCCTATAACGTGATAGTTTTCATTACAAATCAAGTCATGGATTCTCCGGGAGTATTTTTTGGCGATCCAACAAGACCAGTAGGGGGACACGTGCTTGCGCACTCATCGACATATCGGATATATTTACGGAAATCAAAGGGTGAAAAACGGGTAGCTCGTTTGATAGATAGCCCTTGCTTGCCCGAAGGTGAAGCTATCTTCGGAATTACGGAACGCGGAATCGAAGATCCTTAATTTTTTCTTTTTTCTTCCATCTGCTATTATTAGAAATACAATAAACTAATAAATTAATTTATAAAACCTCAAATAGATATGAAAATATAAACCCGTCAATTCAAAATGAATAGAAGGGCTGTTGATGGCTGAAGAGAAGTTTTCCGAGACAATTGAAGCCTTAAGTAAAATTTTGGAATTAGTTTTTTTGGTGGAGAAGGATTTTAGTGGAGTAAGGCTACGAAGCACTTCGATATTATTGCATGATGAGCTCAGAAAACAGGTAGAAACCGTCATTAATGTCATAGAAGAAGACATGAAGAAGGTAGAACAGGGAATCAAGCCTCTAAAGAAGTACTTTTTACTGAGAAAAAACGCATTAAACTCCCTGAGCAATTTAGAAGCCAGTTTGGAACAAATGATTAATGAAAGCACCACGGTTGAAGAAATACAAGAGAGCATTCGTCTTTTTTCAAAAGCAGCCGAAGAGGATTTTGTTCTAACAATCCTGCAATTGGAGAGGCTATGGAATCAGGAGATTATGGAAATTATGGCTTCAGCAAAGAAGGTCATTAGCATAATGCAGGTGACGAACGAAAAGATTGTACGGTACAAGAGAGAAGCCAACATTAAAGAAGGCTTGATCTCGGATTTAGGGACGCTATTAAATCATTTGTTAGAGGGAAAATTAGCGGATGCTAAAAAAGGGGAGAAAGAGCTTCGGTCGCGTCTCCTTCCAGAAATGTAATCTTAGACCTACGAAATTGACATTACAATTTCACGTATCTTGCCAGGAATAAGACGTATATTTTCGAATTTAAATTCGTCTAATTTCTTTTTGATTGCAACATCATCTCGCACGTTAGGGAAGGTGAGTTCTCCTTGGTAAATGACGGTAATCCCATCAATTTTTGCTAAATAGCATAGAATTGCGCGAGTACCTAAATCTGCCGTTGGACCGGTTTCATAAAATATTTCATTTCCCAGACGTCTATCGAGGAACGTTACAAAATCCTCGATTTTATCTATCTTAATTATTATCACCATTCACACCTTCCAGAATTTCTGCTATTTTTAAAAAAACAAACCTTTTTTAAAATAGTTACCCTATTCAAAAATAACTTTCATAATTCTTACTGCAGTAATTTAGCAAATAGATTGAGTAAGAGAAGGTTAAGGTGAGATTATGAGTGAAAAACTTTGGTATAAATATTGGCCAGAAGGAGTTCCTAAGAACTTAGACATCCCCGATAACATTTCTGTTGATGACATGTTGGATGAACAAGCAAAAAATAATCCGGAGTTTCTAGCAATGGCGTTTCATGGAAAAGAATGGACCTATGGGTGGCTTAATGATAAAGTCAATCGTTTCGCAAAGGGACTTCAGGATCTTGGTCTTCAGAAGGGCGATCGTGTTTGCGTTAATATGCCAAATATTCCCCAATACGTGATAGCTTTCTTCGGAGTCATGCGAGCTGGAGGCGTTGTTAGCCCTATCGTGCCCTTACAAAAGGCGGCAGAAATTCAGCACCAAATCAACAACTCGGGAGCCAAAATGCTCGTTATCATGGATGCATTTTATAAAGAAGAAGTGAAAAAATTAGTGGATGAAAATAAGATTCCCACGGTTGAAAAGATCATTTTAACGGGTCTTGCGGAATATCTCGGTAAGGCTATTGGAATCATTGGTGCCTTAATCGGAAAAATACCGCGAATGTGGTTTTGGCCAAAAGGACCGCTATTTGCAAGATTTCAAGATCTCTTGAAAAGTGATCCTAATCCTAAAGAAGTGAAGTTTCATACCAAAAAGGATTTAGCGGTCTTACAATATACTGGCGGCACGACAGGATTGCCAAAAGGTGCGATGCTATCACAATATAATATTGTGGCAAACTGCTATCAATGTGAATCTTGGTTGCCTGGCGTGAAAGCTGGTGAAGAAGCCACTGTATGTGCATTACCACTTTCTCATATCTTTGGACTAACTACCATGATGGCTGTAGCGATAAAAGCAGGCGGAAAAATGATACTTATTCCAAATCCGAGAGACATTCCTGGTTTAATGGACGAGATCGCAGAAGAGAAAGGGACGCTTTTTGCGGGTGTTAATGCGTTATTCAATCGCATAAATAATCATCCAAAAGTCGATTCTTTTGATCTGAGTTCTGTCAAATATGCGCTATCGGGTGCGGGCCCATTAGCCGAGGAAGTACAGAATAAATTTGAATCATTAACAGGGGCTAAAATTGTTGAGGGCTTCGGATTAACTGAAGCATCTCCTGTGACCCACGCTAACCCTCTTGAGGGCAGACGGAAAATCGGAACCGTGGGATTTGCTTTCCCAAACACGGACTGTAAAATAATCAATCCGGATTCCATGCAGCCCATTCCGCAACCTGGAAAGGATGATGACATCGCAACCCATGGAGAAATCTGCATCAAAGGTCCACAGGTCATGTTAGGCTATTACCAGCGAGAACAGGCGACGAAAGATACCATTATTGATGGGTGGCTCCGGACGGGTGACATTGGCTACATCGATGATGAAGGATATTTGCACATAAAGGATCGATTGAAGGACATGATTAAGTACAAGGGACATAGCGTATACCCACGTGAGGTAGAAGATCTCCTTTACATGTATGAACCCATCGATGAAGTGGGCGTCATAGGTGTGAAGGTAGAAAGTGGAGAAGAGACCATTAAAGCAGTTGTCTCTTTAAAGGATGAGTTCGTTGGAAAAGTCACTGTAGATGATATCAAAGAGTGGGCAAAAGAAAACATTGCAGGGTATAAGTGGCCGCGAATCATTGAAATCAAAGAAGAGATTCCCACGACGATGGTCGGGAAGGTTCTTCGACGAAAATTACGCGAAGAATAAATTTTATTTTTTCTTTTTTTTAGATTACTTCTTTTCTTTATCGCCTCCAAAACACATGAGGGCGATTTGTTCAAAAGCAGCGTGAACGTTTTCTCCTGACTTGGCGGAAGTCTGGAAAAGTGGATAACCTAGTTGATTGGATAATTCCGAACATTTTGCATTAGTAATGTTTCGGTCAGCCGTGAGGTCTACCTTATTACATAGAATAACACAAGGCACCGGGTCTCCAACCCCCGTTCTAAACTGGGGAGCCCAGTGATTCAGCAAGTTATCATAACTCTCCTGTCGCGTGCAATCGAATACCATGATTCCCGCATTAGCCCCGTAATAATAAAAATTCCTGATGTTATCGAATTGTCGCTGTCCTCCGATATCCCAGATCGTGAGGATTGCTTGTATCTTCTCAAATTCGACAATTTTTAAGGTGAAATCGGCACCAATTGAGGGAAGATAACTTTGGTCAAATTTATTATCAGCAAATCGGCGAATTAATGAGGATTTACCAACCGCTGGATCACCAATCACAATAATTTTAAAGCCATATTTTTCTTTATCTGATTTAGTCTCAGCCATTAATATCACATCTTTCGGTCTTTTATCCTATTCTAGATTAACTTTCCGATTTTTAGTCACGACGTTTCTATCGCTTGAAGATTCTTATTTTAATTTGGTTGATGCCCCTTTAAAATTTTTGTCATGACCTCAAATATGTTATTCTATAACACAATATTTTTTAATTAATCCTTGTCTTTTTCTCTCTCACATTATCTTTGAAGACCTTTTAAAAATGATCATAAATCATAGTGGGTGAAAATGGAATTTAATCCGTCAGAACGCCTACCCTCAGATGCTTTTTTCGCGGCAGCTTTTCTTTTAACAATTTCGGAAGTGATTAATTTAAAGGCATAACTTACATTTTCGCCAGTTTTAGCACTGGTCTCGACAAAAACGCTCCCTATTTGCGCCGCATATTGCGCAGTTTTAGTAATGTTAATTTTAGTGGGCAAATCCGTCTTGTTTCCTACCACGATGACTGGAATATCATTACTAACTTGACGGATCGGTTTAAGCCAATAATCAAGATAGGGTTTCATTTTTCCCTTCGAAGAGGTGTCTAGAATTATAAGAATACCATCGTTATCCCTTACGTGGTAAGAAACGATTTCTTCCCAAAGAGTGACGCCTAAATCTTGTATTTGAAGCTTAATGGGAGCTCCGAAGAGGTTAAATTGCTTTGTAATAAAATCTCCTTCAAGAGATTTGGGAGTTGAGGATTCTTCAAAACGATTTTGAATGAACCTGAGTATCAAGGAAGTTTTACCGACTCCTTCCTCTCCTGCAAGGAGAATTCTGAAAGTTAAACCGGATGCTGAACCTGAGGAGGGGAAACTCATCATTCTTCTTCCTTTTTTAGATAGTAATTCCTTCCAATAATGCAACCATGATGGTCGCCGCGGTTAAATCCGCAGAAGTTCCGGGATTGATTTTATATTTGTTTCTTAATTTTAAGTCAAATTCCCATAATAATTCTATCGATTGCTTTGTAAGTAAACCCCCTCTATTTAAAATATCTTTTGCTTCAGAACCGATGCTTTCCGCCAATTTTTTTCCATGTTTTCGAGCGACCAACGTATCAGGAACGACTCCTAGAATTTTTAAGTAGGTATGAACGACAGAAATGTTAATATCATTTGTTTCTTGAAAAGTTTTTTTAAAATAGGGGTAACCTATCTCAAAAGTAATCTGGAATTTGGTGATCCACTCGCGTGCTATACTATCACGTTCTGCACTGATTCTGAAAATCTCATAAAGGTTCATTTTTTCTTGATGAAGCGCTTCAGGAGAGGAATCATAGATGTCGAACTTTTCAACATTCCCGAGCCCTCCAGGCTTGGCGAGACGAATTGCCTCGAATAATTTAACGGTATCATTACTCGTGGAGTTTCTTATTAGTAAGTTTAAATTGTCACGAAGTAATTCAATAGAAGGCTCTGGGTGATTGATCAGCATTCCCGCTGCGCAAGCCAAAGGAACAAACAGTAAAATGATGCCTAAATTAGTATTACCCCCTTTTTGCCAAAGTTGGGTCGTTTTTACTGCTTTAAAAATACTTTCACCTAAGTTGAGTTCATTTAATGCAATTTGCTTGCTCTGCGCCAATTTTCCTTTATGTGCAACTTCCTGCAGAGCTGGAATGATTACAACGCTACTGATTAAGAAATGCTCATAGTGAGTTTCTCCAAAATCCTGAGTCCGATGTACATTCCCTGGTTTGGGGCATCCACTTACTTCTAATAATGCAGCAATGGCACCTGCTTGTGCAATCATTTCTTCAGTCCTGGTCCGATGCAATGTGATCTTCCTTAGCAAACAGCCTTCAAATTAATTTATATTCAATTTAAAATATACTTAAATTTATCAAATATTTATTAGATCAATTGATATATTTAATATTCTATCGAATTGGTAAAAGGAGCGGACAATTAGTGACCTCTTTCGGAGAAAATTTCGCTATTTCCTTAGAAATAGACGATGGTGGGAAGATTGTCAGTCTTCGAGATGGCGCATTTAAAAAGTTAGTGCAGTTATCTGAGAATTTTAGTTCAGTCTTACGTGTTGAATTGACAGGTGAAAAATATACTTCCACCACTCTGGATCCAAATGATCAATTGCTTGATACGACAAACATTACTGTAAAACTAAGCACTGGAATTCAAAAGAAAGTGTTTTCCCAAAATATGGAGCTAGGGGTTCGTAAAATTGAACTGATTCAGGGGTTGAATATGGGGCATGCAGTAATTAGAGTGAGCTATAATATCGCTCGCGCATTGAAATGGCAGCTTCATGTACCCTATGAGAAAGTGGATGGGGCAAGTAATGAAATAAAACTACCGCAAAATATCAATATGGTTATTCAAACTGACAGTTTAGTAAAGTATGAGGACGATCTGTTAATTTTTAGCATCCAAGAAGGTTTCTCTCAGATTGTCTTATTTATTATTAGCGATGTGCCTTATGAACAAATGGGAAAAAATCTCCTTCTATTGACTTTGGGGGATGAATCAAAAAGAGATATTATTAACATGGCACCCCCCAACGAAAAGGTTTTTCCAATCATCTCGTTTGTCTATCTTCAAGATTTCAAGAGTGACATTACACGTTACGAGGACCTACACCAAATCGGGTCGATCTTAGCTCTAAGGAATCGAAGTGAAGATGCAATCAAATATTTGAAAGATGCTTTAACTGCCGTTCGCGCCGTTGGAGATTCATCCAAAGAAGCAGAGATTCTAATGAGCCTTGCCACCGTTGAAAGTGAATCCGGGGATTTTAAGCAGGCGGCTCACGATTTTAATTATGCCCTAAAGATAATCGAAGAATATCAATTTGAATCATTAAGACTCGGTTGTCTCCCTTCTCTCAGTAAAGTTCTCAAAAGGTTGAATAGATTTCAAGAGGCCTTGGATATTCAATACATGATTCTTGATGTCATGCGTGAGAATCAAGATCGACTGGGAGAAGCCGAAATTCTGGTTGATATAAGTGAATCCTTAAATGGTTTGGGACATTTAGGGGAGGCGATCGAATATCAGCAGGCTGCGCTTCAGCTCCGACGCCAAATGAAAGATGAAATAGGGGAAGCAAACAATCTTATGAGATTTGGGGAGATGTTGATTGCTGCAGATAGAACTGGGGAGGCAATGGGGTGTTATGAACAGGCTTTACGTGTTAAGAGAAATTTAGGGGATGATAGAGGAGTTGCAGAGTGTCTTAAAAAAATAGGCATTGCCTTTTATAATAGGGGCAAATACGTAAAAGCGAAAGAATATTTTGAAAAAGCGAAAGAAGCATTTCAAAATCAAGCGCTCATGCTTGAAGTAAAAGAAATCGATGACAGCTTGAATAGAATGCGAGAACACCCATATCCTGAAACAGGCTGTGATATTTGCAGGGCTCGTTGTAGTCCTGATATTGTGGGATCGGCCCACGCAGACGTGACGGATCCTGTATTTATTGGACCATTTAAGCAGGTGCTTCGCGAGTCTCTTGCGTCAAAGAACATGGATAAGGTTGTCGATTTACTTCAAGAAACCGCAATGCTGAATTCAGATCTTGAATCTTATGGAATCTCGCAAAATGCGTATTCATTCTGTTTAATGGTGCAGGCAACTAATATTCATCTCAGCCAATTAAGTGAAGCTCAGAAGAAGCAGATGATACAAATGGTTCAAGATACGATTAAAACGCGCCAATACCGACAAATGTAATGAAATCAATCTTATACAACGCGTTTTAATTCAATCCAGTTCTTCTTTTGATACATTCGAATGACTTCATTTATCTTTAAGAGGGGATAACCAGTTGCATCACGGATTTGAGTGATTGTGTAGTTCCCATCGCAATATTGCAGTATCGTTGCAATTTCAATTGAAAATTTTTCTTTGCCAGTTAACTTTTTTCTTAACACGGGTACTGTTTTTAATCCCCGTCTTTTTTCTGGGCGTGGAGGTTCAGCACTGGTGGTTTTTGCGCCAGAAATGGTGGTTTTTGGCTCGACTGTTAGAATTTCAGCCGTAAAAACCGTTGGCTCGGCTGCAACGATTACATCTTTTAGTAAAATCTCAATTTTACTTGTCCATTCAAACATCTTGGTTTTAAAAGCTAATAATTGCCCGCTTAGCCCTTTTACAGTATAGAGGATGATCATTGCTTTTTCTGAAACTTTGAAAAATGCGAGATTAACTCCACCTAGAGGAAGGCTGTGGTCACCAGGTCTTAAGAGATTGAAGTTAGTTCTCACAAAATTTTGAATGAACTCCGAAAATCGTTCAAGGGAGGAATCAATATAGTGTATTGTTCCAGTGAGATCAGCGATAGCAATGTAAGGGCGACTTGCTAGGACTTTACCTAAATAACGTGTTATTTCTTGTGCAATTGCATAGAAAGCTTGTTCATCTGTGAGTGAAGGATTCCCGTGGGTCGAAGACACTCTGAGCTCACCGGTTAAAAAAGGAAATGAAGTACTAACTTAGAATTCACTTTTTTCCCAATATACAATTATGCTCTTCCCATAAAAATTTTTAAAAAGGCGATTATTCATACTAAAAATACAATTTTGAGCTAAAAATGCTCAGATAAAAGATATGAAAATATGAATTACTATCAAAATTTTAGTATATTTTATCCATTTTTGTAAGAATTTATAGGAACACCTTGACTAATCGATAGCACCATAAAAGCAGAAAATTTAAGAGAGTTTTGTTGAAGGTTTTAAATGATCGATAAGGAACAACAGGGCATCATTAATGATCGGCTTAATCTAGAAATTCTAGAAAAGATCTGTCAAGGGGAGGGGATATCTTTTAATATTTCGCAGTTATCCAATAAGCTCAATAGACATCGATCAACAATTAAAAAAAGAATTGATAATTTGCTGACAAAGAAGGTCATTAATGAACCAACCTGTCCATTTACATATCTTTATCAAGAATATCCCCTTTTCGTAGTTGTTTTTGCGGATTTTCCGAATTATAAAGATGTGGAGGATTGGATAAAAACTGATGAGCAGATATTTGCAGCTTATAGCATTCGTGAAGAAGAATATAACATCATGATAATAGAATTTCATGAGAGTTTGACGCATTATCAACAGTGGAGGGAAGAATTAATAACAAAGGGCAAAATTCCTACGCGGGAAAATCGGCGGGCCTCTACAAGTCTATTTTTTTCAAATGAACTCCAAATTAAATATGAGCCAGAAATTACCATCAATGTTTTGGAGGAATTATTTAAACAAAAGAAAAAGGTTGAAATTCAGGATTATCGATTAGACAAATTAGATTTAGACATATTGAGATGCTTGCTTTATGGGGATGGCATTAAAATCAATGAAAATTTTCTTTCTAAACAACTTAAAAGTCATCGAAAAACCATTGAAAATCGGATTAAAAAACTTTTAAATAATCAAATCATCGTGCGACCCCGATGCCAGTTCCCACAATTTTTCCTCTCTTCAAACCTTCTACTTGTTTTAAGTCTCATTGATCTTAGACAATTGAAAAGCAATGTAATAGATGAATTAAAACAGGATTTTCATATCCCGATTATGTTTAAGGTGAGTATTGGGAAATACAATTGCTTGTTATTCAGCGTTCATGAATCAATCGATACTTTCCTTAAATGGAATATTAGATATCGAGAGGAGTTCCCGAACTTATTTGGGATAGAAAAAATACACTATCTTTCGCCAGTGATGACGCGCCACGTGGATTTACAAAAGGTCGCATTAGGCGTAATTAGGCGTAAGCTTGAAGAAAACCCAGAATAAAAAAAGAAATTATACCGTGCAAAAGAAATTATAGGGGGAAATTTATTAGATCACGCAGGGATGTATATTGGATAAGATCAAAGGTGTATTGCACGGTTTGAAATGATTGATTTAGGTCTTGTATCTTTTTCACAAGTTCCACACTTAGGACATATTAGGAGCTTTTCGTTCATTTTCAAACCCGATAACCTACCTCACCCATTACTTTGCGAACACCCATTATATAAAAGCAATTAATAGCTGTTCTATAACCTTTTTTCCATATAGATAGAGTAAGCTTTAGTAACTTCTGGTGTCTCAGCACCTGGAAACTGCTCACATTCTTTAAATCCATTAGAACGATAGATATGATGAGCAGTTGTCATAAATTTACTTGATTCTAGACGAACTACAGAGTACCCTAGATTCTTTCCATATTCGATCAGTTTATAGAACAACAATTTTCCAAACCCAGATCCTCTATATGATGGTCGTATGTACATCCTCTTAATTTCACAACTATCCTTATCTAATCTTCTAAGTCCTCCCATTCCTACAATAATATCATCAATTTCTAGTAAATAGAAGATACCATCTTTTTCAAATGATTTAGTATAATCATCATAGCTTCCTTCTACATATTCTCTTGCTGTAATCCCTATTGAAGAAGGAATATCAATATTATATCGCTGTTTCGTCTCTTCAACAATCCAACTAAGAAATTCTATATTTAAGTCTATAAAATGTTGTTTATGTTTAGAATCATCAAATTTAACAAAATTTATCATAAAATCACATATTCTTTTTAGTTATAACTCAACTTTAATACATTTTTTTTCTAATTTTCTTTTTTAAATTTGCCCTATGAGGAGCGCCCACTTCTTTTCTAATCGAGCAAGCTCCTTTGCCCACCGATTGGGATCGTGAATGATAAAAGTAATTGCATTCCGAGGAACCCGCTCTGTCTTCAAACTTTTTCGTCCCTCACTCCAGTTCATTGAACTTAGCATTTTTACGATGTTTGGAAAGGGTTCTTCAGGGTTGACAAATAACATGCGCTCACCATGCGCTAAAAGATAAGCTCCTGCGGCGCTGTACCCAATGGTCCGCCTTAATAAATGCTTAATTTGTTTGAATGAAATTTCTTGACTATTGTTCGTCCGTGGGGCATCTGGGACCTGTCGATACGCAAATAATTTCAGTCCCTTCGTTTTCACAAACTTTACCAGCTGGTTGAGAAACTCCTGTTCAGCACCCGCTGCATCATCCCCTGACTTCTTGGAATCTATTGAATCAATAAAAGCCTGCAGGCGTTTCAGGCCTTCCCCACCGGGTTCTTCGTTCGCCTCTAAAATACCTGCCAATTCATG
>JABXJT010000019.1 GCA_013375455.1 Candidatus Helarchaeota archaeon | reverse complement strand
ATCCGGGAGGTCCTGGTGCGCAAGGTCCTCCACCCCAAGAAGCACCTGCTGCTGATGACGTGGTAGATGCTGATTATGAGATCGTCGATGAAGACGAGGAAGAGGAAAAATAAGACCAAATCAAATTTCTTTTTTATAGTGGTATCAATAAATGTCGGATAAAAAGCGGGATCCCTACGAGGTATTGGGCGTATCCAGAAATGCAACCAAGGAGGAAATCAAAAAAGCATTTCGCAAGCTCGCCATCAAATACCATCCCGATAAAAATCCTGATAAACGAGAGTGGGCCGAGGAAAAATTTAAGGAACTGGCAGAAGCCTATGAAGTGCTAAATGATGAACGAAAAAAACAAATGTACGACCAGTTTGGGTGGGATGGTGTCAGGAGGTCTGGATTCTCCGGCTTTGGCAACATTAATTTTGAGGATCTCTTCAGTAGCTTTGGCGATATTTTTGGGTTCGGTGGCGGATTTGGTGGTAGCATTGGCGATATTTTTGGAGATTTCTTGGGAATTGGCGGGCGGCGAGGCCGACGTCGGCAAGCCCGAGGGAATGACATTCGGTTTGATGTAGAAATTACCTTAGAAGAAGCATTTCAAGGAAAAAAAACAGAAATTGAGGTCCCCAAGCACGTAAAATGCAAGACTTGTGGTGGTTCAGGCGCAGAATCACCATCCGATATATCAAATTGCTCGACCTGTAGAGGATCGGGGCAGAGACGGATTGCACGGTCAACGGCATTCGGTCAAATGATAAATATAACGACCTGTGATAGATGCAATGGCACGGGAAAAATGATAAAACATAAATGTAAGGATTGTAAGGGGACTGGTCTGAAACGCAAAGTGAGAAAACTCTCAATTGATCTTCCTGCCGGATTAGATGATGGAAACCGGCTCCGTATCTCGGGAGAAGGTGAGGCGGGACCCCAAGGTGCGCCCCCTGGCAATTTATACGTGGTCATCCATGTCAAACCCCATCCTGTTTTTGAACGACACGATGCGCATCTGGTATGTGAAAAAACCATCACGTTCAGCCAAGCGGTGCTGGGGGATAAAATTGAAGTTAAGACCTTGGATGGAGCCACCAAACTTAAAATCCCTCCCCGAACGAAGAGCGGCACCATCTTCCGGTTGAGAGGGAAGGGTATGCCTCAATATCGCGGATATGGACGCGGGGACTTATTATGTAAAGTTGATATCGAGATTCCTAAAACACTATCAAACGAGCAAAAAGAAATTTTAGAAAAATTAAAAGAGTTGGGATTATAGAGTGGATCAAATCCTTTTCGTGGATGAAATCATACACGCCCTAAAAGAGGAGGGCTATGCAATTGCATCAATGGGGCTCTATGATCCACGATATTGGGTTAAAAGTTCTTTTGATATAGCCGCCAGGAAAGATTTTCTCTTAATGATCAAGATAGTCTTGAACATTGATAAAATACCTGCGGAACTTATTGAAGATTTAAAATTAATTGCTTACTTCTTTAACGCGACTCCGCTTGTAATTGGCAAGGAAACACGAAAGGCTCAACTGCGGGATGATGTCGTGTATGAACGCAGAAACATTCCCGCAATGAACTTGACCACCTTTAAAAACTTGCTCAAAAACAACCAAATTTACGTAATTAGCCGAAAGGGGGGATTTTATACGAAAGTCGATAAGGATAAAATCCACGATTTGAGGCTAGAGAGGGGTTTATCATTGCAAGAGGTAGCCTCCCAACTGGAGGTATCGCGTAAAGCCGTGTATTTATTTGAGCGAATGAATCAGATTAAAGAGGAGAACGCCCTACAATTAGAACGCCTATTTAAACAATCATTAAGGTTACCAGTGGATGTATTCAATTGGGAAATTGAAAAAGAAGAGTTCCATCCATCCGTGGAGGAAACAGATTTTCAAGCTGAAATCAAAGAACTTTTTGAAAATCTCGGCTGTAATATATATTGGGCAAAGAAAGCACCGTTTGATGCAATCACCTCTGAAATTGAAGAAACGAAAGTAAAATCTGAAGAATCCTGTCTCATCACGGGATTAAGCTTATCTCGTCGAATGGCAATTTATAATCGGCTACAATTGATTAGCGAAATATCAAAAGTCGCCCGGAAACTTTCCATGTTCATTATTGAAGACGGGAAACTTCCCGCCATTGACAATGTTTTAGTGTTACAAAAGGCGATCTTGGAAAAAATGAAGGACATTAAAGAATTGTATGAAAAACTAAAAAAGATAAAGCAGGTCTTTTATTAACGCCTAATATTCATCTAATTTTCGTTGATTTTTTTCTTCTAAAATCTTTTTTACAGTTACCCATGATTTTCGGACAAACTCGGGTAATGTTTTGTGTTCCTTCACCCATTCTTTTAAAAAGGTGATGGTCCGCTCATCGCTAGTATATCCACTCCCAAATTCTACTTGATATTCCTTTTGAATCTTCTGAATTTCACGATCTCGAATAACCTTCGCTATGATCGATGCTGCACTGACAATTGGATAGGTCTGGTCCGCCTTATGCTCAGCTACGAGACAGGTGGGATCAATGTTTAACCGTTCATTTAGGTAAGATTTGAATGAATCAATGTTAGAGCTCGGACAATCGATGAAAATTTCGTCGATTTTGAATTCCTTTTCAGCTAATTTTACCAATTCGATTGACTTATCAGCTTCCAACCAATTTAAATTACTAGTGTCCGAGTTCAGCGCCGCATCAATTTCTTTCGGGGGGATGATCGTAAATTTATAGACCTGGAGAACTTGCATCAATTGTTTAAATAACTCCTCGCGCCGTTTGGGGGTCAATTGCTTGCTATCCTTTACGCCAATTTTTCTCAATTGGGATTCATTTTTGGAATCAATAACTGCAATTGCCATTACCATTGGTCCGATCACTGGACCCCTCCCGGCTTCCTCGACCCCTGCAATGATGGGCATATTTTCACCGATTATTGCTGTGATTGCGCAACAATTAATGCGTGATCTTCTGAATAAGGCTGAAGAACACGAATTTCAACGATCTTGAAGTTAGCCTTTTTGAGAATTTTGATTTGCTCTTGATAGACCCGTTCCGGCTCCTTCGTGACATCAACACTGCGACTTTTGACAAATAGTAATATCCATCCTTGAGGTTTCAAGAAGGTTTCAGCATTTTTAATAATTATCTGGGCTTGTTCAGGTTGCGCCACGTCAGAATAAATTACATCTACCTGTTCTGGAATGAGCATTCGGTATTGTTCTGGGAACCGAACATCGCCAAGAATGGGAATTAAATTTTTTCTAATTTCACAGACTTGTACGAGTTCCCTAATAACCCGAGAAGAAAATTCAATGCAATATATCTTGCCCTGATCTCGCAAAACATCGGAAAGATGACTGCACGTTGTTCCAGAGGCTGCCCCCAAATAGAGAATGTGAGAATCCTGCGTGATGGGTATGGCTCTGAGATTTTTCAGAAGGGCCGCCGCAATTTTACTGCGATAAGGTGTCCAGACTCTATATTCTTGCCCAGCAATCTCGAGTAATTTTTCATCATATGCTTTCTGCCCTGGCGTGTAATTTAATGTCACTAGCATCTCAGACTCATCTTCTCTTTTATACCAGAAGGTATTCACCAACTTTTCATGAGATCTTAATCTTTTAGACATTTTCCATATATTCCTCGAAATAAATTATTATTTTGGCTTCTTCTTGCGTCTTTTTTTCCTTTTTCTATGTTTCTTTCTTTCTCTCTCAGCAGGCTTTTTTCCGGTTTTTTCCGGTTTCTCTTTTTTAGGTTTCTTAGGAGGACTGGGATATTTTTTCCTTATGTCATTAATGCGACGGTTCAAATCCTCAAGAAGATTATCTCCGTGGTATTCGCCTGAAAAATAATCTATACGAGCTGCCATTGATAATTTCCCTGCTAATACACGCGCAATTTTTCCTTTCAGCCAGTACGGTGCGCCATGAATGTCTTCCCACTGGAAAATAATCCCATGTTTTGGAGGTTTCGCTCCTGTTCGAAGAGCTCTAAAGAGTGCCTTTTCTGCCCCCAATACCTGAACGGTAGATGCCGGGAGTCTCGATAGGCGTTTCAAACTACCTGCCAAGCTAATTAGACGCGCACCCAATAAGGCCCCCACTAATGCCCGCATGTTCGGTGCTACCTCTTGCATAGCCTCATCAACATAAGTCGCTAACATCTCCCGAATTCCATAAAGTTGTTCGGTCACTATTGCAAATTTTTGTAGAGGCTTTAATTCAAAATCAGTGATGGTGGCGCCCATTGAGCCTTTCGCAAGATTTTTTATCATTTCAATTTTTTCTGGAGGAAATCCAACTGCATTCTCAAATGCATCCGTAAGTATTTGGTCCCTCAATCCAACTTTCCCAACAATTTTTATGAAAGAAGTGTGACTGGGGAGTTTTTTGTCGAGCTCTGGGAAATGCAACCCATACCATTCTCGAATTCGACTGGCGAAAATATTTAACGATTTATCACAATCATCGACGGCTTCAATGGCTTGTGCAATTAACCGATCCTTCTCCTCAGAAATTTCCTTAATTTTCTGACGGGTCGTGAGGATGTTGATTCGTTGCACGTGTTGATAAATCTCCTCCTCGGATCCCCAAATCTTTAACTCTTTTATGAATGAAATAAGTTTTGATCGTAGAATTTTTCCTTCTTCAGAAGGAAATTCCACGGTAACGGGTTTATCTTTCAAATTTTTCGCTAAATTTTTATTTTCAAAGATCAGTTCATCATAGTTTTTTAGGATTAAATCATCAATTACCTCCTCAATCTCTGGAATTACTTTCCCAATCTGTAAATTCACGAGCTTTTCCACTGTTGAGGATGCCTCTTTGCTAAAAAGTTTCTTCGAAACAATTTTACTCTCTTGATTTAATCCGAAAATTCCAAACGGTGTTTCGACAATAAATGCTCGAATCAATATCACCTAATCCAAGGAAAATGTTTGAACAAATTTCCTCAAAAGCCTTTAAAATAGATTTACCCTCTTTCATTAAAAAAGAGTTTGGAATTAAATCATTTTTTAAATCTTTGAACAGCTAATAGATATAATGACAGCAGCTCCGCAGAAGCAAAAAAAAAGACGATTTTTGAAAGTCATGCTTTGCATACTTATTATGATAACCACTCCAGCTTTAATAGCGGTAAAGCTCGGGATATTTTTAAGTAGAGCACCTCCAACTGATCTCGTGCTGGTGAATTTTACCAGTTGCGATCCTAAAACAGAAGCTATGCTGTCTTGGAACAGTGCTACAGACACACAAACTGAGCTATGGATCGGGACGTCTAGCAATAATCTCACCGCATATACCACAATTAATAATTCTGATGCCACAGGAATCGCGACTATACACCGAGTTCATGTTCGGAACCTCACAGCAGGTCAAAAATATTATTATAAAACCTCTTTAAACGGACCAATTGGTTCTTTCTCGACTGCACCTGCAATTGCTGGGTCCAGCTTCCATGCTCTCCTAGTATCCGACACGCAGCATTTTTATTTCAATGGGTATTATGAGAGGATTGCTCAGATGGTGGGAAAGGATCCTAATCCGGCATTTTTCATGATTGCCGGTGACCTCGTTGATGAAGGCACCCTGTTGGAAGGGTGGAGTCACTTCCTTGAGAAATCGAGGCCTTGGATTAGCAAGACGCCTCTCGTCCCCGTAGCCGGAAATCACGAGGAGATTCAAGAACCTGATTCCTACTATTGGGATTATATGGGACCTGAAGAGGTTGATAGTTTCGGGAATCGTACCTATTATGCCTTCAACTGGAGCAACGCGCTCTTCGTGTGCATGGAAATTGCGAATGGGGAGCATGAGGATATGTCAAGCCTTCTCCAAGCAGACCAGCTGTTATGGCTTCAAACCACTTTAGCTAATGGTATGAGCCAAGAATTTCGGGTAGTTATGTTCCATCGACCAGTGTTTTCCCCAATGAGCCATGGAATATTCTATCAGAGCACCCTCACTACTTTAGTTCCAACATTGGAAGCATACAATGTGAGTTTAGTGATTTACGGACATGATCACGTATATGGTCGTTACCGTTATAATAATATAACCTACCTCTGCCACGGCTGTGGGGGCGGTCTCAATAATCAGTTGATCTACATCCCCTCACAGGAAGAAATTGACCAAAATGTTCCTGGTCTCGTGATTCAGCGGCTCTCCTTGGTGCCCGCTGTAACAAAATTAGACTTCTCAAATACTACATTAACCATAACAACCACCTCCATTGATAACCTCCAATTTGATAGCACCACACTTGAAGTTTCCACTCCTGGACACTTAACGAGGGAGGTGTCTTGAATGGATTTTATGTTCGCACCTAACGAAGCTGTTTGGCTCTTAGCTCTAATTTATCAACCAATAGTACTCATCTATTATGTATGTAATGATGAAGCAAGAAAACCTTACGTCGAAAACGAGGAGGTGCGAAGGGAACACATTTCAAAGATACTTCGCCCTATAGGAAATATTTTCTCCCTTTCCATATCTGGCTTTACGGTCGTTGTACTTTCAAAAATTTTAATGATGAACGTGTACGGCTTAGAAACACTCGTCTATTGGCTTGGCGCTCTCTTGTTGATGATACTAGTGACAGTTGCTTATATGGCTTCGTTTTTAGCCTATTTAAATATCAAAAAACTTGTTTATTTTAGCGCTTTCTTGATAGGTGCTATAATCACTTATGCTGTAGTAATCCCCTCCGGACTCCCTCTTGAAAGCCTTTATAGTGGTGAATTTTCTGAGTTCATCATCCCCTTCTTAGTTCCAGGCTTAATCGGCTTCATGGCTTTCTTCATTTGCGTACTCTCCCTCTATGTTATAAAAAAGATAGGAAAAGCCGAAACTTTTACTAAAAAGATATCACAGCCCCTTTGGGATAAAAGAGGTGCCGTTACGAAGATATTTGGCTTCTATTTCCACTTAATTATCTGGAGTTTTCTCGTATTGGAAACCTTTCTGAATCAAGCTGGATATACAATCTTCTCTTGGGGGTAAAAACTGTTACGAAAATGTTGGACAAACTTGGAAAATTTATTTTCAATGCTTAAGGGATTGAGGGAGAAACCAATATTCACATTAAATACCATAGAAAGTTGAATATAGACGCATAAGAGATCCTTGGTTAGTTAAAAATCAAATACTTATGATTTATTAATTAATCAAATCATATTAAACATAAATAGTCTATAGAGAATAAGAAAAAGGGAAGCCTACTAATGCAACAAATGCAATATTACTTGAGTTTTATACTCTATATTGGGCTTTTAATTAATTTGGCATGGATCACGATTTTCCTTCTATGGAAAACCAGGATAAGATCAAAGGCAAAGGGGAAACTTGATGGCTATTTAATGTTTATTTCGCTCTTCTTTTGTTTAATACTTACAGCGGCTGTAGTTAGGTTTTTTTATATGTATGTATATACGCTAGGGGATATCATTATGTTTTTCGAAGCATTTTTTGATCCTGCATTCAGAGACTCTCATCCAGTTTATGCTAAATTGGTTATAATATATGGCTTGTTGGTAATATACGCTGTTGGGTGTATAACTTTTGCGGTTGAGCATTATGTTTATCAAAAAACCCGACACGTTCTCTCCATCGCTACTGTTATATATGTGAGTATAATTTCACCCCTCGTTTTGGTACTTCCGTATGATCATTCAATCACAACTACGGTGGTGAATTTTCCGTTCGTATTAGCAGGTATTACTATTATGGCAGTGATGGTTATTTATGTAAAAGTTGCTCTCAGTTCATCGGGAATCCGGCGCAAGAAAGCGCTCTATATAATTTTAGGATTTTTACTATTCTTTGGTGGATTAATGTTTAATTCTCAAATTTTAATGCTTGCAATAGGATTGTATAGTTTAGAAACTCCATGGATTATAGCTTTAGTGTTTAATATCGGGAGCCTCATATTATTTTATGGATCTTATGTTAAACAGTCTGATTAATTCGATTTTGATGAGGAAATACTTTTATAAAATAGGCTATTGCTTAATGAATTTAAGAATTTTAATTACAAATAAAATGAGTAATTAATAGAAGGCGCTTACCGGGTCTTAGGAAAATTAAAATGATAATCAGAGGAATGATTTTAACAATATATACGAAGTCTATTTTCTACAAAAGCTTTGTGGAGGAACTTATACTATCAAGTGAGTTATTAGCGGGATTTTTATCCGCTCTAGATGATTTTGCATCACATATGGGTGGTGGTCGGATGCTAGCTCTAAAACTGGGTAGAATAAAGTTTTATAATCATATGATTAACAACGAAGCTAATTTGAAGCTAGTCATTATAGCAGATAAGGCTGCTAACGATTCTGAATTGAAAAAAGTTATTAAGAGAATCGAAGATTCAATTTTGCTAAAGTATTCAATCCATGAATTAAAGGAGTATTACTCCCAACCGTCTTATTTTAATAATTTAGAACCTATAATAACTCCTATTGTTGATGAAGTAAATCTTGTTTCTCCTGATGAGATTAGCCCAATTGAGACTTTACCTTACCCCATTCAAGAACAACCTGAGTTGATTCTTAAAAAAGTGAGCATACCCCTTTTGTTAAAATACTTAAAGAAAGATTTAGCAAAAGTGGTTTATGGGCTTTTTGTCGGCATGCGAGTCGTAGTCACAGGAGATCCAGCTCTTGTTAGTTTAATAATCGATTCAATGGAAATATTCTCTCCGCATCGTAATTTGAGAAAAGCATACTGGACTAATGATATCGATGAATCGGGATATGATATCATTGGAGTTTCCCCCCAATTGTCTAACCTCTACTTAGATTCTATTAGGGTCAATCTTATAAAAAAATCTGTTGTGGGATTAAAGAGCAATAAATATTTTGATGAAATTGTAAAACGACTCGAAAAATTGAAAGCTGAAAAGGTTTTCCCCTATATTAAGCAAAAATTTGACTTTTTATTCAATAAATTAAGAGATTTTGTGGATTTAATTAATTCAGATGAACTAAGCAATAAAGATTTGAGTAAATTCAGTCAGAATATTAATAGAGCGACATTAAAGGTGCTTGAGAGTTTTCTCTATTGGAATAATCCAAAATTTTATCACCGTATAAAGAAAGTTGCAGATCACATTAGAACCCACCTTTTAGCTGAAGAAGTGCTCCTATAATTACATAAATAGTTTCATTTTGAAGAGAATTTTTATTTAATCTTTAATAATAATGAAATGATATATTCAGTATGATGGAGGATCTGCTGATGGATCTAGCAATTGAACTCGCTGGAATAAAATTACAGAATCCTACAATGCTGTCATCTGGCATTCTTGGCATATCAAGCTCATTATTGAAGCGCGTTTATGATGCAGGAGCGGGATGCGTTGTTTCAAAATCAATTGGTCCTGAACCTCGCCTTGGCTACTCTAATCCTTGTATCGTGGAAGTGACTGGGGGCTACATTAATGCGATGGGGCTTCCAAACCCGGGGATTTATGAATTCTTGGAAGAATTGACGGAATTAATTCAAATGGAAGTTCCCACAATCGTGAGTATTTTCGGAGAGGATGAAACTCAATTTGCTGAGATCGCCAAAAAAGTGGAAGATAAAGGGGCAATAGGTCTTGAGTTGAACATCTCTTGCCCTCACGCAGAAGTTTCGACAATCGGGCAAGATCCTGAAATAACTAAACGTGTAGTAGGCGCCGTAAAAAAATCAGTTTCGATCCCAATCTTTGTAAAATTAACCCCTAATGTAACTAATATCGTGGAGATTGCAACCGCCGCAGAAAAAGTTGGAGCCGATGGGCTCACCGCGATTAATACGGTCCGTGCGATGGCTATTGATATTTATTCCAAAACTCCCATTCTCAGCAATAAATTTGGAGGTCTATCCGGCCCCGCAATCAAACCCATTGCGATTCGTTGCATTTATGAACTCTATGAAAATGTCAAAATTCCCCTCATTGGCGTGGGGGGCATTACGTCGTGGCAGGATGCCATTGAATTTTTCCTTGCTGGTGCCACTGCGCTCCAGATTGGAACTGGAATTAAATATAAGGGAATGACCATCTTCAAGGAGATATGTGATGGGATGGAAGAATTTCTTATAAAGGAAAAGTACTCACACCTAACAGAATTAATCGGGGCTGCTCATAAGGCGTGAGGTGAGAAAGTTGGCGAACGAACCTTTGAATCGTCCTCAAATGGTCAAGATTTCAAAAATTGAATTGGAAACCCCGCTCATTAAGACCTTATATTTTGATTCCATCCCATTCAGCACGAATACATACCCTGGTCAATTTATTATGGTGTGGATCCCTAGATTGGATGAGATTCCACTGAGCGTTTCTGCCATTGAACCTGAACTCGCCATAACGGTAAAAAAAATTGGCGATGCAACAAACGCACTTCACGCATTAAAAGCGGGTGACAGGATCGGCATCCGAGGGCCCTATGGACACGGATTTTCCGTTAAGGGCGAACAATCCCTCATTGTTGGGGGTGGGATAGGAATGGCGCACTTCCTCTATTTAATCAATGAATTACGAAAGACAAGCAGAAAAATCACAGTCATAAACGGCGCGCGAACTCAAAGTGAAATCTTGTTTTTAAGCAAACTGCAGCAATTAGCAAGCAATAAAATTGAATGTATTTTTACCACGGACGATGGATCTTACGGGGAAAAAGGGTTTGCTAGTACCATTGCCTCCCAAAAGCTCCAAGAGGAGTCATTTGACTTGGTCTATACCTGCGGTCCCGAACCAATGATGTGGGACCTTTTTCAAGCTACCAAAAAGCTTCAAACTCCCTTAGAAGCGTGCCTTGAACGGTTTATGAAGTGCGGAATTGGTTTATGCGGGCAATGCTGTCTAGATCCTCTAGGATATCGCGTATGTGTAGAAGGACCGGTTTTTACTTCTGAAACACTCCAGAACATCTCTGACTTTGGGAAATATGAAAGGGATCCTGGAGGTAAAAAAATTAAGATATAACCAAGAAACTGCTGTTTTAGTCACTAATATTTTAAAAATATAAGTAAATAAGATTCAGAAATATTGTATTATTGAAGAATTGTGGTGTAAAAAAATGGATGAACAAATTTTAGAAGTCTTGAAAGATCTAACGTTTATTAACGCAGTTATCGCCACGGAATTAATCCGTATTACCGAAAACACCGCCCTGATTGCAAAGAAACCTGCGGAGAAAGTTTCTAAATGTGCCATCGAACACGATAAAATAAGTGAGAAAGTTATAGAATTGGTGGCAAAATATTCTGACTCCTCTCTCCTCAAGCCCCTCAGAGATCACGTATTGAAACATTAATATACTCTATTTTTATCTAGATGGATACCAATGATAGAAATTAGCGTGCCCGCCCGAGTCTGTCTGTTTGGCGAAGACCTAGATTACATGGATTTACACGTGATCACGGCAGCCATTAACCTCCGCATGCACATTCGAGGCGATTTTTCGGATGATGGTAACATTTCCATGTACTATCAAGACCTTGATGAATCTGATCAATTTCCCATAAATCAACCTGCCCCATACCGTAAGAAACGCGATTATATCCGAGCGGCTTTCAATGTTTTAAATCGAAAGGGCTACAAGATCGCTAAAGGCGTCACGGCCACCATTTGGAGCGAGATACCCATAGGGAGAGGGTTGGCAAGTTCCTCCGTTTTAACAGTCATATGGATCGCATTTTTAAATGAATCATTCGGGTTTAAGCTGAAAAAAGAAGAGATTGCTGAATTGGCTTATCAATCCGAAGTGGTCGAAAATAAGGAATCCGGGGGAAACATGGATCATTATGCATGCTCTCTTGGACATGGGATGCATATGGATTGCGATTGTAATGAGATAAAACAGATAAATTTGGATCATCTAGCAGAATCCATCGTCATTGCTGATACCCTCATTGACAAAAAAGAACTCGTACATGGTGAACGCAAGCGCAACATCGTGGAAGGAATGCGATATTTCTCAAAATTCGTGCCATTTGACATTAAAATCACGAAATGTGAAGAGCTAGAACCGTACTACTCACAAATTCCAACTGAACCCCTTAAACACGCTCGTGCCATCCTCCGCCTTCGAGACATTACAAAGGAAGCAGAAGAGGAATTGAATAATGGCGTGATAAATCACGAAAAGATTGGGCAGTTAATTGATGCCTTCCATAAAGAATTAGTTGGCGGTTTTAATAATAGTACTGAGATGACAGAAAAACTCATCCAAGAAGCGAAAAAAGCAGGGTCCTTGGGAGGAAAGATTCTTGGATCTGGCTTCGGAGGCTGTGTACTACTCTATTGCCCAGGGAAGCAAAAAGAAGTGGCACGAGTCGTAGAAAAATGCGGAGGACGTCCCTATATCGTACAAGTTGATGAAGGAATCATCATAGAATCAAAGGAATAACTTTTTATATTGTCTTCTTTTAAAAAAACCAAGAAATAGATTCGGGATCTAAGATGAGCATCGAACGCCGCCGCCGCCTTAAAAAACGCCCTAAGAATCCAAAGGCTGAAAAAGAAAAACAACTAAAGAAACAAAGAGCCAATCCAAAAAAAGAACTATCCAACGAGGAAATCGAAGCCAAAAAAAAGGCGCAACGCACTAAAATGTTCGAAAAGAAAAAGAAACTCTATAAAAAAATTTAACTCATTTTCTATATTTCAAAAATTTAATAATTATTGTTTGTCAATTATAGTATTAGATTGTGCGAATTTGGATCTGCTAATATCGATAGATTAATCAAATGGACAGATTTATGGGTAATACTTCATGTTTAGAGATATCTGGATCATTGAAAAGCTGGGCGGACGGTGTCTTTACCATCGAAGTTATGGAGCAATGAAGCTAGACCCTGATTTGCTGTCCAGTTTCTTAACTGGACTCAACGCATTTAGCGAGGCCGAGTTAGGCGATACGGGGATTGAAAGCATTGAGATGGGGAACATGAAATGGGTCTACATAAACTGGAGGGGGCAAGTTTTGGCAGTCGCCGCCGCTGACAAACAGGATGATGCCACTTCACTCAACCATCAACTCCATACGATTTGCACTCTATTTTTAGGACAATTCGGTATCGATGAGGATGAGAATTATTTTAGAAAGTGGGGTGGCAATGTCACAGCATTTGACCAGTTCTCACCGAAGTTAGAGGAATTAATGCAGTCTTGGGAAGCCGTATCGAAAGTCACGGATATTGCAAAGTTCATGAACCTCCTAGAAGTTTATCAACAAATATTTCACGCGTTCGCGAAAGTCCTTCCTTCCATTAAGCCTGAAGGTCAAGTAAAGTTAGCTAATAAAATGAACGCCTTAATAGAAAAACTCCCTATAGTATTTCAAAATATTTCATATGGAAAAACTGGTTGGGACATTCTTTCGGTCCTCATTACCGCTAGTAACTGTACAGAAAAAATACTTCGTGATGGGCTACAATTTGTTTTAGAATCCTTCATTAATGAGATGAAAGCTATTTTTAAAGAAGAGTTATTCTTTGAAATTGCGAAAAAACTGGTCTATCCCAAAATACTGGCTGATTGGGTGCGCATTCGCGAATTAGAAATTGATAATTTTTTGCTCAAAATTTTCTTGTCTTAAAGAGGTCATTCACCCAGAATGGCATTAAATTTAGAGGTTAATGACTCGACAATTGGTTCGATGGCGCAATTTACATCCGTGATCAGATAATAATAGAAGGGCAGGCCTCCCTGATCAGCTTTCACATCCCTCAGAATGTCTGAAATTTTGGTCCTAATACCTGGATTTTTCATTACCAATAGCCTAGGCTCCAATCCAGGCAGAGTCACGTAATTATGGAGCATTTCTCCATCTTCCAGCCCATGACCCCGGGCCATGTTATTTAAATAGATCTCCACCTCTTCTCGATCTACTCCATAAGAAAAGAGTATGGAGTTGTCAAATGAGGTGATATTAATACCATAGACCTCACCAGGAAACTCAGCCTTAATGATTTCATTGCAGGCAATTCTCAATTTATTCTTTTTTTTATCAACTTTATTCCAGCAGACCGTATCCTGTAAAATATCCTGGATAAATTGGAGCTCTTCATCGCTAAGCTGCGGCACTTTTCCCACTCGAATCATGTCTTCATAACGGGATAACACTTTACTATAGATCCAATCGAGTTTAAAATTGACCATCTCGCGAAATTGGTAGGGATCAACGAAGCACAGAATCATGTAGGCTCCAATGAACGAATAAACGGCATTCACGCCAAAAGGGTCATCATGTTCGCTTGGAAATAATCGGATGTAAGAAATTTTTTGCTTGAAATTGTTAGCGAAACTAGAAACTGCCGAGAGAAATCCGCTGATTAAAATAGGGTTGCCTTCAGTAAATCCAGTGAGCTTTTCGGACCACGTCTGTAGGTACAATGGAATTCCGGTGTTCGACTGGATCGCAATTCCTAGGATCGCCATGTTTTATCTTCCATTTACTCTATAAATCATCATTCACTATTAAGCTTATTACTTTTTAATTAGATCCAAACTATTCATTGAACTTTTGATTGAACAATTCTTGAACTCTAGAAAATTTAAATTATTAGAGCTCCATTTACTAACCAACTAACGGTGCCCTAACGATGACCGAGCAAACGGACGAGACGACGGACAGTGATGTAAGCGTCAAGGAAATTGATCGAGAAGAGCTCTATAAAGCCCTCGACAAGTGGAAAGCAGCTCTTCGATTCAATCAAACCTTACAATCAAATTATTCCGATGAAATCACGAAATGGCGAACCCTACGTGATCAACTTAAAGAGGAAATCAAGGTCCTTCGCGACAAGGCTTTAGAGGAGAAAGCACTTCGCGATAAAATTAATGAAAAGGTTGCTAAATTAAAGGAAGATAGGTCTGCTGCCAGTAGCCAAATTGCAACCTTAAAGCAAAAACGCAATGACGCTTGGGAACAAGTTAAAACAATTCGGGCTCAATTAAGAGAAATTATTAATCTCCAGCGAGAAAAAAGACAACAATTAGAACCAATCTATCCCATGATGAAACGCGTTGAAGAGCTTGATTGGACTATCATGACAAAATCAATGCCCTTTGAGCAAGAAGAAATAATGATGGATGAAATCGAAAAGATCATTAGTGAGATTTCAAAACGAAGACAAATATTTCAGGGTAATGACGTTAATTTTGATTTTGAAGCGGCAAAGAAGCAGATCGACGAATTTCGGGAGGCTGCACAACAATATCATGAACTAATGATCCAAACCGTCGATGATGGCGATCAAATCCATGCTAAAATTCTGCAGCTCGTCCAAGAAAGTGAGCCTCACCACCAAGCAATGCACGAATCCTTTGCGAAAATTGATGAGATCCAAAAAGAAGAGGAAGCTGCTCATGAAAAATTTGTGGAAAATATCAAAGAATTGGAGCTCCTACGCACGGGTTTGGATGAGATTTACAAAGAGATCAGGGGCATTGAGAAGAAGATTGCCTACCTCAAGCACCAGGCGATGATCGAGAAAGCCAAAGAACAGAAAGCCAGAGAAGCGAAAATTCTTGACCAAAAAATCGAGGAAGCCTTGGCTAAATACAAAGCCGGGAAAAAACTTACCATGCTCGAATTCAGCCTTCTCCTCAAGAAAGGGCTAATTAAAAACGAATAATTGGGTGAATTATTCTTTCTTCCCGTCCGTTTCTGTCTCTTTAGGTTTCAACGGCCTTTTAGATTTACCCATATTCAATCTTTTATAAACAATAACTGCAGCACATACCGTGCCTGCCGTGATGGCAACGAGTAAGATGATAAATGACCGGGGTGGTTTTTCCTTGACCACTGTAAAAGTAGAAGATTCACTCATTATCGAGTGTCCGTACATATCGAACACCGTGATGGTGTAATTCACTGTCTGGCCGGCTTGGGGTGCCAAGAAGGTGGCCACGTACAAGTACGTGTCATTTGCTCCAACAGCATCCAAGGGCATTAGTACCGGAATCTGAGGAATTCCACTAACCGTGTAATTTAACCAAACATGATATATTCCGCCAGCATCAGTTACATTAACATAGATGGTCACCGTCGCACCAGCTGATATCGACTGTCCCGACACGTCGGTTATGCTGCCTGGTATTATTGCCGGAGGTGTCGTGTCCACGGTTTGACTGACAACGTTGGACATCGCGCTCCCTTGGTCGAGTTCGTCATAGGCAATGACGAGGCAGTAATAAACGCCATCATTCAAGGGGGGGAACGTGTGGGTGGTCGCGGGATACGCATAAATCGTGCCATTCGGATAGATTGATCCCAAAAGCGTCGCATTCGGAGGCCACATCGGAATGCCCGTGAAATTCTGGATCGAAACATAAATCTCATAACGTACTACATCCGCGCCATAGTTCATATCTAAGGGTCGACTCCAACTCAGCGTGATATTTTCGATGCCATCGGGGGTGGTGTGCGTGAAGTTCCAGACAGGTCCTGGCGCTTGCATGTCATTGATGACCACCCAATTTTGACACAACACCGAATTTGAGAAGTAGCTTGTGGCATTGTTGATGAATACAGTCTTGATATAATAGGTCCAATTCCCATTTGGCACTCCATATTCATAGTATGCATAATGCTCAACATCAGCATAGGGCGCTATTGGACTCGGTCCAATGTATTCGTATGCGTTAAAGGGTACGAAATCAATGAGGACTGGTTGAAAAGTGGATGAGTTCATTCGATAGACGTAATATCCCTCAATACCTATTGGATTCTCATTTTGGTTACGCGACCAGTTCAGGAGAACATCACCATTAGTATTGGTTGTGAGTGATTTGAAATCTGGTGGATGTAATATTATTGTAATGTTCACGATGTTTGAAGGAATACTCTCCTGCAATTTTTCATCAAGTGCAGTGGCACAAAAAGAATGATTACCAAATGGAAGAGGATCAGGATCAGGCCAGAGGCAGATTTGAGGGTCTGAAGTTTTGGGAAAAGTATCAATTAACTGCCAATCCCCGAGCGATTCATTCCACCAATAGAGATTGTAAGCAACCACATCTGGATCAGGGGGTCCAGTGATGATGAAGTATATTTGAAAAATGGGTAGCATGCCTAATGTGAGTGTGGGAGGCCCCGGAGGCTTGGTATCTATCGGGGTGCCAGAATCCATATCAGATGGAATGCTCCCATTGCCTGCTGTATCGACTGCTATTACATAATAACTGTAATTTTCATATTCTATCAGCCCCGTATCTTGGTAGAAAGTATTTAGCCTTCCAGGTATTGTGGCGAGTTGTATGAATGGAGGATTAGAAGTACTATTTCGGTATAAATCATAATGGGACACGTTCAATTCGGGACTTGCTTGCCACGTAATATTTAGTATATCACCTGAACCTTCATTGGTTACCGCGAGGCCCTGCACCTTGGAGGGGGGTCCTAAAACAAGGAGGGGTGGAGATGGGTCTGCATTAGCGACAGAACTCACTAACTTTGGGATTTTTGGATTGAAACTAAATATTGCAATACTACTCCCCAATAATAAAATGCTTAGAAATAATGCAAACAATCTAATTTTAGTGCCTTGAAACCTTTTCTCGCGTGTAACGCTCAATCCCTCCGATAAAATCGGAAAATGATGCAAATATGCGTCTTGAATAAAATAGATTAATATACTATATATATTTCCTTTGTGGATTTAAGACGGTCCATTAGTCTTTGTTTTTCTCATAAAATATGTTATTAAATTGGTGTCGTTATCCTTCCAAAATTTCATAACTCCTTCAATATTTTAGACAAAGATCATAGAAGAATCGCGTTGCAAGCATTAGATTTTCGATCGAAACGCGCTCATTGTATCCATGAGGTAGCGCTGAAAATTCCTTAGCACTCAGATCTCCTAATTTCATGGGCACAAACCCATACGCTTTAATGCCTTTCTTCCGAAAATGGAGCATATCGGTGCTTCCAGGGGATAGGATCGGGACTAATTTTGCCCCAGGTTCTATATTTTTTATTGTCTGCTCAATTTTCTGGTACAGATCTGTTCCTGTGGGAGTAAATCCGCCTGGTTGATCCTGTATCGCTATAAATTCTACCTCATTAAACAATTTTTTCCCCAGAACCTTCTTCATCTCTTTATAAAGATCATCCCTATCGAATCCGGGCAATAATCTAACATCCAATTTTGCCTCACAGAGCCCTGGAATATTGTTTACTTTCTGTCCTGATTGAATAACGGTTGGGGTAATATTATTTTGTACTAAAGGAAAAATAACATGGTCGATTTCTTCTTTTATGAAGAACTTCTTGGCCATCCAAACAGAAAACCTCATTAATCTTTTCGAAGTAAATATCCTTTTTGTAATCCAAGCTGCTGGTAAATCCATTGCTTTTACGGTTTCTTTAAAAAGATCTTGGATGATGATGGGGGGCTTGCGTTTTGCAATTTTCTCGATAACTTTCATCATTTTCACGATTGCCATATTTTTAGATGGTCCCGGCATGCTTCCGTGACCTGCCGCTCCATGCGTTCGAATCCGTGTCCAATAAACCCCTTTTTCGCTAATCTGAATTGTATAATGTGGGACCTTTAAAGGCATTTCTGGACCTCCACCTTCAGTTACCACGTCATCTACCTTAATTAGATCAAATTTATTCTCAAGTAGCCAATCAGGGCCATAATGCCCACCACTTTCTTCATCTGCAGTGGCTGCGAATACAATATCGCCTTTGGGTTTGATCCCTTCTCTATGGAGCTTAACAAAAACCATGAGTTGCGGCGCAGTAGTTCCTTTACAATCTAGTGATCCCCTTCCCCAAACATATCCATCCTTGAATTCGCCAGAGAAAGGGGGTACCTCCCATTTTTCGAGGTCTTGAGATGGAACTACATCTAAATGAGAAAGTAACAACAGGGAAGGAGCGGAATTATCCGTGCCCTTTAATCTTGAGATGACGTTACCTCTCCCGGGTGCACTTTCTATGACTTCTGACTCAATCCCTTCCTTTGAAAGAAAATTATGAATCCACTCAGCGGCTTTCGTTTCATTCCCAGGCGGATTCGTCGTATCAATTCGAATTAATTCTTGGAGTACTTTAATTACTTCCTCAGCAAACTCCTTCTTGAAATCATACAATTCTTCTTCTTTCAATTGCATGTTATTTTCCTTCTACAAATCGTTTTTGATAGTATAATTTAATCAAATTGAAAATCTCTTATGAATTTACACGGCTTAAAGATGATTCTCATAATATCTTAAATAATTCGCTAGCGCCCGAACCCCGCGATAGAACGAAGGAAACGTGGGGACCTTGATTTCGTGGAACTTATCGCGGTATTTCCGGTATTTTATCTCTAATGAAATATTATTTGCCGTGTTGAGTAATTCTCTCAAAATAATAATGATTGGAATATCATTCTTCTCTTTAAAATCACGTATGATCCGAACCATCGTTCTTAAGTCGAAAACAAAATCCACGATAAAATCATAAATCAACACGGAAATATTTGGATCCTGCATAAAAACGTTCAATACTTCCCCCTGATCTCCTATGTATAGAGGATTTCCAATATCAAGCGGGTTACTTATTGATGTTCCCTCCGCTGGTAATAATACCTTCAGGCCTTTCCGAGTAGCTTCCGACAGTTTGGGAATTTTCAGCTCGTGTGCATTAGCAGCATCACTAATTTCAATCCCTATTCCCCCACCCCCTCCAATCACTCCAACTTTTTGGGACAGGACTTCTCTCTTTTCTAAAGGAGGCAGGTATGCCATTGCTTTCGTGGTATCTAGCAACTCTTCGAAATTATGCACTCGCAAAATTTTTGCTCGATTTTGTTGGAAAAAGCCTTTCCATACCTCTGCTTGCCCGCTCAAAAATCCAGTGTGAGAGGTCGCCGCTCTTGCCCCATCCTCTGTCAAACCGCCTTTCCATAATACGAGTGGTTTCTTGAATTCTCTGAGACTTTGCTTCAACTTGTTGATATCCCTTACCCCTTCGGTGTAAGCCGCCACTAAATCAGTGTCCGGGTCCTCATTTAGAAACTCAAGATAATCAGGGAGGTCTAAGTCGACCGCGTTTCCGTAAGAAATCACCTTGCTAAACCTTAGGCCATCACTCTGACCCAACAGAACGAAATTGACGGAGTGCCCACCGCTTTGTGAGAGCATGGTTATATTTCCAGAGTCCTTGGGGAAATCCCCGCCTGGTAATAAAGTAATGCCACCTTTAGGGTGGTAGATCCCAAAACAATTGGGACCAATTACGCGAAGATCGTGCTTTTTCGCAACCTTAGCGCATTCTTCTTCAATTTTTTGCCCCTCATCGCCCGTTTCTTTGAATCCTGCAGTTAAGATTATGATGTTTTTATAATTCTTTTGTGCACATTTTCGAAGCTCTTCGGGCACCTGCACCGCTGGGACCGTAATATAAACTAAATCGATTGGATCTGTTATATCTTGGAGCAGCCACGAATCTAATCCTAGAATTTTTACTCCCCGTGGATTTACGGGATAAATTTTCCCAGGATACTTAAAATCCAATAGTGCTTGTAAAAAACGATTCCCAAATTTGAATAACTTTATTGATGCACCAATGACCGCAACGGATTTAGGGTAAAAAAACGGTTCCCAGTCCTTAAAGTCCATAAATATAATCCGCTTCCTTCCGCCTTTTTTAAACTGCACCATTCAGAATTCGGAAGAGAGGTCCGTAGAAATCAAGTAAGGAAACCCCAATAAGCACCAGATCCCAGAAAGACGAATATGGGAACACATTTTCGACTTTAATCACGGGCCAAGTTGTCCAATCTCCCACCAACGCATTTATAAAGGTATGGAAGCCATCGATCCCATAGGATTTCAGAAAATAATAGAGGGTCCAAATTTCAAGGTGGAGCGTTTTTCCTGGGTATCCTAAGACCAACCGAGCATCCTCAATTCCACACTCCACGTCATTCCAACAGTGATACCCCTCAAATTTCCAAGCATTAAGAATGATCGTCTCTCCCGCATCCAGATACCTGCAGTGATCCAGAATGTGATTTTGCCCGAGGTTATCTCGCCGATATACCATGTAACTCATCGTCGCCCCTGGGTCATCCATTAACCCATGGAGCACCCTGAGGTCATCATCCCAATCCTTCCGGTCAAACCCTTGGAAGTAATCCGTGCAGATCCTAGTACTTATATTGTAATTCTCCTTGATATGCTGGTTGAAGTCATTAAACGCCTCCTGAATGGTATAATACTCATCAAACTTCTCCCTTATCGTAGAATTCAAGATAACGGGATAGAAAAAATCATCTGACGGAATTTCCATGTCATAGACCACCGTCGTCACGGGATCCCCCAGAAGGGAATAATTATCAAGATAGATGAGAATGGCCTCAATTTGAACCATCAATTTCTCAATGTTCCAAATGTTCACGTACTTGTACGACGAATTCGTCACGCCTATCGAGAGATGCACCTCGATCCCAAAGTTTTTACAACGATTGAGCCGTTCCACGAATTCAACATTAGTACCACTACTCTGCTTGATCGAGATCACGGCATAAATGTTATTATTGGCGAGCAGTTGTAAAGTTGTATCGTTAAGAGGATTCGAACCATTCACATCAAAAAAATAGGAACTAATCCACACTCCAATTCGCCTTCCGCCCGTCACTGCTGGGGCGTCTTGACGATAAACGCTGTAGGGAACTAATATCAAGATCGGGGAAATGATCAGCCACCCAAGTACCCCCAGCGTGAGTGGATGGCGCTTGAGAAAATGGCGATCCTTTCCACTCCAAGTTTGCTTCCTTGAAACAAGCCATAAATTTAATTTCCTTAACGGTTTGAACCGAATGGTAATTCCAAAAAAGATAAAGGACCCGATAATGATACCCAAATGTGAAAGAAATCCAACCATATTTCCATGAATTAGGTTTATGATGATACCGAGCACGAAATTGAACATTATAATGCAGGTTATCGGCAATAAAAATGCCAGCCCGAACTTGAGATACCAGTTGGGAGCAGTTCTCGGCTCAAAAAAGACAAATTTTAGAAGGAGTAAAATGGTGAAGCCGAAAAAAACAAGGCCCCACGGTTGGAAATACCCGATTTGGATGAAAACATGGACCACGGGGATGAGAAATAGAAAAGTAATCACGTAAAGCCTGCTCGCCACGAGGAGTTCCCAAGAAACCCTCGGTTTCTGCATTTGCTCTTTTTTGAAATTCTCTTTCGTCATTCAGATCATCTATCTTAAATTGTCCAATTAAATTGATTGGTAGCACCTGCCTCAGCGGAAATCAAGAAAGTATCTCCATTCTCAACTGTTACGTTATATATGCCATGAAAGCCTTGAAATTGGACGTTACCAGAGGGATCCGTGAGCTGCGAACCTAAAGTACGCCATTCATTATTTATCAACTGATCTAAGCCAGTATAGACGGGCTTGGGTGTTAAATCCGCTCGGAGAAGCCCCCCTTCCTCAATCCAGCTAAATGAATCCGCGAGATCCCACCAGATGATCCCCCCACACGTGGGGTGACTGAACAATAGTTTATATACTCTTTGTGCGTACTCGGCTTGGTTCTCTTCAGACCACATCCCTTTCTTCCATGAATTAGTGATTGGAACAGCAGCGGATACGGGGGAATATTCCGTGATGTGGATGGGCTTTCCAAGGTCTGAAAAACCATCCATCGTGCGCCATATCTCCGTGGCAGGCACCCAATCTGTCCGTGGTTCGTGAAGTTGAAATCCGATGGAATTAAAAGGCGCATTCAAGGCATTCAGGTCGGCTAAGAGATTATGGTAAGGCCCATAACCAAAATCGTGCCCCAAAATGCCGTAATCATTCACTGTCAGATGATCGGCGGTGGGATTCGAGGCGTTCGCCCACAATAAACAATTGCGGACATAGTCCGCCCGACTCCAGCCTGCGAAGGTCGCCGTATGCGCGGGTTCATTAACCACGTCCCAATGATCTATTAGCCCCTTATATTTAGAAACGATAGTGGTAATGCGATTTTCCAGCAATTCCGCCACCAGCGTGTTATTATCCAAAGGTAGCCAGTTGGGAATGGAACGTGTCCAAGCCAGCGGATGCCCCTTAGTCGTGATATTGTTTTGAATGCACCAGGTAATAGTCGCATTGATTTTATTCTCATGAAAAACACCCTGTGGATTCTCATATGATGGCCAGTAGAACCCTATAACCGCTAAATTGAAGAGATTCTTGAAAAAATCCTTATATGTATCATCATCCGAAGAGTTCGCGAAACTATTGAACGCATAAGCATTACAGCCGAAAAAGAACTCGTGCTTGACGTGAGTGAACGAGACATTCCACCCCTGAATAGGAGTTCCATCACTCGCATTTTCCAGGTGGATCTGAATGGGGCCCGTGCGGTACTGCTGGATCCGGGCGTCACACCCTGCCAGCAATTGATCATCCCGGTACTCACCGATTAAGTTTGGAATGTAAGGCGAGAGCAGCAGGAAGATGAAGGAAGTATTGATGATGACGAAAATTAGAAGTCCTGCTTTTCCCCGACCACTTAGATTCCTCATATACTCACCCCCATCTCAAACCACCCCAATTAATTCTCCTGAAAGAAGACTCCCTATGTATCCAGCTACCATTAGAAAGCCGTAAAATGTCGCAAGTTGACCGAGTATAGGAATAGTCGCCCGAATAAGTGAAATGTCAAAAAAGGCTTGATTAATTCTAATCCCACAAATCCATTTCCACGCTAAAAACCCAAAAAGAACACTGAAAAAAATGGTGTTCAAAAGGGTCCAATCAAAAAACGGGGGGGATTCCGTCGTGAAGTTTAACTTTTCAAAGAAATATACCCAAAAAATCGTAAAAACTCCTAGTAAAAGCAAGGGGAGGGTGGAAGAAATTCCATAAATTGATAAGTAATTTCTATAATCTTTTCCTTTAAATACCCGTCTTTTCTTTGAGAGCACCCCACCGATTATATAATTAAATGTTCCGATAGTAAGGAAATGGAGAATCACTATCAGACCGAAAATGACCCCCAAGATGAGCAAGAATAATATAGGTTCGCTAACAGAAATACGAAATAGCATCTTGAGGGATGCGTCTAAGGGCACGCCATAATACACGCGCTCAGGATAGAGAATCCAGAAAATGCAGACAATACCGAGAATTAAAGTACTATAAAGCACGAAAAGGAAAGTTTTAGTGAATCTCCAATTGGTTTTTTCCTCTGCAAGCACCTTTTGGCATTGATCATGCGGGCGAAACAAGAACCCTGCAATGTTCTCAAGGAAACCCATTAGCTACTTATTATAATGGAACTTTAAATAAAGGTACTGATTGTAGTTCATGCGGTGAAATCATGGGTCGAAAATATAAGAAGGTCACGGAGAAACAAGCCAAGGTCTTAGAAGAATTAGAAGAGGCTATAGGGGGAAAAGAGCTCAAAAAGAGGAAAGAGATCGTCTGGGATTCCTGGGGTTACAAAGTTGAAAAAAGTGGGGAAGTTATCGAACTTAATTTGAGTTTTAAAAACATTGAAAAGCTCCCAGAATCGTTTGGGGACTTAAAATCACTACAAAAACTGTATCTAAATAAAAATGAATTAACATCACTCCCTAACTCCATCGGCAACTTAAAATCCCTTCAATTTATTGCCTTAGAGGAGAATAAGCTGAATTCCCTACCAGATTCCATAGGTAACCTTGGTTCTCTCAAAGAATTACGGTTAAATAGAAATAGAATAACGGAGCTCCCAACATCCATTGGTAAATTGAAGTCACTTGAGGACTTACATCTGGAACGTAATCGTATAACAGCACTCCCAGACTCCTTGGGTGATATCAAAACACTCCAATCGCTGGATTTAAGTCATAATCAATTGACAAAAATTCCAGAATCAATTGGGAAATTAAAATCACTTAAAAATCTAGATCTAGAACACAATAAGGTGGAATGGCTCCCAGAATCCGTTGCTAACCTCAAAAAGCTTGAAAGATTAGATTTAAGTAATAATATATTAAAGATGCTCCCCGGGTTCTTTGATAACCTTAAAAACCTCGAGATCCTAGACCTCCGTCGGAATCAGTTAGTCACGCTTCCTGGATACCTCTATAGGTTAAACTTGCAAGAAATACGAATTACAGGAAATCCCTTAATAGGTGAATGGAAGAAACTTAAAAGGAAAGACACGGACGCAATCTTGGAATTTTGCCGGCAAGCCGGTAGTGTTAATGTATTTATGAGTTACTCGGTGGCAGATTACGAAAGTGCGAACTATCCCATTGATGAAATAGCGAAGTATTTGAAGGAACAGGAATATATTTCTTATGTATATCATTGTTCCCAGGACATGAAAACACATGGTCAGATCGATAAGTTTATGAATGAGGTGATACCGCATTGCCAATTTGTAGTTTTTCTGGGTACTAAGCGCTCTATTAAATCAGGTGCGTGCCTCCACGAGTTGAACGTAACTTTAACCCATAAAATCAAAATAATCCCGATTTTATTTGACGTAACCTGGGAGAGTGCCGCTTTGAAAAGGGCAGGATTAACTCGCGAATTTGGATTAAACTACAGTGATTACGGGGACAATGTACGCAAGCTCACGGAAGAATTATACGACCACATTCTTCAATACAAACGAACATTCAATGTGTTTACCAAACAAGAGGCCGAAAGACAAGTGGAACTCGATAATATCAAAAGATCTGTGATGAATTTCCTTGAATCTGATGAATTTAGAAAAGCTTTAAAGAAAAATTTAGATCAATTTAAAGAATCTTTCAAACAATTGAGTTTGGGAAAACTTTCACCTAAAAAGTATTTTCTCCAATGCGCAGAACTCCTCTCCCCTCCCAAAAAAGCAGTCAAAAAAGCTGCTGCAAAGGCACCCAAAAAAGCAGCCAAAAAATCCGCTAAAAAGTCCGCGAAAAAAGCAGCTAAAAAGTCCGCGAAAAAAGCAGCCAAAAAACCCGCCAAAAAAGCAGCCAAAAAATCCACCGACAAGTCCACGAAAAAAGAAACTAAAAAATCCAAAGGAACTAAAAAATAATCTCAAATGAAAACAAAATTCGCGGGTATATACTGATGGGCACGAACGGCAAAGTGGAAAGCAATAAAAGCAGTTTTACTTCCACTAAAAAAATAATTTTTGCCATCGTAGGTGTCATCGACGTGATCGCGCTAATTGCATTTACTTTTTGGATGTTGCAATTGCATGCTTTATATCCAGGGCACTTTGGCTTCACAATAGATTGGAATAACCTTTATTTACAAGCAGAAGGTCTGGTGTGGACTTTTACACTGATAATGATTCTATTTTTCTTCACCATAGGGATTTTCTTTCTAGTTGAGGCAAGAACAACAGAAAATGAAGCAAGAAAGAATTTCCATTTTGGAATGATGTTGTTTTTAATCTTCGTCGGGCTAGCCCTATTAACTTCATTGTTATATTCCATATTCGCTGCCATGGGTATCACGATCTTTCCAGACGCAATTCCAGGCGTCATGCAGGGTTATTTTTCATGGTTATTCACTCTCGGCGCAATCTCAATGATATACTTACTGTATTGCATTGAGAAATATCTGAAACACCGCGAAAATAAGTTTCTCACGAAAATGATTGTAATTCTGATGTGTTTTGGGGTAATCTCCATAATCTTTTCCTATATTCCTGCAATAACCTATGGCCAGTGGTACCAGGTTGGTGGTCAAATCTTCCTTTTTCTTCCGTCTATAGGGTCTATGGTTGGAGGAATGTATATATTGATAATTTATAGACGGCTCGCTGTACAGTCTTCAGGTGAACTCAGGGCTGCTTCGCTGAGGATAGCAATTGGATTTTTAATCGCGATGACCGGCTCGATTTTGCATATGTATGGGAGTTATATCGTGTTTCCATTCAGTTGGATTATTTTCATTAGTATCACTATCATAGGGGTCATCATCCTCATTCAAGGATACATTAGAATGCCCTATGACGAATGATTTTAGCCTATGCTTGCGATTTTTTTTCTTCTAGTTCGCGAAGTTTCCTTCGAAAAATTTTTCCGACTGGTGTTCGAGGAAGCGACGTTAAAAATTCCACTTTCCGGGGATATTTATAGCCAGCCAATTTTTCTTTCGCCCAGTCAATGATCTCACTTTCAGTAATTTTATCCCGGAATTCCTTTCTAAGAACAATGAATGCCTTGATTGTCTCACCGATATTTGGGTCGGGAATGCCAACGACGCCGGCTTCCATTATTGCAGGATGTTCGTAGAGTTTTTCCTCCACTTCGCGCGGCATGACTTTATATCCTTTGTATTTGATTATGTCCTTTGTTCTGCCTTCTATATAGAAATAACCATCTTCAGCCATTCTTGCTAAGTCGCCTGTCCTTAACCAACCATTAACTATGGTGTTCGCAGTAATGTCTGGTTTCTTCCAATATCCTTTCATTACCTGTGGACCCCGAATTAGCAATTCCCCGACTGTATTAGGCGGGAGTTCCTCTAACGTTGCAGGATCCACGATTTTTGAATCCGTATTAATTATTGGAATTCCAATACTTTCTGCCCTAATTTCAGGTATCCAATCAGTCTGTATGTGTGTAATGGGACTGGTTTCCGTCAGACCAAACCCTTGCCCCACTTTGGTTCCGGTACGATCTTCCCATGTCCGAGATATTTCTGGGGGCAACGCCGCTGACCCTGAAGTTGCCCCTTCCAACGATGAAAGGTCCCTTTTACCTTCCTTGAAATCGGGATGATTTACTAACATTTGATACATTACCGGTACGCCCACAAATAAACCAATTTCATATCTTTCAATGAGTTCCAATACTTTCCCCGGATCAAATGATCGAAGCATAAGCATCATAGCTCCCATATGTAGCGCGAGTATTACCACCGTGAATCCGAAGGTGTGGCAAAGCGGAAGAATGGCTAGAGTTGCAGCTTTCCCAAAATTCTCATCTAAACTCTCTTTAGACATGTTTATGCATGCCAATCCATCAGCAACAATATTGGAGTGCGTCAACATTACTCCCTTTGGAAGTCCTGTCGTGCCACCTGTAAACAAAAGGGCTGCCACGTCATCTTGTGGATCAATCTTAACTTGTGGTGGATCCGGGGGGGCATCTTTAATGAATTCTTCAAACGTGATTGCATCGTCCTTTGCTTCTTTTGCGCCTAGTAAGATGACGTTCTCTAATTCCACGGATTTTCTAGACTTTTTTATTGTGCGGTAATTGTCCCTGTGCACGAATACAGTGTTTATATTGCCTGCCTCCTTCAAAATATGGGTCACGTCCCCTTGTCTAAGTAAGGGATTAATTGGTGATACGGATGCACCACATTGTAAAATCCCTAGCGTTGAAAAAATAAATTCTGGCCTATTCCCCGTCATAATACCCACAGAATCTTTCCTGACACCCAACTCATACAAAGCATTAGCAACTTTATCCGCATACCAAAAAACTTCGCGATACGTATATTTCCTATTCGCCGGAACGTAATAAATCGCAACATTGTTGGGCAACTGTTGTGCACTCTTCCGTACAAAGTCTTGGACCGTAATGGGATCATATTTTATCGATTTAGGCACGGTATCCGGCCAATACTTCAACCAAGGTCTATTTGGATCCACATATTTTGGATCAAAATTCTTAAAATCAAACTCAGGTTCCCATTCTATTTCTTTTACCATTCTTCATCCCTCGGGATTCAACTCTACCTAAAGTAATATTTATTACTACCTAACATTTTGGGAGAATATAGTTATTTTTATAATTTTGAAACATAAAAACAACTAAAAATAATTCCCAATGAGGATTTAAAAGTATATAAAATTTTAAAATTTGGTTTCAAAAAATAAACCCGAATATATTTAAATCTGTATTTAAACGTGTTGATGTGTATCCTTACGTAAGAATAGTATCCTTACGTAAGAATAGAAAGACCTAAAAGCAATATGGGTAAAGATTTGATAAAAAATATATCGATCTTTTCGATAGGTTTTTATGCAATTTTTGATTGTTTGTCATGGTGGTTGAGAAAATGGATGGAGATGAAGAAATATGAACCAAATAGAGGTTAAAAAACGGTATCGAAGGTATGATTACACTTTCACGTTGTCCGAGAAGGACAACGAGATTTTCATCACGATTGAGAAGCATAATAAACATCACAAGGTCAAGGAAGCGAAGGTGACCCTCTGGGAACTTTCCAACCTCTTCACCAATGGAGAGGTACGGGTTACTCTGACTTTCCGAGACAAAGAAGATTGGGATAATATCGAGTTTTACAAGAAATTACGTGGGATAAAACTCGTGAAACCAGAAGTACCAAAGGTGGAATGTCCTTACAGTCGAAGTACTGATTATGTTGATTGATATCCTCCTCTGAAATTGCATTTAAAAGTTATACTTTAAATTTTATAGGTATAACTTTTGGATAAAAGTATAACTTTTAAAAATGAAAACGCAAGAGTTCCCTTAAAAATTGCAAAACCCAAAGAGAAACCTCTCATTGAACCCAAACCTGAAACGAAAGAAGTAAAACCCATTGAAATACCGAAGAAAGAAATTCGGATGAGCATTGACGGATTGAGAGGGTTGAAACTCTTGACCACGGGGATTGGAGATAAAAAGAGTAACAAAGACCAATTAGGACGGGAATTGAACCACCGACTCGTTATTAGTCGGTTGGTTAGTTCCGACCGTTCTTGATGTAATTATGGCTGGAACCAAAAGAATCAAAAATGACAAGAAATGATCTTATTTTCAAGGTGTAACCTTTTTATAAGATGATTAATTGAATTACATCAAATGATTCAATTCAAGTTCAAAAAACCACTCATTACTCTTCATTCTTTATTTCTTACTTCCGGTTTTTTGTCGCCTTATAAATTGGTGTTCAATAATGCATGATCTTCTTGAATTAATACTATTTCCTCTAATTGGGACTGTACTTGGGGGTTTAATCCTTAGTGGAATTTATTTAGTATTAAAATATTTAAAAACTGTGATGAAAGAGAAATGGAAGGATAGGGATTTCCGCTTAAGAATTTTGCTTTGGATAGGAATAGTTCCATTCGTGTTTGGAAATTTTTTTATTCTTTTTTTAGCACCCATAGAAGTAGCAATTCCTGTTTTATTAATAAGTATAGGTTCCTTTGTTCTATTAACATCATTTATATATATGATAGGACTAGGTTTTGAATCACGGCGAGAGGAAATAGACAGTTTAACAAAGATTGTAACTGGATTATTCCTAATTTCATCCGAGGTTCCAAAAGAAGACAAACAAAAAATAATTGATTTGAAAAAAATGCAGAAAATATTAACAGAAATGCAGAACAAATCTAAACTAAAAAATAATTCCAAGTAATTAACTGGAAAGTTTCCAAACTAAATATAATTATAAAAATTTCAAAAAAAGATGAAAAAAAATATTAAAAAAAAGTCTATTCTTCTTCTAACTCTTCTTCATTTACTTCTTCTTCTGCTATGTTCATTTCCTCTTCTGCTTCGAGAATTTCTTGTATTAAATCTCCTTTATTGAGTTTGGAAATGCCTGTAAGTCCGTATTCTTTTGCCATTTCTTTTAATTCTATCTTTGTTTTCGAGCATAATTCTTCAAGTCTTTGTTCTTCGTCTTCGAGTTCGATGATTTCATCCTCATCTTCGATTTCTTCTGGTTTCGTCAATGTTTCACCTCCTTCCAGTCCATTGTTGAGTTATTCCGATTATTCTGTCCCCGTGGAATCAACCAGTTCAAGCGTCAAGTAGGATTCTGACTTTCCAATGACCTCATCGGGATCTGGATTTTGAGTGGATAAGAAGGCATAAACATTGGTCATGTCGTGGAACCCAATGGAAATTGTAATGCCATTCTGATCTGTTGCTCCGTCCAAGAGTTTATCACAGTGGGAAATGTCTAAGGTGACTTCTAAAGAGAAATACCCATCTTTTCCAGAGATTATTTCACCAAGTTCATCATCCATGAATTCGATTGGTTGGATCTGCTTGGCATACCAGTTTTTCGTGGGTTCCCTATATTCATTCCATCCAACGACCTCTAAAAGTTTGGAATCTGCCAAATCTGAACTGTTGCTGTCCTCAATAGACATGGTAATTATGGTTCTGCGTTCTTTCCCATCCACATAGTCATGATAATTGCAACCCAAGACCGAATCCAGATCCGTATTTCTAATGATCAGGGTAAGGACTATCTCATCCCGATCTTGCTTGCTATCATTTCCACCTATGCCAATTTCCACGTTTGGTGGATTTGCATCCTGATCCGTTATGTTGTCAATGTCACTTGGTGTTACTGCATCCTTATCTCGGACAACGAAAGTCCAACTGGTTGCATATTTTTTTAACCCAATGGGAGCAATTACAAAGATATTTACCCCTTCTCCTACTTGGGGAGCAGTCCAGAGCAGTTGAGAGTCATAGTATCCAGATTTTTTGACTCGGATTTCATAGGTTTCTCCACTGTAACCCATCCATCCCGTTAGGAAGTTTCCGTCAGCATCCGTTACGGAGGAGGTCATTGCTTCGCCCATGGGTCGTTTTACAAATAGGACATTGACATTTCCAATTCCACCGTGTGAAGCATCATAGTTTTCATAGATGGTTCCCGATACTTTGCAGTGTGCATCCATTAAATTCACGATCGGAAATATTATCCATGCTAAGACTATTGTTCCAATTATGAGTATGCCGAGAATTCCCGAAATTCTTGTTTTGTCCATTTTTTCATCTACTCCTTTTATTTTTTTAATGATAAGTTTGTCATGAATTAAATGACCTTGAATTCACTCCTCCTCATACCACCATTTTTGGAAGTAATAGGCAATTACAATGACTCCTATAATGATGCCCAATGGAATTCCCCACGTTGGAAAGGCATTGATGAAATTCCGAACCCACTGAATTGGACTGGGATCACTCCCTCCACCACCACCAGATTGTTCTTCAAAATCAATGATGAAGGAAAAATTGTTCCAATTAGAAGGACTATAACTATCTTGAACGCACACGTAAATGGTCACGAACATTTTACTATTAACGATGTAAGAGAAGGAAAATGACATATCAGTTGTATTAATTAATAATCTATGAGGTTCTTTGGAATGGGCATATACCAAGGTGCGTTGTATGTCTGACGATGTATTCGGATTTTCAGAAACATCCACGTAAAAGACTTCTGCAATTCTAACCGGAACTGTAATGAATTGTCCCTGAGTTACGGTCACATTGGATGAATCTACAATGTATTTTACTGTTTGGAAAGGGTTAATATCAGTTTGAAAGTAAATATCTACATCAAAAACGGAAGTATTTTCAATGAGTTCATAACTCCAACCCTCCACTTCAAAGTAGGTTAAATTCATAGAAGAATCATAATAAGTGGTTGAATCGGAAGTAAAATTGGCAAATCCAAAGTAAATACCAACACACATTATTCCATCATTTCTAATATAAGGTTCTATTTCGGTTTTATTTAAAGTAATGGTATTAAGCGGGCTAACCCCACCCCTTACATAACTGAGATTTTGAATAATGTTTTGGTCAAAGTTTGGAACTAATGTATGAACTGGATGATAAAAATTGGTTGAATCTCCTAACTCTCCACCACCAAGCGTAAAATCATATAAGGCAATTCTTGGATATTTTAGAATAGTATCTATTTCGGTACCACCATAATCATCATAGGATTTCCAAAAGAATCCACTTCGTAATTTAATATCTAACGTATCAACCACAACATCTCCAGATGAATTGAGAAAAGAAGAACAATTGACAATTAATCGGGCAACCCGTTCAAAGTCTGTATAAGTATTATAATAATCTTTTAAACTAATCTGGTTATCCAAATAAGTTTCAGATAGAATTTCAGAAATTTCCGCAATATCTCCACTATCTCCCATTCCTTCATTTTCATACCAGTAATTGTCTATCCAAGAATCATCCATACTAAAATCTCCAAATACCACATAATTCATTATGGTTGTTTGGTCATCTCTCCCAACATCGGAATACATAGCCGAACCGTCAGAACCAGAACTAAGCATACCTAAATTAGACTGGGCATAATACCGATTAAAAGGAATTTTCACCTCAAACGATTGTTCTTGTCCATAATTTCTCCAATTTGGATTATAGTATCTACCGTTAATAAAATGAGGGTCATCACTATAGATATATTGTGGGCTGGATTTGTTATTTAGATAGTAATAAGTTGGATAACGATAATCCGTTACGGGGTACCCCCAAAGAATTGTTGAATTTAACGCAAAATATTTCAAATCAGTTGAAGAATTATCTATTGCAACCGTGACATCATACCGTTCTTTGGATAAGTTCCAACTTTCATCATAAAAGATAATTTCAGTTGGGTCGTTTACAAAACCACCATAAACATTAGATTCCTTATTTATAGTAAATTGTTGATTCCATTCCGTGTAGGTTGTGGAATTACATATTCTAACTTTACTATTCCACGTTCCATTTAACATTCCAAATGGTCTAATCGTAAAATTCCACAATCCATCCGTATTGGTTAAAACTGGAACGGAGGATGTGGAGTTGTCAATGGTTGAAATGGATGGATTAAATTGATAAAAATCAGTACCGTTCCATCTATACCGATACCATATTTGATTATTAAATGGATTATCCAAAATAAACCAATCAGTTTTTAAACCAGCGGTAATTTTTACATTATAAATCGTTTCTGGCGTGTATTGAGTAATGTCGTCCAAATCCTCAGATATAATAGTCACTCCAGAAATTTCATAAATATATTCTTCCCTGTAATGATTCGTGCCATCCGTTGTTATAAAATAAAAGGTAATACTCACATCATTGGATGTATTATATCCAGAGAAATCAAACACATTTCCAAACGAACAATCATAAAAGATTGGATATATAGAATAGTCCGCTTGAATGGAATCAATTAGATTGGCAGACATATTATATTGGCTCCTTACAACATTTTTTATGTCATAATATGTGTCATTCCAAGCGGTCAAGGCAGTCATACTCCTATTTTCAACATAACCAGAGTCCCACGAATAATCGACAGCATCCAAGTAAGATGCTTGACCACCAGTAACATCAAAATCAATGAAACGAAATCCGTCTATTAAGGTTGGAGTCCCATAAAAATCGTATTCGCCATATTTCACTCCATCTACCCAAATGTACCACCCACTGGCACAGTCAAATTGGATGCGGACGTGATACCACGTATTGTTAGAAGCACTTGCAATTATCGCTCCTGCCGGATGGTCATTGCTACAATACATCAAGTATCCACTGCTAAGTCCAAAGAAAATGGAATGGGAACTACTTTGATCCTCAATGATGTATAGCGTGAGTTTGGTCGTGTCGTTGGAACGCACCCAAAATTCAACGGTTCCGGTTGCCGTGTCTGGAAAATCATTCGTGCCATAATCTGATCCTACAACCCCTATTAGTTCGACCACTTTTGAATGTCCATCAAGGGTAGCAATGACTTGGATTTCTCCCGAACAACTCCATCCATCTGGAGTAGAGCCGACATCATCATCCGTGAAAGAATACGTTCCATTATAAATTCCATCATCCGTTACGATGGTTAAGGATTGATTTAGAACAAAATTCTGATAATATGAATATCCAAAGGTGACATTTTCTTCAATCAAGAAATTGTCCATTACGGTTGATGTTTCATTAATTTGGAGTTTAAAGGGAACAAAATTTGTAAGTAAATTCCAATTATCCGTTGTTCCATTGTTCCAAAATTGGTGTAACCCATAATTCTGAGTGGATGTATTCAATTCTTGAAATTGATAGTCCGTCAATTCTTCATCATTGGTTAGATTATGTCTGGTTCCATTCCAGTCAAATCGAAATCTATTGATATTGATGGAAGTTGTATAGTTTAATTCCAAACTGTTCCAATTGGTCGTTTTGTATACACCAACTGGAACATAATTTCTATTCGTATAATATCCAGAACTCCAAGAATAATCTATGGCATCTACAAAAAAAGCAACATCTCCCGATACTGTATAAAAGGTAAATTTATTTGGATTAGCAGATAATTGTAAAGATTCATGTAATACATAGGTTTGATCAACATAAAATGTGATATTATCATTTGGTTTATCAAAATCCATCCTTATATGATACCATTGATCATCATTCATTGAACTAATTAAAGTTTGACTGGTAAGAAAGGTTTTAAGAACATTATCTTTCATTTCAAAACCGTTCTGATCATTAATTGTACCAAAGATGCTTGTTTGGGAACTGCAACTTCCATTCTGCATAATCCACATTTCAATAGTTCCAGTTGTTTGTGATGAAAATATATCTTCCATTTCTTGCATTTCGGGATTGGAAGCAACAAACTCAACCACCTTGTCATGATTTTGTTTGGTAGCAATGACTTGTACAGTTCCACCGTATGGACTCCCCTCATCACCATCCTTAATATACCAACCAGATGGTTCTGAATAATCAGCATCATTCTCAAATGAAAATTCTGCGGTATAATTTTGAGATGGTGCAGAAATGTTATTAACTTCATACCAACATTGAACTGCTTTCAATCCTCTCTGCATTTGAAAGTAAAATGCAACTCCTAAAATCGTTCCTTCATAATCTTGTTCAGTTTTGTTGATTTTTAATTTCAATTGATCTGTTGAATGAGTAAAATCAGAACCAATAATAACATCAGCATAATCGGTATAATTCCAAAAATCAATGTTTGAGGCATAATGACTTAAATTCAATCCGTCTATCTCTGATTCTGCTAAATTTACACTTGCAATTTCAGTTCCATTTACATAACAGTAAGCAAAATCAGTAAAATTAGTAGAGGATGTATCAAAAGTTAATTTCAATACCACCAAAGAATTATTTACCGTTAAAATACTGTCATAACCAACCACACTCCAACTGGTTTCGATATCCTCTATGCTTCCATTCACTAATGAATCTTGTAATGTTTGTTGAGTCAAAGTATAATCGGTAAAGTTGTCCATTACATTCTCCAATGCTTCGTAATGCAGTCCAAAATAATCTTCACTGGTTGGTTCTGGTTGAATGCCAAGAAACTCATCCGTCCAACTGGTTTCCTCATAAATATCCACTGTAATATTCTGGATTTGACTCAGATTTCCAGAATCTACCGTTGCATTGACCGTATAATTCCACCAGTCACTTTGACCAGAAAGATTTGAAATAATAGACTCTCCAGAAAGGTTAGATTGAATTTCACTATACTCTAACTCCTCACCAAAATGGAGGTTCCCGTTTAAAAAGGGGACGACCAGAAAGATAACCAGATAAAATATTAATAGGATTGAATGTAATCTCTTCCTACTTCTCATCTTCCCATTCCTCCTTATGATATTCTTCCCAGAATTTCTTCCTTTCTTCCTCCTCCTCCACTCTTTCTATCTCTTCTTCCACTCTTCTTGCTTCCTCCTCCTCTTTCTCTTCATCCTCGTTGATTTTGATTAGTAATTCTAAAAGCATATCTCGGTGGGTTCGAGTCAATTTTCGGACGGTTCCTTTGGTCAGTCGAATTTCCTGTCCTTCGGGATTGGGATTGTTAGTGCCCAGATCCTCTCGATCTTCTTCCGGAATGCTATCCATGACTGTCGATCTAATATAACTTGTGATCCTCAACCCTTTGCTCGTTGCATGTTCCTTTAAAATTTTGTAAAAATTACTATCGAATAAGATGACAATTCCAGTTTTTTTTCCAGACGGAAATAAGGACATAAAAAATTTCACTTTTTCATTAAGATTATTCAATAAATTAGTTATTTGATCATATGTTCATAATACTATTTAAATACTTTTTTGAACAAATTACCCACCTTTTGAAAGAATAGAAAATCAGTTGAACGAACAAATAGTTCTTTGAATAATTATGATAACTTTTTTCAGAAATTATTAATAACGGATCTTTGAGTGTTTGTATAATATTGAAGGGTTAAAATTGAATCCCATTAATATGTTGGTATCCTACTACCTTTGGGTAATTTTATACAGATATATTTCCGATTGATGGGATTATAGTAGGATGTTACGTCTTTCTTCGCAAATCTTTCACAGGTAATCTTATTCGAGGAATGAGGTCTCTTGTCTAAAGGAACGTGCTTGCTGCAATGGATGTAATTCAATTCTTCCCGTCCGTGAATGCAATGAACGCAAATTCGATACCGAATGGAGGCGTGTCGTGTCATTTTATTGTGTTTCCTACTTCGAGCAAGTGCTACCTTTAATTTCCGATCCACCTTCTCACCTCCTTGAGAATGCATTGGAAGTCATTTTGACGTGTCGGTTCTCGAAAATGCAAGTAATACCCCCTTCATAGACACCAACCTGTATAAAAAAAAAAGGGGATAGTATTGTAAAAGTGAGAACCGACATACCAAGATGCCTTCCATCCTTCCCATTTGGAGGAGAGAAATTTGTAAATTTGAAAAAAAATTTTGGGTGAACCGACACGTCAATTATCCTTCCACCTACATTTGAGAGATTTTTTTCTTCACTTGTGAGACGATGTGTCGTATCCGTCCTTCACTCAGTCCAAGGATGTGTCGAATTTCATCATACCCATAAAAATTTTTCAAGTGAAACACGATGTATTGCCTGTAGGAAAGTGTGGCATTGTGTTTTTTCTGCCACCCATAGTTTTTATACAAATTTCCCATGGCAAATTCAAAATCCATCTCGTCTAATTGGGTGCCACAGCGTTCATCTTGCGATCCACCTGCAACGTGCATAAAATCCGTCAATTCCCGAGGGGTCTTGAGGTCCGGAGGAAAAATCGCTTGAATCCGGTCGATCCATTCTTTAGGAACTTTTGGTGGCGCATAACGTGGAAGAAAGGAATGTCGCAACAAATAATTGAACATGTAAATGGTTTCTCCCTTTCCATAGACCATTTTTTGAAATCGACTCAACGTGTCAGTTTCCAACTTCTCAAGAAAAGTATTTAAAAAACAAAGGATCAAAATTCCACTGGAATCATACGTCATGTAATCCATGTCAAACGTGATTCCATAGTCTTCTGCTTCTTTCACGCATTCTAAGGGAGATCCATCTTTCTTGTATTTCTGTCCTCCGACCTTGGCTAATTTAATGCTCACTGATTTGCCCATTTTTTCTGCATCCACGAGCATGTTGAGGTTCAACTGAAATTTTTTGAGTTCGACCCGTTGGTCTCGGAGCATTGCCGAGAGATCGGGAATGATGGTAAATCTAAAACGAACGGTTGGGGGAATGGACACGTTCACGATCTTTCCCCTGGATGATTCCACGGTTCCTAAAATGGCAGCCACGGACGTTTGATCTAAAAATTTATAGGAAGTGGTACAAAAATGCTTGAAATATTCCTTGAGCATTCGGGTCTTGCCAAACCCTTGAGGTGCTGCCAAAATGGTGTGAAAATGTTTTCTCGTGTAAAAGTCCAAGCGTTTAAAGACTTCCTCTCCCACCTTACCCCAATAGTGCCGTCCGAAGGCTTTGGCTCCTCTCTTGATTATGAGTTTGTGAAAATTATTCAATTAATTAACTTTCCTCTTTTTTTTCTTTAAAATCCCATAAAGTGGTTTGTTTTTCAATTTTCTCTTTCTTGTAACACCACAATCCCATTTGTCGTTTAATTGAGGCAGGTAAGGTTAATTTTCGCCCACATCTTTTACAATAGACGCTCATCCTTTTCAATCCATCCCACACAAAGCACATAACTTTACGATCCGATGATTTTTCATGGTGAAATAATGAAAATTAGAGAGGTGGTCAAATTCCCCATGACATTGGTCACATTCCCTCAAATTTGAATCGTAAAAATGGGTTCTTCCACACTTGCATTCCTTTCCATCCAACTGAACCCACGTCACATTCTGCTTCGGGAGAGAGAGATAGATTTGTCTTCGTTTTTTGCGTTTGTTCATGGAATTTCCTCTCCTTTAAAAAAATTCATAATAAAAAATGAATTAAATAGATAAGTATTTATACAATTAAACAACAATTTATTCATAGACAAACTTCTCCTTTAGATTCATTCCGAGTGAATCTAAATTCAACTTTTTTTCCTTTAATCACCCTCATTATTTACTTTTGAATAGGTTTCTCTTGAAATGACACAACTTTTAAGGATGAAATCAAATTTTGGTGGCTGAAGATGCCTAACAACCAAGTATCTCTCATTTTCCATAATAACTTCGCCAAAGGACTTCAGGACGACAGGATTCTCCAGCCTTTCTTCGATTTGCTCAACGGTCAGTTGTTTCCGGCTCTCAAAATTGTCCAAGTAGGTGACTAATTCAACCTTCGGTTCCGATTTTGCTTTGTTGCTTCGTATTTTGTCAGCAATCAATGTTATTCTCTCTTATTTTTTTCAGAAAGTCTAATTCTTAATCATTTATTTTATTGTCGTTTTTGTTGTTTTTCCGTTTTATCTCGTTCTCTATCTCTTGTTTTAATACGTTTAGGGAATTTAAAATATCTTCTGGATTGGTATTTGCTGGATAAATTAAAGCAGTAAGTTCATTTGGTTGAATAACTATTTTCTTAGAATAACCAAAAGATTTTCTAACTGGCTTAGGCAAATGAATTTTGTTATTCCGATCTAAATTTTTATCATACTTTACCATTGTTTTTACCTTCATTGATAATTTGGAATTTTTCATATTTCCTTATGTAAGGAAGGATGTAAAATTGGTTTATTTTTTGCATATTAAATATTTATATAATTAAAACAAGCATTATAAGTGTTTTCAGTGTTTAAATCAAATTTAAACACGTTGAACCTTTTTTATCTCGTTTTGATTCCTTCGTTCTTTGCTAATTTTAATCAATCTCAACTAAAATGAACTCTTAATTGAGTCGTTAAACGGTTTTAAATTAAAAAATCAGAATTTGGAATTAATAATGTTTTTTGGTTTTAGCGAAACCCAAATAGATCCTGTCCATTATTCAAAATCTTTTGGGAAAATGAGGACGGATGGGAAAATCTTTTGGAACTTTTATGCAACAAAAAGCAAGAAAAATAATAAAAAATATTTAAATGTATTTTTCTGTTATTATAAATTACTTTTTATTGTTTCAAATTATATCGAAAAACCCGATAATGGTTTGGGACAAAAAATGGACGAATAAAAAGTTATACCTGATTTAAAAAGTATAATTTTTTACTTTTAACGTATAACTTTTTATTTTCTCTCGTAAGGAAAATGTCAATTTTTGTTTCCTATCTATTCTATGATGCATTTATTGAAGTTATAAAAAAAGAAGGAGGGGATTATTGCACCAGTTTCGATAATTTATCCAAGATTTCCTGTAATTTCTCACCAATTTGCAGTTCGCTCTCTGGAACGAACTCGGAGGAACCCGTTTCGACCATTTTCATCGGGCGATCCTCTTGATTCTTCATAATTTGTTGTGCAATCAGTTCAATTGCTTCCAATACTTCTTTGTTGATGTCTTTTTGTTGCGATTTTTGATCATTTAACTTACTGTATTGATAAGAACTTTTCAATTCGACCATTTTAGAAATAAGTGGATAAAATTCGATGAATTTATCAATGTTTTTCTTCAAGTAATGCCGGTCCATTAATTTAGCCTTATGTTGCGTCCATATTAATAGGTACTTAGAGGGGAGCACGTCTTCTAAGAGGGTGGCGTTCAATTGGCGGATGTAGCGCGGCATGGTCTTTGAATTCAGATTATGTTTCTTGATGTAATGACGAAATTCATTCTCCACTGTCTTAGGCGTGATCGGCACTCTTTCCTTATTTTTTTCAGAGAAATCCCGGTCAGGATCTATCTTGGTGTAATGAGAAAAAATAGGTTCGTTCTTATCAATGCCCTGCGTCCGGGCGTATTCTGCTACTTGCGCGTAAAAGTCCTTGTGATAGACGTTCAAGAAAAACACCTTCTTTGATTTCGTTTTCTGCCTTAACTTGTAAATGTAAAAATATTCACTGCCGTTGCACGACTTGAAGTCTGCCAGGCGAAAATCGAGAATGTCAACCGGATTTAAACCAGAAAATACCATAAATTTTAAGATCAACTTGTATTTTATTGGTAGCACGTCGTACAATTTCAAAATGTCTTCTAGTGTCACCTGTAGCTCCAGGTTACTGTTGGGGGTCTGTGCCTCTAACAATTCCGGGTTTGCCTTGTATTTCTTTCCCAGCTTCCCAAGAAATCCATTGATGGTCCATATATTTCGTAAGTACGTGTTTTTAAACGCGATCAGATTCCCATCTGGTTTTTTGGCTTTTTTGGCTTCGTACTGCTCGAATACATATTCCATGAGTAAAATGGATTTCTCGTTCTCATCGATCTCAAGAAATTTCTCGAAGGAGCCGTACTTTTCTTTGATTATGGGTAAGATTTTCCTCAATTGTTGGAGGTAGAATTGATATTTTTCCTGGGATTCTTTTGTCTTGGCGAATTTAGCCAAGTGTTCTTTAATGATAGGGATCTGCCTCAGTTCGGTTAGATCTACTGGCTTACGCCCAAATCGTCCCGATTTCTTCTTCTTTTCTTGTTCTTTCATAACACTCAAATCCTTGAAATTCCTTACTATTATTATATGAAAATCCTACTTTATAAAACTAATGGAAATTCCCCAAGATGTTAGGCATTAATATTAATTACTTTTAGTCTTAATAACAGTAATTATTATAATGTGTTCAAAAATAGGTGAAAAAAAACTTGTCGGAATTGGATTATTACGAGATTGTGAGGCAAAAACTAAAAATAGGTCCAGTGTATGCCCCCAAGCATAAGTTGACATTTGAATTACTAAAAATTTTCTGGAATGAAGAGGAAGTTAAGCTTTTATCCCATTTTGAAGGAGTTGGAAAATTGATCTCCGCTCGCAAATTGGCTAAATTTGCAAATCTCCCAAAAGATCAAGTTAAATCCACTCTTAACCGATTAGCTAGTCGCGGGACCATAATAAAAGTTGGTAATCAATTTGGATTATTGCCTCTTCTCCCGGGTATCTTTGAATTATATTATTCCGTGTATAATGATACTAAAGAGAAGCTCGTTAAGGCAGCTAAATTGTACAGAAAAATGTTTGAGAAATTCCTACCCCAACAATTACTTCAGTCGAAATTCGCTCTCTTTCGTCCATTACTTCCTTATAAAGCTGACGAAAACTTAATAAAAATTGACAAAACTGTAGATGCTCAATCCCAAGTTCTACCTTATGAGTTGGTTGAGATCCTCATCAACAGTAATGACTTATTCGTAGTGAAAGACTGTGATTGTAGAAAGATAGGAGAACTTTCTGGGGAGCTATGTTCTGTGGCACCTGCTGAATTAGGTTGTCTTATTTGCGGTATGGCGGCTCAATTCCTCATTGATCGAGGAATTGGTAGGCAATTAACGAAAGAGGAAGCGATTGAATTCTTAAAAGAGACCGAAAAGGCCGGACTCGTCCATAACGCTGCAAATGCGTCTGGTCCCGAATCTGCGATGATAATTTGCAACTGTTGTAAGTGTCATTGCGGGACCCTCTATCCCTTTGAAAAACACCGCGTGCGCGCCGTGACTCCCAGCAATTTTTTGCCACGCACAGATAATGAACTCTGTGTTAAGTGCGAAACATGTCTTAAAAAGTGTCCGATGGGCGCAATCTACCATCAATGGCCGAACGAAACAGATTCATCGGATGAGCGGATGTTGGTAAGGGAAGAATTTTGCATTGGATGTGGAGTGTGTGCGTCAGCATGTCCCAAAAATGCGATTCTTATGGAAAAAGTGCGGAACGTGATCCCGCCCAGACATTTAAAGATTGGCGATAAAAGTATCTTGGATCTCATCACTTAGTTTCTTCTAAAATTCCATTTACGATGTTTATTACAATTTTTATAATATCCTCCTATTTATTTAGGTCTGCCCATTCTAACTCTCTTAAAGATTAATTTTTTGTTTATTTCCCATAAATACTTGCAATAATTTCCCATGAATTTATCTAATATGTTAATTTAGCTATTTTAAGCAAAATCCCAGCTATCTCAGAGAAAGTTCATAAATAAATTGGTCGAATAGGTGGAAAATTGACTAAAAAATTATGCATTATGATTTGTGAAGCTTATGAGCGAGAAGCCACTACAGTCCTTGAAACTATAGGATTCAATGATGTGACTCTAGTCACTTACCCCGCCTCAATACTCCACCTCCGCATGGAATGGGATGAAATAATTGAAAAAATTCATGCCTGTGAAGATGAAAGCCAAATTATCTTTATTCGCGGTTCCTGTTTAGTCGGATTAGGAGATCAGCCTAAGGAGCTAGACATTTGTCATTATTTCGAACTTAATCAGTGTTTCAGTATGTTTATCAACAAATCTATTATCAACTCTTATATTAAGCAAGGGGCTTATCTACTGAGCCCTACTTGGTTGAAAAATTGGCGAGAACATATGGAAGAATATGCTTTTGATAAGAAAAAAGCGCAAGAATTTTTTAAAACCTCCAATACCAAGCTAGTTCTTTTGGATACGGGGGTTTATGAAGATAGCGAGGAGAATCTTCGAGAATTTGCCAATTTTGTTGGGCTTCCGTTCGAAATCCTTCCTATAGGTTTAGATTATTTTACGCTTTTTTTGAAAAAAATCATCCTGGAATGCCGATTAAAAGAGACAACTGGTAATCCAATCAATAATAACGTTGGAGAATTGGCTTCATCTTTAAATATTGACGTAAAACCCTCAATTATTGAAGAAGAAAAGGAAAAAGTTGTTTTATTAATAATGAATTGGGATGATAAGCGTGGCCCTACTTTAGAGACTTATTTCCCAACAAAAACAGACCCAGAATCCATCGAAAGCATTGGGTTTCAATTATTTCATAGTGTAGCATCTATTTATGGACAATATAAAATCCATAAGGCTCAAGGGATTTTGCTCAACGTTGAAAACATTCAAATGCAGGGATATATTTTCTTCGATGCAATCGCTGATCCAGAAGTAAGAGGGGGAGAACGACCTTTCATGATGAGTGTTATTGCCCCAAAAATTAATTATTTTGAATCAATAAGAATTAGAGAAATTTTCAAAATTATAACACAAAAAATCAAAAAAGGTTTAGATTGGGACATTAAAAATTATTGGGAAAAAATTCTGCACATTTTATCTACATCAGTTTTATAAAAAGATATTAATTCCAAATTTTTTATATTGAAAGATTAAATTTTACTTAAACTCGATTAAATTTATAATCATTAGGTTAAAATTTAAGAATCGTGAATTAAAATTGGTAAAGCCTCCCAATCGTGCTAAAAAATTTTTTCTCTATTGTTTGATAATAAACATCATTGTTAATTTTATCTCTATGAGCCTCTTTTATTTTGCAATTCCGGATTTTAATGGAACATCCATCGATCAAGCCTTCCAAATCACATTATCCAACTATCCATGTTACGGGTACGTCCTGCTCATCACGCAATCGATATTTTTTCTGTGCATTTATCTAATCTCCAGTTCATTTATGACTAATTCGATTGCAGGCTGTAAAAGGCTCATAAGAAAAACGAAGATATATTCTGGGATCGGTTTTGCTTTTGGAATTTTATTAACTCTCACGCTATTCCTATTTGTTAAAATCAGGTTTGACCTCATCGTGAACGAACTTTCCTCAATCTCTCGTGTTGCAGAAGTTACGACTACCGATCTCATCGTGGCAGGAGTCTGGGTTATAATACTTGGCATTCTTTTCCTCGTTGGGATGATTTTCACGAATTTTTACTTCGGAAGGTTAATTTATCACCACGGTTCTCAAAAAAACAAAGGCATCCAGATTTTTGGAATTATTTGGAGTTTACAATTCTTTCTAGCATTTTTACTTCCAGGAATCGTGAGTTTAGTTGTTTTTGGAGTAATAACCACCGTTTTTATTTATGTAATTATATCATTATTTCACCAAAATTTCGATAATTCACAGCACGAACCAGACCCCAATGAAGCAATTAATGAGATATTAGCTCCCAAGGGTCGAGCTTTTAAACGAATAGTTCAAGTATCAATGATATTTAGCTTGCTCCTATTCGGAATCTTGTGGTTCGGTAGCACGTTAATGTATGGAACCGGTAAACAATGGTACGATTGGGGATTTTACTTGGTCTTAGGACTAATTTTATTGATCATTCCCGCTTACTGTTTGATTAATGCGAGACACCCAGTAAGCCAATGGTTGTTGAAAAGAATATTTCTCTTAATTGCCTTAATCGGGTTCTTTTATTTTATTCTGGCAATCTTTTCGTACGCCGATTTATTAAGCAATTTTATTTTTGGGATTTTCTTTCAAGGCAAAGTCAACGTGCTCATGCCTGCGCCCGGATTCCTTGATAAACCAGGACAATTCATTCTACTGGCCTTGCTGTTTTTCACGAATATGATTTCTTTCATTGGTCTTAAAGAGGGCCTTATAAAGGTCGAAAGTAGGAATATTGGAATAAAAGACTTATTTAATTGGAAAAAATTCAGCAAGTTGGCAAAAATCATTGTACTAGTCTTCGCGGCATCAGTTGGTTTGTTATTCATCACGTTTGAGGGCTTAGGCGCTACTGTTGTTCTGCAAAATGATAAAAGCTTCATGCCTGCGATTAGCTTTTGGGAATGGGATAGCGATTGGACCGATCACGACAACGCTACCTTAGATAAACTCGCTTTATATAACATATCGCTTTATGGGGGTCACGATTATGGGGATACGTACCAAGAAAACATGACTCGATATTACGTTCGTAATATTAAGATTAGACCGACAATCTCTTATGATTACAGTGAAAACCCGAATAGCACGCTCGAGGATCTCAGTGCCTGGATTGCGTGGTATGAAGCTGACAACCATAGTGACTATTGCCCAGTGGATGGGTTTATGGTAGATATCGAGAATGGTGGAACTTTATTCGAATTCGATAGAAACACGAACGAACTGAGGGCGAGTTACAATGAAGAACTGATTCAATACGCGCATCTACATAATTTTAGCATGCATTTTACGGCAATGCATACGACGATCAACGATCAAAGAGATGGAGATTTGGATGTTTCTATTTATAATCAATTAAATTCCGTTCCTCCTACCAGCTGGGATAGCTGGAATTGGATGCTTTATCGAACGGAGTCAGCTACATCGTATGAAGAAAAAAGTCCCTACTTTACCTATCTTTGGGTAAAGGAAATCAAAGATACATTCCAATATATTTATGGCGATAAATATCAAGATAAATATTCCATAAGTATTGGCGTGACTTCGGATGATCGACCCTTATATGCGGAAGCAGGTGGTTTAGATCAGTTGATTTGGGACCTGCGGATATGCGACGCTCTTAAAGTTTCCGAGGTCATAATATTCAACTTAAATCCCCTCGATGGAGACGATTTCCTAGGGATGTATGGGCTAGCTGGTATTGATGAAATAATGAATAAAACCAACGATTGGGATATCTTAGAGTTGCCTTACAGTCGTTCCGCTACCTTTTTTGGAAATATAAAATACTTGGCAAATCCTACTGGCTCTGTATTTGGTAATTTTTGGCTCGATCTCTTTTTAGATAATGGAATGATTTTCATTGCTTTAACGTGGATAGCTTTTCAGGTAGGAACATACGCCATTTTCATTAAAGAATCTCTTAAGCCTAAAGAATTAAAGGACATAGAAAATAATTACTAGAAAGAGGATTTCAGAATAATTACTAGAAAGAGGATTTCAGAATAATTACTAGAAAGAGGATTTCAGAATAATTACTAGAAAGAGGAGCCAGAAGTGTTGAAGAAATGAAATCGGCCAGATCCTTTTTAACGCTACGTGACTTGTCGTTCGAGGAGATCAAGTTTCTCTTGGAAATGGCAAGAGATTTCAAACAACATCGCGGGATGTATAGGCGGCAAGCCCCACTTACTGGTAAGATATTGGTTATGATATTTCAGAAGCGATCAACCCGGACGCGCGTGACTGCTGAATTGGCAATGTCAGAGTTGGGTGGAAAAGCGATATTTCTTGGGATGGACGACATTCATTTGGGTGCGAATGAGTCCATTCGAGATACTGCGGCGGTGCTGGGCAGGATGTCCTCTGCAATTTTAGCCCGTGTCTATAATCATGAAGATTTAGAAGAATTAACGAAGTACGCAGGAGTACCTGTCATTAATGCGTTATCTGATAAATTTCATCCTCTCCAAGGGTTAGCGGATCTCCTCACGATTGAGACTCACCTTGAAACATTTGCCGACAAGAAAGTAGCGTGGGTTGGGGACGGTAATAACGTTTGCCACTCACTGATGATTGCTTGTGCAAAAATGCAACTGGAAATAATGGTGGCGAGCCCACAACACCATGAACCTCTCGAGGAAGTGGTGAATTACTGCAAAGAGATTGCTAAAGTTCCCGTAGAGGTGACAAACGTCCCTAAAGAAGCGGTAACCGATGCAGATGTCATCGTGACAGATACCTTTATCTCAATGGGGCAAGAAGCCCTAAGGAGCGAAAAATTGAAGGGCTTTAAAGAGTTTCAAGTGAATGCTGACTTGGTAAAATCTGCCAAACCCGATTACATCTTCATGCATTGCCTACCCCGGCATCAAGAGGAAGTCACCGATGAAATCTTCTATGGATCCCATTCCGTGGTTTTCGAGGAAGCGGAAAACCGTTTACACACAATAACCGGCGTGTTGCGAAACCTCTTATAGAACAGTGGGGCTTGATGGTGCTTGAAAAGGATATCGAATTAAAACGTGATGACATAACGCTTTCTGGAATGCTCTTTGTACCTGAGCGAGATGACAAAAATCCCGCTGTAATTATTGCCCACGGCTTGCCTAGCACGCCTCTACCAGTCCAAGAAAAAGGATATGATGAGCTGGGCAGAAAAATTTGCGCACTAGGCGCCGTTTCAATCATTTTTAACTTTTCAGGCTGTCAAGGATCAGGAGGGTATTTTAGCCTCAAGAATTGGGTAAATGATCTTGATCTGGTATCAAATTACATCTGGAATTTAGAGGTCGTTGATCCCATCAAGGTCGCCTTCCTTGCTTTTAGTATGGGAACCATTCCTACAATTTATTACGTTGCTCATCAAGCTCAGAATGGTGAAAAACAAACCAAATTTCTAATAATCTGTGCGTGCCCGGCGACTCTCTCAGACAAACGATTGGCTGAATTACGACTCGGGATTCATCTCACCAAGGACGCAGGTGGAATTCGTATAGAAAAAGAATACGACAAGGAAATTATATCTGATTTCAAGGAGCATTTACCAATTAACTGGATAGATCATATATCTTCGCCTAAATTCATTCTTCACGGCGCACGAGATGACTTGGTTAATGTTAAAAATGCTCATGCATTGTATGAAAAGGCCCAAGAACCAAAAGAACTCATGATATTAGAAAAAGCTGGGCACAAGCTCAGACAAGATGAAATCGCAATGGCACGAATACTTGAGTTAATCAAAAAATCAATGTAAAAGTTGGTTATTTTTTTTTCTTTCCCCGAGACCGCTTGCGACGTTTAGTATCTTCCTTCTTATCGGGCTCTTTCTCATCTTCTTTATCGTACTGATCTTGGTAGTATCCTTCATCCCATATCCAAGGCTCGCGCTTTTTCTCGGCTTCCCACCGTGGATCCTTTTTCCCCTTCTTACTAAAATTGTCCTGGAAATATTTTTGCTGGTCTAACCAAGGTTCATCTGGTAGTAATTTCTTTCGCTTTTTCTTCTTCGGTTTTTTCTGCACGGACTCGATTTCATCTGCCTTGAAGGGGCCATAGCGTTTTTTCTTCTTTTTTGAGCGTGCCACACAATTATCCTCTAACTAATCATCGTCCATGTAGCCATCATAGTAACTGTCGTAATACTCATCGTACATGTATTTTTTTTCCCTATCCTTGGCTTTTTTCTCTTTATCATCGAGAGTATCCTGGTAATATTTCTCCTTTTTGAGCCAAGGTTCCTCAGGCAACCCCCCCCACTTCTTCTTTTTCGGCTTTTTCTTAACGTCTTCAACTTCGTCTTCGCTAAAAGGACCTAAATCAATTTTATCCTTCTTCTTCTTCTTACCCATAATTACCACTACAAAACTATCTATCTTAAATTTTGTTAAAAACTAGTCATAAAGGCTTTGAAACATAAGGGCCATCTCGAGCATATCCATCTTTATAATAATATTCGCGGACGCCAATCCCGCTAGTTACCAAGATTTTTTTGCAATCATACTCTTCTGCAGCAATTTGCTCTGCTTTCTGGAGGAGTTTTAAGCCATAGCCACGGTGTTGCCACACGTCCGCATCAGGTTTTTCTAATTTAAATGGAGCGAGTGGGCCATACACGTGTAACTGGCGAACGAGCGCAGATGGCACTGTAATGATCTCGGGACGGTATGCATTATCCGAGGGGATGCGCAACCGCACAAATCCAATTAAGATATCCTGGCTTAGATCTTCGTAGGAGATGAATAATTCCTCGCCACCCGAAGCAGGATATTTCTCAATGACAAGATCGATTTTATCTGGATCCGGGTCCTTATCGAATTTCAGTTTTACATGTCCTACCTCCCGGCACCGAATGCAGTGACAGGTTAAATTCTCTTTCTCTAATTCAGCATGGATCAATTCTCGGAGATTACTCTTATTGGGCCCTGCATCAATGAGTTGTACGGGGATGTCTCGTTGCACTCGCTGAATTCGAATCCATTTGGGGAACTTTTTCCATACTTTCACTAGAAGTTTAACTACCTCATCAGTTGTATATGGTTTGTATTCGCCCCTCAACCATAAATCGTATAATTCGGTTCCTTTTATTACCAACGTGGGATAAATCTTCAATTCATCTGGTTTAAAGTTCGGATCTGTAAATATGGTGTTAAAGGCATCCAAATCTCTTTGAGGATTGCTGAGCGGCATGCCCGGCATCATGTGATAAACGACCTTGAGGCCCGAATCCTTGAGAAGCTGGCTTGCCTGAATGACATCTGCGACCTGGTGCCCCCGCTTCACGAAATCATAGATCTCATCCCTTGCATTTTGAACCCCAATCTCAACCCGCGTGACCCCCCAATTAAGCATTCGATCGATATAGGTCTGGTTACAGAAATCTGGACGTGTTTCTATTGTAATTCCGGTATTGCGGCGTGAAGAAAGTTCGCAAACTCGTTCCACCTCCGAAAAGGAAGACGCTTCGGTTTGACATATTGCTTCCAAACATCGTTTCACGAACCATCCTTGATAATCTTCAGGTATTGCCAGGAAGGTGCCTCCCATTATGATGAGTTCCACCTTGTCGATGTCATGACCTATAGTCTTGAGCTGCAAGAGCCGATTGGTCACTTGTTGAAAGGGATCAAATTCATTTTGGATTGCACGGAGGGTTGCAGGTTCTCGCCCAGTATAACTTTGAGGTGCACCCACATCTGGTCCTCCTGGGCAATATAAGCACTTACCATGTGGGCAGGGATAAGGTTTTGTCATAACTGCAACAACAACAATTCCAGAGATTGTCCGAACGCGCTTGGTTTTTAGAATAGGGAGGACTATTTCACGTTCCCCCTCCGTCGCAACTTCAAGAATGTCTCCATTCCTGGGCAACTTGGAAACCTTATATTTCCCACAAATTCTTGCCTTTATTCTTGCAAGATCCCTTTTACTTGTAACGTGCCCATTGAGAACTTCCGTTAATATCTCACGACTAACCAAGTACTGCTTTGCATCTTCCTCTTCAGTCATGAGAAGGACCTCTAAAATCATTCATTCTAATTATTCTAATACTGATTTTTATTTAAAATAATTGAAATAGATGCAACTTTTACCTAATTTTTTTTATTAAATCTTCTCTTTCGTATCCTGAATTTATACTATAAACACTGATTTGAAAAAACCTAATTAAAATCGTGAGCTCTAAAAATGGAACAAAAATCCGGCACTCTTGTTCATATAGAATTCTTTCAAGCGAAGGACTGTCCCTATTGTCCTACAGTTCGCAAGATGTTACTCGATCTGCTCGAGTCCGATTTAAAAAACTACGTAATCATCGAAGAAATTGATATCACTAGCCCGATCGGACAGCAGCGAGCGAAAAAATATAAGTTAAAAGGAGTTCCCTCCATCGCCATGAACGGCAAATTTAAATTTGCGGGCGTTCCACATCCAATGCTATTTTATAATGAAATAAAAAGGCTAATCAAGGGTGAAAAACGCCCAAAACCCAAGCTACCCGCCTCAGAATACGTGAAAGGCTCTGATCTCCCTAAGAAGGATGAAGGCGATCTCCCGTTTTATACCTAATTTGCTACTATTTTAATGAAAATTAGAAACGTTCTTTAAAAATTCTGTTAGAATTCTTCATCTGCCATATCTAGATAACCATTTTTTTCGAGCCATGCCGCTTGCGCACGCGTATATCGATGAACAATATCGCCTCGTTCATCTTGGAAATACCAAGGCGATACTAAAACGATATCATCCTGTCTGACCCAAAGGCGTTTCACAATCTTCCCCCGAATGCGACACAGGCGAACTTTTCCATCCATGCATTGGACTCGCACCCGTGACCCCCCCAGCATTTGAAGCGCAATGCCTAAGACCTCCCCTTCGATCGGCGTTCGGATTCTACGAACGACAGGATAGCCTCCTGGTGAATGCCCCCTGCCGCCCTTTTTATGCTTCTTTTTCTTCTTCTTCTTACCTGGCATACCTAATTCTTCTATTTTTTTCTTTTTCTTTTTTCAAACGATGACATCTGAAATAATGAACATCTTTTCTTTTATAGAAAAACGTTCTTAATAAAAACCTTTTTTATCGAGAAGTGTCTAAATTCAAAAGTTATTGTTTCTGCACGCGCTTGTAGGGGACGAAATCGATGAGACCAGGGGATTCCTTACTAATATTGTAAATGTTAGAACCTATCCGTTGAAATATTAAAGGAATAACCTTATTGGGCTCAATTTTTGTAAATAAACGATATTTCTCACCTGCTCGCTCTTCAATTATAAAAGTTAGACCAGGAAGTTTTCCTAAAATTTCCACGTGCTCAGGATTGGGCTCATTAAACTGAATTACAATAACTTCTTTCATTAAGGGAAGTTCTCCAATCAGTTGAGTGATGGTACCGAACCCGAGTTGATGTCCATTTCTACTTAGGACAAGAATATTATGTACCCGCTTGATTTCCTCAGAAGTGCTATAAACAAACACGGTGCTGGAATATGTATCATTTATCCCCGTTATCGTATCCCAAATACGTTTTTTCTCGGTGGCATTCAAATCCCCCTCTTCTGGCTCAACTAAGAATATAATGCTTGGGAGGTTAATCACTGAAGATGCAATGAGTACTCGCCTTCGTTCTCCCTCTGATAGTTCTCCCATTTTCATTTTCCGTCGATTTGAAAGGCCGATTATTGATAGAAGCGTATTTATACGTTTTTTGATTTCTTTTTTCTGTAAATCTGGGGCATATTTATTTAATAGATCTTCGATGGAAAGTTCATCAAGCTTTTGAGCAGTTTTTTCGGGAATATTAAAATCAATGAATTTGACCTTTTGCCTCAAATCATTTGAGGGGGCCTTCCCAAAAATGTTAATTTCTCCCTCTAACCTCTTTGTTTCTCCTAAAAACGCTTTAAAAAAAGCCGAGGGAATCTCTTTATTAAGAGTATAAACACCAATTATGTCTCCACGAAGGACGGAAAGAGAGAGCTTCTGCGTTAACACCTGATTTTGTTCATTCACGAGCGTTAAATTCTTTATAGTAATTAATTTCTGCACATCTTCTATTTTATGCGCATCTGTAAATTTATGTTCTATTTCTTGAACGATTTGCACGATATGAGGCGGATTGCTATTATTCCAATTCTGAAGAATTTTTAAAGCTTGAGGATGCCCAATGATTTTCTCTAATCCTTGATGAAAAATAATACTTGGCTTTCTGGGATACTCCTTGTAATTAATTTCTACCTCAAAATTCAGTTTAGACTCTAACTGGTAGAAAATACGAATATGATATTTCTTTCCTTCGACTGTTTTGACGTTATAGATTGATTTTACTAGGGTTAACTCCTCATCTAACTCGTCAATTAAGCGTTCCTTCATTTCAACTGCAGGCATTGCAATAATTTTCTGTTTTATCAATTCCAAGACTTGGGCGGTATGAATGCGTGGATCTGTAGTTTTTTGAATGATTTGTGGAATTAATTCGTATAAATTGGGATGTTGGCGAACATCACGTGGCATGTTCAAAATCACAGGTGATTTAGGGTAATCTGCAGGAAAAAGAACTTCGATATAGATTTTTCGATTTGGCGTATGGACGTAGCCGGCGCAACCCTGCATATTATTCTTACTCATGATCCAAAATCCGAACTTACCGACTATTTCCAAGATTTCATCCTGAATAGAAACCGCTTTAACCTCACGATCCATTTTCCGTATCATCACCATTAGCTAAACTCGCGTGAAAATTACCCTCTATTTTAAAATACTAATAGGAATAAGATCATTTTAAAAATAACTTGTGACTGAAGATGGCTGAGGTTGACAAATTAATTAATGTCAATTCGCTGAATGTCTATTTTGACGACTTTCACGTCATCCAAAACGTCACATTTCATTGTAATAAGGGAGAAATTCTCGGAATGATGGGGATTTCGGGTGCGGGAAAGACCACCATCATCCGGGTCTTAACTTGTCAGATACTAAATTATAAAGGCTTCGTGAAATGTTTCGGATTTGAACCCCGAAAATCTCCAGCTAAAATTGTAGCAAGGATGGGGTATGTTCCCCAATTAGAATTACTTAATTTATATTACGAATTTAGTGCGATGAAAAACGTACAAATATTCGCCAGCATGTATGGGCTTTCTAAGTCAGAAGCAACTAAACGAGCTCACCGTTATTTTGAAATGCTTGAAATCCCTAAGGATGTGTGGAAATCCAAAGCGAAATTTCTTTCAGGTGGTGAGAAGAAGAGGGTTTCTATCGCGATAGGACTCATCAACGAACCCGAAATTCTTTTTCTTGATGAACCAACAACGGGAGTTGATGCCTCCCGGCGATTTGATATTCTTAATTACTTGAAGAAATTGAATCTTGAAATGAAAACCACGATGGTTATAGTCACGCACGATTTGGAAACTGCTAATATTTGTGACCGTGTGGTTCTGTTGCGGCAAGGAAAGGTCGTGGATTTCGATAGTCCTCGAAATCTTATTGCAAGGTTACCAAGCCAGGGCTCCATTGCGCGACTTCGCATTCCTAAACTAGACACTGATCTCCTTCATCGAATTGCAGAAATGGACGAAATTGTCCAGATCCTTCGGATCGGGAAAGAGGAACTCGAGTTGTATATTGACAATATAGATGCAAATTTGGAGACTATTGTTAATAAGCTATTTGCGATGGGCGTCACGGTTTCCTCATTAACCCGCGATGTGGCAAGTTTCCGTCGATATTTTCAAATTCGCATGCAAATAATTGCTGATGAGGAACCACGTAAAATCATTCAAGTGTTTGATTAAAAATGAGCGAGGAGAAGAAAAGATTTTCAAAGGCATTCATCCTATTCTTAATAATCATTATTCTACCCATTGCTTCACTTATTGGATTGTTCCTTTATCAGCCTCCTCGGCATTTTCAAACCGGATACGTGGATGGAATTATTGATGAAACGAGCGATTATGCCTTGAGTTTTCAGAATCAAGACGGTCTGTTTGTAGAACCAACGATTGATACCCTATATCATACAATTGCTACTTATTACTACCTAAATAATACGGGGCCTTTCCAATTATCAGACCTCAATATCGCTAATATCACGCATTTCCTGCTGACTCGGCAGAACTCCGATGGGGGTTATTCTGATTTCGCTGGTGCCGGCAACATACTCTCAACCTTCGAGACCATCTTCGCTCTGAATTGGTCCTCTCCCTCGGAAATAACAAATAATCCAACCAAAATGAATCTCAGCATTGAATTTGTTAACAATTCACAATTAGAAGATGGGGGCTATACCGTGAGACCTCCAATTGAAATGCCGGAGGAGTTCAATTTCGACTTCGGATTTGGAATTCCTATGGGCAATTTATCATATGATACCTCAAATGTTGAAAATACTCACGAAGCATTGGATATTTTGACCTATTTTGGAATAGCACCTCCAAATTCCTCTGAAACTACGAATTTTATTAATAATTCCCTTCCATACGTAGGTTGTCGGCGTTCATACAATCTGACCTCTTCGGGATTTGCCGCTTCAAAAAACATCCTTTCCCCAGATCTTCATTCTACCTATCACGGCGTGGCATCTCTCATTAAGTTAAGCTATTCTAAGAATGACATTGACAAGCCCGCGAGCAACGTGACACTCTATATCGAAAGCTGTTGGAATTCGGATGGAGGCTTCGCCTTAACTCCGGAAAATGTCTCTGATATTACCTCTACGTATTATGGAGTCGCCGCACTCACTTTATTAAATTATAATGTCTCCACATCTTCCGTAATTAATGATACTAAAATTATCGAATTCATTGCTAACTCCCAAAATGCGGATGGGGGTGTAGGCGCACGCCCTGGACTTGGTTCGAACTTTCAAAATGCCCATCACGCCATAGCAACCTTGAAATTGCTGGGAGTCAATATTAGTGCTGGAAATTTAACTCCCTTCCATAATTGGTTTGTCGATCATCTAGCCCAAAATGGACTATTCGGCGAAAAGATTGTAGAAGCACAATATTGGGGCATCAGATCAGCGCATCTGGGAGATAAACTAAGCTTCTTAAATGAAAGTTCGCTCGCAAATTACCTTGAAAGTTGCCAGAGTACTGATGGCGGCTTCGGGACGGTTCCCAATTCGAGCTCAACCGTAATCGATACCTATGCAGCTGTCGAGTCCTTACATTTAATTGACAGTCTCGATCAAATTAATCAGACCGCAGCTATTCTTTGGCTCCAATCCCTACAAACCATCGACGGAGGCTTTGCCTCGCGAATTGGGGTGGATGCATTCCTGCGGTCTTATGCTCCAATGTATGCATTCGTTGCGGATTTCATCCTAGATGAGAGTCTTCCTTCAACTGAAGCAACTCTATTTGGTCTAGCTGCACTGCGGAGATTAAATGCGTGGCCCTTGAATCTGGATTCATTACGATCCTGGCTGCTAACGGCCCAAAACGCTGATGGTGGTTTTCCTTTTAGTATCGGCATTCGGAGCGAGGCAATATCGACATTTTATGGCATACAAGCCCTGGCACTCATCAGAGAGGAGCCATACTCGCGTATGTCCTGCATCGAATTTTTAAAAGGATGTCAAATGAGCGATGGCGGTTTCAGTTTCTATCCCTTAATCGGCGAATTTCTCAATATGAGTTACCTATTCATTACCTTCACAGCCGCAAAAGGAACCTATCTCCTTGGCACGCAACCTAGTGATGTATTTGGAGCCATGGATTGGCTTTTAACTTGCGAAGATGCGCGCACTAATGGCTACGGTGATGCTCCTAACTTTGGAGCTGATCTGCGGAACTCGCCCTATTTAATTGACGTCGCTGGAGAGTTGAACGTTGACCGTTCATTCGATCCGGCTCCATGGATTCAGACTGTTCTAACTCTTCTTATAGTTGAACTTGCCATCCTTGGCGCATATGGCGTTATCTCAATTAGAAAAAGGCGTGTTGGGGGTGTCATTAGTGGAATTAAACGCACACATCCAAATATTGAAGAATATCCGGCTGTCCACGTGAAGGGACTCACCATTAAAATTGGCAAGAAGGTCATCCTCGAGGATATAAATATGACTCTACAGCACGGCGAAGTCCTTGGGGTCATTGGAGAGAGTGGAGCAGGAAAATCCACATTTATAAAATGCATTTTGGGGACGAAAGGCTCGATTGGCGATATCAGGCTATATGGATTTGATATTCGAAAAGAGAAAAAGAAGTTAAGACCATTATTCGGTTACGTACCGCAAGATTTAAGCAAAATCTACGAAAACTTCACGATAATGGAAAACCTCCTACATTTTGGGAAGCAATATGGATTAGAGGAAAAAGAAATCATTCAGCGTGGTGCAAAAATCCTTCGGGATCTTGGCATCTTTGATAAGAAGGATTCCCTAGTATCCCAGTTATCAGGTGGAGAACGGCGCAGGGCCTCAATAGCCGTGGGAATGATTCACGAACCAACCCTGTTTGTTCTAGATGAGCCGACTTCAGGCCTGGATCCAATCATCCGTGAACAACTTTGGATTAATTTGATAGATTTAGCAGAAAGTCACAATACCACGCTGATTGTAATAACACATTATCCAGAAGAAAGCAAGTTCTGCACGCGTGTTGCGATTTTCGGGAGGCTACGTGGGTTAATCGATTTTGGGCATCCTCAAGAGCTCATTAATAACCTTCCAGGGACGGGACGTGCCATTGATATCATCTTAAAAGAAACGATAGAACAAATTACCGTAGATCTCCTCCCCCTTCTTGAAAAAGTTCCGGAAATTGAATTTGTTCTCGAGGAAAAACGCGGACAACGGTACCGCATCTTCTCCCATTTACCACTTAAAACTTTGCGGGCCTATTTGGTGCAAGCCCTTGGCACGGAACTTATTGAATTAAAACAAAGTGAAGCGACCTTAGTTGATTATTTTAGAATTAAATCATTAGAAGTAAAGGATTGAAAAATGTCACGAATGTGGGATTTAATCAAAAAAGAATTCGGACGGATCAAATCTGATCGCAAAGGACTTGTTATGCTTTTTCTCTTCCCACTCCTCACAGTCATCATCTTTGGGTTTTCTTCTGGTGGTGGCTATGAAATTGCCTACACGGTTGGCATCATTAATCAAGATTCTGGAGCACATGGAAACAATATGGTGCAAGCCTTTTACCAAGCCAATACGACAATGACCGTTTATTCCAATATTACAACAACGAATGTAACTGAATTTCAGGCAGCCTATTCAGCAGCGTATCAACTCTTACGTGATGATATTATCGATATGATTTTTATTATCCCTCAAAATTTTAGTCAAATGGTTGATAATGGATCCAATCCCATAGTAATTTTATATTTCGATGGATCAGGCATGTTGACCTCGATTAATGACCCATATCTTGCCCTGACAGAGCCGTTTCTGCAGTTTAAGCTCATTGAAGGCGACTTTAATGGCACAGTATTAATGATGCCATATATAGAATATGATGTCCCCGCGGGTTGGAATCAGATCCTAAACTACATGGCGGCAGTAATGCTCCCCTTAATCATTTTAGCCACGAGCATGAATGTCAGTTCCCTCAGCGTGGTTACGGAATTACCCCTCCCTAGATTATTATTAACTCGGGCCACTAAGCGTGATATGATCATTTCCAAATTCATCGGATACTCTTTAATCACCACGGTCCAGGGCCTGACTGTATTTTTCACGGCTATCGCCTTTGGTCTTTACATTGCAGGGTCCCCCATTGATCTTTTAATTGTACTGCTATTGGCTGGTCTATGTGGTGTATCTCTCGGGATTTTCGTATCCACTTTTTGCACTACCGAGGCCCAAGCGAACCAATTGTTCATAGGCGTTTTCATCTTTTTAACTTTATTTAGCGGATCTTTCATTCCTATCTCCGATATGCCTGCCGCTTTTGGCGTGATTGCTAATGTATTGCCCTTCGCTCACATTTTACCATTATATGAAAACATCGCGCTTCGAGGGTTTGGTTTAGAATTCGTTGAACACGTAGTTCCCCTCTTGATATTTTGTGCAGTACTCGTGATCCTATCCCTGATTATATTTCGCTTTAGGAAAATGGAGGTATAGCTATGGTTTCCCTGAAAAGAATTTATAAGTTGATCATCAAGGAGTTGCACTGGCTTAAATCCGATAAGCGGGCACTTTTCATGGCCATCCTCCTCCCCCCGTTAATTATGGCGGCGTTTTCTTCAATGGCAATCTTGAGTGGAGGCGAAGCATCTCTAGGGGGCTCAACAATTAATGTGGCCATCGTCACTTATGATGATATATCCTATGGTTACACCTACCCCAATGGCACAACCGTTCAATTAACTGATAATACATGGGCATTGAAATTCGTCCAAACATTGGAAAATTCTTCACTGACGGAAGTCAAATTCATTTTTAACATCTCAGAAAATGTCTACGGGATGCTCTCTGCGCGAGAGCACTTGGCTCACAAGCGGATCGACGCGATTATTAGCATTCCTGCTGAATTTTCGGAAGCCATCACATTGGAATTTCCAGCAATTATAGAAGTAATTCCAGATGGTTCGGACATTATGACGCTTCCCAAGACTATGAACAACCTGCAGCAGGTATTGACAGAGTTCCAACAATCGAATGATATCACACCTTACTTTCAAATTGATTCTCACGTTGAGTTCAGTTCGGGCGGAAACGAAATGTTAGGGCTAATGAGCTCCATTAGCGTTCCATTCCTAATAATTGGCGCTACCCTAATCTTGACTCTCCTTGTTGTGGTAAAGGAATCCCCATTATCGCGGCTCCTAATGACACCAGCTAAACGATCTGAAATCCTTATCTCCAAATATATTACCTATTCCGCCGTAATGGTTTTCCAAATTTTCCTAATCTTTATCGTAAACACCATCATTGGCTTAGAAGTAGCAGGTCCACTATTTGATTTCTTTATTGCAATGCTCCTCGTTGGATTTTACGGTATCACGTTTGGAATCCTTATATCTACCATCTCCTCCTCCGAGATCCAGGCAAATCAATACTTCCTTGGAATATTCCTAGTTAGTGTCCTCGTTTCTGGGATGTTCATCCCCGTGGAAAGCATGGCCCCGTGGCTCCAAGGGCTCGCCTACATTTTCCCTCTCGCTTCCGCCGTCCCATTACTGAGCAACATCTCGTTAAAAGGGTTGAGCCTCACGCAAGGTCCCAACTTACTTTATAGCGGGACCCTTCTTGGCATGAGCTTTGTCATCATACTTTTAACGGTCATCATTTTTTATCGAAAAAAACTCGAAGTTTAAAAAAAAGAAGTTACAAAAATTCCGAAGAATATGTTCGATTCCAGACTTCAGGCGGGGCTTCTGTGGCAAAAATCAAATACGGTCACACGAATCGTCCTTTGAATAAAATATATATTATACCATTACAGTGGTACTATTACGACATATTGAGTAGATTTTGAATGGGCTGGAAATCGTCGCTGCGCCATCAGATTCGCATTTTTAAGTATTCCCTCCTATTAGCCATCCGAAGCATGCGCCACCGCAGTTTTAGGACCTTCTTGACCGTCATAGGTATCCTAATTGGGATTACCACCTTCACGGCATTAATGTCAATCGGCGTCGGAATGCGGGCTGAGATTCACGCAATTTTGAAGCAATTTGCTGGAGCTAGTATGATAGTAATGAGCAAGATCTCCTCCACCCGCCCTAGTATCCCTGGTTCCGTGCCTAATTACCTCGAACAGATTCCAGGGATCAATTTTACTGCCGGAGTCATTGAAGATTTCGCGAGTGTAAACGGAGAATCGGTGATGCTCACCGGGGTCGATCCCGAGAAGATGGAGTTCATCTTAGGCTTGAAAACGATTGAAGGTATGAGTTTAGCCGAGGCAAGTGAGCAGGAGATTCCTTACGCGTGCGTTATTGATACAGACCTGCAAGAAGCCCATGGTCTCTATGTAAACGAAACAATCATCGCATCATCTGGCATCACGGGCACTTTTCTAGAGTTATATATCGTTGGAATTGTGGAATCATTGGGATTTGGAGATATGGGATTCGGGGGTGGAATGGGTGGATTCTGCTACACCGAATTGACAACGATGCAGGAGATTCTCGTCACTACCAACGTGCAGGTAATTCTTGTGGGCCTAGAGGATGGGGCCGATGCTGAGGCAGTAGCAAATGCAATTAAAGAAGTTTACCCGGAAGCCCAAGTCATCACTGAAGAAGAAATTCTTGCGATGATGGATCAAATCGTCGGGATCATTAACGGTGTTCTTCTAGCGCTCTCGGCAATTTCTCTAGTTGTTGGCGCACTGATGATTATGAGCACCATGACGATGTCAGTCTTGGAGCGCACTCGTGAAATTGGAATCATGAAGTCCATTGGGGCCAAGCGGACTCACGTTTTGACCATATTTCTTACAGAAGCCTTCTTAATTTCTCTTATTGCAGGGTTATTAGGGGTTCTAGCAGCGGTCGGCGCTATTTTTGGCATCGGAGCAATTATGAGCTCATCATATGGATTCTCACTCCCTTATTCCTTTGAACCATGGATATTTATTACTTCAATGTGTCTTGCCGTAGTTATAGGTCTAGCAAGCGGAGCGTACCCCGCCTGGCAAGCGGCGAGCGTGAAGCCCGTTGAGGCTCTTCAATATGGTTGAGGTTAAAAAATGACTCTGGAGAAGTGTATTTTAAAATTAGCGATGGCATCTAAGTTATGTGATAACCTCATTTCCAAGGAATTACTCGTCCTCAGTTGTTTAATTAATGAGCCTGGGCTACGCGTATCAGATATACATACTGTCTTAGGGGGCAACAAAAGTTGGGTTTCAAATTTATGTTCCCGATTGGCGATTTCGGGGTTAGCTTCTTCCGTAAAGGAAGGGAGGGAAGTCTATTACAGCCTGACGGAAAAAGGGGAAGATGTTGCAATCAACGCTTTTGGCTTAATCAATAGTTTAGTGAAAACGGATGGAATCCCCTATTTATTAAGTGACAATACTTACATCTTACATAAAACTCCTGAATTGGAAAAAAAGAATGAAATCAGGAAAATCACTTCTCCAATTTATACGCATAAAGGCGCCTTACTCTATAATAATGAGGAAAAATACCTCCTATTCATAGGAAAAAGTCCTAAAAACAAGTTCCTAGTCTTGAAAGTACCTTTAAATATTATTAAATCAGTTGAGCAGCGTTTTGATGATTACTATAAACGGCGGAAGGCCCCCCGGCCCACGCCTTTAAGGATAAAATATCAAAAATCTGCGGATGAAGAACTCCAGACTCTCTATGCATTCACGAATTTTCGGATAATAGGGCGGCTAACGCAAAATTCCGAGTGGCACACATTATTGAATAAGGAATTAACTCAAATTCAAAAGAGATCAGATGAATCAAACACGTTAGAAACGAATAACAATGTAGCACCATTAATTGAAGGGAAGGGTGAGTAAAAAATGGTAAAAACAATGGTTAAACTGAAGAACATCACGAAAGTCTATGATTTAGGGGAGGTTAAAGTTCATGCACTCCGGAGTATTAACTTAACAATACAGGAACAAGAATTCTCATGCATAATGGGGCCCTCCGGTTCTGGAAAGACAACTCTGCTTAATATGGTCGGGGCCTTAGACCTTCCCACCTCAGGCCGAGTAGTAGTCGATGGAATAGACATAACCGACTTTTCCGAGGGTGAAATTTCTGATACCCGCTGCAAAAAAATCGGGTTCATCTTTCAGTTCTTTAATTTAGTCCCCCTTCTTACGGCCATTGAAAACATAGAGTTACCCATACTTTTTAATGGTGAATTAACAGCGCGGGAAGCGAGATTAAGGGCAAAAGAATTATTAACTCTCGTTGGATTGGGCGACCGCATGTTCCACCGTCCCGCTGAACTTTCAGGTGGGGAACAGCAACGCGTTGCCATTGCCCGTGCCTTTGCCAATAACCCAGCGATCGTTCTCGCGGATGAGCCTTCGGGGAATCTGGATCGGATTACAGGAATCGAAATTCTCCAATTGATGAGGCACTTGAACCGCGAGGAAGGTCAAACCTTTATAATCGTCTCACACGATCCAGCTATTGCAGGAATCTGTGAACGAGTCATTTATGTCATCGACGGACGGATCGCAAAAGAACGCCCCCGGGGTGTTGCCGCCCCGGATGATGTACTCGTTTCCGAAATGAAGATCGATCAAGAAAAAGAATTGGCTCATTTACGATTTTTAAAGAAACAAATCGAAATCCTGAAGCGAGATCTTTTGATATTTAATCAACGTAAGAACGAGATCGATCCCATGTTCTTCCGGAAGATAAAAGAGCAATATTCATTCATGCTTGAAGACTTAAGAAAAAAAACACGTTGGTTGGTGAAATAAAAGAGGGTGAAATATTATGAGAAAACAGACTAAGTTATTTTCGGTTGGATTCATTGCAATTATCATTTCTCTCGTGTTCATAAATGGCATTATCCAAATAAATCTGATGCATAATGGATCGAATTCAGGATCAGGTGGCGAAAATCCTACCTTTGGCAATTCTGACACGCAATACACCGTGATTTATGGAGATCCAACGGAACTAATTGTTCAGAAAACAGAGAGTATTACGATTGACCTCTATCCAAATGGTTCCATAAAATCTCAGCGGGTAACTGTAAGTTTCACCTTCGAAAATGAGGCGGATGAAAACTGTAGCTTCGATCTTATAGATCGGGCTGAATATTGCGATCTCGATACAATAAAATTCCAGAAGGGGACTTTTCCTGGTGTCCTCCCCTATGAAATAATTAATTCTGATGAGGATTTTGGAGTTACGATTCTCAAATGGTCTAATATCTCAGTGAGTGCTAGGTCCCGAGCTGAATTTGGCTACGCAATGGTGAACTACAAGGCAGTACCAATCGAAGTCGAAACTGAGTACTGGGTAAATGGAAGTTTAATCCAAATTGATCCACTTAGGAATGAGATCAATGCGAGCGTGGGGTCCTTTATCTCAAATATCATCCGCGTGAATAATATCCAGCAAGGACTATATTCCTCCTATGATATAGCAACACCAACGACGATTTGCTTGATTACGCTGATCCTCCCTTATGAAGAAGAGGAGGGAGACCGGGATATTGATGAACCCATCTATAGCACTGCGCCCATTATGACGACTGACCTTTTGGGCATCAGGCAAGTTTCATGGATCGCCTTGGGGGATGAATACGAAATCAATTGGTCCACCACAGTACTGAAGGGAGGTGGCTGGGGGATCATTGAGTTACAGCCCATCCGATTTGATCTGATTCAAAGTGCTGACCTCACGGGCCTGTTATTCGACGGTCTTTCCGGGTTGCTAGGCCTATTGGCAGCCCAACAGGCATACTGGGCGAGCCTAGGGCTCATGGCAATGATTGAGGAACTGATGGGAATGATGGGCATCTTGCAGCTCTTGCTCAATGACATCCAAACCTATTTAGGTATGATGAGCATGGCAAGTTACTCCCTCATTAATTGCCTGCTGATCACCCTCGTTGAGATAGATATGACCAAAAGCTCCCTCCAGGAAATTTACACTCAAATTAGTGCTATGTATAATGACATCAGCTCAGCCTTTGGCCCACTCGATCCGATTACACGCGAATTTGATCGGATTCTTGGACAAGGTATAGGTGGTATTGGTATAGACCTTGGTACTAATGGGCCGATTGGGACCGGAATACCATACATGAGTCTCCCGTTATTAATTGATTACTATGAGGACATCGAACGGCGCATAGTGGGTTCCTTTGGTGCCCAATTAACCGAACTCTTAGGCAGCCCGGCGTTCATCAATATGACATCAACCGAGGATCAATTTTACTTTGTTATTAATGCAACGGCGACGCCATTACCAGATAACAGCACGGATTTCTACACGCTCATCGATATTGTCAATCTGACGCTTCCCGTTCCAATTGTACCCTTGAACCTTACGGCACGGTATGAATTTCAATTAAATGTTCCACTGGATCGGGAAATATTTGAATATATTGACACCCTTTTCGGACCACCAAGTATTCCTTTTGATTTATTTCCCTCCATTCCAGGCTCTCCCGAGTCTAACGTGCCAGGGTTCTACACGTGGATACTTGACATTATGCGTGTTGGGCAAGCTGCTCTATGGTCGACCATAGGCAACTTAACCCGCTCGTTAGCCACCCTCATGCTTCAGCTTGACTCTTCATTCTCCGAGGAAACCTTAGGCTTGATAAACGCGGCTCTTTCAGGCGGTAGCATTGATGCATCCACGCCAATCACGTTAGAAACTGGATTCACCGGAATATCGGATTTAATGGGGATGTTCTCTGGGATGGAAGAACAATTTAGCTCTCCTTTCGGCAGTCCGTTTAGTGATTTTATTCCAAGTATAGGTTCATTTAGCGTTCCAACTGCGGAAGTGGATATGAGTTTACTCGAAAATTTTGGATTTTGGACTGCTTTAAAGATTTATTTGAACCCAGTCCCACGTATACGCCAATATCTTAACATTACCATTCCTCTAGATTTTGGAAATATGACCAGTGATATGGGTGGAATGGGTGGAATAGGTGATCTGAGCAGTATGATGGGCGGAATTGGTTTTATAAAATCAGCAGAAAATGGTAAAATGAGCGATTGGGATTGGAATTATACTGGCTTAACTACGGCGAGTGTAACCCAAACAAACCTAATTCAAGACTCTATAGATTTCAAGCGAATGCAGCTCCAAGCAACTGGAAATGTTAGCTCTGGAACTATCTCCTTGATGCAACGATTCAACTACACAGTGCCGGCAACTCGGGTGACCTATCGCCTCCGAACAGATAATGCAAACCCAATCCTCTCAGTCGTAGTGGTAAGTAAAAATGTAACGGGAGATGATGTCCATGCAATCCAGGGCCATAATCTGTCAGACCTAACTCCAACTACTTGGTATGAATTCAGCTACGATCTAAGATCTACAGAGTATTGGGACTATATCGATAATTCGTTTGATATAAACAATATTATAGGTGTAGAATTACGCATTACACCCCAAACCACGGCGACGGTAAATCTTGACGTCGATTTCCTAAATTTTTCGCGCGAGATCATACCTTATCCATACGACATCTCAATTTTAGATGGATATATAATTGGGGATGGTGTTGAAATACTTCCTAACATCACGACATGGGAGAAATGGACGGATGGCTTAATGATCACTACTATAGAAATCGGCAATATGACAGCCGATGGTGTGAATGATATTATTGCAGGTTCAAATGATGGTCATGTTTACGTCATTAATGGGACAGATGGTCAACAAATTTGGAATTATTCAGCTGACGGAAGTATAATTGATCTTTTCTTAGAAGATATCGTTGGTGATTCAAGTCCTGAAATTATATTTGGGACGGTAACAGGAAAAGTTTGTGTCATAAATAAAATATCAGGGTTAGTTTCCAACTTCTCCATTGGTTCCAATTTGGATTACTTTCTCTGTGGAAATCTTGATGGCATTGGAACTTGCGAAATCATCGCGGTAAATGATGATAACATCACGGCGGTTGATTATTATGGGAATTTCTTGTGGAATTCCACGGTGAAAGGTTCGGTTAGAAGCATTGATGTAGCTGATCTCGATGGGGATGGTTCTGAAGAAATTGGGGTCGCTACCTACAGATACAAGATCTATGTCCTCAATGGCACGAATGGTAATACTGTTTGGGATTATATAACAGAAGAACGGCCAACTCACGTTGCAATAGGAAATTTAATTGGTGACACTGAAAAAGAACTAATCTTTGGCACTGAACAAGAATATTGTGTAGTTCTTGACGGAATGCAAGGTAACCATATTGTTAATTTCACTACCGATGCTATAATCAGGGGCATATACACTGGGAATCTGACAAGTAATCCCTATAATGATATCCTCATCCATACTGGACTAGTAATTGGGGAAAACCTCTCAGCAATTGCTGGTAACAGCCTTAATTTACTTTGGAACTTTACAACTCCTTATGGATTCAATAAAATAGCAATTCAAGATATTCTATCTGGGAATTACGATGAAGTAATGGTATCGACCGTGGATAATCGATTCTATCAATTAGATAGTTCAGGTAATTTAGAACTTAATTTCACGATCCCGGGAAGTATAAATACGATGACCTTTAGCCAAATAACCCAACCAGGCGTGAATGAGTTCATCTTTGGAATGGGAAACAATCGCATCCTAGTTTTAAATGGCTCCAATCAGCAACCATTATGGATGACCGAACTGGGCATTGAAATAATCACTTTCCAATTCATTCGCACTAATGAGACCATCCAATTGCTTTATAACCTCGCAGATCCTATCACGGACTTGCTGAGTACTTCCGGTTTGTCATTAACTGGTACTGATGATATAGCCAGTTTAGCCGGTTTCGATTTAGGCATGGGGGGCATAGAAGGATTGGGAGGGTTGGACCTTGGCGCCCTTAACCTAACAGGAGCTGCGTTGCCACTCACGGGTCTAGGACTAGTTAACATGCTTCAAATGGAAATCACCATAATTGCAATGCTACAAGACATGAAGCTAATTGGCTCAAGTCAAAGAGCTTTCACTGGTGTTCCTGAAGTTCGTTACGTAGATAAAGATACTATAAATTGTCAACTCTATCCAATAATTTCAGATGTCACAAATACAAAATATCTCCAATATAAAATCCGGAATTTTGAAGAACAGCCAATAAGAGTTCATTACTTTGCACTTAATTTAACCGTAAATGGACAACCACTCAATGGATCTCGCGTTTTTATTGAAGGATGGAATGGCACGCATTTCGTAGACCTTGGAAATAATGCCATTCAGAATATTACAATGGAGGAATTAGGTTTAAGTTATACAGATGGTGAGTTGCTTTTCAAGCCATATATCGAAATAGAAGAGTTAGAGAAGCCATTGATCACGGTTGATTGGTTAGGGCGAGAACTTAGGATAAAGATCGATACCACTGGCATGAATCCGAATGACCTTTCCATTGAAACATGGGTTGACGTATCAATTGAGCTTCCAGGCATTGAAATGCTGGGTGTTACTTCTGTAATCACTTACTCGAAAACACATCCAACCTTTGTAGTCACCTCAGTGCCAATTCCCGAACTTGGTGGCGATAAAGAAGCAGCTAATATTTTATATCTCCTGATGACAAGCCCAGCCTTCTGGGCTTTCTTATTAGTTGGCTTTACTACTCTCCTCGGATTTAGTTTTATGAAGCGACGCGAGGAGAAAGAAGTCAAAAAGTTCGCGTCTAAAAAGATAATCAAATGGTTAAAAAAGCGAGAGCGAAGTTGGCTGACTTTAGTTAAAGCTAATGTTATGAACGGAAGCCAATATTACACGCTCAGACGAATCCGTTATCGCATCATACAGGAAAATTTTGGGGTCCATCCAATAGAAGCTACTGCAGATAAAGTATTGAATTGGAAATTAATTGGAACTTTCATCTCCACGGCATTTCTCATGCGGTTCTGGAGGGGTGTCAATAAACCTTCCCGCCTCATTTGGATAATAAACACCATTGAACAAATGGTTTTTTCACCCTTGAAACATGCGTGGGCTACATTCAAAACAGCGTTAGGATACATGAATCCATGGGATATGGATCGTCAGAGAAGAAGAGAATTACGAAAGAAGGCAAAGAAAAAAAGTTTTTGGAAAAAGATTGAACCTCCACGAAAACCCATCCGAAAAAAGAAGGTTAAAGTCATCAAAACTCCTCCTACCGCTCCATTTAAGGTCAAATCTCCTATAAAGAAAACGAAAGAGGATTGGACAGGTGAATACCGAAACGATGGAAGTGTTCTTCTAGAGAAGATCAGCGCGGCCAAAAAACTTCCCCCTCTTGCCAGCAGAGATGGACAGGTTTTCTACACCATATCACAAAGAAAATTCGTAGGCATAACTTTAAAAGAGCTCTCCAAGGTATTAGAAGTTCCCCAATTCGAGATTTTGGTGTCATTAGTTCGTCTCTACGAAAAAGGTCTAATCTTCCTATTACAAGAAGGAGACACTTTGAACAACGATTTATGGGATATTGCTGGCTCATTGCGAAAATACGACTCTGAACTCGAAAAATTGATCGATTCTGCTGAAACCCTCGAAACTGAGATTGAAGAAGGCATCGACTTCCTCCGAACTGAGGTAAAAAATAACAATGAATCAGAGAAACTTGGAGACTGACGATAGAATTTAAAAAATTCCTTTCTCGTCTCCTTTTTAAAATTTTTTTATTGACTCAATTCTTCATTAATTTTATCTAATTCTTTCTTTAAAATCTCATTAAATTCCATTCTTTTTTGGAGTTCTTTTCTTAATTCTTTATTTTGTTGAATTACACGATCATATACCTTTTTCATGCGGCCATATGTGTTATTTAATCGTGTAAGTTTAGCCTTTAGCTTACCCATTTCTTTAAGATGCAAGCCTATTTGAATATCTTTTTGTTGAATAAGAGTTTGTAATTCTTCTATTTTATTTTCTAATGGGCGCATCTGTTTTTCGATTTCAGGCTCGGTTTGCTCGATAAGATTGAGTTTTTGATCTAAAAATTCTTTTACTTCATTTAATATTCCCGTTTGGAATTTTTGTCTAATTCGTTTATGTGTTCTTTGGATATTCTTACTTTCTTCCATCATCTCTTTAATGGTTTGTTTTAAAGCCACCACTTCTAAATCTCTACCACTTAATTCCATCTTTAACTTAGTTATAAATTTTTCATTTTCAATCTTGGTTTCTTGTATTTCTTTCGATAATCGGTCAATAATTACCTTCTCTTTAGTTAAAACTCTCTGCACTTTTGAATATTTGGCTAATTCTTGCTGAAATTCCGCTTTTACCTCGGATAAAAGTTGATCTTCCATTTCAATTGCTCGATCTTTTTCATTAATAGCTTCAGTTTTATTAAGTTCTGCCTGTAATTCTTTTGTTTCCGGCAAAATCTCCTCATTTAGCTCATCTACCTTGGCAGGGTCAACCTCATTCCCAACCTCTGGCAATTCCTCCTTCTCTAGCTCAGCTGCCTTGGCAGGGTCAACCTCACTCCCAACCTCTGGCAATTCCTCCTTCTCTAGCTCAGCTGCCTTGGCAGGGTCAACCTCACTCCCAACCTTTGGCAATTCCTCCTTCTCTAGCTCAGCTACCTTGGCAGGCTCAACTTCACTCCCAACCTCTGATAATTCCCCCTTATCTAGTTCAGATACCTTAGCATTTTCAGAAACACTTTCCACTTCTTTGGCATCTTTTTTAGGCGCCCCTACTTCATCTGAAGATTCCTCCGAAGGTCCCACCCTATTTAGAACAGCACGAGATTTACTCACTCGCTTTTTTCTACTTCGTCTTCCTTTCCTTTTCGGCAAAAAATTTCCTCATTTTGGAAGTAATTCGTTACTATAATTAGAAAGTAAATCAAATGTTTAAAATCAACTGAAACTTATATATTTTATTTTATCCTATTTCCTAAAATTTTGTTATCCAACGCCAACCGTTCTGCCAATCTCTTTTTCCGGAGCCTTCGAGCCGTGCGCAAATCAATGGTATCTATTAGTAGAAATTCTTCATCTTTCGGAGCTTGACGAACTTGTAATTTTGAGGGAGTTTCATACCCCTTTTTGAAATCAATGAGTAAACTTTGTCCGGGATAGTTGCGATCAATGAATTGTCCCACGCAATTTGCTGCACAAATTGGCATCCGATTCTCTAACGAACGTGCCCTCAAGTAAATATGCCAATTCTCGACCCCTTCTTCTCGAATGAGCACCGGGGAAAAAAGGAGATCCACCTCATTCAATGCATAAAACCGAGCAACTTCTGGAAAGGTCATATCAAAACAGATCGCCACGCCTATTTTTCCTAGTTCAGTATCAATTATTTTTAATTCTTCTCCTGGTATGAAAAAGGATTTTTCGTAAAGATAGAGATGTAATTTACGCTGAACTCCAAGCAGTTCGCCATTTGGATTAAAAATTCCTGAAACAATATAATTCTCAGATTTATCTTGATTATAAACCCAAATGGCACCCCCTATTATGTATAATCCCAACTCTGCAGAATTTTTTTGGAAGAATGCCGTCACTGGACCATCTTGAGCTTCTATGTTATCCTTAATTTCACCTTTTCTATAATTCCACCTTTCAGGGAAGCACACAAATTGCGCCTCCTCTTTCGCGGCATCTTCAAGCAAAATTTTTGCGTGCTTTAAGGTTTTTTCTACAGAGCGTTCGGGTTCGATTCGAAACTGGATGAGTCCAACTTTAACGGTTTTCATTATAAATCAACTTCACCTTGACTATTTTAAATTTTTATTGGGTACTTCCCATATTTTCGACCCGCACGACACATGGCTAAAAGGTTAGCAATTTTAACACCACGATGAACCCCATTAGAGGTACTCAGAAAGTAGCCACCTCCAGATGCCGCTTGCGCTATTGTCCTCTTAACTACTTCTATAACCTCTTGCTCGGTACCGTGAGTAAGAAGCCACCCACAGTCTATATTCCCAAGGAGGACGAGCTTGTCCCCGTATTGCCTTTTAACCTCCCCAATATCCATTCCTGCAGTCGGTTCCAATGAATGAATTCCATTAATCCCAACGTCTACAATTGAATCGAGGAGGGAATTGATGTTACCATCCGTATGCAAGATTATTGGCACTTTCTGAAGGGTATTTACCCGCTTTTTAAACGTGGGCCAGATGAATTTCGCCATATGGTGAGGTGAGAGATAGGGACCACTACGATAGGCTAAATCATCGGTGAGAAGGATTGCATCAACCCCTAAATCGATTTCCATTTTTCCAATTTCTATCCAATAATTATTTATTCGCTCCAATAATTGACTGAGAAAATCCGGACGATCATAAATGTACTTAAAAAATTTCTCCGGACCAACTGCTAACAGTGCACGCTCAAATGTCCCGCCTACCCGTCCAATCACCGCTAGATCTTCTGCTTTCTTCACAACTTCTTTAACGTTTTTATACCGTGCTTCAACCGTGGGATCCCATTCTTTCGCGTCTAAATCATCTTCTTGGAGATGCCCTTTCGCATAAAATTTCATTCCATTGATAAAAACATATTCCCGTCCCCATTCATCAATATATCCCCCTCTACCCGTCTTAGAATCGTAAAATTCGGTTTTTCCAATGTTTAATGGGTGAGCTGTAATCATCGCGAACCCTAACTTCCGTAAACACGCAACCTCCGTTGGGACATCAACAAAACTTGTCTTCATTATTGTTTGAATGATGTAATCATCTATTCGAATATCATACATCGGCACCTGCTTAGGGGAGTCCTCATGATGCAATGCCGCGAGGGCATTCTCACGCAAAATTATTCCACCTTTTTATTTCCTAACCAAAGATGACCTTTTTTTCCTAAAATCTTTACATTTTAATCTAATAATCAAAAGATTTAAACTTAATCAGGCTTAATTCATTATGAAGTTGAGCATCTATCTAAGGTGAAATAAATGACAGAAGCAACAAGTGAAACTCCGCCTCCACCTGAGGTAGATAAATCAAAAATTATCATCCCGACAGAGGAAGAAGAACAGTTAGACGTTAAAGAATTAATATTGAAGATTTTAGGTTATGCTTGTCTCCTTTTTGCTGGTCTTTCTTTAATTTTTCCCTTCTGGAATTGGCTCGATACTACCCCAACTTATCATTTCATTTCTTACTGGCAATTAAGTATTGATGGCACCCCGTATTTTCACTGGGACATCATATATAATTTTTTTCTTGATTGGCCTACTAATATGAATCTTTTTAGATATGTTATCTTCTCAGGGATCTGCATTAGCGCATCAATTACCTTCATCATCCTCATAGTGAAAGACGTATGGAAACGGACTTTTCCGGGAATCGCCTTCTTCATAATTAGCATAATTTTTGGTGCCATATTTGGGGTCATCTTTCCTATAATAATTGGATTTCCATTTAGCGGCCCTTTCACGAGTCTTTATGGTTCGACTTGGGGGTTCGCGTTTGGCTGGTGGACCCTTTTTTTAGCAGGAATTTTAGGTGTAATTCGGAAAAGCTATTCTGATAAAATAAAGCGCGAGAAAGAAGAAGAAACAAAATGAATTAGCTAATAGCCAGCATTTTTTGAATGCCCTTTCTTGCATTTTTTGCAATATGTTCAGGTACAGTCACAATATTTTCTTTTGGACGTTCAATGAGTATTGTCCGAATTTTTTCTAAGGTGTGGAGCTTCATGGTGTGACAAATTCCCTCAGATAAAGCGAAATGGAATCGCTTTTCTCCATCCGTTTCTCTCCGAAGCATGAATTCTAATCCAACTTCGGTGCCGATAATAAAATCGGTGGTATCTGTATTTTTAACATACTTGATTATTTGTGATGTTGAACCCACGTGATCCGCTAATTGCTGCACCTCTGGACGACATTCAGGATGTACAGTTACC
>JABXJT010000206.1 GCA_013375455.1 Candidatus Helarchaeota archaeon | reverse complement strand
AAGAGAATATACACCCTCATCTCTTCCATGCACTTGGATGCAATGAAATCCTTTCAGGAACGCGATGAAATCCTTGCTCGTGATGTTGTAAATCGAGAAAAAGAAGTGGATAAATTATTTTTTTTAATGTTGAGGCAATTAAATTTATCATTGAGTAATAGATTGAATATTGCAGAAATTTGTGCCAGTGATATGACAATAGATTGCGTTCTAGGAATTGTTTTAGCTCGAGATTTGAGTAAGATGGCGCATTACGCAGTAGAAATAGCACAGCAATCCATTAAACTTAAAGGCAAAAAATTCAATCCGGAATTAAAAGAACATCTAATTTCCATGTCCCGGTTCATTATAAGAATGCAGCAAAATGCCATTCTTGCTTTTTTTAAGAATAATTTTATGCGAGCAAATGAAGTAATCAATAACATTCATAGAGTCATAGAATTCGATCTTAAAACCGAAAACGAAGTTTTAACGAAAATCGAGGATGTAAGTACAACTATAAGCTTAATAACAATAAGTAGAAATTTAAGGAACATTGCAAACAGCGCAGTCGCAGTCTCACAAGATTTGCAGGCAAAGCATCGCCCAAAAACCACCTATAAAAAAGAAATAGGTTCAGAAAAATTACTGGACCCAATGATTTTATAAAATTGCTGGGTTATGAGAAAGAATATGATGCTTTTGGTGCAGTCTTAAAAGAAATTGTAGGAGCAGATCCAGCCTCTCGGCGGCAAATAAAACCAAAAAAAGTAATTTTATAATAAAAATTAGGGAAAGAAAAAGTAAACCAGAAAAAAAAGAAAATTATTTGAAGGCTATACAGTTATGGTAGTTACACAATAATTTGCTAATATTCTTTCTGTTATTAAATTAATTGCCTTTCCTTTTTTAGGTCCCAATGGAGATCCAAATACGAATTGTGTTACCC
>JABXJT010000018.1 GCA_013375455.1 Candidatus Helarchaeota archaeon | reverse complement strand
AAAAAAGATATAAATGTCAATAAATTATATACTTTAAAAAAGAATGTTCATATATAATATTTATAAAACATATTTAGTATGGACTTGGCGATTGAAGTGGAAGTAAGAAAAATTCAGAACACGGCAAGTGGAAGTTTTTTCATAACCCTACCAAAATCCTGGGTTATTGACCTGGAAATTGGAAAGGGCGAAAAATTTAAAATATCGCGTGAAGAAGATGGGTCTTTGAGATTAAATCCCTTAAAAAATCAAGCGAAATATTATAGCGAATTTGTAGTAGAAATAGAAGATTATCCGGAAGCCAATTCATTGGACCGCTGCATAAACAGTTGTTACATTCAGGGGTCTGATGTCATTACTATTTCATCTAAAAAAACCATTACTATGGATAAAAAGGACATCATTAAAAAAACTACGTCAAATTTAATAGGAACGGAAATTTCTGAAGAATTCTCCGATAAAATAACCATCAGGATACTAATAGATCCAATAAAATTCCCCTTGCATGATTTAATAAAGAGAATATACACCCTCATCTCTTCCATGCACTTGGATGCAATGAAATCCTTTCAGGAACGCGATGAAATCCTTGCACGTGATGTTATAAATCGAGAAATGCAAGTGGATAAATTATTTTTTCTAATGTTAAGGCAATTAAATTTATCATTGAGTAATAGATTGAATATTGCAGATATTTGCACAAGCACTATAAAAATAGACTGTGTTTTAGGAATTGTTCTAGCTCGAGATTTGAGTAAGATGGCGCATTACGCAGTAGAAATAGCACAGCAATCCATGAAACTTAAAGGTAAAAAAATCAATCCGGAATTAAAAGAACATCTAATTTCTATGTCCCGATTCATTATAAAAATGCAGCAAAATGCCATTCTGGCCTTTTTTAAGAATGAGTTTATGCGAGCAAATGGAGTAATTAATGCCATTCATAAAGTGTTTGAGTTTCATCTTCAAACTGAAACTGAAGTATTAAAGAATATTACAGATTCAAGTTTGATCATAAGCTTGATAACATTAAGTAGAAATTTAAAGAATATTGCAAGGTGTGCGGTTGATGTTTCAGAAGATCTACAAGTAAAACATCGCCCAAAAACGACCTTTAAAAGAAAAATAGCTTCAGAAAAATTGCTGGAACCATTAGAGCTTATGTAATCGTCAGAATTTTAAATATATGAAAAAAAGTAGAAATTTAAAGAATATTTGTGAATTTCATAATAGTTTACTTAAAAGCTTGTTTAATTTTCTCATCTAAATCTTTGAATTTTGCCATATATTCTGTACGTTCCTGTTTGAGCGTGTTTATCAGATTTTTTAGCATTTTTGGTGAATAAAACTTTGCAGGGTCATATTTGGTTATATCAACACCTTCCATTTTTTTAGGAATCTCCGTTCCAAAGTAAGGATCTGGTTCCCACTGAATGGAATCCCTTGAAATTCCCCGTATTAGTGAGGCCATTTCTTTGATTGGAATTCTATTAACTTTACGCTTTAATATTTTAGTGCCATCAGGCTGTTTCTCACGTAATTCACCGACACCGCCAGTGTTTAGTAAAAAACATCTAATTTTATCCTTATTCTTCATAAGAATATCGTAGAACATTTCTCCTTCCTCTGTTTCGTCACCAATCATAAATGGATTCGTTCCAACGACCCGAACGCTTTCTCCCGCACGTTTAGGATTAGAGCCCGAGGATTCGATCGATTCGCCTAGCATAAAAAATGCGGTTGCCTGCTCAAAAGTGAGTTTGGATGCGATTGGGACTATCGTGTTTCGGCGGGTTATCATAAAGATTAATATTCCATCAACTTCAGACAATGGTGGTATATTTATTCCTTTACTCGAATATTTACCAAAATCTTTCTTTTGCATAATGCCGCGCCCATTACCCGTTAGAGTATTATCTTCAAAAAAAACATTCCCTTGATAATCAACAAGAACGTTTTCAAAAATGCCATCTGGCTGGGTGATCGCGTTATAGATCAAAGGTTGAATTTCATGATTAAGCCCTTCTGTTTTCAGAAAAAATCCTCGTTCCGTCCCAAGGACGCTTCCGTCAGGGCGTAGTGCTATGAAATCGTCTTGCACGATTTCAATTCCCTCGCCCAGTGATTCGTCCAGATTGTGTGAATGGCAACTGTGTGTCGTTTTACCTGTTGCTGTTAAACCGAAGATGAGCGTCGAGTACTTCTTAATTTCACCAGTCCGAGCATCCATCGCTTTAATTATTTTCGCTCCCGCATGTAAACCAAGCATACCCCGCTGCTTTGCTTCCCACATAGCCATTCGGAGCATTCCTTTTTTGGCTTCCCCATAATAATCTGTTCCCAATACAAAGGTTACAGCTATTTCAGGAAAGACGATAATTTGCCGATCCTTTTCATGCCATTCTGGAATATAAACGATATAAAGGTGTGGGTTTGTCTTTCTATCATTCGGAAATAGTGATAAGTTCAACATATGTGCAAGCCTTATCATTTCTTTTCGATGAACAGAAACGTATAATGTGCACGTTGGCGTGAAGTCCGGATTTTTTCCCATTGTACGAGTGGTACGAACAAACGGCGCCCTCTTAATGTAGGCGAGTACCTCTTTGACAGTTTTCGGTAATTTCTTAATGATATCTTTTTGATTTTCATTTAGCTTTGCTTGAAGAACTTTTGGCGAGCCAATATAAACTGTAAGACCTGCACTCCTGTTTTTAACGGTAGAAACAAAGTTATAATTCCCAAATTTTGTGCGAAATCCATATTTTTCTGCCATTTCTCGGATTTCTTTCTCTGATAAACTTTGTACATTCGATAAGTTAACCATTTCAGAGATAGCTTTTCTTATATTTGAAAGACTAATATGTTTTAATGCTTCTGCGACTTCCAGCTGGATTTCCTCTTTCTCTTCTTGAAGAGGTTCGAGATATTCTTTTGATAAAATAATATTCTTAATCTCTTTTTGCACTTCAAACATAGCTTTGGCAGTGTTGATGCGATATACGGCAACAAAGTCAAAAAGATTGTCAAAGAATTTTAGTTCCTGTTCTTTTCGTGAATTGTCGAAAGCTATAATATGAGGATTGTAGAATGGATGCTCTGCATCAAGCAACATTGACAACGCTTCCTTCTTAGTCAGCCGTTTCGCAATCTCGTTCCTCATAGGATCTGGATCGAGAAAGAAAATAACATTAATCCGAGTAGTATTTATGCACTTATCTTTGCCACCAATCCACCATGGGTCGATTACAAAATAGTTTTCTTCTTTTTTACATTTTTCAAATAGAATTCTCAAACGAGGAATTAGCTTTATTATATTATTTTTCAGATAGAATTTCTGTTCAGATATTGTGGTCGAAATCCGTCCTTTCTCACCACCAAGTTGCTCAAGATATATCCAATCAGTGGAATGAATCCTTGCCTTCTCCAGTTCTAATAGAAGAAAAGTGTGAGTATTTATACCTGACTCTGAAGGACCCATTATACAAATTCCTTCCCCATCTAAATCCACTAGAGAACCTCTAATAAAATGTAAATTTCTTTGTTGCTCGGAAAAATCTAAAACTAAACCTAATACAAGAGATCGCAATTGATGATAGGTTGTAATATTAATTAAGAAACCAGTTTTTGTTTCTGAATTATAGTATAATCCTGGCTCTGCATCATAAGCTCCATTTATTGCATAAATTGTGCCATGAGGGCGCAAATCACTATCAAATGCTGCAGGAAAGAAATTTTCTTTGAAAAAATCCTCTAAATGAATATCATTCGTTTGGAGTTGTACAATAAATCCATTAACATCCACATTCCATTTAAAAATGGAATCAAACCCAAGATATCGTGATGCGAAGGTAATTAAATCATTTGATTTTTCTGCGGTAATTGTCTTTACACTGTGTGCTATTTTTTTAGTCATATCAAATCTCTTCTGATGAATGATAAGATTGGTTATCTATAAAATTTTAACCGAATCAATGAAGTCCTCGTATATTTCATCACTAATTGTTTTTATCTGAAAAATTTCATTGAAGGTGGATTAATATATTCTTCACCCTTGTACCATGCATTGGATATTTCATTGCCAGAAGCAAGTATAATTTTCTCCAATGACTGAGGGAGCCTAAGGATATACCTGACAATACATCTTATTATATCTTGGAGCACGTTTACGCCGTATTCAAATAAAAATTTCGAGTCTTGATCATTTCCTTCTTTCTTGAGATATGGGAGTTCGAGGTAAAAAGAATTGCGCAGTTCGGCGTCTTGTATTTCTTCTAAAGAAACATAAGCCATCTTCGATGGGATCATAGAATGATCCCTCAATGCACACTCAATATCTATTCCAGGATTTATGCCTTCAGAAAGAATCAAAAAAATTGGATCATAAAGCCTAATCTCCTTATGCGTTTCCGGATCGCGTCGAAAAGGGGGAGGATTAAGAGGAATTTTTTTAGAATTTGGTATAATAAGATCACCCTCATTGCTATATTCGCCAGCTAATGTGTAAAACTCCGCAGCTCTTGACCAATGAATACTGAAAACGGTTAAAAATATACACCTTCCTTCTTGTTTTACGATATTGAGCTTAAACTTTCTTATCAACTCTTTTTTAATATCCAAGGAGAGATTCTCGACTGTGACTTTTTGCGGATATGAAAACAAAACCAGTTGAAAACCGCACTCCTTCAAAAAGTTGAAAAAAATTTTATTATCTTCACCGCTTAATGATTTACTCAAACTTAGAATGTTATAGAACTCTCTCTTTTGATTAATATCGCCTATAATTACAATTTTATAACCTGGCTTAGGAAATTTGAAACCTAGTCTTTTGACTTTATTTTCATTTATTTTTTCTTGCATTTTTTTAAGTGATGAATTATTCAATTTCGATATTTTTTAATAAGTTAGTAGGATGGTTTAAATGGGTAAACCCTTTATACATTAATTCTAATAAACTGTTCTTGCACATTCCCGATTGCGTGACATTTTGGACAATAATAAACAGAATGCGACTCTAAATCCTCTTTTGCAAACTCATATCCACACGATCTACATTTCAAGAAACTCAGCTTTGTCACCATCTTTATTCATTCTCTCTGAAAATTCTTTTCTCATAATAATCTAATATTCCCTAAACCAAAAAAGTAGTGAAAAAAGTTGGGAAAAAAAGGGAAATAATAAAAATGATCATTCATATTTTTTCTAAGGAGAAGATCTCTATAATTTCAGAAAAGAGAGAAGCGGAAAAGAAATGGAAGAGGTGATACGGAACAGATTAAAAAAGGATCAGTCCATATCTCTATTCCTTTATAAAATCTTTCATTCAGAATCACAATATCTCCTCTTATCTAACTATTTCAAAATTATTCATCAGTTACAACGATTTTTTAGGGGGATTTATTCAAAATGAATATGAAAAATGAGAAGAAATTAAAAGAATCAGAAGAAAAATCTGATCCATATTTGGAGTTATTAAGGAATTTTATAGACTTAGCGACCAATTCTTTTATTATTTATGATTCAGAGTTGAATCTGGTTGATATAAATAAGGCTGGGACGGAACTATTGAAGATAACCAAACAAAATATAGGAAAGAATATGAAAGAAATAGCTCCTGGTATTGAGGAAACAGGTAGATATAACAGTTATTTGAAAGTCTTAGAGACAGGAATACCCGTATTTTTGGAGGATGTTGTTCCTAGTCCCAAATTTGGAAACTTACACCTAGATATACGTGCTTTTAAAATGGGAAAATATCTTGGATTTGTTGTTACAGACATCACCGAGCTCAAGCGGAAAGAAATCCAATTGATGAAAACGGAGCAAAAACTGAGAAACTTGATAGATAATATCCCGATTGGTATTTCTACCATCAATTCAGATGGTAAAATTGTTGAGATGAATTTGGCTCTGTCGAAGTTGTTTGGGTATAAGTCAACAAGTGAGTTCGCTAGGATATCGTTTTTTACTCACTATTACACCCCGAAGGACGTAGAAGTAATTACTAAACTTATTACAAAAGAAGGTTCGGTTACTAATTTTGAAACACGTTTTAAACATAAAGATGGATCTATTTTCTGGGGCTCTATTTCGTTAATAGTTCAAGCGACGGCGAGTGATCAAATTCAATATCTCTGTATTTTGCGGGATATTACCGAACGTAAGGAGAATGAGGAGAATCTGAAAAAGCAACTGATGAAGTTCAACCTGGAAGACGGATATATCTATCTGGTTAAAGAACCCATACAGACCTTGTCACTCGAAGCCTTTAATGACCTTCTAAAAGTCGGGTACTCTGGATTTATTATTTCAAGAGTACATGAAGAGAAACTAAGGGAGGTTATGAAGGGTGACTTTAAATTCTTATGGCTTGCTGAGAAAGAAGATGTGAAATCTTTATCTCCAAAGCTTTTAGAAATCGAGGCCAAAATAAAAAAAATACCCAATAAAAGTGTAATCCTAATTGATAGATTAGACTACATAATCTTTAAAAACGGTTTCAATGAGACTCTTTCCTTTGTACAGCGGTTGAGAGAGTTTGCATACCTCATTCACTTCGTTATTATCCTATCAATCGACCCATTAACTTTAAATGAACAAGAACTAAGGTTATTGGAAAAAGAAACTAGGGAAATCAAATCCAAGTATATGATAAAGCTGCCTGATAGTTTATTCGAAATTTTAGAACTAATCTTTAGGCAGAATAATTTAGGGAGGAAACCTTCTTATTCTGAAATCAGATTAGAGCTTAAGGTAAGCAAGCCTACAGTAAGAAAGAGAATAAATCACCTCATATCACTTGGTTACCTAAGAACATTTAAAATTGGGAATAAAAAACTCGTTGAATTAACAGAAAAAGGATGGTATTTATTTTTGAAATAACTTTCTTAAAATGCTTCGTTAAATGAAGAATAGAATTAATACACCAATTGAGCTTGTTTTAATTGGTGAGGGTGTATTTCATTTTATCAATTTGAAAAACTACGTTATCTCCAGGAATAATTTCTTATAAAATCTCATCTAATGCAGGAATTCCCGTGCTTAAGTTTAGATTTAATTCATTCTTCATTTTTTTTCCGTTCAATTATCTAATTAAAAATATAGTATTTGTCTAATTAATTTTTTTTCTTTAAATCCCATATTCTTACAATACTTTTTTCAGCAATGTCAAAGGGAGGCTTCTCATATTCAATGAACACAAAAATGAGTTAATTCTCTATAAAGTTTTACATTTTTACTCCTATTTCCTTCAGAAATTCTTCTAATGTTTTTACAAATCTAAAAAACCATTCAAAAGGGGAAGTTTTATGACTAATTTCAAATATGAGGGAATGGTCATTATAAATTCCAGTTAGAACAAGAGAATTTGGGTTGAATTTAATTTTTATTTCTTTAAATCCAATTACAGTTAAAATAGCAATGGTTACATCAGATTCAAATAGTGTAAGGGGAGATTTGATTTGAAATAAACTTTTATAATTATCTATTTCATCATAGAAACTCTTTCCATAGACTAGAGGATTTTTTTCTTCTAGAGTATGGTTATTTTTATTCTTCTGCATTTATTTCATTTCTTACCTTTTTCTCAAAAATTACCTACTTAATAAAGAAATTATACTTTTCGTAAAAAGAATATATATTTGCTAGAAAAATTAATAATTAATTCGGCATTACGGCAGTTGTAGCCATCGTGATCTTGAAAAAAAAGGCGTTGATCTACTGCCGTATTTTAAAGATGGGGAAAAATAGCAAGTTAAGTGATCCAAACGCGATGCCTTAAAAAGTGGCATTACGTCATTACAAATTCAAATTCGCGATCAAGATGACCTAAATTTCCACAATTGGGACAATAGTACCTCGAAAGCGAATCATATTTTTCTTGTTTCCATTTATACCTACATGATTTGCAAATAATCTCTATAAGGTTCACCTGCAAATTAATTCTACTTAATTTGAAACCTTATCCAAGATCTAAAGGCATCGGTACCTTATAAGGTCGCGTATTTTGTGAAGATAAAATACTTTACAATTTGTAGTGACCTATAATTAGAAAATTTAGGATATTTTACTATTTTTCAATGAGTGATCGAAGCACCTTTAGGTTTACTTTGTCTTCGGCATAATCTTTGCTTTTTGGCGTTTCTAGCACACCAGGATGATCCTTGAACCGCTTGTCATTCAAGAAATGCTTGAATCCCTCAGTTCCTATTACCCCTTTTCCAATATGTTCATGCCGATCCACCCGAGATCCGCAATCATTTTTCGAATCGTTGAGATGAAAAGCCAAGAGAGTGTCCAAACCGACAATACTATCAAAGGATGACATGACCTCCTCATATCCTTTTTCTGTACGAAAATCATAGCCGGCTGTAAAGGCGTGACAAGTATCAAAGCAAGTTCCAATTCGGTCAGGATAATCAATTAATTTGATGAGTGTTGCCAGATGCTCAAACTTATAACCCAAGTTAGTTCCTTGACCAGCAGTTGTTTCGAGTAAAACTTTAACTTTATATCCTTCGGTTTCGGAAAACAATTGTCGCAGGGTTTCAGCGATCTTTTGGAGTCCCTCTGCTTCTCCTGCCCCCAAATGAGATCCTGGATGCAGAACCGTGAAGGGAAGTTCCAATCGTTCAGCCCTTTCGAGCTCTAAGAGCATTCCATCATATGATTTTTGAAATTTTTCAGAATCCGTTGAGCAGAGATTGATGAGATAGGTGTCATGAGCAAAAATTGGAGAGATGGTCGTTTCCGAACTTTTCACTAAAAACTTATCAACAAGGTCATTTGTTAATTCTTTTGCAGTCCAAGATCGATTACTTTTCGTAAAGATTTGAATAGTTTCGCAGTTTAATTCCTCTCCATACTCAATTGCTTTGTGTAATCCACCCTTAATAAACATGTGTGCGCCTAATTTCAAATTATCACCCGATTATTTATCCCATTTTTTACTTTTTTATTTGTAGGATAAGAAAAAGTTAAACGATAGGGACCAAATCGATGGATGCCACACCATCTTTTGCTTCAAAATCCATTGCAAATAGATTAGTCTGGGGATTATTTCCATAATAAACTATTTTCCCATCAATTTGGCTGATAATAAAATGTGCGTCAACTTCTTGTTTTAAATTATCAATGTAGGGGTTTCCGGAATCGGCAGTTAAATAGAAAATATGTCCGGCTTTTCGAAGTAGATTAATGATTCGAGTGGTATTTTGTTGGAGTTCTTTTAAATCATAGATATAAGCAGGCTGGTTCACGTCAATAACGAAAAGGTAGGGTTGATTTGGTGAGTGTTTTTTAAGATCTTCCGCACTTTGAATAATCTGTTCAAAATAATCAAGAGAGGAAGACGGTTTAATTTGAATTACATAAGAAGGTCCGGTCGGTTTATCGTTAAGGGGCTCAATAAGACGAAAACATTTTTTAAAGATTGTAGGTCCGACTAGATTTTGAACATAGTTTAGTTCATAGGTATGATCTCGACCAGTGGGGGGAACTCCTATTGTAGCTCTCTCTTGCGAGAGAAATTGAATCACTAAGTGTGCTAAAAACCATCCATTGGCATAGGCCAAATAGGGTTGAACTTCATGTAGAATAATATTCCCACTAACATATCCACCATTAAGCAATTGGTCGAGATCCGGAATCCCTGAAGATATCCGGGGAGGATTGTCTGGATTTGGAATTACTTTAGTGGGTGCTATAAAGTCATATCGGCGAGTTGGTGAGAAAGTGGTAAATTTTCCATTATTTAAAGTAAAAAGATAGGATGATTGAGTGATTTCAATACCTCTTAATTTATGCAGGAGGAGATTACGAACTCTTCTATTACCTTTAAATAAGGATTTTTGTAGATGAATTATCCCATCCCCTAAATAATCAAGGTAAGATTCTTTCTCAGTTTCTTCAATAAGAATTAAATTAAGTCCTTTTTGACGTACTAATTCTAATACATAATTTGCAAGCATCGAGTTCTTTTTTCCCCAGCTAACCTCTGATAAAATGGCTATTGCGTCCCAACTATCAATTACGATGGTGCCCTCTCCGGAGGGTAATGTATTAATTTTTGAACTGAGTATCTTAATGAAATCAGGGAGATTTTGCATTTTTAACATTTTAAAAAAGCTAGCTTCATCGATTAGAGGTGTTTTGGTTAATTCAAAAGCTGTAGCATCGAGTATATTGTCTTCTGGTAGGAACTCCTTTATCCATGGAAATTGTTTGTATAGGAGTTGGGGTGTTATGCGTGTTGAGATGTAGACGGGGTTTTTTAGTTTGCTTAATAATTCTAGTGCCAAGGTACTCTTCCCAGTTCCGGCTATACCTTTAATTTGTAGAATAAAACCATAAGACTGATTTAATGCTTCAGTAATTTCTTTGGGAATTATTTTCATATGCGCTAGCCCATTTCATTAATATTGAAATATGTTACTCCATCCAGTTTTATAATTCATTTAATGTTATATTTATAGGTTAATATTGAAATCAAGATTGAACTGAAAATATTAGCAACACTTAATTTAGAATATGAGTAATTTGAGCACCAGATCTTCTAGTTTTAATTCACGAATAAGTCCTTTGTTCTTGTAGACGATGGGGGAACATTTCTTAAGTAGTAGATTGACTGGTTTTTCACCTACTTGTTCTTTTGCGAGATCAATGATGGCCCAAAAGATATTTTCCAATGCAGTAGAAAGCGTATCGATATCCATTTTTTCGGGATCGAGATCTCCATAGTTTAATATGCCATGTGCAGAAATTTCAATTTTTGAAAGTTCATCATCACCTTTGGTTATTCGCTTTATTACATCTTGAATTGGATCGATGATCTCGCCTGCCGAAATCAACCGTCCAAAAACGTCGAGATAAGAAGTGACGATAGTATTAATTAAATCTTCGTAAATTTTCAAGAGGTGTTCTTTATTGCTCATCTCTGTGATTAATTCAATTTCCCATTTTGTAGTGAGTTTATTGATGTTTTTTTCTAGATGGTTTGTAAAAAAGTCAATCTCGCCTTTCTTCCAATTTTTAAAAAAGAACTTCCACACTTCATCTTCCATGTTATCAATGAAAAATTCCTTGAGATCATGAAGGTATTTATTGTACAGATTAACGTGATACCGTTTATCGCCAGCTATAACAAAAATAAGTCCGAAAGCGGTTTGAAGATAAACAAAGCGAATTTCTCCCATATCCATGGATTCAATCCCTTGCTCAATTCCTACCTCACTCTTAGCGAATGACATCATCGCGCTTAAAAAACCTGAAAATAAATGTTCATCAATTTCAAACCCAAAACTCTTGTTATAAATTGATTGGCCGGACGTGCGAAGAATCCAGAAGCCTCGCATAATGATGTTCGGGTACATAGGCTCCGTGTTTTTATTGCTCATTGGGAATCACTTTAACTGAAATAACTCAAGGTCGCGCGGTTTTAGCGGACATCCTATTCCGGATGGTCTCCGAGTGTAATTGTCCTCAATTTGTTGGTTCCCGCAGGTGCTGCAATCGACCATCGTGCTACCTTTCATTAAATAAAATAGCTCAAGGTCGCTTTATAAATTTCCGATGCAAATCTGTTTTTGTTAGGGAACTTATGAAAAATAAAAGGAAATTTTCCGGGTATTTCCTCTTTTTCCACGGTATAGTCGTTCAGTGTTTATTAGATTTAACTTTTCTAATTTCTTGATGTGGTTATTGAAGTGCCGTAAACTAAGAATAGGATGATTGTCTTGACAAAGTCGCACGTATTCGTTATACACGTTTCCAGTTATAGAGTTACTCTGTTTTTTTTGCATGTTTTGAATTGCTTGAAGAATTTTCTTGCTTTGGATGGGTAGTGAGGCGATTATTTCCGTTTTTTGAACCTCAGCAAATTTTTTTATGGCTAATCTAGCATGTGTTTCTAGAACCTTGGGATCTTGGGCTTTATCAGCCAATTCACCGGCTGTACGCAAGATGTTTATCAATTTCCGTGCATCACCATCTTTTTGTGCCAAATATGCTGCTATAAATTCTATTACCCCAAAGTCGAGTACATCCGGTTTAAAGGCATTAGCACGCTGATAAAGGATTTCTTGTAGTTCTAATGCAGAGTAGGGAGGGAAGTAAATTTCTATTGGACTTAAACTGCTCATAATCCGTGAGTCAAACGAGTCTTTCAATAAAAGGTCATTTGTAATACCAATGAGGGAGATTTGAATGGAAGTTTTATCAGCCGAGGGGAACCGGATTAATTTATAGAAAAATTCGTTTGCTGCGACTTTATTCTTAAAAAAAAGATCCAGTTCGTCCAGAATTATAATGAGATGTAGTTGTTTATATCGATTAATTGCCCCCAAAAATCGAGAAAATGCGTCATCAGTAGAAATCCCGGTGCGAGGAATTTCAGTGCCCAAGCACCTGCAAAGTTCTCTTAAAATCCGAAACGGTGTATTGTAAATTGCGCAGTTATTGTAGAATAAGATTGGACATTGAAGATCTTGAACCTCTGACCATTGAATGACTTTCTGCAGAGGATATTTAATTGTACAAGTTTTTCCGGTCCCTGGAAGTCCGTATAAGAAGAAGTTCTGAGGAATTGAATTGCGAATCAGAGCATAGGTGAGTTCTTTCCAAATTTTCTCTATTTGTTTTTCACGATTTATTAGGTTTTGAGGTTGGTGGCTGGGAGCCAAATAATCATAGTTATCGAAAATTGTTGAATCAGGTTTAAAATCCTTAAAAAATCTGTGAAAATCGGGATTTTTTGGCAATTAAATCACCTAATTATTTCCAGTGGAAATGGACCTTCTAAATTTATTTATATATTAGATTTCTATTGGAGCTCCAAAGATTTTAATATCGAGCCACGCTTAGCCGTTTATTGGCGCTTCTGTCAATATTTTGAGTTATTACAAATGGAATACCGAAATCATGAAGCATTAACAAAGTTATCAATTTTTATTTCTTAAATATTTTTCCATAAACAGGATTTATTATAATTTAAAGGAAATTCGATAAAACTAGAGAAGTATAAAATATTATGGTTATAATTAGAAAATATGGATTCTCATTTAAAATAAAAAATATATCCACGTAATACCGATTTCAAATCGAGAAAACTAGGATAAATTTTCTAAAAAGTTCTTGATTTGCTTCACCATGAGTTTTGCAGATGTTTCATCAGTGGGATATTTGATGGAGATAATGGGAATGTCTTTCTTCTTTACTAAATATTTAATGTAATTTGCAGCACGAGCACAGCCCAGGCACCCAAAATTAATATTTTCGTCTTCAATTATTATTGCAGCTTCTGCTTGGTCGATCAAGGGTCCAATAACGCCCATGCGTCCGCGAATGCCGCTGGGTGCCTCTATCGCCACGTAATGAAGACCTTTTTTCAATTCTTCTTCAGTGATATTAAGAGGCGGACTATCAAGGTCTGGATTGGTAACCCGCTCTCCGATCGCGCTCATTAGAACGAGGGGTTCATGTCCATATTGAGCCCCATACCGTTCAACCAAATCAGATAAGATGAGGCTATTAGGCGGATAGATAAAAATTTTCATGGTTAGGTTACCTATTCTTCTGATTCAGCGATAATTTTTTTAAGTTTTTTTATGGAGAGGGGTTTTTTTTCGGGAGTGATTTTAGGGGCAGGGGTGATTTTAGGGGCAGGGGATTCAAGAGCTTTGCCAATGAGAGGAAGGATGGTAGATTCATATTCTAGCAAGTGAAAGCCTGGTCGTGCGCCTCCGCCGCGGTGGAAACGGCAAATGCGGGGATCTCCAGGAGGGTAACCACGAGCTTTTGTGAAGATGTGATGGGGATCTAGTTTGCGAATGTCTTGGATGGCTTGATGAATAATTTTGGGGTCTCCTGAGAGAATCAGACCCCAACACGTGGTTTTAACAATTATTGGTAATGAAATTACCTTTTTGGCCATAATCTCAGGAGTTAAGCTGGAATCCGGACTTAATACTACGATGCGCGTCTCTTTAGTTTCTGTGATACTACTCATCATTACTGACCTCCATGAACCAGACCATATCACCAGTGTCTAAAGTTTTGAGAAAGTCTAAATTAGATACTACCTGGCCAATGATGTTGGTCCCTTCATGGGTTTCTCCAGTGGGCCCGTAGATATCGTTCTCTATTAGACGGATTCCAATAGTTCCAGTCAATCGGCGGAGGGCGTTAGTAACTCCAATTAAACCAGCGGAAGCGGAATCCTGAATGTTCTCGCGGGGTACGGCTTCGATGGAGTCGATGCCTGTGATAGGAAGGAATAGCATTAGCATTTTTAAATTTTCTAAAACCTGTAATTTTCCAATGGGGTAATAGAGCATGTTCGAGTTTTTCCGAAAATGATTCACGCTAAGGGGCGCTTCCTCGTGAAAGAGCTGAACTCGAATGATTTTGGAGGAAGCTAATCCAAGAGTCACGCAGGTTTTTTCGAGCCAAACATCGATGGTATTTTGAGGGCGTTGTTCAACGATTATCGCGTCATCACTCTCGTCACCCACGCGTTTATGGGTTATATCATAATTCTTGAGGTATTCTGTAGCATGGTGCTGAGTCTTACCAATGAATTTAAAGGATTTAGGGAAGGTCTCCACGAGAATTTGGTCACCTGGATTGGCATTTTGGACTAATGGTATCTGATCAGGGTTGATTCGGCCTATAACATTATGTGAAGGACTAAAAGAAGTGTCATTTTTATAGATGAAAACAGATCCAATATCATTTCCTTGATTTCTTACGGTAATCGTGCCATTTTGGCGAAAGGTGGAATTTTCAGACTGGATTTTTGCACCTCGAAATTCATCGTTTTTGACATACATGCTCGAAGCAGCATCCACGTGAAATTTACCTGATGTTATGGTAGCTAAAAAATGATCAATAGTATTTTTAGCTTCTTCATTTAGCGTGATGGAAAGATAAGTATAGATCTCCATTTTTGGAGAAACCAGCTCCTCTTTGAGCTCAGCTGGACGGAGACGAAGCACTCGTTTACGACTTTGTGTCAGTGGGGTAAAAGTTAGGACAGAATCTGTTCTTTGTAGGAAGGGTATTATGTGACCACCTTGGATGACGCGCCCCACAATACCATTTAGATCTTCAGGGGACCCATAGATCCCTGCGTGATCCCTCTTACTGAAGCAAAGATGAGTATTGGCCGGGTCATATCCTCCGAAGCTTAAAAAAATGTCCCATTTACTATAGTTTTTCGAGTCCCGTGATGCTGGAGCATCTATAAAACTCATATCAACTGGACCGAAGGTGATAACGTCCTTGCTGAGCCACCCAACTTTTATCCCTTCAAAAGCATAATAAGATCTTACTAAATCCTTGAAAAAAGGAGATTGAGTTAATAATATGCTGATACGCCCCTTTGTTGTTTCAATATGATATTCTCTATGCATTCTCTTGTCAAGTATTTGCTTTTTTTCAGGGATTTTTACGGTTACGAGGCAATTTTCATCATATGGCGCATTGTTAAGTTTTATGGCATCTAAGATTGTCATTTCGGTGGTGAATTCCTTCGCAGCACCATTAATAAAGTACATAGCCGTAATGATACCTCAAAAACTAGATTTATTATGGGTTCCCTGCAGGCCAGATGGCTGGACGTGGGACGCGTTCCTTTTCCACAGCAGCATGTTTAACTTTATCTAATCCTTCGACATCCTGTCTTTTTTTGGTCATTTAATTCTCCTTTCTTCTGATCTTGGCTAATTGCTTTTCTGATAAATGATTTCATAAGTTCCATTTTGGTAAGTAACGCGTTTTGTCTTCTGCTTGATGGTGGGTGGAAGCTTTACTACTTGAACCGTAGCACCTTTTTTATCACGAACGATTAACGCGATGTCATTTGGATCGGACTTTTTAATACCCGTTTTAAATTCCAAATCGGTTCTATTAGTTCCTACCAAAACATGAACTTCATTCCCAAATTCAAACTTATCAATTATTAAATTAGCATCTGGACTGACTTTCTGGCGAGTTTTTCTTTCGGAGGGAGAGGATGACCTAAATTTAGTAAATAAGGGGCTTCCTGGAGAAAATGGGTTATAATTTGAGTCCCCAAAAAGGTACTTCATAAATTTTTGCATGTCCTCACTCGATGGGGGATTTTTTACCAAGCGATCTATGTCCTCATCGGTAAATAAATGCTTAAGTGGATGGTCAAAATTAGGGTCATTAAGTGCTTGCTTGAATCTCTTCAAGAGCTGCCGAAAAAATTCATCAAAGTTATATGCCACGCGTGATACCTCAATTTACATTAGGGAATGTACCAATTTTAAGTTAACGATTGAATGGACTAAAGTTTTACACCCATTTGTTTTCCATATTTAGCAAGATTAGTGATTGCATCGCCACGAGCAATTTGTTTTTTATCACGAATTAGCGTTAATGAGGCAGCCTCTTCCGGACATATGGCCACGCAGACTCCGCAGCCCCAACACAGATTTGGATCGACGACTGCTTTATCATCCTTTATTGAAATGGCGTGAAATTGACATTGATCAATACAAGTCTCGCAACCGATGCATGTCTCGGGATCAATTTGGGATTGGTATCGTGAAGGGATTCCGAGTTTGGTTTTATCATGTTGTACTATGGCGTGGAGCGCCCCGCAGCAACAATCACAACAACTACAAATAAAGATGAATCCACTTGAAGCATTGTTGGAGAGATGAACGAGTCCTGCGTCCGTGGCTTTCTTTTTGATTTCCAATGCCTCTTCTTTCGATACTTTTCGTCCATGGCCACGATCAATAACCATTCGTGCGGCGAATCCAAATGCCATGCACACATCAATGGGATACTCACAATTCTTCCCATGCGTTCTAATTCGGCAGACACATGGCTGGACTGAGATTACTTTAGCTTTGTCGATAATCCCCTTTACGGTCTCATAAGTAAGCACTTCTTGCTGTGGAATTATTTCTTCATTTACGGGGACGACTCGAAATATGGGTGGGAGGCCTGCTTCTTCTACTTTTAGCCTATCAAACTCATCGATCATTTCATGTTCATAGAAATTGTCCCATAAATCGAGGAAGGCAATTTTCTCTTTTTCATCCATATCCTTATCATAATGAGCATTCAAAAGCGTCATATCGTGTAAGAGCAACATGGGAGTCGGACGGTATTTGAAGGAGCCTGACAGCAAGTCGGGGAATGGGATGATTAATCCTTTTTTCTTGAACATATCCTCTTCGATAATTTTTTGGGCTTCATTTTCACTCACACCTAAAATTTTCGCACCATCCTCTATGGTCACGCCTTTTCGACCAATTTTCGCGATAATTTCGGCATCTTCTTGGCTCATAATATGCTGAAGAATTTCAGGAAGATATTTGATCTTGCCAATTCGATCTTTAGGGATGCCAATAGCGTATAGAACATTTTGCATTAATTCTTTGTTTGTTAAATCTAATTTCATTGTCATCACATCTTTTCTTTTCTTACGAACAACTTATTTCTTTATCACATTCATAAGATTTATGTAATGGATGATGACGAGGTATAACTTCAATAACTGTAATTGGTAAAAAATACGATGAGAGGGGAAGTATTAGAAGGGGTTTATAATTTTATTTAATTAAGAGTGAATGAGAATGGATATAAAACAGATTGAGATTTAGTTAGGACGCAAGACGACTTTTCCATTCTTGAATTTTCGCTATTAATAGGGCTAGGGTCTCTGCATCGAGTCCAGATCCTTCAGGATATTCTTGTAACTGACGAGCTAAAGATGCTGCTTCAAATGCTACATCGTGCCATCCAATGTCTTTCACGATCAATTTTTGTGTTTGTACTATTTCACTCACTAGTTGGAGGGCCGTAGAACCGCTATTTGCCTTTTGAATAATCGAGTCTAATAGGTTCATAATGTCAGTACTCGATCCTGACTTGGTGGTAGTTGGGGTGTGGGTTTCTTGTTGACCCATTTGAGTTTGAACCTGTGCAATTAACGCTTCAAGTCGTTCAATACTCCCCTGCTGTTCAGCTCGGAGCCGTTCCGACTCAGATAATTGATTTCTTACATCGCTTAATTCAGATTGGAGCGTTAAAATGAAAGATTCATAGCTTTTTACTTTGTCCCTATATTGTTTTTTCTCCTCTTCAGTCCGGGATTGTAAATTGAAAAATTCTGTCTGTACTTTTTCAAGCTCATCCATTTTTATCAATAATTGCTGCATTTCAGACTCTCTTTGATTTAATTTTGCTTCTGCATCGGTAATTTGATCTCGTTTCACTTGCTCTACATCTGCTTTCGACTTATATTTCTTTAATTCCGACTTAGCCTTATCAAGTTCCTTATCTTTCTTTACACCAAGAGACTGATATTCTCTTATCAGTGCCTCTTGTTCTCCAAAATGCGCTACAATTTCTTTTTGTTCGGTCAGCAGTTCAGTCTGTAAGCTCTTTAAGTCAGAAATTTGGATCATGTACTCAGATTTTTCTGCCTCTTTTTTGTTCACTAACTTTTCTAATTCTTTTATTTTGTCTTGGTTTACTTCTCGTTCTTTTTGCATATTAGCTACTGTTTTGTCTTTAGAGATTTCCTTCTTAGCCTGTTGATCTGCAATCTGAGATATTTGTTCTTCGAATTTTAAACGAGATTCAGCAATTTCCTTTTTTAACGTTGTTATTGAATCATTTAAATTCTTAATAGTTTCCTCTTTTTGGGCAATAAGTTCCTTACTATCATTCAATTCTCTTTTCAAGTCATCGGGTACTAGAAGCTTGATTTTTTCTTCTAATTCGATTATTTGGTTCTTTAATTCAGCATTTTTTTCCATTAATTGACTATTTGTTTCTTCGAGTGCTTTCATCTCTGGTTCGCTTTTCATTAATGCACTTTTAGACGAAGCTAACTCTTTTTCTAGCTTCATTATCCGGTCTTTGCTCCACTCTAGGTCTTTTTGCTGTTTTTGTAATTCTTTTTTAAGCGTTTCAACGTTTTCTACCTGATCTGACATGGATAAACCTCAGTATCTTATCACTTATAGATAGTATTTATACTTTAAGTAACCTAATAATTTTATCGAATCACTTAATTGTTTTGAGATAATCATTTAATTCCATTAATTCAAGGTTATCCTTAGGATACAGCCAAAAGCGTATTTCCCCATTATCATCGCCATTTAGAAAGCATTTGATTTCTCTTCCAACAACCTGATTTTCATTACCAACGTAATCCTGCATTGCTTGGATCATCGATTCGATGGTTATAACCTGTAGTTTCCCGTACTTATGCGCCCCCAATTTCTCGGGAGGAATTATGGTGTTGCAACAGAATGGACAGCTAGTATATTCTAAAATTACTGTAGGGACATCTTCAGGAGAAAATTCCGGAGGAACATATACGGGTTTTTTGAAGATTTTTTTGCTCCAACTCCCATAGACAGCATAAAGGGCGGTTTCGATTACGAAAGGAAGATCCTGTAGATTTGGCGAAATTAGGCTTTTGAACGGGACACCCAAAACCTTTACTTCGAGTAGCAATTTAGATACGACTTCTTCGCTCATTGGTCTAATAAGGTCTATTAATACATCCATGGCCTTCTCGTAATCGCCATCAAAGATATCTGCATATTCCCAAATGATACTTTCGTACATAAAACTTAAAAAGTTCATAGATTCTTTAGTTTCTCTCCAATTATAGACGCGCTTTCCAAGCCCACCAAGCATCCTCTTGAACCGTGATAATTTTTTTTCACTCATATATAACCCTCTCTTTAATCCAGCACCACCACTTGATATTCGCAGAAATCCCCATCAAATTTAGCCGATTTTATTGCATCAATCCGAATAAGGCGCGGGTCCCTTCCTTCTTCATTATAGAGAGATTTAATGTTGTACATGTTTTCATATACGCCAGCATTAGGGATGCAATAGGGAATATCGATATCCTCGAAAACTGTAACTTCAGAGCAGAAAAAGCATTTTTCCACTCTGATTTTAAAGCCCTTTAACTTTTTATCTTCCTTAACTTTATCCTTGAAAATTAAGGTTGAACTCAAATGGGACTGCGCAACTTCTCGAAATATTTCAGTGAATTTTTGGGGTTTTTTAAGGTAATTTGGTAAAGAGGTATAAAGAAATTTCGCTTCTCGTAATCCTAACATCTTTAATCGGCGATATGCTTCATCCCTTTCAAACCGTTGAACAATATCAGAGTAAATATTGGGATAAGCATTTACGGCAATGGGTTTAATGATATTCATTTTGGAAAAATATAGCGCAGATTCTGCACCTATTGCCCGAGGTTCATAATTCAGGATGTATTGAATATCTTCTAAAACTCTCATCTCGATGTCTTCTCTTGTTTCTTCCACCATAATATTAATCCTCATTCACGTTCTGTATATTTTCTTCCAGATTTCTCAACGATAAGAAAATTGCGACCAAATATTACATATATATTTTTTTAATTTAATGCTTTAAATATAATTATTTAGAAGAAAATCTGAAGATTAGTAAAAAATTTTTTGTTTCATTGAAAAACGAATATTTGAACGACAATAGATTGAAACTCAAAGAGTAGATTACTTGTCAACTGAAGAGGAAAATTTTTATCAAATTGCAAAGGATATTGTAAAAGTTTTCGGAAAAATTTTTGCGACTAGACCCTATATTGCGATAATAGATGCAATGGGTAATATTCGTTATATAGATGATCTCCTTTCAAAACAGCATTTAGAGTTTATTCAAGACTTCGTTAAAGTCAATTTTAAATACATGAAAGTTGGAGAATATAGCGTTCCTTTGGGGAGTATCAATCTCGCTTTTTTTAAAATATCATCCAAAGCGTTAATTACGATCTTTACAGAAAAGGGATTCACTGGACAACTTCTTGCGTTTAAGACGCGTATGTATGAATGGTCTGAGAAAATTGATAACGTACTTGGAAATATAAGCATCCCATCTACAATTGTGGCTAAGGAATCTCAACCGGTTGAATCAATTAAACCGAGTATCGTTAAAAAGAAAACAGGTATTAGAAAAATTCCTTACTTAACCAAGAATTTGACCGGTAAGGAAAAATTTTCAATTGAAGCTTCAAGTATAATACAATTTTGCGATGGAAAACATTCTGTTGACGAAATTTGTGACGAAACTAAATATCCAAAATTAAAAGTTAATCAAGTCCTTATCGAATTACAAAAAAAGGGAATGATTAAATTCAAGAAATTCATAGCTTAAGGAGTTACGCAAATGATCTATTTGGGGTTGGGAGAAAGGAAATTAATGGCTGGGGATAATTAAATCTCGTTCGCCAGCAGGCATAAATTGACGCAAAGCTGCTTTTGCAATTGCTAAGGAGGGCGTAACAATACATAATTTAATAATAGAGAATTCTAATTATATGTAAATCATTTAAAAAAGGACAGAAAATATCCATTTAAATAGGGAAGATTACTTTGAATGAAAGTAATTCAATTAGGATTCAAACGCCAGCACGTGCTGGAGTCCTGGGCAATCCATCTGATGGGTTCTTTGGGAAAACAATAGCAGTACCGGTTAGAAATTTTTACGCAGAAGTCAATCTATATGAATCGGACAGGATTGAGATATTTCCAGGTCCGAGTGACAATATTAATTTCAGTTCTTTAAGTGATATGATTAGAGATATCGAAGCAAATGGATATTATGGTGGTTATAGAGTAATCAAGGCTGCTATAAAGCAATTCCATGATTATGTTAATTTAAAGGGGATTTCTCTTCCTGATAGAAACTTTACGGTTCAATATACGTCAACCATACCAAGGCAAGTTGGAATGGCCGGGTCAAGTGCAATCATCACTTCCATATTGAAAGCGCTATCCATTTTTTTTGATGTGGAGATTCATAAAGCAATTTTAGCAAATTATGTGCTCTGGGCGGAAACTAAAGAGTTAGGCATATCCGCAGGGCTTCAGGATAGAGTTGTTCAAGTGTATGACGAACCGATTTATATGGATTTTAATAAAAAATTTATGGATGAAAATGGTCATGGGATCTATGAATCATTTAATCCCGACCTGTTGCCGCCACTGTTTTTAGCATATCAGGTAGGATTGACACACCGCGACCGGGCACATAATGAGGTTAGAGCTCGCTGGGAACGAGGTGATCAGGTAGTAAGAGAAACAATGGTAAAAATAGGGGAAAATGCACGTGAGGGGTTTCATGTGTTAAAAAATGGTGATTTGAAAAAATTTAATGAGTGTATTGATGAAAATTTCAATTTACGCGCGAGCATTTACCCAATATCTAAAAAAAACATGCAGATGATTAAACTCGCAAGATCAATTGGTGCCACGGCAAAATTTCCAGGGTCAGGAGGGGCAATTGTTGGAACTTTCAGAAATGAAGCAGTTTTTAACAATTTAAAAAAAGAATTTGAAAAGATTAGCTGCAAGGTCGTGAATATTCAGATTAGATAATCAGCATTTTTCAAAAAAAAGGGAGAAAAAATCAGTCAAATTATTGAATTGAACTTCCTAGTATTCACCATGTATAATTATTTCATAGCCTTTTCCGATTTTGCGACCCTCAGGAGTTGGCCAACCATTAGCGGACAAGGCACGGCCAGCTCGTAATGCATTATTTTTCTGTAGGAATGAAGTTCCAGGTTCGATAGTTAAAATCCACTTTTCATTTGCTTGGTCTAGTTCTAAGACAATACCCTGAGGTTTACTAGGGGATCTAAGAAAGGTTTCATGGGTAAACTTGAAGTACTGTACGCCACCTGGTGCAACCGTGGGTCGTGGAGCGGGAGCGGGGGCGGGAGCTGGAGCTGGGGCGGGAGCTGGTCTAACTGGAGCGGGGGCCGGGGCAGTTGGTGCAGGAGTGGGTGGCGCAAGTGTCGACTCGAGAGCTGCAATCCTTTCAGCTTGTTCGCGATTGATCCTGACAAGATCATCTAATTCCTTTTCAGTCTTATTTAAAGACGCTTTTAAATTTTGATTATCATTTTGAAGAGTTTCGAGTTGCTGTTGCCCTGAACTTTGAATTTGCGATTCAAGTGTCTTCACCTGCTGAAGAAGGGTATCCTTTTCACTTTTAAGGGCATCTACTTGAGAAAGTTGATTCGCTTGTTCTTCTAAATCCTTTTTAAGATCAGCGATTTGAGCTTCTAAAAGTTCCTTTTCCTCTTGGAGTTGAGAATTAATTCCCTCCAATTTTTGTAATTCGGCGCTGGGTTCGGCACCGCTAACCGCATCAGATTTCACTGCTTTTAACTCGGCTTTAATTTTCTCTGCCTCTAATTGTTTAATGATTTCTTGATATTCCTTTACCGTTTGTTCGAGTTCTGCTGACCCACTTGGAGTTTCTTTCATTTCTTGAATTTCTTTCATTAAATCTCTTTTTTCTCCCTCTAGCTGCCTGATCATTTCTTGAAAAACGCCCAATTGTTCTTGAATTGCTTGTGTTTGGTCTGCAGATGCAGCTGAACTTTGTAGTTGGGACTGTAGATTACTGATTTGTTGATTCAATCCCGTGATTTCATTCATCATTTTCTGCTTATCAGCATCAAAAGTAGCAATTTGGGCTTGATATTCTTTGAGAACCTCTTCGGTTCCTCCAGAAGACATCTGAGCTTTTACTTGATCAAGTTCAGCAGTAATCTGTTGAATTATTTTATCTTTTTCAGCGACTTTTACTCGAGTCTGTTCCTCAAGTTGAATTAGACGTTCGTTAATTTTCGTCCACTGGTCATCCACTTTCAACCACCTTACTTTATAATTTAAACCACAGTTAAAAAGAATATTATTAGTATTGTAGAATATTTTTAGCGTTGCTCATAAAAAAGTTTTTTCACTGACTTTATCTTCAAAAAATTCTAATAATTTTAGGTCTTTAGTGATTTGAGTCGTTTTTATTTGACCTGCGGGACGTCCCTCGAGGATTTTTTGGTTTTCCAAAGAAAAGAAGGCATCTTGTTTTAAGCTCCATAATTCCGGAGGGGCAAGTGTGCCTTTATTAGCCCCATTGCGATTTTGATAATATATATCATTTATTTTTTCTAAAGTTCTATCGAGATCTAGGAGAAATCGTTCAGGATCAGTGGGGCTAGTTTTAGCAGAAAACTCTATCAAGAAAATGTAATGTGGTTTTGGGTTGTAGGTGCCAACAACACAAAAATCCACGATGCTGCATTGGTTCTGGTCTTTAGCGAGTTTAATGGCGGAGAAAATTTGGGAAGGAGTTAATTTCTCATCAGCGAGATCTATGACATTTTTGCGGAATGAAAAGATAAAGGCTGGAGGATCCTCGGAAACAAATTTAATGACATCACCGATGTCGTAGGCATATAATCCATTATGGCCAGTGATGAGTACTCGGTATTCTTCTCCCTTTTTAATTTGATTCAGGAGTAACCGCTCGGATGAATCTCCTATAGGAATGAACTCAAAAAAAACTGTATCATACATCGGGGTGAGTTGAGGGTGTTTTGACAGTTGAACAGCCAGCATTCCTTCAGAGGCAGCATACATTTCCCGAATTGCTAATGTTCGACCAATTAAATGTGTCAGTCGCGACTCGTAATATTTTGGAGGGACTCCGGAGAAAATAGCCAACTGAAGATTAGGAAATAATTGTTTTATCTTTTTACGCTTAGAAAATTTGAGGATGTATTCCAGTAAATTTACTATAACAGGGGTCACGCCAACTAACACTGTAATATTTTTGGAGGCACACTCCTTGGTGATGAGACGAAATTTTTCTTCCACATTCTTGAGATGCATCAAGTGAACCGGCGCATATAGCTTGAAATTTAATAGATATCGCCAAGGTTGAGCGCCGGGAAGCATTAGAAGGCCAGTTATGTAACCAATGGGGATGCCAGATTTATAACGAAGAATTGGGGGCGCCGGCAGATATAACCATTTTCCGCCAATAACACTCGTGTTTCTTGTGAGATCTTCAGAAATGTAATAGCAGACAGTTCGAAGATTCCCTAAGGTATAATTAGTGAGGGTATTAGCGGTGATGGGAATGAGTTTAGGAGAGCCAGTGGTGCCAGAGGTTTGTGCAAAATAGAGAAGATGGCTATTAAATAAAGCATTGCGATTTCCAGAGAAGAAAGAATCAATGTAAGGTTTTATATACTCATAAGAATTAGGAGGACATCTATTTTGAAAGTCGCGAATGCTTCGTATTTCACTGAATTTATGTTTTTTTCCAAAACTAGTCGTTTGATGTCTTTTGATGATGTCATGGAAGACTTGTTGCTGGGCTTTAAGTGGGTCTTTTAATAATTTATTAGTATAGGCTTTAAAAACACGAGCTCCCACGCCTCCTAGGAGTTCAGGGAATCTCATTTACGTCGTTTGCTCCGTAACGCTGCATCCTTTTCAATCCGGGCGCGGTAAGTTTCTGGATCAAGCTCCTTGATAATTTTAGCTGGCACTCCACCAGCAAGTGTATAGGGGGGAACATCTTTATTTACGAGAGAACCAGCAGCAACCACGGCCCCTTCTCCGATGGTTACACCTGGAGTAATAGTCACATTTGAACCAATTCTGGCAAACTTACATATCTTGATTGGACCATATAAAAATGCGCGGATATCACCTCGGTCTATAAATGTATGAGTAATTAAATTGCTTGATGTGCCTATGGCCGTGTGATCCTCGAGTGTAACTAAATGCGGAAGCAATCCATCCACTCTGGTGAATTGAGATATAAGTACATCTCGCCCAATTTTTAATCCCACGAATCTAAAGAGCATGTTTTTAAATTTATGCCAAATATTAAAGTGAGTTGCGATTTCAAAGATAATATTAGTCAGTGCACTCCTGATGAATCTGGATACAGCTTCAGAATCCCCTTCTTTTCGGAGTACCTCTTCAACCAAGAGATAACACGCTGCGCTCCAAACTGTATTTACGCGAGTCTTATCGGTATTGATATGAATGACTTTAATCTTGTTATTTGTTTCTATGCGATAGCTGAGACGTGAATATTCATGCCGTTCTTTTATGATATCCCTCCAAAAAGTAAAAACATCACCTAGAAGGTTTAGAACAAAAACAAAAAGAACTAATAGCGGGATGCATACTATAAAAAGGATGATTTTCCATTGGACTACCCAAGAGGGGTTAGCTAGTAATCCAAGAATGCCCCAAATAATAATTAGTTCAAACTGAACAAGCCAGGCGATAGCAGATAGAACCGAGGTGATTGATCCGGCTACTCGGCGTCTCTTCATTAGATTATAGCCAATAGCATAGACAAGGGTGAACCCGAAGAAAATAAGGGCATTCCAGATAAAAAAAGTGGGCAGACTATCATAAAAAACAAAGCGAAATAATCCGCCAGCAAAAATAGAAAAATTATGAACTGCTAACCACCAATTTCCAAGAATTTGGTGGAGGTTCGGGGCTAAAGCATCAATAATTAGGAGTATAGCAACAGAAATCACGAGTCCTAAACCAATATAAGCAAGAGTTCTTTTTTTCGACATAAATTACCCTTATTTATAGTTAAAAGTTCTATCTATAAATCGAACTTGATTTTTCTTATATTTTTCCCCACAAATCTTATATGTTCTCCAAGGCAGTTAGTTATTTTAGATATAAGGAAGCCTTTGAATGGTTTCACTCGATAACCTGATAATTGAATAACATTTCAAACTGCGAAGTAAAAATGGGAAAAGATTGGATTAAGAAACATAAACAAGAAAAATATTACAGGCAATCTCAAAAGGAAGGAATGAGATCAAGGGCAGTCTACAAAATTAGACAGATACAGGGAAAATTTAAAGTTTTTAACGATGCCAAACTAGTTTTGGATTTATGTTGTGCGCCCGGAAGTTGGATAGAAGAAATCAAGAGAGAGTTTGATCAAGTTTCTGTTGTTGGAGTAGATATAGTTAAAATAAGTCCGATTGAGGGGATCACCTTCATTCAAGGAGATATCAGGGATGACTCAATAATAGATGCGCTAAGTAAGAATCTTTTGAGGGATGTTGACGTAGTTATTAGTGATTGCGCTCCAAAATTCACTGGTAGCAAAGAAACAGATCATGCTCGCCAGATTTTTTTAGTAGAACGTGTAATACACATAGCTTATCAGTTTCTAGAAGAAAGAGGTCATTTAGTTTGTAAATTATTTGATGGAGAACATACAACAAAATTTCGAAACCAATTAAAAAAAGATTTTGAGGAAGTTTTCCTTTTTAAACCAGAGGCATCACGGAAAAAGAGTCCGGAACTGTACCTTATAGGAAAATTTTATAAAAAGTAGACCGAGAGTTCGTCTTTTAATTAGAACTTTCATCCATAGTTTCAGCAAATTCTCTACCGTTATCTTCAGCCGTTTGTTCAATGAGCCAATTATCAAGAGGGTTACATCTTGTTGGGGTAATTCCTTGTCCAGGTCCACATAGAGATAGACTCTTACAAGTGAAGCAGGGGCATTGATCAAGCGTACACCACAAAACATCTGAAATTTGAGTTTTTTCATCAACATAAAGACGATAAGTCCAGCGACCCTCACACAATTCCTTGGATCGTCTAACTAAACCTTTTCTTTCTAATTTGGTGGCTATTCTGCTTCCTTCGCGTGAATTAGTATTTAAGCTCCTCCATAAATCGGATTGTAGTAACCCTTTACTTCCTGCAGCTCGAATAACTTCGTAAGCGTCTTTTTCAGTAACTCTACTTCTCATAGATTTCGCCGATATTACGTCAATGACAGATTGAATAAAATGGGATTCCATAGAACCTACGATTTTAAAATAATATTCAACTGTTCTCTAATCATATTATGAAAAAATGACCTTAAAAATTATTTTCACCTTTTTATAAATACTAAAAAGATTGAATATCATTCACCCTACAAAAATGAACAGGTTTCTTTAATCAAAGCCATAAGTGGAGAAATGAAGTAATATATGATTGAAATTCCGAAAGATGATCGGGATGTGCTATTATTGGAATTATTCTCGTCGTAATGATAATTTTAGCTACAGCATAAATGTGATGCTAGACCACTATATCAATTTGGAGTTTTTTTACGAGTTCTTTATAGCGATTTCTAACTGTAACTTCCGTGACTCTAGCGGTTTCGGCGATTTCTCGTTGCGTGCGGCGTTCATTAAGTAAAAGACTTGCAATATAAATAGAAGCCGCGGCAAGCCCCATTGGTCCTCGCCCACTCGTCAAGCCAGATTCTACCGCAAGACGTAGAATCTCGACTGACCGTTTTTGGACTGACCCTGATAATTTAAGGTCTGAGATGAACCGAGAAATATAATCAATGGGATCAGTGGGAGGAATTGTGATATTTAATTTTCTAGCAATATATCGGTAACTGCGCCCAATTTCTTTTTTATTTACCTTGGCAATTCCTGCAATTTCCTCGAGCGTGCGAGGAATTCGGCATTGACGACATGCAGCGTAAAGTGCGGCTGCGCAAACCCCTTCAATTGAGCGCCCGCGAATGAGACGGCGTTCAACAGCTCTGCGATAAATCATAGCTGCAACTTCTCGCACGTTTCGGGGTAAACTCAGATGAGACGCCATTCGGTCCAATTCGGATAGGGCCACAGCTAAATTCCGTTCTTTAGCATCGGATACTCGAATTCTCCGTTGCCACTTTCGTAGGCGATAGATTTGGGCACGTTTTCTAGGTGTTAGATTATTCCCAAAAATGTCTTTATTTCGCCAATCAATCATAGTGGATAGGCCCTTGTCGTGAATCGTATATGTTGAGGGAGCGCCTACACGCGCTCGTTTATCCATTTGTTCCATATCAAAAGCGCGCCATTCTGGACCATCATCCATTAACCGTTCATGTAAAACTAGACCACAGTTTTTACAAATTATTTCCGCTCGCTCATAATCACGAATCAATTTTGCACTCCCACACTCTATGCATGCCACGATATCAAGCGAGGGAACCTCTACTATTTCACTCTTCCCCAAATAATTCCTCCTTTCAACTATTTCTTTTTCTCTTTTTTGATTTCTTCTCCTCAAAGCTATATATCATTTCCCCGACTAGATTTTCTGCTCCCATAATGTCAGGATTTAATTTTATCGAAACAAATGGATGATTAACTGGACCGAATATATCGAAAATTCGTCCAAGTTTAGTTAAATTTTCCGTTACAACTGTTTGCCCTATTTTTAGAACGTTAATTTGATTAGGCGCAACTCGAACGATAAGGTGCTTTTGATTTGAAACGTGCAATACTTTGTTTATCCTCCTCATATTAAATCTCCTTAAGGGAGAATCTAGGTTCCTCAAACGGGATTCGATATATTAAGCTTTTTGAAAGGAACGAGTATAATTTTTAAAAGGGTTGAAAAATGTTAATACTCAGGTAAGAACATATAATATTTTGAATATGTCGAAAATGAGAAATTAAGCTTGGAACCTCCGAAATTGAGAACCCTCCAAAAAAAATTAACATAAGAAGATGAATCATTTAGACTTAGAAGCTAAACTAGAGGAATATGCAATAAAAATTGCGGTATCTATCTTTAGTGATCAATCTGAAGTTGAACTCGAAGGGAATAAATACCCCATAAAAAAATTCAAATCCAAGCGTCTTCGTTATGTAGATTTATATGGATACCGCTTCATTGAGCAAAATCTTAATAAAACTTCACGTTGGGCGCAAATGGCACGAGAGGGAAAGCAGATCGTGTGGGTATTCAGAGGACGTTCGTATTATGCCCGTGTAATTGACGGGAAATTCACGTTATTAAAAAAGAAGTGAGTTTTTTTGTTGGTTTTCTAATTATCAAAGCATCTTAAAACCTTTACCGCAAAATTACAAGAATTTTAATTAAGCGAGAAAATTATCGAGGAATTTGAAAGGGGAACGCTTCATTTTTTTTATTATCGTTTTAAATTGAAGCCTTTTATATCTAATAAAATAACTTTATAAATTAGGAGTTAATTATTTTTAATTACCTTATTTCTTCTTAAAGGAGAAAGGTGTAAGGAAATAACATAAGAGGTAAAATTTATGAGCGAATTAGAAGCAAAAGAAAAACCTCCCGAAAGTAAAACATGGCCTCAGTGCTGTAAAGATTGCACGCATGACTTCCAGAACAAAGAGACTATACCCGACAGCAACGAGCTACTAAATATTTTTCTAATAGTTCTTGGGTGTTTAACAATTGTATATGGAATTAACTACCTTTTTCCAGGTTTGATTCCAGGATTTGCTGACATAGTACTAGCTTTAGGACCTGAAGCATTATCGTTTATAAGTACGCTTGGTACTGTAATGGGTTGGACGTTGCTTATCCTAGGCATATTTGCGCTTCTAGCGGGGATTGGCATGTTCCAAGAGCAGGAATGGGCTTGGGGCATGGCGCTCATGGTGCTGACCTTCATTATTGCGAATACATTGGCTACAGTAATTGGGTATTTCGGTGGCGGCGTACAATGGTGGACCAGCTGGGGTGCATGGCTTCAAATAGTCTCATTAGTCTTCGCCGTTATTGGAATTCCATGGCTACTCGCAACGAAAGCTCGCTATCGCTAAAGATTTCACATATATTCACTACCCTTTTTTTATTGATTTAATCGATCCCATATTGATTATCGTGCTGTCACGAAACCCCGTTACCTTTTAGAATGAGTTTGAAAAAATTAATTGATTAAGAAGATTCCTCATTTTTTTTGGTATTCCAATTAAAAACGCATCTTAAAACATTGTTCTGAAAAAAGTGCGCTCTATTTTTTACAGTCGTTTGAAATAGAAACCTTCTCTGTCCCATAAAATACCTTTATAAATTAGAAGTTAATAACTTATAATTACCTTATTTCTACTAAAAGGAGAAGTTGAAAAGGAAGAATCTTGATAGAGGTAGAAATTTATGCCTAAAGAGAAACCGGAAACAGAACAAACACCCCCAAAATCCAAGGAGTGGCCTATGTGCTGTAAGGAAGATTGCACGCACGACTTCCAGAATAAAGTTGATATACCCGATAGCAACGAATTGCTGAATACCTTCCTAATTATTATCGGCATTTTAACAACCTTATATGGAATTCATTACTATTTTCCAGATATTGTTCCATGGTTAGCAGCCATCGGCAGTATTGAACCCACATTAATTGGCATACTTGGTACTAGTATGATAATATTAGGCGGATTTGCGCTTCTAGCGGGGATTGGCATGTTCCAAGAGCAGGAATGGGCTTGGGGCATGGCACTCATGGTGTTGGTCTTCATCATCGTGAATACCATAGCTACGGTAGGTGGCTATCTCGTAGGTGGCGTAGCATGGTGGTCTAGCTGGGGTGCATGGCTTCAAATAGTCTCGATAATTTTTGCGGTCATTGGAATTCCGTGGCTACTTGCCACGAAAGCTCGCTATCGCTAAAGACCTAAATATTTAACAACTACTTTTTTTTTATTCGGATACATTCGATTCTAGATTGATTCTTAGGTCTTCCACAAAAGTCCGCTCTTATTAAAAAAGTAAGGAGATTAATTTAGAACTTTACGAATTTAATTCGTATTCATTAAGATAAAATTTAAATGGATTGATTCTATTAGGGAACTAAACATGTTGTATAGCAATTAAGGTGTTTTTTGTTTGGGACGATGGCAAGGTAGATCCAAACGGTTAGCAACTGGCGCACGTGTCCGGTTTTGTCGAAAAAAGAGGCTTTATGAGATGGGGCGTCCGCCAGCGGAAACAGTGCTCGGACCGCGTAAAATAAAAATAGAGCGAATTTATGGTGGAAAGAGAAAACTTAAAGCCTATATAGCGGATATGGTTAATGTTTCGGTTCAATCTACCGGAAAAACACAGAAGGTCCCAATTAAAGAGGTTCTTTCAAATCCTGCAAGTGTTGAATATACCAGGCGTAAAATTATCACGAAGGGGGCCATCCTCTCAACGGAATTGGGAAAGGTCAGGGTAACGAGCCGACCTGGGCAAGATGGGATAATTAATGGAATTTTAATCCGTGAATAAAAGAACAAGCCAGATAATTATTAGACTTCAAAGATATTACAAAGATTTTCCTTCTTTGTTATACTTCTATTTTAATATCTTTTATTCTTAATTCACGCCCACCGATAATTTCCGTGCCTTTCTCATCACATTTAGGACAATCTAAGACAAAAGCAGCAGCAATAGGGGTATGAATCTCAGGTCCAGTGTATTTAAGACCCCCTTCATAACCGCACTTTGGGCATCGGATTTTTCCAGGAGTTTTAGTTGTAATAAGTTGGGCACCTTCAGCAGGTGAATCCTTAGCTGCAATTTCAAACACGAATTTAAGTTGATCGGGATTGACAAATGTGAATTCCCCCAGTTCAAGACGGATCTCCGTGATTTTTTTCGCCTTATTCATTAAGGCAGCTCGGGATACTGTTCGTACTATGGATTGGGCGGTCGCAAATTCGTGCATGAAAACTCACAAAATTTTTTTTAAGATTGAGTGGTTGTTGATTGTAATGAAAATTTCTTAAAAAAATATTTGCAGGATGGTCAAGTATTTGACAAAGGATGAGCTCGAAGAAGAAGAATTATCCATGGAGTTACCCAAAGAATTAGGTGTAACCAAGGCAGAAAATTTTTCCGTATGGTATAATAGGATCATTCAACTGGCGGATCTCATAGAGAAACGGTATAATGTAGCTGGGATGTTCGTATGGAAGCCTTATGGTTTTCGAATCATGGATAATATCAAGAAAATTTGGGATAAATTATTTACTGAAAGTGGTATTGAGGAGACTTATTTCCCGTTAATAGTCCCTTTAGAGTATGCGCAGATGAATAAAGCGTGGTTTGATGGGTTTGAGGATGAAGTTTTCTGGGTAAAGGGGCGTGGTGAAGGGGAACCCACGCATATCTTACGCCCTACAGGGGAACCAGCCATGTACCCGATTTTTGCAATGTGGATTCGATCGCACAAGGATTTACCCTTACGAATATATGAAACAGTTTCTTCTTTTAGGTACGAAACAAAACATACACGGCCGCTCATTCGAGATCGGGAAATAACCTTCTGGTATGAGATTCATACAGCCCATACAACAAAAGAAGAATCCGAAGAGGAACTCAAAGAACACATGCGAATAAACGATCTCATCTGGGATGCCCTCGCCATCCCGAATATTAAAGTTGATAAGCCGCAATGGGAGATTTTTCCAGGGGCCATAGGAGCGATTGAGTATTATAACATTATGCCCAATGGTAGAATGCTGGAAAACGGATCCTGTAATAATTTAGGGCAAGCGTATGCCAAAAAATTCGAAATAACTTATGTAGATGAGAATAATCAAGATCAATATGCGTGGCAAACCTGTACGGGGAATGGAGCTAGATACATGGTGGCGGCTCTTGCGTTGCATGGTGATGATAAAGGGTTGATTCTACCCCCACGAATTGCGCCAATCCAGGTCATCATCATTCCAATTTTTAAAGAGAAAATCGAAGAAGTCCTGCCAACCTGCAAAGACATTGCTGAAAAATTAAGTAACGAAGATATTACAGTAAGAATTGATGATAGTGAGAAAACAACCGGTGAAAAATTCTATATCTGGGAAATTAAGGGAGTGCCTCTTCGCCTCGAGATCGGACCGAAAGAAATCAAAGAAGGTTTTCTAACGGCGGTACGACGCGATCTAGGAAAGCGACAAAAGGTAGAAATGAAGGATTATCCATTAAAAGTGGCCATGCTGTTAGAACAGGTTCAAAATAACTTATACATTAGAGCAGAGAAATTTTATAATGAAATAACATTTGAAACTGATAAATATACTGTAATGAAAGATAAAATAAATAATGAAGGAAAGGTAGCACTGGTTTATTGGTGTGGTTCAGAGGATTGTGCCGATGAAATTTTAAGAATTGAAGGAGTAGAGATTGTTGGAACTATTCCAGGTGATACTGCATCAGGAGATTGTATCATTTGCGGGAAATCCTCTGGAAAAAAGACCTATGTCGCGAAAACCTATTAAATTTAAGCCCCTTTTTTTTAATTGAAAACGATTTTTTGAGAGATTAACCCATCTAAAAGATAATAAGTGAAGTTCCCCTATAATAATTGGTGATTAATTGATTAAGGAGGGCATTAGTTACACTAAAAGGCGATGTCCATTCTGTGGCGGAAATATAGCTATTGATCATCGCCATCAACGGATGGTGTGTAGCGAATGTGGGATGGTAGTTGTGGAAGAAGATTTTGAACATAATGTAATAAAAAAGAGAGATCCTGAAACAAAAAAAGAGTTAGATGATGGCTATCCCGTAAAGAGAGATTGGAATTTGAAGCAGAAAATAAAGCGCGCTTTTAAACGTTAAGAAAACTCGTAAAATCTTTGATAATTGAGCGAAAACTGAATCGTATAAATCGAGAAGCCAACAAAGGACTATAAAATAACAACTGTCTTAGGGCTTGTCTCGGTTTTTTTCTATTAAAAAATAAGTCAAGGAACAATTTTCTAAATCTTTTTTCCTCTATAAAGAGATATTTAATCATTTCATAGTAGGCGGGTGAAAAACACATCTGAAACACGTCGCCCAACAAATATTCATTCCGAAGAGCGCGGCTCCATTTATTATGATAAGCTCTTAAATCTTTGTGCCCTTCTTCGAGAGCAATCATCAGCGTTTCGGCCGCAAATTTCCCAGTTAGTAGTGCAGTTCTAATACCTTCCCCCGAAAAATTGATGGGGAAACCACCCGCATCTCCAATTAAAAGCACGCGATCACCATAGGTAGGATAATGATACGGACCATAAATAGTGGGATACGTATGGGCTTTGACGGGAGCTAAATCAATGCCTTGTAAATGATTGAGTTTGTTTAAGGTTTGAAGCAGCTCCTGATATATTGTCTTTGAATTGCAAGTGGGTGTAACCTTTGACAATTGGATACCTAAACCGATACTTACAAAGGTGCTTTTGGTGTAAAACCAAGAATAACCCCCTGCTTTGAAGTTGAAAAAAATCTCTGGAAATCCATAATAATTCGTCAAATCTTGAGTCTTATCACCAATTTCAGTTTCGCTCACTAGGCATTGAATCAATTCAGATGGAGTCCATCTTCTACGGAGCCAAAGATCTTTTGCAACTATGCTATGAGTACCATCAGCGCCTATAACGAATCGTCCTTTGAATTCCTGGTTATCCTTTGCTTGAACGAAAACAGCTTTTTTCTGGCGATATACATTGGTTACAAAGGTCGAATCTAAAACCTCAGCCCCCGCATCCTTGGCTTCGTTAGTTATGGCCGTGTCAAATTCGATTCGCCTGATTCCATAGCTAACTGGTTTCGTGTATGTTACAGTATAGGGAGTTAATTTATCTCTTTCAGGGAGCCATAAAACAGCACCATTCATTGGTTGAAAACAATTAAGTTTAGATGGAGACATCCCTAATAAATCAAGAACTTTGGGCGTGATCCAGCCAGCGCAGGGTTTATCTCGCGGGATGGAATCCTTTTCGAGGAGAACTACCTCATATCCAGCTTGAGCTAAAAGTTTGGCGGTGTAAGAACCACCGGGTCCCGCTCCAACGATTATTACATCGTACATGCACATCACTTTAATGAAAATGAAATGGTATTAGCATTATAATAATTTCAAACCTTTCTTAATTCGTTATTGATGTGATATTTAATGCTTAATAATCAATCTTACATCTTTACTTTTATTTCCTCTTAAAAAAAATATAAAAAATTTACTTCCTAGGCACTAAAGTGCCTACGTCTGTGGCTTCAATATAAAATTCCTGCGTCTCTGGATTCCAAAAGACCGGTGCATGATGATCTAACAGATTAATAAGAGCTGTTATGTCCGAATGGTCAAGATTGGCTATCTCTCGAGTTAAATCCTTTCCATCCATCTGTTTTTTTGCTATGTGCCAAATGAACAATTTATAGGTATTGTCTCTCACATTGTATCGTATCCTATATTTCTTAATTTCTATGGGAGCGCTCACCTTGAGATTCACCTCTTTAATAGTTTAGATTCTATTATAATTTTAAATGTAACTCTAAAAATTAATAAGGGTTTATAGATCGTATAAAACCGGGTCCCAAAAAAAGATAATCTTGAAGCGCACCCCGCTCGGCGACCTATACGCCAAGTCGGTCGAGCTGGGGTTTCTATAGACAAAATTTCATGAGGTGTAAAGAGTGAATAATCAGCGCAAGTTATGGTCCCGGTACGTATTGAACCTCTGGAGGTTAATAGAAAGCTTCAATGTAAGAAGCTCCGTCCAGATGGACGTGGACTTCTTGGATTTGTACTCCTATCGGTTCATAAAGGAGGGGCGGTTCGTATCCGTGCACAAGATATACAAGGACTCCGAACCCATCTCCTTGGGCCGCTACCCGCCTGGAAAATTCGAGCTCTTTGGGTGGGATTGGATGACCCTAATCACTTCGGAACGTGACCTCCTGAGTTTCGACGACATCCTCGTTGAGATCGTTGATGGCATTGAGCGCGTTGAGAGCGCGCAGGATAAGCACCGCATTCTATGTAAGAAAGAAATTTCCACCCCTATTGGCTTCGCCCTATTGTTTTATAAAGACGAGAGATTCAAGGATTTGTTTAGGAATTTTCCTGAAAACGTGAGGAACACAATTTTGGCAGAACTCTCAAAATCCCAATCCGGGATCGTTATTGCTGACGTTTGTGATCTAATTGACATGTACTTCGATATAATCCCAGGGGAACTTAGGAACAGTCTTCTCACTTGCATCAATGAAAATATTCAGCGTTGTCTAATAGAAATTGTAGAAGATACTCAGCGTTGTCTAATCGAAATTATCTTTCATCATTTCGATCAAATTCCAGATCCCCTGCGGGAGACGATTTTATTGGAAGCAGTGAAGGATGAACCTTCTTTGCAGGCGATCATTAGCTGGCTTGAGGAAAGCTTCCTCGTGTTATCAGAGAGATTCAGGAACCTCCTCTTACAGAAAATCGCGTCTCTAAAAATCTTGGACAAATATGATGGGGATGATTATCTTTTCCACGCAAATTTTTTTGAAAGTCAACCCCCTTCAGAGGTGATTGCCGATATTTACTGCGGCATCTTGAAGGTTATTGATAAATTCTTTGATAACTGCCCTGAAGACCTAAGAGACTCCTTGTTACGACCTCTGACAAAGATACAGTTCAATGAATTCGATGCAGATCGCATAACCTCACATCTTCAGAGAATTACATCAAATCATTCCGATAAAATCACAATTTTATGACATTTTTAGCTTGCAGAACATGTGCTGGTTGCACCTGGGGCGATTCCGATAAATCCGCCGCCTCTCCTGCCTCCAACAGGAGTCGGAGGGCGTAGCCCGCGTCTCCTGACACCGCCGCTGCTTCAGCAATCAAGTCAAGCACCTCCCCTGGGATGGCTCCTTCAACAAAAGCCGCGATGCGACCAGCCAAGATATCGCGGAGTTGTTTCTGGGAGTAGGAGGGGAGGGTCATTCGATGGTGCCAATGCAATGACACGTTCAATTGGTCAAGGAAGGATAGGGACCGCGCAGTGACAATGAGGCTTATTCTCGATTCCGCTTTGCGCAGCAAATTGGGGATGAAGGCAGGTTCCTTTTTGAAGAACAAATCACCATCATCAAGGCAGAGGAGTATATAAGCATTCTCCCGCTTGAGGATGTGTTCGGAGAGAATGGTGAGCGAAGTTTCGAGGGTAATTCCCTCTCGATCAAGTGGAGGAAAATTAGGAACCATTATTTGTAGGATATGCTCCATTAGGCGAAGTGGCGTGTTGATTTGCTGGCAATCAATGTATATATACTCGATCCACGTGGTGCAAAAAAAATCATCATCGATTATACTTTGGAGATCATATCCAAACTTTCGTACCAGCGCGGTCTTACCACTCCCTCGCGGTCCCGAAATGATAATATTATGACTTGTCGGGGCATCGAGATAGGATAAATCGAAGTCCTTGTGGAGCATCCTATGATATTGTTCCAAATGAAGGTGTTTGGAGATCCAGAACGTCCAGTACTTATCAGTAAGGATATCCTTGTTGCGAAAAATAGTATTAGGTCGCACTTCATCTGCTGGGGCAACTTCAGGAGGAGATCTAATCCGTAATTTGAGATAATTTTCGAGCGCTCTAGTATGGATGGCTTCTATAGCCCATCGATACATCGTGACTGGGCCGTAATGCACTGCCCGGGCGATCCCAGCACCTACGAGGTAGGTGAGATGTTCAGTGGCAGCTTGAGGGGGGATTTGGGATCTCCTGCTGATCTCAGAGCCGCTGATCCTCTCTGCCTCCGCGAGAATCTTCATGATAGTCACGCGATCTTTCGAGGCAAACAAAGTCTCTACCGGTGGGATATCCAATGAGTGGATATCTGTTTCAAAGAAGCTAATGAACCCTAGAACATTGCGAGCCCATTGGTCCTCGCGATTGACCTTGTAGGTTGATTGTCCTCCAGAGCTGTGTTTTTTGAGAATACCGCATTCGGCTAGTATCTCAAGCTGCGCCCGCGCAAGATCAAGGTCACGGTTGGTTATTTCGGCGATAACCTCCACGTTAATATAATCTAAAAAATCTAAAGATCTCAAAATTTTGACACGATCCCCATCACACAAGAGCAGCTGCCATCTAGTCAGGGCATCGGAGTCATCCAAAACAACACACCCTACAATTGTACTAACGAACCCTAACTTAAAAAACTTCGTGAAAGGGTCGGAAATCCTTTTAGACGTATGCTCATAAAACTATGTCCGAGATTCGCTTGGCATAGTCTGCAATTCGTAAGAGATTGTAGATAATTAGATGGCATGTCTCACTTTCAAATTCTTTTAAAAGTATAAAAAGGATATAAAAGGGCACAATCACTAATAAAAAAACAGTAAAATATGACAGCAAATATAACGAAAACATCCCAATTATAAAGCTAACTTAATTAAGGAATTGCTATATGCGCAATAAGAAACAGCACTACATCTATCCCGTGTATTTCGATGCTAAAAGAAGCCGGAGTCAAGGACGGAGAATTAAGAAAAAAATAGCCGTAGATGCGCCGACAATTCAGGAAATTGCTCAAGCTGCGACTATGTTAGACATTCCCTTTGAGATGAATTTAGAAGCAATATATCCCCGTTTCTGGTGGATCCCATCCGGGTGCCTACAAGTGAAAAAGCAGGAATCTTTCAATAAAAATGCGTTAATAAAGAAAATAGCTGTACAACTTAGGAAAATTCACGTGAAAAAGTAATTTTAAGTTATTTTCTCTTGTATTAGGAATAGGAGCACGAAGATAATGAAAATTGCATTTGGTAAGGCTCTTATAACACCTGATAATTATGTAGGTATGCCGTTGGCAGGATATACAAGAAAAGATGTCTGTCGTGGCAAACTTGATGATATTTTCGTTCATGGGGTTTTGATAGAAGAAGGATATTTAGGTAATTTAGTAAAAAGAATATTGTTAATTTCAACAGATTTATTGAAATTATCTATGTTATTCAATAATTATGTAAAGGAGCGAATTTTTGAAAAATATAGGATATCACCCGGGCAAATTTTAATTCATGCGACCCATACTCATGCGGCTCCCGATTTAACAGGTGAATTCACGTATCCTGGCGGAGTATTAAATACGGTACGTGGTATCTTGTTTGGAAAGCCAGCGGATAAGTATTTCATAGAAATTGCAGGAAAAATAGAAAAATTAGTTGGAGAACTGATTGAAAATCTCGTGCCGTGTAAGATGGCCTGGGCAAAGGAAAAGATCGAAGAGGATCTCATTATTAATCGAAGACATCCAACAAGAAGATCGAAATTTGATCTGGGCGTGATTTCATTCAAGGGATTGGAGAATGGAAAACTCTTGGGAATGATCGTGAATTATGCAGCTCATGGAACAACCCTATCAAATGAAAACTTGAAATTATCAGCAGATTACATTGGAAGAATGGTTCATAGAATAGAGGAATTAACTAATAATGAGACCAAAGCCGTTTATTTTAATGGACCAAGCGGAGATATTAATCCGATTACGACCTGCGGATCTGATTTCGATGAGATGGAAAAAGATTACTCTCATATCTACGAGCAAAAGGGCACGTATGAGGACACCATCAGACTGGGCTATTTCTTGGGTGAAAGATCTATAAAATTAGCCAATTCAATTAAAGATTCACAATATGTTAATACTTTAAACGTGAAAGTATATCAGAAAATATTCTCGATTCCTATGAAAGATATTAATGCGTCTTTTAATTTTCAATTCTTATTAAATAAGCTATTATATTGGGTTAAACGATATTTTTTGCTACCAATCTTATTAGCAAAACCGAAGCCAAATTTCCCAAGTATTTCACTCAAGAAAAAAAGAAATAAGATCAACATATATACAATGATCCAAATCTTTGAAATAAATACGAAAAAGGGAACTTTTTATATTACGGGAGTTCCTGGTGAATTATTTGAAGATATTGGAAAGAAAATTTTGGATGTTACACCGACAGGGAAAGAAAATCAGTTTATATTTCAAAATACCAACGATTGGGTGGGATATCTATTCCCGTTGAAAGAATACACACGAGGAGGATATGAAATATTGCCGACTTTTTCGCCCTTGGGCGGAGAATATATTCAAAAGGAAGCTTTGAAATTTTATGAGGAAATTAAGAATAATGCTAATTTCCATCATTTCTAAAAATTATCTTTAAATAATAAGAATAAATGGCGAATAGCTTTGTCGTGGGAAGAGTTCAATAAAATTTCACATTTTTTATATGAGTACATTGATACTTATGCTAAAGAAAAACCAGATGCCATTGCTTTAATTGACGCAGATGATGGTAAAAAAGTAACTTGGAAAGAATTTGCAAATGCCGTTGATATTTTCACATTAGATCTTATTAAAATGGGCCTGAGAAAAGGAGATATCATAATAAGTTCCCTTCCCTTTCTTCTTGAACAAGTTTATTTGGAGTTTGCATGTTTCAAGATAGGGGCACTCTTTTGTCCATTAGATTTACGTCTGAAAGCATCTGAAATCGTGAGATCTGTCGATTTATTAAAAGCAAGAGCAAAAATGTATGTCCATTTAGGGAATACCGATAGAGCAGATTTTGCAGATTTTGCAAAGGACGTTCAGAGAAGGTGCTCTTATCTTGATTTTTTCCTTCAATTTAGTATGCCAGAAGATTGCAATAAGAATACAATATCGATCCTCGATTTTATTTCAGAAGCAAGAGAAAATTGGCGAGAAGCATCTATCGATGGAACATTGCCTAAAACAATTAATGAAGCTAGAACTAAAGTTGAAGATGATGACCCCATATTAATAATATATACTACGGGAACCACGGGATTTCCAAAACCAGCAATGCTGACGAATCGGGGGATTACCGCACAAAATTTGTGCTTGTCAAGAGGATTTAATTTCACGAACGAGGATAGGATGCTTGTTAATCTCCCTCCTAGTCATGTAGGTGGACAAACAGAGCAATTAATGACAACAATCTTTACTGGTGGAATTTCAGTTCTATTGCATATATTCGATGCCGAAAAATCATTACAGGCCATTAATAATTATAAAGCTACCGTGCTAGGGCAGATTCCAGCCATGTTTGAAATGCAATGGCGCCTAGAAAATTACAATGATTTTGATTTGTCCTCTCTTATTTTTGCAATATATGGTGGGCAATCTGTTTCAAAGCCATTTTTGGAAAAGTTATCGACTATGGCGCCTAAATTTGGTAGTGGGTTGGGATTAACAGAAATCAGTGGTTTTTGTTCATATACCCCTTTAGAAGGCTCCATAAACGATATAATGGAATCACTTGGCTATGACTTTCCAATTAGTCCCCTCTCTATAAGGAAACCTATGAATGCTGATGGAACGGCTGGGGACGAATTACCTGACGGCGAAATTGGAGAAATCTGCTATACCGGACCACAGGTATTCAAAGGGTATTTCGGTAATGAAAAAGCAACCAGAAAAACAATTTCTTTAGAGGGAGTTCTTTATACTGGTGATTTAGGTTATAAGGATGGAAAGGGATTACATTTAGTCGGAAGAAGCAAATTTGTGATAAAACCCAAAGGATATCAGATATATCCGCCAGAAGTCGAAGCTATTATTGAAGAGATGCCAGAAATTGGTAAAGCTGCAATAGTGGGTGCTAAGCATAAAATCTATTCCGAGGGAGTGGTGGCATTCATCGAACTCAAAAAAGGAAAAACAGTGACTAAAGAACAAATAATGGAACATTGTAAGGGCATAGCCGCATATAAACGCCCTTCCTTGATAATGTTTTTAGATGAAATTCCTTTGAATAGAGTCCAAAAAACTGATTACAAGACGTTATTGGAAGAGGTGGGTAAATATATTCAAGAAGCCAGATCTCGCGGGGAATGGGACGAGGAAAAGAAATAAAAATATTACTTTTAGTTTAAGATGAGATTTTATGGGATTTAAAGTAGGGTTTTCTAAAATTGTCATAACTCCAAAAATAGGTACACCAATGGGTGGATATGGAGCCAGAATTGGAAATTCAAGCGGAATACACGATGATCTTTTCGCAAGATCAGTTTATTTCAACCATAATGGTGAAGAAAGTCTTATTATTTCTGCGGATGTTTTAAGTTTTCCCTTAGAAGTTGTTAAATTTTATCGTAAGTTAATAAACCAAAAAACAGGAATTAAAAAACCACGAATTTTCATTTGTGCCCTTCATAATCATTCGGGACCAGATACAATCGGAATAACGCTTCCAACTCGAGGCTTTTTTAGATTGAAATTTGCAAAACAGATCTTTATTGATTTGGGGAGAAAAATTATCAAGGTCGCACAACAAGCAAAAAAGAATAGCCGGGAAGCAATAATAGGTGCAGATAAAAAATTAATGGAGAAAAGGTTGATTATTAATCGCCGTGAGCCGCTGAAAGATTCAAAATATGAAGTGGGTATTATTCAATTTTCTGATCTTCAAGGAGATTTAATTGGAATCATCATAAATTATGCCTGTCATGGAACAGTTCTCCCATCTGATAACACCCTATTCACCGCAGAATATCCCGGTTATTTGGTGAAAAGAATAACGGCTCGTTTGGGCGATAACGTTCATATAGTATATTTGAATGGCCCGAATGGCGATATCAACCCTAACTTATTTGATTTCGATGTAGATCTTAAAGAACTCGATGCCAAGAAAGAATTACTCTATGATGGCCCAGGTCACGCGAAGGGGAATTTTAAGCGGGCGAGAGAAATTGGATTTGCCATTGCGGATATGGCTCTCGAGATTAGCAAAAAAATAAAAAATGAACCAGTAACAGACTTCAAACATACTTCAAAATCATATATTTTTCCAATGAAAAATCTCATCTATGAAAATTCGGTGCGGATGTACCTCAAACACATCCTTTATAAACTCAAATTAAGTATCCTCTGGGGATTATGGCGCTTAAATAAAACCGAAATTCCTTATCCCATAGATTTTATTAAAAAGGATGGAAAATATTTCCAAGAAGCTGAAATTCATGCTATTAAGATAAATGATATTGTAATCGTTGGTATTCCAGGAGAAGTGTTTTCTGAATTAGGAGCGAGGGTTCTTAAAAAATCTTCTGTTCCGAAGACTTTTATAGTCGAATTAGCAAATGGGTATCTAGGGTACCTTTTTCCATTTCAAGATTTTAGAAAAGGCGGGTATGAAATGTTTCTTTCTGTTAATCCAGCGGAAGGAACTTATTTAACGAATAAAGCAATTAATTTAGTGAATGCTTTATAAGTAGGTTTGATCAAAAGGAAATTTCAATACTTTTTGCCAATCCAGAAATGAATTCTGGAAGATCATCCTTGATAGAAACCACTTGATCTACCTTTCTTGAAAGAAGAATGAGGTAATAACGCATTTCATGGACCTCTATTTTTTCAAATAAAATGAGCCCAACAGAACCTTCCTCCTCAATTTCTTTAGTCAATCGAAGGGAAATTCCGGGAGTTGTCATCAGGTGTTTCTCATAGGATTCAAAAAGTTGGGACAGATAGACCCCTGTTAATTGGCAATATGCAAGATCACGTTCCCCTTCATCGGTTTTTCTCGCAATTTTGCTGATAATCGCGCCATTTTTATCCATTAATACGATAGAGGATAAATGATGCGCTTGAAAAAAATTTGCGATAAATTTTTCTAGCATTGAAGCAAAAGGGAGGAGTTTTTGGATGGCAAAAGAAAAAGGGGTGAGAACTGAATAGTAATCGAAAATAGTGGTTGAAAAAAAGAAAGCTTGAAAATCTTCTAGGGGAATATTTAGCCTGTTTTTGAGCAATTGAATGTTATCGAGAACTCGTTTAGATTTTTCCAGGTCAGGATCGGCTTTATGAAAACAAACGAATACGAATGGCTTCTGTTTTTTGAATTTCTTTAAGGTATCTTCAAAATAGAGGATTGATTCGCCATAGCGTGCAGCATCCTGAACATCAATTATATAGAAAAGTAGGTCAGTATTATCGAAAAAATGTTCTTTGTTTTCATAAGAATCACGAAGCTTTTTCTGCCCACCAAAGTCCCAAAGTAATATGGGAAATCCGAAGATTTCATAGGGGGTTTGTTCAACGCCGGTTGTTGGACGCAATGGATATTCTTGATGTTTCAAACGGGCAATGAAACTGGATTTCCCAGAGTTATCCAATCCACAAAAGGTAATTTTCTTATTTTTTCTTTGTTCTTCTGGCATTATTTTCACCTTTTCAGGAGTTTAAACCTTTCTTCATCATTCTGTGCCGCGATATCATTAACCTTTATGAATTTTTGACTTCGATGACAGTTGTAAGCCTCAATTTTCTTTTTAACCATTTCTGGTGTTAATTTAAACTTTAAATCAGCTTTACCCCGTATGCTTCTATGGAGACCGTATTGATATATCGGGATTTCCCTTCGGATTCCCAATTCTTCGACTGCCTTTACCACAATGTCATGAGTTGCTTGGTGGTCGGGGTGGGGGTTCTTCGCCACTGGAACGAATGCTTCGATGTTACTATAGGAGTTTAAAATTATTTTAACGATGTCTAAAGCCGATGCGAAGTGCTGGGGCTCATTAAGATGTTGATCCGGAATCTCTAAAAACTGAATGTTGCTAAATGGCACGCATAGAACCTCACAACACTGCAAAGCCTCGGTTTTACGAATTTTGGCAATTTCTTCGAGAGTCTTACCGACGTCCATATTATTTACCAAGTAACAAGCGCTTCCATCGGTCATGTACACAATAACAACATTTATTCCATTTTCGAGCGAATGGAGAATTAGCCCACCGCTTGAGAGAACGGCGTCATCTTCGTGTGGAGCAAAAAAAATCCTTGTTAATACCATTTTATTTCATTTTAATTCGTGAATTATGAATAAGATTAATTATTGCTGGCTCGATTCTTATTGGTATTGATAGCCACATCATCTATTATGATGTACGACATCATTTATTTTTTAAAATGATGCATAGGTTTTTTAATCATTAATTTAGTTATTGAGATAGAAGTAATTTTGGGGAGATAGAATGAATGAAAGCGAAGTAAGGTTGCTTGACGAACGGACTTATTTTGTTGGGGATAGAGCTGCCGCGTCACAAATCGTGATGTTCTTAATTTCAGGAGCAATAACATTCTTGATAGAATTAGCAGATATATCAGAAGGATTTATCTCATATTTTTGGTGGATTTGTATTGCATTTCCTCTTGCCGGATTAATAATTCTCGTGATATTTACAGAAAGATTATATTTTGATTATCACTGGCATAATACATTTGCTTTACTATTAATGATGTGGGCGCCGCTTGTAGTATATTTAGGAGTCTTATTTGATAAGATTTGGGCAGGCGATTATAATGCGGTTTGGTTGAGCCTTTTCTTATCTTTAATTGTTGGGGGAGGATATTTCTTAGCAAAATACCTCAGAATACGCCGCCATCAAACTAATCCATTAAAGGTAGGGGCAATCTTCTCAGTAATCATCATCTTCTGGACAGTTTTCTTGGGATCATTCATGTATAGTTCAGCACTTGAAGACGCCAAACTCAGCCCCTTTGATATTTTTGGAATACATAATTGTCAACCCTGTATTTTATCGGTCTACATCATCATTACAGGCATTGGAGCCGTCATTTCAATGGGGTTCTATTATTACATGTTCCATTGCTTATATGATCCGAAAGGGATGGATGTTAAAGAGGATCCTCCCAACGAACTTTACCTAAAAGTGATGAGAATTAGCTGGATTCTCTGCTTTATTTCATGGCTCCTATTGTTAATTTTATTTCCACCGATCGCTGCAGGTGGGAAAGGTAAAAAACGTGGCTCAGTAAGAGTCCGACCCAGGCCCAGACGAACAGTGTATCTTACGACGCGACATTATGGAAAGAAGAAAAAGAAGAAGCATCCCCCCGAGAAAGTTGAGGAAGAGTGGGCAGAACACGAGCTCGGGAAATATGATCAGGTTTAATATCCTATTTTTTTCTAAAATGATTTAATTTGAGGCTATTTCTTTCGATCGTTGAGCCATAAGGGAGTCGACATCCTCAATATCTTTTGAAATACTAAAAAGAGCTGGGAGCCAAAAGATACTGCTAATAAGCCAAATGACAATTGCCCAGAGGAAAGCAGTTTGTAGATCCACAAAAAGACCCGTGATGAAAGGACCAATTCCCTTTCCAATGGCATCAAACATTAGGGCAAGAGAAATCATCGTCCCTCGATTTTCAGGGACATTAACATCCAGAAATGTAGAATACCAATTCGGGCCAATTCCTCCATTAATAAAAAGACCAATTGCAAACATGGTTATGACAAAAGCAGCCGCAACGAGAGCTTCAGCTGAGAATGGGGTGCTAATTGCGATATAAATTGGAATTAAACTAAGATAATTACAGAGAATGCACATCAAAAGCCGGCCTTTTGAATTCCGCCGGTACCAGCGGTCCCCAAGCCAGCCAAATAGAAAAGGCCCAAGAAAAATACTAATCCCTAAGATGATATATAGAAAAATTGAAGTGTAAGTATCAAATCCGTGTTGTTTAAAATAGACAATCCCCCAATATACCATTATTCCCGAAGGAATGGTGTCAACGAAATTGATTACCAGCCAAAGATTTGTTCTGCGCTTCCAAAGAACTGGAAAATCTGATTTTTTTACCTGGTATTTGTATTCGTATCCTTTATATTCAATTAATTCTTGGAACGCACGTTCTCGAGCAGCTCGTTTCGGGGGTGTTGCAAGGAGTAGGAGTTGGGTGAGAATGAGTGCAATTATTCCAACGTAGAGGAAAGGAGTTCGCCATTGGTCATATTGTGTAGGTCCTCCTATAAAGGCTGGAGCGAGAACTGCGCCGGCCAGAGAACCAATAGTGAAAGCAAGACTCCAAAATGAGAGAACTTTAGCCCGATTTTTTGGTGTTACCATGTCGCCAAGAATTGTAAATCCAACAGGCGCTAGACAGGATATCCCTAATGCAGTAATAAGCCGAAATGTCAAGAGGTAAGCATATGAATAGGGAGGTGTAAAAAATATAGCAATGGTTGCGAGGCTCCAAATAGAGCATCCAAAATATGCAATTTTTTTCCGTCCCTTTTTATCCGTGTAGTAACCATAAAATATTATTGTGATCGCACTAACAATTAGAAAGCATGTTTCAACAAATCCAATGACCGCAGTAGGGCTAAAGGTCCACGGACCAATAACTACCTTCTGAATACTCAAATCATCTATAATCACATCAAAATTTGGGAAAATTAGAGCAACATTCGTATAACCAATGATGATAAGAGCCAGATAAAGGATTATTTGGTACATTATTGTCCCCATTCTAACTTGACAATAGAACTGATATTCAATGAAATAGATAATATTATGTATTAATTTTAAAGAATGAAATAATAACTTTTTAATTAGAGGGTGTGATTGATGGATAAAATTGGTATAGGCATAATTGGAGCTGGTGCGATTGGGTACGAGCATATCCAGCTCTATAGGACATCAGAGTATGCCGAAGTTTTGGGAATAGTTACCCGCACGGAAGAACATGCGAAAATGTGTGCAGAAAAATTTGGAATTGAATCTTGGTATACAAATTATCAAGAATTGTTGAAAAGAGATGATATCCAAGCAGTTAGCATTTGTACGCCCAATTATTTGCATAAACAAATGGTTGTAGATGCTGCAGCAGCTGGAAAACATATTCTCTGTGAGAAACCGTTGGCGAAAACTATAGAAGAAGTGGATGAAATGATTAAAGCAGTTAAGGATTCAAACGTGATTTTAATGAATCCATCTCATCAACGGTTCGTCCCAGTCTTAGAAAATGTGAAGTCGGTACTGGATCTCTTAGGCACGATTACTTTCGTGCGACATCGTTACGCTCACCAAGGTCCATATACCCATTGGACCGCAATGAGCGAGGAAAAATGGTTCTTCGATACAGAAAAGTCAGGGGGAGGCGTTTTATTAGATTTAGGCCCTCATGCCTTAGATCTTTTAGACTGGTTCTTTGGAGAGGTAGAGGTCGTTCAAGGTGCCCTTTTGAACACCTTTGAAAAACCGACTAAGAATGAAGATACCGCCGTTTTACTTCTGAAATTTAAGAGTGGAATCCTGGCTGAATTAGCTACTAGTTGGGTATCGAATCCAAAAGCGAATGAAGTTGAAATCTATGGGACCAATGGAGCGATTAAAATGGATTTATGGGAACGATTCACTATTGAATTCCTCCCGAAGAAGTTAAAGAGAAATAAAAGAATAAAGGAACTTTCATTCGATGGTTTAATAGAACAAGCGGCAGTAATGAAACGTAATATGATGCATTACTTCATTGATTGCGTTCGTAATAAGAAAAAGCCCGAGATGGATGCAGAATTAGGAAAAAGGATATTGAAAGTTATTTTAGCGGGTTACGAGGCAGCCCGAACTAATGCGCCAATTCTTTTATGACTTCTTCAATTCTGTGATTACGCTTTTAATTTTATCAATTGTTATATCTAACAGATTTTTATGAATCGTTGGCATGTTAGGCAAGCCGATTATGCGCGTACACATCTCTTCAACGACAGGGAGGTGAATATCGTAAGTGATATCTTTGCCATAATAGGGACAGGTAAAAGGGCATTTCATTTCACCGTACCCCATCCGATTCTGGAAGAGTTTCGCTTTATACAACGGTTCGGGGTAAATTCTTTTTGTGATGGGCGTACCTTCATTCAATTTCGCAAGAAAATAATCTTTGGACACGTTCAATTTTTCGGGTTCAAGCAAGGGGGCGTAGCCATGGAACACGTGTTTAACATCCTTCGCCACGAAAGGAACCTGTATGCCATCTAAATCCTTTAGATGTTCATTATAATGATTGGCGTAATCAATCCGTATTTGGTTCATCTGGTCCAATTTACTTAATTGAACTAACCCCAATGCGGCTTGTACTTCTGTCATTCTGTAATTGTATCCCAAACGATGATAAATATACCATCCTGGTTCGCCATGGTGTCGGACCATCCGTGCAGCATCGGCGAGTTCTGAATCGTTTGTCGTAATGATACCGCCTTCACCAGTCATCATATTTTTTGATTCAAAGAAGCTGAAACACCCGAAAGCGCCAATGGATCCCACTTTTTTTCCCTTATATTCCGCGCCGTGGGCTTGACAGGCGTCTTCAATCACAAAGAGGTCATGTTTTTCTGCAATTTCTAATATTGGATCCATATCAGCTGGATGTCCAAATAGATGAACTGGCATGATCCCTTTTGTTTTAGGTGTGATTGCTTCCTCTATCGCTTCAGGGTTGAGGCAATATGTTTTTGGATCAATATCCGCGAAAATAGGAATCGCATTTTGGTGTAGAACGGCAGTTGCGGTCGCTACAAATGTATAAGGGGGGATGATTATTTCATCTCCTGGACCGACTCCAAGGCAACTCAAAGCAACGTGCAATGCGGCTGTTCCGGAATTTACCGCAATGGCTTCCTTGGTTCCCTCATACTTAGCAAATACCTTCTCAAATTTTTTAACACGTTTTCCTGAGAGAAGCGTTAGCCGTTTTGAACGTAATACCTTGACCACCGCTTCAATTTCTTCCTCATCCATCATCGGTGGAATATGAACACCCGCGAAAGGGTCTTTTTGAGGCATTTTTCCACTCATCCTTAGTGATTCATTTATTTCAATAAGAAACCTTTTTTTTTAGTAGCTCATATCATTAAATATAATTAACTCCCCGTTTAGAACCATTTAAAATTAGCGATATTAAAAACTGGGGAGAAATAAATGAGTACAGATTTGACAATTTTTATCAGTTAATATCCTTATTTTTTCTTCTTATATCGAGTCCCCTTTTTTTTTCTTGCCCTTTCTCTAATCGAGCATTTTCGGCACCAACTACCACTTTTAATACTATTAGGTGTCGCTTCCCAAATATGTCCCTCCGCGCACCGACATTTTACCGTTGTACGATTATTGACATATACGGTCGATAAAATTTCACTGCTTCTATGATGTTGTCTAACGTATTCCTTTAGCTCCTCAAGCGCATTTTGCCGCCTTTCAGGTTTGAGGGCTTGTTCTTCAGCTACACACTGCGGGCACCAATGACCTTGTTTTATATTATTAGGAGTAATTTCCCATACGTGTCCTTCCTCGCACCGGACGGCTATTTTCGTTCGATTATTGATATATACGGTCGATAAGATTTCAGCACCCTTATGGTGTTGCCTCACGTATTTTCTTAGCTCTTTCAATTTAGATGAAGTTATATTTAATTCCTTAATATTAATTTTATCAACTATTTTTGCGATATTTACATTTTTCTTCTTACATTCGTTAATGATATAATCTTGTATTTTATCTCGTTCAACTGTATAAGGGACCTCGATTAAAGTGATACCATTTTTATTGCATAATTCTCTCTTTAATTTATCATTAGCTTTTCTTTGTTTATAATCTTTCATAGATTTATGAAAGAACTTGTGGTATTTATAATGCTGTACGCCTTGATATTCGATAGCTAAGGCTAATTCTTCATTATATCCATCTAATTCCATTTGATTCCCCTGATTGTTAATTAACCAATCAGGGCGAAATTTTGAAAATTTTTTATTAAAAATCATTTCAAGGGATTTTAGGGAAATTTGTTCATTAATTTTAATGTTACATAACGGACACCATTTACCTTGTTTTAAATTATCAGGAGTAATTTCCCAAATATGTCCCTCCGCGCACCGGATAGTTATTTTTGTACGTTTATTGATATATTCAGTCGATAAGATTTCACCACCTTTATGATGCTGCCTCAGAAATTCCTTTAACGCCTCAAGTGAAGATTTTTGCTCGAGGCCCTTTTTCTTACCTGAACATTTCAGGCACCAATGACCTTCTCTCACGCTATAAGGCATAGCTTCCCAAATATGTCCCTCCACGCACCGACATTTTATTTTCGTATAACCATTAATATATTCAGTCGATAAAATCTCGCCGCCTTTATGATGTTGCCTCACAACTTCCTTCAGTTCCTCAAGTTTTACTTCTGGAAGTAGTTTTTCATAATAATTACAATATTTTAGTAGCTGTTGTTTTTCCTTTTCATCAATGGAAGGATTTTCCTTAATCCACTTTTTGAATTTCTTTGTAATCTTCAGACCATAATAGGCTTTATTGTTGGTCTCTTCAGAGTATTTTCTCATTAATGCTTGGAATTTGATATCTAAAGATATTTTGAAAGGCTCATTTAATTCCATTTGAGGGATTCCTTCATTTTCTGTTTTCTCATTTGCTTCTTTTCTTCTCCAAGAAATTTCCATTTTTATTCACACTTCCTTTCATTCTATCCGTTGCGATAATTGTTTATTAATAAAGATGTACGAATCATTCATTAATGATCCATTTAAAATTAGAATATTTAAAACCCCAAACCCGAAAAAAATCTGGGAATTATTCGGAGGAAGTTTGTTATATCTCAAATTTTTCACATTTCACACAAACTTATTTTATTTTAAATTGAAACCTTTGGGTAAAAAAAGTAGTATTTAAACTTTTCGAATCTCGAATGGTGAGGATAATGACGTTTTCTTATCCTATAATGAAATTCTGGAGGTAATCAATATGTGAATATCTTCAAAGAAAAAAAATAGAGCATATTATTGAAGATTTTTGATGCATGACGAATCTCTCAACATCAAAACTGATCTTGATTATATTAACGTCTTAAAAAAATATATTCTCCATAAAAAGAAAAGCTTCCAGTTATTAGTTTTTAAGAATAAATCTCTATATTTTTAGTTATATGAGATGATTATCAGCTTTTGTTCTATAGAGATGAATATTTAAAAATTTTAGAGGTATTAGTAGAAAAGAGCGGATTTAAAAAGTAGAGAAAGTAATTCAGGCAATACGGGAAGTGGATTGAAATGAAAATGGAGATAAATCTGACGATTTTCATTAGCTACGCAATGGCTGATAAGAAATTAAAAATAGCAGAAATAGCAGCAGGATTAGAGGAAAAAGGTATTGAGAAAGTACATTACTGGGAAGGATGGCATGGTTATTTAGACGGGGATATCATAAGTTTTATGGAAGATAACATTAAGGTTTCTGATATTTTTATTGCTGTATGCACGGAAGCCTCCAATGCGTCGGAAAATTGCGGTAAAGAGCGGAAAATGGCCGTTTTCCAGAATAAGCGGCTCATCCCTCTCTTTGATGATTTCGGTAATGTTCCTGCCACATTTCAACCATATATTGGCGTTAATATGACAGGAAAAGATGTGTCAGATATAGTGGATGAAGTCCATGAATTAATTCAAAAGGGAAGAGAAGAGGTCGTTAGCGCCCCTTCTGTATTGAAAAAATCTGCGTTCTTTGCAAAACAAGTTAATATTGATGAAATTCAAGTCCTTAAGGCGATTCAGAAAGAGCTAAACCACGTTCTTAAAGGTTGTTTTAAAGTCGACGAGCACGGCTATGTAACTTCCTTAAATTTCACTTCTATCACACTAGATTCCATTCCTAAATCGATTTATTCTCTTAAAAACTTGATAGCGGTGAATTTTTCAGGGGATTCGTTTGAGTCAGACGATGGAGTGAGAAATCTTCTGTACGATGGGAAAGAGATATTCATTCACGGGAAACCTTACGTGGAAGGGCAAATCGAAGAACGGGTAAGGATTGATTCGCAAAGAAGTCACAGATTAAAAGAGAAATTTAAGGTAAGCTCCGAACAAATTACAGTATTAGAGGAATTACAGAAATTACTCGATAAAGAACTTCCTAATGAAGATGAAATTGGTTGGAGTGACTATGGCATAAAAGTTAAAAATAAAGGTGTCGTCACATTAGGGTTAGCCTCTCGCAATATACCTCGTCTTCCAGACGATATAGGAAATCTAGACACGTTAGTGGATCTTTTTATGAAGTTTAATGACCTATCGGCTCTGCCAGACTCAATAGGCAATTTAAAAAAAGTGAAAAGATTGTCCTTCATGGAAAATCAACTAACGGTTCTGCCTGAAAGTTTTGGGAATATGGAATCACTCCAAGAATGTAGTCTAAGCCGGAATCACTTTAAAACCCTTCCAGAATCCTTTGGTAATTTAAAATCAATACTCACGCTCTGGCTCTATTCAAATGACCTAGAATCACTTCCAGCATCCTTTGGAAATCTAAAAACACTTGAAAAACTATATATCTATGAAAACGACCTCACACATCTTCCTAAATCCTTTGGGACTCTTATATCGCTCCAAGAACTTGATATTTGTAGGAATCGCTTAACCACACTTCCAGAATCCTTTGGCAATTTAGATTCTCTTCTAAAACTAGACCTTTCTCGCAATGCGTTAGAGAGTATTCCAGAATCATTTGGTAGCCTTGATTTACTTATGAAACTAAATCTATCATATAATCAGCTTAAATCGCTTCCAGAGTCCATCGGAAATTTAGAATTACTAGTGGACTTAAATGTAAGTGAGAATTATGATATTACACATCTACCCGAATCCATTGGGAACCTGAAATCACTTGTAGAGCTAAATTTGCAATATCTTGGATTATTAGAACTTCCGGAATCCTTTGGGGGGCTTGAATCACTGCGGATATTGAGTATGATCGATAATAAACTAACAAGCCTCCCGAACTCTTTCGGAGACCTCAAATCTCTTATAATGTTGAATATAAAGGGCAATAAATTTGAAACGCTCCCTGAATCCTTGCTCGACCTTCCAAACCTGAAGGTTCTGAACGTCCAGAACAATCCCCTAAAGCCGAGTGCTGCTACCATCATACGAAAGTTAATTAAAAAAAGAGTTAAAGTTATTAAATAACTTTAAGATCAAAGTAAAATGCGAATGTTTCTTTATTCCTTTGCATCTTCGCCTTCCTCTTTTTCTTCATCATCATAAGAGGGTTTTGTAGTCTTCACAAAGGCCAATTTTTTTCTACGGATCATATCATAGAGTGCATTGATAGTAACAATTCCAACAAATGGAATGGTAAATAGGATACTAATGAGTGAATTAAAAACGATTGTCTTTTTAGAGAGGATATCCCCATAGCTAGATATCCCACGAACCGTAAAAATGATTATTTGAACAATGAGCGCGAAAGGAATTATAGTAAAGAAAATGATTGCATAATTAGAGGTTTGAGGTAATCGAAAAACTAATGAAGTAAAGAATTGAACGATTGGGAGACCTGCAAAAAAGATAGTTATTATCCCTAAGGATATAAAGAAATTTGTTATAAAAATGGAAATACTATTTCGAACACTCCCAGTACTAAAGATATATTTTAAATTCCTAGCAAAGCGACTCGTCGTTGCACGGGCCCATCTATAATACGCTAGATAAGTAGCAGTCAAACTTACGGGATAATATTCGTATACACGTAATTTTGGATCATATTTAAATCGCCAATGGGGTTGATGGGCTAGAAACCGGCAATTTATATCACCATCTTCTGAAACTACATCTGTACGAAACCCTTTTACGTCTTCTAAAGCTTGACGTCGCCACGTTCCCCCATAGCCGCCGTACATGGCCGATTTTAAAATTTTGCAAATACCTTCATTTGCCATTGCATTGTAAGTCGTCCCCACCCAGGTGAGCCGAGTCCGTGAATCATCGGCATTCACGCCAATGGGACGTGCCTGTACACAACATAAATTTGGTTCATTTACGAGTGTTTCAACAGCATATTCAAGAAAACCTTTCTTGATAAAATTGTCTGCATCGAGAAAGAGAATATAAGAAGCATCAGTATTTTGAATACCTACATTACAAGCATTCCCTTTAGATATATCTTCACTTAATGCATGGATATGATTGTATTTTACAGCAAATTTCTGTGCAACCTCTTCAGTATTATCCGTACTCTTTGTGGAATAGACAACATAAATATCATAATTCGGATATTCTAGGTCAGCCATGCGTTTTAAGGAATTATTCAATACATCACCATCGTTAAACACCGAAATTACTATAGAAACCTTAGGATGTTCAGATAAGGGAGATGGAGGTGGTTTGTATCGGATACAAATGGAAGTTATTCCGAAAATGGTGCCATAAGACAGGCCCAAGATGAAGAAGATTAAACCCACTAGTTCAAATGCATAGAATACACTTGGGAGAAAGATAAAACATAGGGTGAATAGAGCAATTGAAAGAATAAAGGTAAATAGAAGTGGTTTTGCCACATCTAAAAGACCAAGCTCGACATCTTTGGCATCCTTTACTTCAATTGTCTTTTTTTCAGTCAATTATCTTCATCTAGGTTATCAGGTTGCTGTTCATTCAACTCGTCCTTATTCCGATTTAAATAAACTAAAAGCACAAAAACGAGAGACAAAATGTAAGTTATAATCGTGAAAATGGAAGTTACATAGTAAAAATGGAGGAGAAGAATCAATGCACATAAATAGAGAGAAAATGTACCTTTTAATGCATAATTATGGGTAATGGACCAATAAATTGCCAAGGGAATGAACCATAACATGTATTGACCCCAAAAAACTGGTAAAATTAATATGAAAAGGATAATTATAATCAAGCTATAAGTGGATATGTCATTATTTTGAAAATACAAAAAGCCGATTACGATAAAAACACCAATGATTAGAAGGTAAATAATGTATTTGGATAAATCAATTCCAAAAATATCGTAGATTATAACAAAAATAGATGCCCCCTCTGGGTCTCTAAATAGATGCAACCAAAATGGGTAAAAAGCGGAATTACCCCATAAAAGATAGGCAAACAAATAAAGCCCACCACAAATAGATGCGGCTGTGATCCCGGTGCGCCAATTTATTTTCTTTTTTACAAAAACTATTGGAAAGAGAACTATCAATCCTATGAATTTGAAAAGAAATGCCAATGCAGCATAAATTCCACTTTTAATTTGTTTTGAATGGTCGATAGCATAAACTGCAAGGAGGATACTTAACCCAACAATTCCATCGTACCATCCTTGTAACATCGTGGTCGAGAGATACATGGGGTTTAGGATGATGAAGAACACACAAAAAAGTATTGTCGATTTATCTGTAATATTATATTCCTTACAAATTCTATTTATGACATAGGCTGTTAGCAGCCAGATTAGACAAAAAAATATTTTGGGAAGTAATTTATAAAAATGGAATAATCCACTAAAGGCAAGGAATCCTATTGGATACGGGCAAGCGAAACTCGGATTGGTATATGGGTTTACTCCTGTTAATATAGCGATCCAGACCTTTTCAAAATTTAAATAATGGTCAAGTATATCGGTTATCCCACTTTCAAATGTCCATGTGAGAGCATCTCCTGTGATTATAGCAATGAAAATTGCTATGGGAATACTAATTAAAATAACGTAATTTATTGCGGTATGGGTTTTTTCAGAAGCCACTTTAAACTCAACTAGAACCTTTAATCAGTCAATAGTAAAAGCACTATGAATTTAATATTAAATATTTTCTTTCTAGAATCTTTCGATTAATAAGAAATAAATTTTCATGAACTATTAATTTTTGGTTCGTTCTAATTGTGTCTAGATGTTATAACGGCTCCGTCCCCGATGAAAATATTGCTTTTTGATTTCAGTTTTATATATTTGTTCAACCGCAGTTATGAAAGCTTCATCTTCAGGAGTAATGAAAGTGATGGCCATGCCTTCCTTCCCCATCCGGCCCGTTCTTCCTACACGATGGACGTAATCTTTGATATCTTGCGGCCTGTCATAGTTAATTACGTGGGTCACGTCATCGATGTCTATCCCCCGAGCAACGACATCGGTGGCGATGAGTAGTCTTCCATATTTTTGAAAATCCGCCAGAATTTTTTCGCGAGTGGCCTGTTTTAAATCACTACTGATGAACTCTGCTTCATATCCCATTTGATGCAAGGTTTGCGACAACCGTTTTGTACCAATTCGAGTCTTCACGAAAATTAACATTTTCAATCGGTCTTTACTTTCTTGATATTTCTCGTTAAGGTCTTCAAGTATTCTAATTAAAGTATTTAATTTGTCACCGGAATCGGAAATGACGTAATAAATCTGTTCGATGGAGAGGGGAATCCGTTCCTCATGTTTTTTCCGAATGGTCACCGTCACAGGGTTTTTTGCATATTTTTTGGCCAATGAAATGGTTTCATCGGGGATTGTAGCTCCAAAAAATGAATATTGCTGTCTATATTTACCTCTGATTAATTTCAGGATATAGCTAACATCCTCATAAAAACCCATTTCAAACATTTTATCGGCTTCATCGAGCACGATCATTTTAGGATAAATCTTTAATCCTCGTCTCAAATGATCAAGTAACCGTCCTGGAGTCGCAGCGACTATTTGAGCCCCACCCTTTAGGAGTCTTACTTGACGATCAAATGAAACGCCCCCATAAATTGTCATTATTTTAAATTTAGTAAATTTGGCAGCCTTGGATATTTCTTCTGCGACCTGCTTTGCCAATTCTCTTGTTGGGGTTATAATAACTGCCTGAACCTTACGAAGTTTCTCATCTAATCGTTCTAAAATTGCTATTCCGAAGGCAAGTGTCTTGCCTGACCCAGTTTTTGCTTGACCGATGACGTCATCCCCCTTTAATAAGTGAGGCATAGTCTTTCTTTGAATATCTGTGGCTTCCTCAAACCCATGGAAATTGAGTCCTTTTAAAGTGGTTTCCGAAATGTCAAATTCCGTAAATTTCATTTATGATACCCTTTGCAGTCCGTCTTAATTCCGCAAATTTTGATAGGAAAAACGCTTTGTGTAAGTCCTAGGTTTCGCCAGAATTAGATTTGATAGTTTATGGTGACTATTTACATTTAAAAATCTTTGCTAATTCTTCATTTCAAAGTAATCGAGAAAGAATTGAGGGTGATTGGAAAATATGTGGTCAAGAGGAATATTTTTACCTAATGATATTTAGAAAAAACAAAAATATCAAATGAATTCTTTGGATTCTATAAGAAAAATTGATATTGCTCAAATAAGATGATTTCTTCAAAATTTTGTTAAGTGAGACTGATTTATTACTCTCTAACCACCAAACTGAATAAGAAACCTAATTATAATCTTGGAATAATTAGCTTAATAATGAATTGAAAAAAGTGAATTACAATTACTGAAGAAAACAAAGACTCGAAATCTCTAACTGAAGAAACAAATTCTGAAGAATCTGAACAACAAGTTGGAGCAAGAACGAAAGTAAAGCGGTTTTTTCAGAAGTTTGAGTTGAAATCTGAAGCACCCCAGAATTTACTCGCATCTGGGATGTGGCAAGTAGTTGGCACTTTAATTGGATCTATTTTCATTTGGCTTTTAGTGGTGTTCGTCTCTCAAGATATAATCGGATTAAAAGCTAAAGGAGTTGGAATATTAAATACTGCCTATGCGATTTTTCTTGCGTTTTCTTTATTAACAATGGGAATAGGGAAAGCGACCTCTCAACGTGTTTCTGAAAATATTTCTGATAAGAGAGTTGCATTTGAACACGCGCGTAATGGTACAATTGTTGCTATTTTGGTGGGTATTATTGTAGGAGTAGGATTAATAATTACTTCATTCTTCATTGGTACTCCATTAACCTTTCAATCCGAATTGAGTTCTATTTTTTTCGTTATTGGGATTGTGATGATTTTTACAGGATTTAGAGATGGGCTTTCCAGTAATTTAGCAGCAGTTGGAGAATATGATGACATGGCAAAGGCGTTTGCGATTAATCCACTCTTTCAATTCTTAGCAGGAATCATTCTTATTATTTTAATTAGAAATCCTAGCCTAAGCCTGCCCGTGTCTTTAATCATAATTGTCTATGTCTTTGGAATAATTGCACAGACAATGTTTCTTACTAAACATTTTCGAAGACTTTGGTTTAATACCCAAATATTCCGCTTAACCAAAGTTGATCGGAGAGCGTTCAAGATTTTTCGCCAGGGAGTTTATTTTGCGATTACGGATATCATTCCAGTTGGGATATTGGGGTTCATCACTGTCATTATTTTATTAGCATTTACAGGAAATTACGCGACCGTGGGATCTTACTCCATAATTTTAGGGTACTCCTTGGGTGCCTTAACGGTTGCAGGGTTTGCCTGGCCACTTATTACCAGTGTCGCTGAAGCGTACGGAAAGAGAGATACTAACAGAATAAGGTTTTACCTCCACCTAATAGCTAAAATCTACTTTTATGTTACATTTTTAGTTTTAGCCTTTACCCTCGGTCTTTCCCATGGGATTATTTGGACATTTCACGGTGAGATTTATCTACAGGGATCATTAGATGTATGGATTCCCTTCCTTCTAGTCATTAGCGGCTTTGCCGTAGCTGCGCTTGAGTATATTTTATCAAGCATCTTATTAGGAATTGGGAAGGGACGCGCTACAGCAATTTATCTAGGCTCTATCTTTTTAATTACGGTAGGATTCACAACCCTTTTCCTGTGGTTAAATCTATTTTCAAGTCCACAACTTAATGCAGCGATTGGTTTTCTTTTAGGACCCTTAATCCTACTCCCTATATTGCCCTTTCTAATAAAAAAATATGTTGGAGAAAGTATTCCCTGGTCAATTGGCTTTAAAAGCTTGCTTGCGCTGGCTTGCACCCTTGGAGTAGCAGCAGTCTTATTATGGCCAATTTGGCCAACTGGAGCATTGATTCCGGTCACGAACATCTTCGTCTTGGTAATAATGATGGTTCTTATTGTGCTTCTTTTTGTCATATTACTTGTATTCTTTGGATCGATCCCTCCTGAGGATCTGGATTTAATGGAAAGAAAAGCAAAAGAGTATGGGTTAGAGGGCATCGCGGGACCACTTTTGTCTTTCTTTCGGAAAATTATGCACGTTTCGCCCTTTTGTAAATTACCTGAGGGGAAATAAAAGCTGATTTTAAAAATTAAATAGATAACCAAGGATGTTTTTTAGCATAAGGAACATAAAAAACATTTAAATGGACTTGAATCTTATCATTCACGAGTTATTAAAGATTTTATGTGTTAACTTTCAATTTGAAAGTCAATTTGGAGCAAAAAAATAGATGAAGCCTAAGGTGGTAACCCAATGGGGCAACACTAGCAAGAATCCGGAGCTTTACAGAAGCTATTGGAGTTATTCGAGAGACCATTGTAGTCCTTATGCTTTCTGCCTTAGGTAGTATTGCGGTTGGTTTTCTTTTAGGAATTGCTGTTGAAGATATTTTTGCTATTTTACCAGGTTTAATTGTTCTGGTCCCTCCACTCATGTCTATAAGAGGCGCTATTGGGGGTGCTTTTTCCGCAAGGTTAAGCACTGCATTGCACCTTGGAACTGTAAAACCCCAGGTGCGAAATAATACATCTAATTTCAAAAAGAGCTTTCTTGCAGCTATACTTTTAACAGCCATTTTACCCATTTGGATTGGAGGATTGGCATATCTCGTAGCCTTTTTCTTCGCCCCTGAAGTATTGACGTGGAATGCTCTTTTGGGGTTCATTCTTATTGCAGAACTCTCTGGATTACTGTCAGGGTTTTTACAAGCCTTGGTTACTATCTTTCTTTCGATTGTTACATACCGGAGAGGATTAGATCCGGATGTAACTGTTTCACCAATTTTATACACGACCGGTGATCTCATCGGTGTTATTTCCTTAGTGTTTGTTACTGCATTATTGATGAACGCAGGATTGCTACCTTGAGAGGAGCTTAGAAAAAATGAGAATGAGGAGAATTTTAATAGAATCGTTGCCGGTGTTAATGCTTGCCGCGGCCATAACAGTTGTTGCAGGCTTTGTATTAAATTCTACCTTATCTCTTGGAGAAGCAGTGGGAGTTCTAATAATAACGCCTGCAATCATTGGTACTGGTGGTGATTTAGGCACGAGTTTTGGAGCCCGAATCACCACGCAGCTCCATTCTGGGTTAATTGAGCCACGATTTAAAAGATTTAGACTGCTTTATATCAATTTTATCGCTTTATTCATTTGTGGAATTATCGTTTCAGTGGTAGTTGGTTTAGCTGCTTTCTTTTTAGGATCATTGTTAATTGAAACCGGCTTTTCATTGGGTCAATTTTTAATTCTAGCCGTAGGCGCGGGTGCGATTGAATATAGTATCATGCTATTTCTTTCATTGATCATTGCTTTCATTACCTTTCGGCGAGGATTAGATCCTGATAATTTAATAGCGCCGCTGGTGACAACCATCGCGGATTTAATCGGAATTGCTGCAATTTTCTTAATTCTGCAGGTACTTATTGCATAAATGGCATTTAACATGTACAAGACCTAAAAATTCCAATATTAATTAGATAAAATAGAAAATCTCGTGAAGTCAGAAGATTACGAATAAAAAATTAGTAATGGGCAAACAATGTAAATTAGCCAAATTTATCAAGAATCATTTTCAGATTCCTAACAACAAGCGAGAGAGAATTCACTGCGTCTAAGCCCGTAAGTCCAATTAAAATCAACTTTTTAGAACCTACGACCATCGTGTAGCCATCTTGAGAGTCGATCCGTACGACACTTACCACCCCTTTTTCCACGCTCGTGCCTACATCGTTAGCTGCTTTAAATACGTTAAGGACAGCTTTGATGATGGCCTTATGATCCATCTCTGTGATGGTTTGTCCAGAAAGTTCCTTACCAGAAGTAGCATCACAGGCAATAAGTCCCTCAACTTCAGGAATTTGATCCATAACACGCTCCAACATCGCCTCTATTTCCTTAGCCGACACATTCACCATCTCTAACTCTTTATTTTTCTCTAAACTCAGTAATCTTAGCAATTAGAATCCTAGTATTAATTTGCTATTTATGACCAGTATATTATGATTAACCTTTTTGTTTTTTATGTATTTGGATTTTGATACTTTTTACCGAAAATAAATTCTTAAGTTTGCCCCGAAATTATTTTACAAAACAATAATACAAAACCCATAAATCAAAAACCTTAAAATAGATTAAAAATTAAATTGTAAAGAGTATCAATCGTTAAGAATGGGATGTGAAAACCAATGATTGGAAGAAGGATTTTCGACGAAACATTGAAGAAATTAAAACGATTTGAAGGGGTCAATGGTGTGATTGTAACAAACACCGAGGGGCTTCCGATTAGCACGACCTTTCCCACGGAAAAGACTGAGAAAATTGCGGCTTTAATTACCAGCTTGGTTGGAAAATGTAGGAATGTGGTCACTGAGATAGATGAAGCGGAGTCAATGTCTTTTCTTACAATCACAACTGGGCAGGGAGAAATTTTAATTGCACCTGAAGAGGAATACGTCCTCATTGTATTGAAAGAAAAAGGTGTCAAACTCTTTTAACGAAAGATCACGTCTTTCCTACGCTTAATTTTATATTTATCTTCTTTTCAAAATGAGCAATTCTCTCTTTTGTTTATTATAGATCAACTGTTTAAAATACAAGAAGAAGTGCGTAGAGTGTCAAGTCTAAAAGTTCTGGGTAAAAATTACTTGAAACGGGAAAATAAGAGGATTGGTGAAACTAGGCGCCTTCTAAAGATTGCAAAATCTTAGTAGCGGTTCGTTTCATATCAAGAAAAATTAACCCCAACTTTACATCTTTAGTAGCGGAAACGGTAAGAACTGCATTTTCACCCGCAGCCATTGAAATTATGTAACCATCGCTCCCCCTTACGAAAACTTGTTCTAATTCCCCCTTACGTAGTTCTGCAGCCGCACGTTCACCGAGGCTCAACATTGCGGCAGTCATCGCGGCGACACGTGTCTCATCAATATCTCGTGGTAGAGCAGAAGCGATCGGTAACCCTTCAGCCGAAACAATAGCCGCCGCTTCGATTTCCGGGATCGAGGATTCCAAGTCTTTCAGGATTTCCTGCAATTCTTGAGGCTTACTTCCTCCAATCATCAAATTTATTCACACCTATCCTTTCGAGCCATTTCTCAATAGTTCAAGACAAGTCTCTCTATTAATCTTATGTGAACCCGATTTAATGTATTTAAAGGTTGTTTTTTCAACTAATGAAAATTGATGCTGATTTTTAAGACTTTCATAATTGTACATTGAAAAGTTGAAGAATAATCCTTAAATTACAGAGAAATATTGGGGTATTTTTAGCAGGGATTAGGATTTTTATTTTTATGTTGATAGAAAAAAAAGTTTATTGATTTTCCGACATAGTTTCTTGAATTTTTGCGGCAGTGCGTTCAGCAAAGAGTAAGAGGATCCCAAGTCGCGCGTCGTGTGTTGCTGAAACTGTTAAAACTGCGTCTTCACCTGCCGCCATTGACACAAGAATTCCTTCAGAACCACGAACAATCACTTGATTCAATTCACCCTTATTAAATTCCATTGTAGCACGTTCGCCCATATTTAGCATTACCGCAGTGATGGCGGCGACACGAGTTTCATCAACGTTACGGGGTAGGGCCGAGGCTATGGGGAGTCCCTCCGCAGAGACCACAGCTGAAGCTTCAATTTCAGGAATTTGAGACTCCAATTCAATTAAAAATTTCTGTAATTTTTCAGCTATATTTCCTTTTATCATCATACTTCAAACCACCCCGAGGTTTTTATCCTATCTCACCACATTAAGCAGTCGGTGATTTTTAAGAGTATGGAAAATTAAATTGTAAGCACATGATAGAGAAGAGATTTAGAAAGACTTATGGACAATTTCTTAATAATATGTAAATGTAAGTTATTTTAAAGTACGAGACGTGGCCAAGTGGGTGAAATTAAGATGAGTTCAGATTCAAAAACATTGTATTTTGTGGGATGCACGACAGCTCATGCATATCCCGAAACAGGACAAGCGATGAAAAAAATTTTAGACGCTGCAGGCATTGATGTTGAAATTCGAGAGGATGAACCGTGTTGTGGTGGAGTCTTATTTATGATAGGGCAAACAGGAGAAGCTATAAAGAAGGTGAAAGAGAATATTGAATTTTTCAAATCCTATAATATCAAAAATATAATAGTTAATTGTCCAGAATGTTATAAAGCCTTCATATATGATTATCCAAAAGTAGATCCGAATTTTAGCATTCCAGTTCAACACAGCACGCAGCTAATTGCACAATTAATTAAAGAAGGAAAACTTGCTTTGACGAAAGAGGTTCCAATTAAGGCGACGTACCACGATGCCTGCCATTTAGGGCGCCATGCGGGTGTTTATGAGGAGCCTCGATTTATTATCAAGTCAGTTCCAGGAATAAAATTCAAAGAGATGGAAATAAGTAAAGAACATGCAATGTGTTGTGGGGGACCGATCAGAGAGCCTTTCATTGAATTAAGGAATCAAATGTCACTCAGTAATTTGAACATATCCAAACGTCTGAGGAATATAGTCACGGCATGTCCTACGTGTTATTACAATTTAGATGGAGTCTCACAATTATTTGAACATAAAGTCAAAGTAATTAAATTGATAGATTTAGTAGCTTATTCCGCGGGGTTAATTCCAGAACTCTCAGTATTATCGCAAGGAGGATAGAAAAGTGGCAGAAAAAATATTTCAACAGGTGATGGAGAAATTAGAACGGGGAATTGAAACTGTAAGGGATTTAAAAGTTGCCTTAACAGTAGGTTATACAGCCAGGATAATGAAAAATACACGTTTAGAGCCATTAAAGCCAGAATTTATTGAGTTGAAGAAGGAGATCGTCAAGATCCTTAATAATTTAGTGGATCAGGCCGTAAAGACTTTAGAAGATCGATTTTGTAAAGTATTACTAGCCAAAACTCGAGAAGAGGCAATTGATTATATTTTGAAAGAGGTTGAAGGGGAGAAGCTCGTTGTCAAATCAAAAACAAACACGGGGAAAGAAATCGGTCTTATTAAAGCTATTGAAGCGAAAGGAATTGAACTAGTGGAGACGGATATTGGCGATCGTATTATTCAAATTACACATGAAAAACCAAGCATTCCAATCGGGCCTGCAGTACATTTAATGCCGGATTTTATAGCAAAAGCTTTTTCAGAGCACTATAATGTCCCTGTCAAACCCGAACGTGAAGAAATTGTTAAAGTGGGGCGTCAGAAGCTCCGAGAACAAATTTTAGCAGCCAATGTTGGAATTACAGGAGCAAATGTCATTGTCGCAGAAGAAGGAAGTGTTGGGCTCGTAGAGAATGAAGGAAATATATCTTTAATTACACGATTGCCTCGCAAACATATCGCGATTGCAGGCATTGATAAAATCGTTCCCACTTGGAAGGATGCAATCACTATTTTGCGAGTCATGGAAGCAACTTTTGATCTTCGGGGTGCTTATTGTTCGTTCATCAAAGGACCAAGTGGCACTTCTGATATCCAAGGATTAGAAGTTCTGGGAATGCATGGGGCACAAGAAGTTCATGTTGTACTTGTCGATGATTATCGTACTAAAGCTCTAGAAAAAGGTTTTGAAGAATTGCTTTATTGCATTAATTGTGGGCTTTGTTTCATGGCTTGCCCTGTTATTCATCAAGCAGGAATTGAAATGTTTCTAACGGAGGTTGCAACAGGACCGATAGGATTAATCAAGGCAGCAATGATAAAAGGAATCAATGCCGCGGTTGCAGCGGGTTTATATTTATGTAGTGGCTGTAATCGTTGTAAGGAATTATGTCCAGCTAATATCGATATTCCAGGAATGATCGAAAAATTACGAGAGGACGCAATAAAAAATGGATTAATCATACCAGAACATCAGAAATTATTAGAATCAATTCAGAAATACAACAATCCATTCCATAAAGAAATTAAGAAAGGAATATAACCCCAATTTTTAATTTATATATCCACTAATCTCGTATATGCGATGAATATGACCATCTATCTCGCTTCAGAGTCACCCCGACGAAGCATGTTGCTCCAAAAAATAGGAATAGATTTTGAGCATATCAAACCAAATGCAGAAGAAATAACTGAAACGCAATTGAGTCCAGAAGAATATGTGAAAACGAATGCAATTAAGAAAGCAAGAAGCGTTTTGTCTCAGATAGATGATGGAATCATAATAGCAGCAGATACAGTTGTTGTTAAAGATGATGAAATCTTAGGAAAGCCACTGGATGAGAATGATGCAATTCGGATGCTTTCTAAATTAAGCGGTGCAATCCACGACGTATATACTGCAATTGTCGTTCTTGAGAAAGGAACAGATAGAATGGAGATTGAAGTAGAACAGACAAGGGTTGAAATGCGCGAAATAAGTACAAAAGAAATTCAAAAATATGTTGAATCTGGAGAACCATTGGATGCTGCGGGCGCCTATAAAATTCAGGAACGGGGCGCAAAATTCATCCGATGGATAGAAGGCTGCTATTATAACGTGGTAGGACTTCCCATATCTACGTTAGTCGAAATGTTGAAAAAATTCAACATAAATGTATGAATGATAATGTATTGCTATATTAGGAGGCTTAAAACTGAAGGAGAGAATTGCTGAATTCCAGAAAAAAATTCAAGAAGCGAAGTTCGATGCTTTTTTTGTAACGAATATTATAAATTCATATTATTTCACAAAATTTTTAAGCCATTCTTACGTGTTTTTGATAATTTATCGTGATGACACGCCACATTTCTTTGTTCCTGAGCTAGAGTATGAAGAAGCAGTGAGAAAGGTAAAAAATTGTGAAGTAGTGAAAGTAGGAAAGAAAATTAAGGTTTTAGAACTAATTAGAGAGCAATTAGAGAAGGCAAAAGTTAAAAAATTAGGAATTGAAGAAAATTCGATGAATGTAAAATTGTATTTAGATATTTCTGAGAAATATAATTTCCTTGAATTAGAGGGGGGGTCTATTCTAATAGATGATTTACGAAAAAGAAAAAATAAGGATGAAATCGAAAATTTAAAGAAGGCTTGTCAAATTGCTGATAAGGGAGTGACGGCAGCGATTGAAAATATTGCCGAAGGTAAAACTGAGATTGAGGTAGCGGCAGAAATTGAGTATGCAATGCGGAAGAATGGGTCAGAGGCTACCCCTTTCGATACAATCGTTGCGTCTGGACAACGGTCTGCATTTCCCCATGCAGTGTCTACTCACAAGAAAATAGAACGAGGTGATATGATTATCATCGACCTTGGAGCAACAATTGAAGGTTACCGTTCGGATATGACAAGAACGGTGGTCCTTGGAGCACCTAGTCCAAAACAATTAAAAGTTTTTAATGCAGTTTTAGAGACTCAGCAAGAGGCCATTAAAGCTTGTAGTGTAGGAAAGGGAGCTGCTGACATTGAAGGAATGGCTAGGGAAATATTAACAGAAAAAGGTTTCGATGAATATTTTGTACATTCATTGGGGCATGGGGTTGGGTTAGACGTGCACGAATTACCAAATCTGGCTTTAATCAGTGAAGATATTCTAATGGAAAATAATGTGTTCACGATTGAGCCTGGGGTCTATATTCCTGATTTTGGGGGAGTAAGAATTGAAGATGTGGTACATCTTACCAACAAAGGGGGAATTAGTCTCACAAAAGCAAAATATAATTTTGAAATTTGAAGTTATTAAAGCATCCCACGCTGTACTAATAGAGTGAACTCTTCAAGCGTTAAGCGTTGCCCTGCCTTAAATTTCTGAACAGCTTTATCAACGCGATTCTCGACTACTTCTTTTACCTTCTCCATCTTTACATTTTTCATGTCTTGGAATTCGCCTAATTCCTCCGTGATTTCATTGATTCGAGGGAGGAGAATCTCTGATTTTGAGAAAAGTTCGTCTGCTTTTTCTTTAGCTTCCAAAAATTTTTGGTGTGCATCGTCCGCCTTTGTCCGAACCTCATTATCAATTAAGTTTAAGGCTTCAACCATTCGATTATGATGTATTTGGCTTTCCTGCGAATATTTATACACTTGATCGGATAGGATCTTCAATTGTGCCTTAATTAATTCAATATCGGTTTTTAATTTCTTTCGATTATTCAAAACTTTATTAGCACTCTTCAGTTTAGTAAGTTTTGCTTCTAATTCATCGATGCGATCCATAAGGGTCTTTTCTTCTGAGGCACTCAGGTTTTTAGTCTGAAGAGTCCATTCGGCTTGATGAATTTGTCGCTTTATTTGGGAGGCTGAGTTTTTTCCGCGGAACTGCTTTACGTTGGGACTTGTTCCATTTAATTCTTGAAATAGAGCATCTAATTGCTTTCTAACAGCATCGCGCTCTTTTTTCAGTTCAAGAACTTTTTGGTTCAGATCGTTTCGTTTTCTTTTTTCTGTTTTCGACTCTTTAAGTAAGTTTGAAATCTTTCGATTAAGTACATTTCTTAGATCTTGGAACTTACGTGCTTCGTCATTGTAAAAATAGGCCCTTGAGCGAAGAAGCTTAAATTTATTCTTTAAATCAACTAACTCGAGAGTGGCTTCCAAGACCTCACCATGAAGGACTAACTTGCTTCAGCTTTTGCAATTTTTTAATTAGGAATATGTAAAAGAGTTTTTAAAATTTTTCAATATTTAGGTCAATCCTTTATAAAGGTATTAAAGGAAAAAATGAAAAGAAAACAAGGCTTAGAGGAATTTTCAAGATTTTATTTTTCGATGATGAAGAATTACGATAGCAACCAGACTGAATAATATGAAAAGTGATTCGAATCCTGGAATGGGCTGCACATAGTCATCCATTATTTGCTTTAATCTAAATTTATGTGATTATGTCATTCTGATATTATTGTGTTATTTATTGTTTGGGGAGGGAATTGTAGATGAGGTTCTAGCAGCATGCCTGTTACACAACAATTCTTGGTGAAGGAAGAAAGACAAGAAACCATCATACCAGCGTCATTTTTTAAAAGAATGGGAATGCTCTTCATAGAACCTAACGCAAGAAAAATATTAATTACTTATTTAGATAGTCAAAATTTCTATAAAGTGTCCCCGGATGTTCTCTTTTTTAGAAAAAAATTGGAAAATTTTATTTTATTTTTGGCAAAGACTGTGGCAATTCATAGAAATCATGATTTTTTGGAACCTCGCGATATGAAGATTGCCTTAGTCGTTTATTTTCATCTGATAACAACGCGTGATATAACTACCCTTTTGAACTTAGATCAAATCGATGCAACCGGACTATTTAACTTACATCAAGCCGCATTATATTCATTTTATAGAAATCTTGTGCAAGAAAGATTTACGAAAGAGGGTAGACAGCGTATTGTAGAGATAGAAGAGAAAATGAAGAGATTGTTGGAGAACATTGGGGAACTTAAGAAAAAAAGCAAGAAAGAAATACTAGAACAGTATCTCAATGCGATAGAAATTATGGGATTTTTGAATGATAAGGAGAATCCAGGGGTCGTATTAACGAAAAGGATGATAGAGAAAAGTCAATATCTCATTCAAAAATTCATATTTGATAGTACTCTCATCTCAGACATCGAAATTCTATATAATTTGTACCGATTATTGAAAAACGCTGAATTACTCATGAATTTATGTTCTATTGAGATCCCGTGGGAAATCCAGAAGATTTTAAAGATTATCTATCAAAAAACCGAATATTTTAAAGCTGATCTTCGGATTTCCAAGATATTAAAGCGAAAGAATTTCTTTGGGCTAGAGTATAATCGTCAGTTAGTCCTAAATTTCATCCAATTCCTTTCGACCATTTATGCGCTGAAACAAAATATCTACATTAACAAGGACCTTTTCGAGATCATCTTTCCATTATTTGATAAATTAGTCATTACACAAGCAATAGAACAAATCGAGCACATCCAGATTCATATTTTCCCCAATTGGAAGAACCCCACAGAATACCGAATTCAAGATTTTTTCTTTACGACATTTAAAAAAGGCTGTACGAAAAACGCAAAAGATTATCTCTTAAAACTAAAAAAATTGTTCGCCCATCTACTCATAAAACACATGGGAAGGAAAGAATTACTGTTAAATCATCCAAAATTTGTCATCCAGATCATAACAGCGCTTGTTTTCTTGGCATATCGAAATGCCTATTTCATGCAACATTCAAAAGTTGACCAGTCAGATGTAAAAGTTGCGTTTAATCAATTGTGCTATTTACTCTTGGATGCAAAATTTGGCTATTTAGAGTGAATGTAGAAAAAAGGGATGTAGAATAAACTCATTCTTTGGATTTTAAAATGATGCGGGCGTCTACAACGGCGCATCCTTTTCCTTTCTCGTAGACAATGATGGGATTTAAGTCCATTTGATCGATTTCTGGAAAATCTATTGCTAATTTTGAAGACTTTAAGAGAATATCAACAAGGGTATCGACATCGGCCTTTGGACGACCACGAAATCCATTAAGAATGGGATAAGCTTTAATTTCTTCAATCATTTCTCGTGCATCATATTCCGTGATGGGACATACTCTGAAGGAGACATCTTTATAAATTTCCACGAAAATCCCACCCAAACCAAACATAAGAGCAGGACCAAACTGTGGATCCGTTGTTAGACCAACAATTACCTCTTCAATTCCCTTTTTAGCCATTTCTTGCACGTTGATGCCTGTAATATTAGCATCTGCTTTGTACGCCTTTGCATTTTTCATGATTTCATCGAATGCTTGCTTGACTTCTTCATCACTTTTAAGGTTTAGTTTGATACCACCTGCATCAGTTTTGTGTAAAATATCAGGTGATACGATTTTACATACAATAGGGTAGCCAATTTTTTGTGCTGCTTTTACCGCCTCTTCAGCACTGTTTACTATGAATTCTTGGGCGGTTTTTATACCGTAAGCACTGATGATCTGTTTCGATTCGTGTTCCATTAGAGCCGTACGATTCTCAGTTAGCGCGGTTTCAATAATTTTTTTCACGGTTTCGCTCATTTTTTTCAACTCGTTAATGTAATCGTTCTTTATAATATTAATAATATTTTATGTAACTTAGAAAATAATTTTGATAAATCTTTTCGTTTCATGAAGGGATAATTTTTAAGTTAGTTCTTGGAAATCCTCGCCACCCAGAGCAATCTGGGAGATTAGGCGGTATAAATCATCGATGCCAGTATTTTCTAGGCTAGAAATGGGTAATAATTCGCCAGAAATATTTAAGGATTTCAATGCCTGAATTAATTGAGTGTTCAGTTCGCGCCGTTCCCCTTTAGCTTCGATGTTAACGGCATTTTCCAATTTATCAAAATCGGTGGACCATTCCACGATTTCCTCCATATCCTCCTCCGACAAAAGATCTATTTTAGAAAGGATATACTGCTGTGGCACGTGAAATCTTGTTTGAACGGATAAGCCGAGATAGAGTGCAGTTACAAATCCACTGGGGCGTTTAGCAAGGTTAGGGTCAATTAAATAGTTCATCACGCTATTCTGGCCACCTAACGAGGCAAGAATAAATAGTCCGGAGCTTCGAAAAGCAAATAATTCCATCTGTCCAGGGGTATCAACGATGATATGATTTGGTCGTAATTCATTGATTTCCTTTTTGATTTCGATGAGGAAGTTGATAGTTAAGTCTGTAGCAGCTACGAGTGCCCCATTAGGCCCAAGTTTATATTGTTCCATTACATCTTCAATTCGAATATAATCGCGGATGTCAATATCTGCTTTATAAGGAAGCCGCATTGCGCCTGGATCAAAATTTACTGCGATTGCATCAATATCAGGTTGATCATTGAGCCAATCGCGATAGATCCCAGTCAGCGTGGATTTCCCAGTACCCGCACAGCCTACAAAAAATTCAATAATGACCATAAATCATGCCTCAAGTTCTGTTATCACTTGTCCATGCCCAAGTTTCTCGATTTCCTTAATGAAATAGTCTTTCGCATTCTCAACCAATTCAGCCGAATCATATCCATCCTGTAAAGTTATGTGAATTTCGAGCATTAATTTTCCAGTATGTAACATTGGATGGCTCTTCACCCAAATGCCTTCAAATTTTCTGTACGTTTCATCGATAATTCCAGAAATAGTCGGCTCAATTAAACCTTTCACATAAAAATGGGTGTCTGGGACCTTCTTTTTAATCCGTTCTTTAAGAAATGGGCGAATTGCATTTCGAAATATCGCATGGAGCTCATTAGGGGGACCTGGCAGTGCAAAAATGGTTTTACCGTTGTGCTCAAGCTGTACTGCTGGTGCTGCGCCCGGGGGATTTTCGATGGGCGTGCTGCCTTCAGGGATCACCGCCATTTTTTTCCAATGTTTTGATATCAAATTGGCATAGGTCCAACCTAGCTTTTTTGCGTATTCAAATTTTAATTCCACCATTTCGAGCGCTCGTTGATTGAGTTTTAAAGGGCGATTGACAACCTTTGATATTGCAGTGAGCGTCATGTCATCATACGTCGCGCCAAGCCCTCCTGAAGTAATGATCACGTCTGCTGGGTGTTCTAAGGCAGCTTGCAACGTGGAACAAATGACATCCAAATCATCGGGGATGACTGAATATTGGATGATGCGAGCGCCCAATTTCGTAATTTTTTTTATCAGCCACTCTACATTTGTGTTTTTTATTTTCCCATTAAGGAGCTCATTGCCTGTATTAATAATCTCTACGTTCATCAAATTCCCTCGGAGTTAAGTCATGTCATATCGTTAGAGGTGGCTTCGTTGGTTGAAGGTTCTAATTTCTCGGGCTTCTGTTCAAAAATGCGGCCAACTATGTCCAGAGCAGGTTGAAAAATGCTGATTTCACTGGACCATTTAATGAGATTTTCTTTAAATTGGGTCTCAAATTCCTCGACAAATTGTCGAAGTTTATAATGATAGACTTGAAGATCCTCTTCCACCAAGAGGACCGTGGTAGAATAGAGTCCATATTCGAATAGAATTTTAATATCCTCATGGTCTATCTCTTTAAGATGCATTTTACTACTTGTCATCTCCTTTACGAGCGTAAGAATTCCTGAAACACCCCCTGAGATCAATTGCGGTGCCATTCTTCGCTCCATTTCCTGTTGAAACGGATAGTAAAGGCAACATAAGCCGTGTTCTTCTGTTATCACGTACAAGCTCAACATTTTGTTGTGCCATTCGATCTCAGAGAATGATGGAAGCCTCCAGAATGCGAGTGCCATAAATATCAATCCGCCTATGATGAGCGATAAGCCAATGGGTTTTATATTAAATGCAAGTACTCCCAAGAACCATCCACTAATCCAATCGGTATTGAACCCATGACCGACTCCAATGATAAATTGTCCAATGAAAACAAGCGTGAAATTATAACGCACGCTCCCAGCCGTTCTACGAATGAGATAACCCAAAAACACAAAACCTATTAGGAAAAGGAGGGGGAGCATGAGATAGAGTATATTTTTCGCGGTTTGAAGATCAACGAAAAAGATGGACAGAAGAGTTAAACACGACAAAATCGTGAAAAAGTAATGCGTATTTTTGGGGATTATTTTTTCGGCAAGGACGATGAACGATATCATTCCTAATAGTGAAACTCCCATTCCTGCCAACCAATAAAATGGAGCTAAGGGGTCGGCGAACAAGTGAAAATCATGAATGATGAGAATAATACGTCCAATCGCGAGTAAGAGAAAATATAAACCGAGGATAGAAGCTATATCTCGCTTCTTCTCCCGTTCCTCTCGCCGCCAGCCGAGAATGAAAAAAAGAAATAGCTCGAGCTCTATCGTGACTTCAACGAAATACATTCCCAATAACAAATCTTGAAGATCCACTTTAGGTTCCTCAAATTACTAAATTACAAATCACATTTAAATTAGACATTTACCCAAAATTTTTTTTTTTCTAATTTTCTTTTTTAAATTTGCCCTATGAGGAGCGCCCACTTCTTTTCTAATCGAGCAAGCTCCTTTG
>JABXJT010000152.1 GCA_013375455.1 Candidatus Helarchaeota archaeon | reverse complement strand
TATTAGAGATATTACAATCGTCAAAACTTGCAGAATTATTTACTCAGGAGAGGTATGAAGCCCGAAAGCAATTTGCTCAGGATTTTTATCCAGAGAAAGTTACAGATGAATATCTCAAATTCTTTAAATTCATCATTAAGTTGAATGGAAAACGATCAATGAATTTATAATTAATAAATGAATTCATCAAATCACAATTATGTGTTGTAATAAGACAATAAAATGAAGAGATCCGTGAGTGAAGAAAATGCCGAAATTATTACACGTGGGTTGGACCTTATTGGCATTATCTTTCTTTGTGATAATCTTTTCATTTTTTGGATTCTTAATTTATGAGGGATTTCTATTTATTTTTTCAAATCCCCAATCCTTTTTAGATTTCTTTATATGGCCTCTATCAGTTGGGGGAATTATTGGAATTGTCGGTGAATTTTGCTGGATAGCTTTTCTAGCTGGTGGGAGTTTATTAATTATACACGTTATCAAAAAAGTTCTTACAACAGAAAAACGGCCAGAAGTAGTCGGCGCCTCCAAAATAAACAGAGAGGATGTGCAAGTAATCACGGTAATTCCTGCGTATAATGAAGAGCAAAACATTGGGGAAGTAATTTCTAGAACATTTAAACATTCTGATAAAGTAGTGGTCATAAACGATGGGTCAACCGATGCCACTGAAAAGGTAGCGAAGGAAGCCAAGGCAATTGTAAAAAACCATATCGTCAATAGGGGATTAGGGCTTACCATCCGGGATGGAATCAATGAAGCCATGAAGTTGGGAGCAGATATTATCGTGACAATTGATGCTGATGGACAATATGATGCTGATCAGATACCAGATATTTTAGAACCAATATTAGACGGAAGAGCTGATTTAGTTCTAGGTTCGAGATTTATGAAAGGAACGATCATCCATATGCCACGGTTAAAGAGGCTTGGGAATAAAATAATCACTCTTATCAATCGAAATCTAATGAACCTCGACATTACTGATGCTCAAACTGGTTTTCGAGCCATTAAAAGAGAGGTCTTTGAACATATTATTCTAACTGCAGAATATACCTATACTCAAGAGATGATCATTCGGGCTGCAGCAGAAGGGTTCTATATCAAGGATGTACCGGTTAATTTTTATGAACGAAAACATGGAGAATCAAGATTAATTCGAAATCCTGCAGAATATGGTTTGAACACCGCAATGACAATGTTGCGGGCATACAGGGATTATCGGCCAATGACATTATTTGGTACGATAGGTGTATTGATGATGTTTATAGGTACATTAATCGGGCTCTACATTGTCTATGAATTCTTTGTGCTCGGAACATTTGAAACCGGGCAGCGTTTAGTAACGCTCTCGGCACTCATGATCATGACGGGAATTCAAGTTCTCCTATTTGGACTCTTGGCAGACATGATGTCTCGACATTTTATCAAGAAGCGGACGGTATTGAGGAGCTAATTCATGAAACTGGCAATCATATTAGGTACTCGACCAGAAATAATAAAGATGGCACCAATCATTCGGGCTTGTGAGAGAAAAAATTTGAATCATTTAATTATTCACACAGAGCAACACTATGATAATGAATTATCCAGACAATTTTTCGAAGAACTCCAATTAAGAAAGCCAGATTATTTATTGAATGTCGGTTCAAGCTCCCATGGAGTTCAGACCGGGCAAGCTTTAATAAAAATAGAAGAAATATTAATAAAAACTAAGCCAAGCCTTGTTTTGGTTCAGGGTGATACCAATACGGCCTTAGCGGGGGCTTTGGCCGCTGTTAAGCTTCATTTACCTATTGGTCATGTTGAAGCCGGTTTACGTTCTTATGATTTAAGAATGCCTGAAGAACATAATCGCCGACTTATTGATCATATGAGTAATTATTTGTTCGCGCCAACAGAGAAAAATTTAGACATCTTAAAGAAAGAGAATGTGTGGGGAGAATCCTTTGTTACAGGAAATACCGTCATTGATGCATGTTTGCAGCATTATGAACTCGCAAAACAAAAATCGGTCATTCAAAAATCCTTAAAGTTTGACGACTTTGTTCTTTGCACCGTGCATAGAACTGAAAATATAGATAATGAAGCTATTTTAAAAGAAATAGTAAAAATTTTAGTTGAATTTCCGGATAATCTTGTAATACCGCTTCATCCCCATACAAAAAAACAGTTAGAATTGAATAATTTGCTGTCAGAATTGAACCGAGATCACTTTCAGATCCTCCCACCTGTAGGATATTTAGATCTTCTTTGGTTGCTTAAAGAGTGTAAGTACGTGATCTCGGATTCAGGTGGAATTCAGGAGGAAGCTAGTGCACCCATATTTAACAAATTTGTTTTCGTTCTGAGGGAGAACACAGATAGAAGAGAGGCTGTAGATAATGGAATGGCCTTGGTAACAGGTACAAATTCTCAGAAGGCATTAGAAATAATTAGAATAAATCGGAATAAAATATTTAAATTACCAAAGAACCAATCACCTTTTGGGGATGGAAATGCAGCTCAAAAAATTATTGAAATAATACAACAAAAATTTTAACAAATTTGAACGAATAATTTTTAAGAATTATATAAATTTAGATATTTATTGGCAATATCTTGAAATGCGTGTTTCTCCATCACATATTTTCGTCCATATTCGGCGAGTCCGCTGAATTCCTTTGGGTTTTCCAATGTAGATGAAAGTAAGTCAGCTAATTGAGAATAGTTTCTTGGTTCAAATAAAAGTCCGTTTTTTTTATTTTGTATAATTTCAGGAATGCCTCCTATTTTAGATGCTATTACTACACGCTGACTTGCCATAGCCTCTAAAATAACATTTGGACTTCCTTCTAATATAGGTCTAGCTGGTGAATATGATGGTAGAATTAGAATTTCAGCTAAATTGAGATAGAATGGAACAGATTCATGTGAAATTTCACCGAGAAAACTAATATTTTGCAGTAATTTTAATTGATTAATTAAAGATCGTAATTTTTTATAATAGAGATAATTAAAACTATAAGAGCCAATTAAAATCAAGTGAAAATCTTGTATTTTTTGGTAAACTATTGCCAATGCTTTAATTAGAGTGTCAATTCCTTTATAATCTTCAATTCTTCCTATATAAAGAATGATTTTTTTGTTCTTGTATTTTTCTGAAATTTTGGAGGGAATTTTAAGATTTGGAGAAAACTTTTTTAAATCAACTCCGTTGGGAACAATTTTCCAATTAAAATTATGAAATTTTAACAGAAAGGATCGTTTAAGCGCATTTAGTATGTGGTAGGAATTGCTAATAGTAATTCTTGTTCTTAGAATGGTATAATATTCCAATAGTGATAATAATATGGAGGGTATTTTGGTATAATAGATTAGTTTGGTTAGAATGTTACCCTTCAATAATTTATCTTCATAAAACTCTCGGTATCTTGCGCCTGTTCTGCAATATACTGGAATTTTTAATTTCTTTCCCAAAAGGATGGCAATTAAATTACTTAAATGAGGATCAAAACTTTGAATTGCATCAATTTTCCATTTTTGCACTAGTTTTTTAATTTTAATTATTAAAAATGGTGCCAATAGAATTGTTAAATAATTTACGAATAAGTTAAAGCAGTAAATTTGGAACTTTGTTAATTTTTTACTAATTTCTTTACTTCTCTTTTTTGCTTTAAAGGTTAAAAAGAAAACCCTATTATTTTTTTTTATTAAATGTTCTGCTAAGTTTATCGCTTGAATAGCTTGACCCCCTCCTTTTTGAATTTGAGATATGATGAATAAAACATTCATTACGATCACGTTAAAAAGATACGAGATATCCAATCAATTATTACATTATCGCCCCACGCCCACATAGATAACCCCTTCAGGTAATTTTTTTGGGTTGAAAATATTTCTTCCATCAACTATTATGAGCGGTTTTGTTGCAACTTGCTTTAAATCTTTAATTTTTAACTCTTTAAACTCTTGGTGAGCTGTTACTGTTATTATACAATCAGAATTTTTTACTGAATCTTCAACAGAATTTGTACAAATTGCATTCTCCGGAAAATTTAATTGCGGAATATCGCTTGCTTCTATTAGGGGATCATAAATAGATAGTTGTGCACTTAATTTTGCGAGAGTTTGAATTATGGGAATTGCGGGGGATAATTGAAAATCATGTATGCCAGGTTTATATGTAATGCCAAGAATTGTAATTTTTGCACCTTTTAATGATTTGCCTGCTTGATTTAATGCTCGGAGAGCTAATTCAATGATATGTTGTGGCATTCGGTCGTTGATTTCTCTAGCCATTCGAATCAAGTGAGGAACAAATCCGACTTTTATAGCTTCTTGAATTAAATAGTATGGATTAGCTGGTAAACATGGACCACCTACTCCAGCACCAGGATAATGGGGTTGAAAATTCCATTTTGTCGATGCAGCTTCAATAATTTCTATAATATCCAGTCCTAATTTTTCATAAAGAATGGCAAGTTCGTTAGTTAAAGCAATATTAACATCGCGAAATATATTTTCCGTTAGTTTTACTGCACAAGCAGTCTTTTCATCTTTTACAAGAATTAATTTAGCATCAGTAATGAAACGGTAAATTGCTTCAGCAGTTTTAGTGGATTTAGGCGTGTATCCCCCAATTATTCGGGGCACTTCATTAAAATCTGTTAATATATTCCCTGGATTCGCTCGTTCAGGACAAGAAGCAATTCCATAATCTTTTCCTGCGATTAATCCAGTGTTCTTTTCTATTAATGGAATCATTAAATCTTCAATGATTTTAGGTGAAATCGTGCTCTCTACAATTACTAAATCATCTTTTTTCAAAAATTTAAGACCTTTTTTGCAAACTTCAATAATTTTGGAATAATCTGGAGTTTTATCATTTGATATGGGGGTTGGAACACAAATAATTGAGACATCTGCTTTTTCCATCGCAACTTTATAGTCTGAGGTGACAAACAATCGATCTTCTTTTAGACATCGTTTCAGTAAAACTTCTAAACCCGGTTCATCAATGTGCATTTGGCCGTTTTTTATAAACTCGATGATGTATTCTTGAATGTCTATTCCATACACAGTAATGCCATGGCTTGCAAAATGAACTGCTGTCGGAAGTCCAATTCTGCCTAATCCAAAAACAGCGATTCTTATTTTTCCATTAATTAATTGTTGTTTTATTTGCTGTGGTGGAATATTCATTACTGGCACGTTATTCAAATCCTTCTTGTTGAAACCAACTAATCGTTTCAATGATCCCTTTATTTAAATCAAATTGAGGTGTATATTCAAGTAAAGTTTTGGCGCGTTCAATATCGGCAAAGCTGTGTAAAACATCCCCAGCGCGTAGGGGCTGAAATTGAATTTCGAGATCTGATTTATCACATAATTCCAAAACTTTGTGGGCAAGGTCCAATATGGAAGTTTGGATACCAGATCCTAGATTAAAAACTTGTCCAATAGCGTTATCTTTTTTTACAGCAAGAATATTAGCATTCACTACATCTTGAACAAAGGTAAAATCACGAGTTTGTTTCCCATCCCCAAAAATGATCAATGGTTGGTTTTGTAGAGTTCTTGAAATAAAGATAGCAATCACACCACTATAAGGACTGGCTATTTGGTGCGGACCGTACACATTAAAATACCGCAAAGATGCCGTTTTTAATCCATACATCCTAAAAAATGAACTCATGTAATTTTCAGCAGCTAGTTTTGACACAGCATATGGTGAGATGGGTTCAAGAGGCATATCCTCTCGCTTTGGAAGGATTTCTCTTTCTCCAT
>JABXJT010000151.1 GCA_013375455.1 Candidatus Helarchaeota archaeon | reverse complement strand
TGCTAACTGAACCGGATATTTCTGGAGTAGAATTTGACAAAATTTAGATTTTACATTACAACAGATTTGACATTTTGTTCTTTATTTTAGAGACCGATTGATAGGCATGGGACTGTATCGCCAGTTTCTGATTTCTAGACTAACATAGGAGACTGAGAATATTAAAAGAATATTTTAAAAGGTACAAAGGCTAAAAATAAGGCCAAAGGGAGGTGAAAGGCAGGTAGGCCGTTAGCTGGAAAAAAGGAGAGCTTTCCAAAAAGAGGGAAGTGTCGGAAGATTAGTTTCTCTTCTGGAGGCTTTCCACAAAAAAATGAACGATGTCTACCAAGAGGATAAAAATGAACAATAAATTCAAACTACTAGTAGGGTTATGTTCAATGCTTATTTTTTTAGCAGGGAATATCTCTATTGCATTAGCAGGAACGTATATACGGGTATATTACCCAGTCCAAGTTGCAGGAGCACTAACTAAAGTAATAGAAGAATTGGTTGAAGAATTCAATAGAACACATCCCGAAATCAAGGTAGAAGCCGTATACGCTGGAAATTATGACCAATGTCTCCAAAAAACTCGAAGTGCTTGGAAGGCCGGAAACCCTCCAGAGGTTGCGATTCTAGCAGCCGTTCACTCACTAACAGTAGCGAGGACCGGAACTATTGAACCTTTAGATAAATTTGTCGAAGAGAGCGATGGCGAGAAGTTTTGGAGTGACTTCTTCTCCGCTTTTCGCGAAGATGTCACGCTAGAAGGTAAGATTTGGAGCTTCCCATCTCAAAGGAGTGTCCAAGTCTTTTACTATAATGCTGACCTCTTTAAGAAGACAGGGCTGGATCCCAATAAGCCACCTACTACATGGGATGAGCTTCTTACCTACGCCCAAAAGTTAACTATTCGAGAGGCCGGGGAGAGAGTATCCCAATGGGGGCTATTATTTCCTATGGATAATTGGATACTTGACTCTTTCGCAGGACAAAATGGTGGTAGACTTTGTAATAAAGCTGGGACCGAAGTTTATTTCACTTCAAAACCAGTGGTTGAGGCTTTAGAGTTCTGGGTAGATTTGGTGAGAAAATATAAAGTCGCACCTCCGCACATGGGTTATGGCGATTCATCAGCTGCCTTTGTTGCTGAAAAGTCTGCTATGATGTACAGTTCAACAGGAGGTATGGGTTTCGTTGAAAAATCGGCCAAATTTGATTATCGAATAGCCATGCTCCCTAAAAAGAAGGTTTTCGCTACTACTCTAGGCGGGGGTAACTTATTTATCCTCCAGGGGCTTTCACTGGAAAGACAACGAGCAGCTTGGGAATTCATTAAGTGGATAACCTTTCCAGAAAACACTGCTAAGTGGAGCATTGGATCAGGATATATTCCCGTACGGAAATCAGCTTATGATACTCAGATCATGAAGGAATGTCTTGAAAAATATCCTCACCGGAGAGTTGTGAGAGAAGTAATGAAATTTGCTGGTCCTGAAATGAGAGTTTATGGCCAGGCTGAAGTAGGTGCGTACCTCGGGACTGCTATTGGCGATGTACTGGATGGTAAGCGCACTGCAGAAGAGGGTTTAAAGCGAGCACAGGTTGAAGCAGAGAAAGTATTGAGTGCCTATCTTAAATAGTCATGGACAGCATTCTGGTTCAATAAGCAAGAGGGACAGGCATGGTTCTACCAAGACTTTGGCAAAAAATTGGCCTGAAATAAGCTCAAACCTTCATGGCTAAAGGGCTGATATGTTATAAGCAAGTTCCCTTTCTCACTTTATAAAGGACAGAATCTTCTAAAACGGGATTTGACTTCCGTCATTCTTAGCTGTTCCGAGGGGAGTTTTTGTGGAAAATTGTAACAGACACAGATTATAGAACGAAGATCACAAAAATGTCCACAAATGATTACATTATTAACGTATCAGCCCGCATCCAGAGTGAGTTTGAGGCCAATTTTGGGTTAAAAAATGCCAAAGTCTTGTCGATGTTAATAATATAAACAAAGAGCTTTTTGTCACTCAAGTATGGGACAATTAGAAGAGAAAACCTTCATGGGAGGGAGAGGCTAAACCATGTCTATGAATCCAAAGTTTTAAAACCGTATAAATCAAGGAGTTCAAAAAAAGAGATTCTTCATTGAGCACCCAAAAAGTATTTCATACTATTAGACCATACCTTTATTTAATCCCGGCTTTCTTTTTCGTGTCTATTTTTACCTATTTCCCCATGTTTAGAGCACTTTATTTAGGTCTATTCAGATGGAACTTAGCGGTTCCCCAAAAAGTATTTATCGGTTTTTCAAATTATATTGAAGCCTGGAATACCCCTTTGTTTTGGCAAGTAATCAGAAATAACATAATATATATGCTCTTAACTGTCCCTATAAGTATAGCACTCGGTCTACTTTTTGCAGTTTTGGTAAATAAAAAAATAAGAGGCAAAGGTTTTTACCGTGTTGCTCTTTTTTACCCTCACATAATTCCATTTGTGGCAATAGCAATGCTCTGGCTGTGGATGCTTTCCCCTGATTATGGAATAATTAATTACTACCTTGTGAAGATAGGTTTCCCCAATATTCGATGGTTAACTGATAGGCGTTATGCACTTTTAGCTATAGTTCTTGTAAGTGTCTGGAGGGCATTTGGATATAACACAATTATACTATTGGCAGGCTTGCAAAGTATTCCTGATGAATTGTACGAAGCCGCAGAGTTAGATGGTGCAACTAGATGGAGAAAATTTATCGACATTACTTTTCCTCTTTTGGCACCAACAACCTTTTTTGTCTTTGTTATAGCTCTTATTGGTTCATTCCAATCAATCGATGCAGTATACGTAATGACTCAGGGGGGTCCTGCTAACGCTACTAATCTTTTTGTGTACTATATCTACCAACATGGTTTTCTTTACTGGAACACAGGGTATGCATCCACACTTACCAGCATTCTTCTTTCAATTTTGTTGATTTCAATCGTTTTAATATTCCGGATGATAGGCAAGAAAGTATACTATGGATAATTTTGTTAAACGAATTAAGCATAAAGGTAGCACGGGTAGTATAACCCGTGTTTTAGTTCACATTATACTAATCTTAGCTTCTGCAAGCACCATCGGACCACTCGTATGGATTTTTATTACGGCATTTAAGCCACGCGAAGAGGTATTTTCTAAGATACCTCAATGGATTCCAAAGGAAGTTACCTTTTCAAATTTCACAGAAATTTTTACGATACTACCTGTTGGACTCTACTATATAAATACTATAATTATAGTTGGCGGAATACTCGCAGTTCAACTAATCACGATTACTCTTGCTGCTTATGCTTTTGCACGGTTGAAATTCAAGGGTAGGGACTTACTATTTATATTACTTCTCACTCAACTTATGCTTGCAAATCAAAGCGTTATACTTCCTAATTATTTGACTATAAGCAACTTGAAGCTTCTCAACACTAAGTTAGCTATAATGCTACCTTATTTTGGCTCAGCGTATGGGACTTTTCTTCTTCGGCAGACATTTAAAACGATTCCTAAAGAACTTGAAGATGCGGCTACTATGGATGGTTGTAGCAGTTTCAGATTCCTATGGCAGATTGCAGTACCATTAGCTAAGCCAACTATTATTGTTTTTTCAGTGATAAGTTTACTATATCATTGGAGTGAATTTTTTTGGCCACTTATCGTTACCGATACCCCAAAAGCACGGCCATTGACTGTTGGTCTAGGAATCTTTGCCATGCAAGCTGAAGGGGGAGCAGAGTGGACACTTTTAATGGCTTTTACGTTGCTGGTGATTGTAGTACCTCTCACGATGTTTGTGGTTCTCCAACGGCGAATTATTAACAGTTTTATGCGGACTGGATTCAAATGAGATAGTAAACCTCGTCCTTGACGAAAGGGATCGTAACCGCTCCTTTGGGATTTCCCATAGCGTTTCTCCAGTTGCAATAAATTTCTTTCTTAAAAAATGTTGAGGAGGTTCCGCCAGAGGTAGCTCCTTCAGCTTATTTTAAACCAGGGAAGGTAGTGAAGAAAGCGAGCGTTGGAGAGGAATATTCGTCTTCCAATTACAAAGGCTGTTCTCCTAAATAATATCCAAGGGAGGGTATCACTGGCTGGATAGACATGGAATACAAAATTTCCAAGGATCAAGTCTACCACTTTTTGGTTTTACAAAGTAGAAAGAGTTTGAGTATAGAGTAAGATTCTTAAGGGAATAAAAGTTATTGATGATGTGCCTTTATTTACACAGAATTACCGTTTTGCAAGATACTTTTTGGAGGAAGAATGATACAGATTCTAGCCAACCACGCTCATGTTTTTCCAGATAGCATTTGGGAAAAGGGATCAGTTAAAAATTTACTCAGGGTGTTAGATGAATGTCAGATTGAGAAATGCGTTGTCTTTGCACCATTTAAAGAGTTCCTAGAAAATTGGGATCATAATCCAAATCAATGGTTAGCCAAGAAGATTAAGTCCTACCCAAGATTAATAGGTTATGGAAGTGTAAATCCTCTATCTTCAGACGCCCTGCACGAACTACAAAGAGTTAAAGACCTTGGCTTTAAGGGTGTTAAACTGCATCCTGCCGTTCAAAACTTCAATGTCCTTTGTGAAAAAGCAATGAAATTTTACCAGAAAGCTGAAGAGTCAAAAATAATTTTAGATTTTCATACTGGAATTCATCGGCATAGAATAAAAGATAATCACCCTCTTATGTTCGATGAAATTGCTCACAACTTTCCCAATCTAGTATTTGTAATGGAGCATATTGGAGGATATAGCTTTTTCAAAGATGCAGTCGCCGTAATTCAAAATAACATTGGAGAAACTAGAAAAAGTAATATTTACGCAGGGATCGCAAGTGTTTTTGATATTGATAATAACCCGTCTTGGTACTTGGGAAAACAGAAAATAGAAGAATTAATTCATCTAATCGGGGATAATAACTTAATTTTTGGTTTAGACTTTCCTTACAATGATTCAGAAAGGATCCAAAAGGACATTGAAATTATCAAAACATTAGATGTTTCTCCAGGAACGAAAGAAAAAATATTAGGTAAAAATTTAAGAGACTTGCTAACTGTGAATGTCAACCCAAAAGGGACCCACCTGTAGCAAAGTAAAAGAGACCTTTAAATAGGCTTGATGCCTTATTTTAAATAACCTATCCTCATCTTAAATTCGCATTTATTACCCGAAGAAATAAAACGAACCAGCTGTATCTGCACGATAGAAGGCAAAATTGTTCCCGTGAAACACATTTTTGAGCTCCAAGGTACCTTAGAAATGAAGGAAAAAGAGGGGAAATACTTCCTCTCTTGAAGGGGAAAGATTAAGAAGGATAAAAAATTAGCATACTACCCCAAGATACGTGCCCACAGTACGTCAACAGTGAAATTGAATAGGAATGAACAAAAAGGAGGTCATCCATGCGTTTTTTTAAGAAAGAAAATAAAACACAAAAGCTAATGGAGCAACACGTGGAAGTTGTGAGCAGAGCAACCGACCACTGGAAAGAAGCTTTCTGGTCTTATTTAGAAGGAGACAGAAAGAACTTTGAAGATAAGGCGCTTGCCACTATTCAGTTAGAAACCAGAGCGGATGAGATAAGAAAAGAGACACAACTGATGCTTTATGGAGGAACTTATCTTCCCATATTCCGAGAGGACCTTTTAGAATTACTCGAACTTATAGACAATATCGCCGATGATGCAGAAAAAGGCGTTAATTTTCTCCGCATAGAGTACCCCGAAATTCTACCTTCCTGGAATAAAGATTTTAAAATAATTGTGGAAAAAAGTCGCCAAGCTTTTGTTTTTTTCAAAGAAGCT
>JABXJT010000205.1 GCA_013375455.1 Candidatus Helarchaeota archaeon | reverse complement strand
TTCTTCAAAACCCCATAATAGAAGAAATTAAATGCATCTTTCATCAGTGAAGCAAAATCCGGATACAGCTTTTGCAGGTTCTCATCTTTAAACACCTCTCTCATTACATTCATCATATAGATAATAAAGTCGACTTTGATATCGGAACGGATTTCTCCATTTTTCTGCGCCTCCAGAAATATTTTCCTCAGCTCATTGAGAAAGTTCTTAGTCTCCTCTTCAATATATTTCTTCAATTCCAGCTCAGTACCCATCATAAGTTCTTTTATGAATTCCCTGCTGTACTTATCAGTGTACTCCATTTTCGTCACCAGCACTTTCTTCAGTCTTTCTTCGAAAGGCAAATCCATTGCCAGAATACTATTTATACGCTCTCTTCCTTCACCATATATGCTTTCTAACACATGCTTTGCTATGGCAGTCTTACTAGGGAAATATCTATAAAAAGTCATTTTGCTTACCCCGGATTCCCGGCATATCTCTTCAATACTCACCCGCTTAATACCATAACGGAAAAATAACTCTTTCGCCTTATCCACCAAATGGGCCATTTTGGGACTCAATTCTTTACCTTTTGTGTCCTTCATGTTACATTTCCTCCATCAAAATACGAAAATAGTCACATATTACTCTTTTCGTCATTATTGTAACATAGTTACTTGAATCTGTCAAGTACATTATTTCTGCTCCATTCCTATGGGTAAATAAGAAGTGTGAAAGGTTGCCCCGGGTGGGTATTTTACGAAGATTTAAATGATGTGTCAATCCAAAAATAGGTGTGAGCCTTTTTCTCGCGCAACTATCTGCTATATAATAAAAATGAATTTGTCTCTTTTTATCGATGTTATATTACAAGACTTGACCCTGGTCCCACTAATAAAAGACATAAGAAAAGATGGGACCTATCTTTCCTCTTTGACAAGATTTTCGATCTTCTTCTTCAATATCTTAAAATCAAACGGTTTAAATATAAAATC
>JABXJT010000204.1 GCA_013375455.1 Candidatus Helarchaeota archaeon | reverse complement strand
TTTGTATCCAAAATATATTCCTCTAAAAAATCAATAAATTTAACAATTTTCCAAGATTAAAAATTTGTCAGAGTCTAACAATTTCTTATTTTGACTGAATAATCTAAAATTTAAAATGAAATATAATTAATCATTCAAATAATTTTATAGTGATAATGATCTCCAATAGAAATGTCTTAAAGGAAATCGTTAAGTTTGGCAAAAAAGAATACAGAGAGAAAAAACCTTCTAACGTAAAAGTTTTAAGAATTAAAGATGAGACAATTTTTATTAAGGGTGAACCGTTTAAAAGAGTAAGTATTGCCAAATCCTCCCATCCTCACTATTTAGTAATGGTAGAATATGATAAAGACTTACGAATCTACTTCTTTTCTAAAAGTGGTCTACTATTAGGGGGCGAAAACTTTGATAAAACCTCTAAATTGGTAAACACAATTAAGAAAAATACAGTCAAAGAATACAGCATACCATAAGTATCATCTTAGACTTTTTTTGTGATTTTGAAGACTCTTTTTTCTTTAAATATGGTTAGTTCATATCTTTAGAAGATAGATGAAAATGGTCTTCTTTATGAAATTAGAGGATGATCAACAAAAAACTATAACCTTTTATCTTATCTTCGGATTTTATTTCATGATCTATTTTGGTATCGGGATTATCCCTGCCAATATTGAAAATCTGCTCTTAACTCTTTCAGGCACTTCAGAATTTGGAATTAGTATCATTATCACTATGATCTTTATTATCAATTATTTTAGGGCTTAAAATATACAAATCAAAAATGGATCGTGATACTTCAGTAGAAAGCCAATCTGGAAGATTGTTTGATTTAGAATTATGTAAATATAGTCATGGAAAAGGGCCTCCCCTTTCAATTATTTCATAATCATATGACGCTAAAAGGCATGTCCTCTATCTTTCCTTTTCTTTTTCAATTTATTTTTGTCTTCTCTATTCCCTAAAATTCATTATATTGAATCCGAACACTTTT
>JABXJT010000017.1 GCA_013375455.1 Candidatus Helarchaeota archaeon | reverse complement strand
TGGCAGCGTGTTTCGGTGAAAACCCCTTTAGAGGAGATCGTTGCGGAATGGATCCGCCTTTATTCCACCCATGAGGAAGGGCTTTTTCACTTTCTGAACATGTCCGGGCTGCCCCGAAGTAATGTCGCGCTGGAGAAGATGTTCTCACTGGAAGTTCACCATTTCCGAAGGGCTTCAGGGCGGGCGCAAGTCGGGAACATGGTCCGCGTGAAAGGAGGCGAATTATGTATCGTACAACAGAATTACGACCCGGACTTAATCAATCAGGTGTTGTTACGGCAGGATCAAACGCGGGTGAAAACAGGACTCGCCCGCTTCCGGCAACGCCACCAGCTTCAATCCACTACTTGGCATGTGAAACCACCAAAACCTCCGAAAATCCGTCAACTCATTAAGGCCACCCACGAACGCCTCGGAAAGCTTTAAAAGACTACTTTTGCGGATTATGTTTTTTTAAACTATTTTATGATGAGGTCGTTTCTTCTATTTTTGTTCGTTGAAGAGTACTTTGATACTTAACAAAAAACATCACCAGGATCGAAGGTATAATACCAACCAGTAAGATGAAAAACCCTACAATGAAGAAAAAGCTCTGAACGCCCAGCATAATTTCGGTTAACGTTCCCATCAAAATCAAGCTGATTCCCGCATGAATTATTACCTTTGCATTTCTTCGGAAGAATTTCTTCATTCCATGGCTCAAATTGAAATCCTTAAATAGATGAAAGATGGCTGCGATGAATGCAGCGAGATATATAGAAATCAGGGGGTTGATCCAAACAGAAGCGATGCTTAAGAGAAGTAATGAAAAAATCAGACCGCCTATGAATCCTAATAAGATGAAAATAGAAATTTGTTTCAGCGTGTAGAAGTCATTTAACGAACAAACGATTAACGCGATTGCCAAAGCAGTGGCGAAAATGAGCCCTCCCGTCGCATAGAAAGAGGGCCATAGTAAAATGGCATTTATGTTAATTACGGTCGATAAGAGATAAGTAGTCGGGGGAACGAGTAAACCAAAAAGGAAAATGAACGCCATCATCATCAGAAACAAATAGCTCAAATAATTAAATAACGTTTTCGTGTTTTCATATTCTTCTAAGACTGTAATTAGTATGGTATATATAATATAAACTATAATCATCGTCGCTATTAACCCCGTGATGACGACCCAACTAATTAGTGCCAAGCTTCCTACAAATGTATGAATCGAAGCGAATCCCCCACCTCTCGTTAGCAAAGTGGCAAAAATATTAGCCAAGAAAATAAGGATGATAGTAAATCTTGCGAGGTTTGGATTTTTCTTTCTAAAAGCCATAGAATGAAAGTACGCGGTACACAGTAACCACGGAATCAATGAAACAGTCTCAACGGCATCCCAACCCCAAAACCGACTCCATGGAGGATCTGCTATACTTGCCCAATATGCACCGATCCCTATTCCTAAAGAAATAACTAACCAGCCAAATTTCAAAGTAAAATCAAAGAATTTTCGTTGGTAGGGGATTTCTAATCTAGTCTTTGGTGTCAATAATTCAGAAATCGTAACTGCAAACGGCACGATGAACACGGCATATCCAAGGAACACGGATAATGGGTGTAAAATCATGTAAGGTGACAATAATAAAGGATTTAACCCTAATCCATCGGAAGGTATTAATAGTCTAAGTCTAAAGGGATTTAACAAAAATAAAATGACTAAAAATATGGTAGAGCTTAGCAAGATAATTATTACAGACCGATTAAAGATGATGTCACGCGTTTTCCCACTTTTAATGCGAAAAAATGCCATAATGATCGAATTGAATACCATCCAAGTGAGTATGGACCCTTCTTGGCCCGCCCAAATCGCAACGAACTTGTAGAGCACCGGTAGTGCAGACTCGCTATAACTATAAACATAATCAAAAATGAAATAATCATTTAGAAAACATATTTCCAGAATCATGAATATCGAAATGGTTAAACCCATATTAAGAAATGCTAGAGTGGTTAAATTCTTCTTTTTAACAATGAGAAAGAAAAGATCAATGACGGTGATTGCAATTACGACTAAAATCAAAGAAGTTCCAAAAAGTGACAAGATTAAAGTGTTGGTTAACTCCATTTAAACCATTGAATTAATCGAATGTAAAATAAATACTAGGATGTATATAAAAACTAATCAATTCTTTTTATTTTTAGTGCCATCATTTCCCGCATAAGCTTTTGAAATCCGGCATTGGATTGTGCAATGGCCCCTGTACGTAAATAACTCTTGAATTTTACATATCGCTCGTTATAACGCTTAATCTGGCGCGATCGCAGCCCATAAAATATCACGAAAGAAATTAGACAGAGATCAACTATTATGAAAACAGTCGTTAAAAGGGGTCCAATAGTCACTGCTATTTCATATCCAGGTTGATACGTGTGGATGTTGCTTCCCACCGCAGCGCCAAATGGGATAAAAAGCCACCATATACTATTCAAGAAAGGTTCTAAGAGCTCAACGGACTCTCCAGCTCCGTATGGTGCTGTCAAATAGGTGGTATAGTAAGAACCAAGACACGTTGAAACGACCAAGAAGAAGAATCCCGCCACGATCAATAATATGAATGTGATCGCCATGCCCCGCGATTTCCACATCGTTTTACCATACATCATTCTATAGAGGAGGGGCAAGGCATAAAGTGCGAGTAGTAAGAATGAAGTATATACTTTGAGCTGCATGAACATATCATAAACAAAGAGTGACCCTATTTCAGGTGGATGTAACAGTTCCACATAGCCCGTGGCAATTCCCGCCGCAGTAGCTATGACGCCTGCGATGAGCGTGATGAGAACTACCCAATCTAAAGCCTGAAAGAGACTTTGCCCTCTAGTGGGTTTTTTACTTTCATCCAGGTTTGGCATCGTAAAAGGTCTCATAAATACTAGAGCTATCAAAGCGACAAGATTTACAATGAAAATTGCTACATGAAAATGCAAGGCTATCGGATGAAACGGCATATTTTCTCACCTCATATCATACCTAATCCTGATAAAAGATCTGGCACTCCAAGCGTATTAAAAAATCCTAGATCATTTAACCAATGGAGAATCGGCTCGGCAATGGATTCACCATATACCATAATCCCACCTACTGCTCCATCCAAGAAAATAAAGAAGAAGCCAAACCCTATTGCCAATCCATATAGGACGACCAGCCCGGGGTTTCTCCACATATTCGGAATTATTCTTATGATCAAAGCTATTCCATAAAATAGTAAAGCATAAAGTGATAGGATCATTTTTGCTCGATTAACATCGCCAACAGAAAAATCCCAGTTTATAGCTACTCCACCCGTATAAATCCCGATAAAAAGACCGACGACACCAGCTAGTATGCAAGCCACGGTGGCATAATCCATTGCTTTAAAAATTGAAACGCGGTTGTTCCAAATTTTTTTAGTGAAGTCCCAATCGGTGAAGATTCCTCGAATCAACCCCCATCTAGGATAGAGGAACGTGATTAATCTAATTACCATGCAAAGTAAGGCCAATATTAGGGCGATGACCAGAATTCCAGTATGAAGATGAACTGATAATCCATGAATTGTCATTTTCCATCAACACCATTTATTTTTTTCCTGGTATTTTTTCAACCTCGGGTTTCCCCATATAGACTCTTCTCGTCACAACTGAGATGCTGATGCCTATAATAAAAAGCACGGATATGATTATTATGACGGGCATGTGATCCAACAACCAATCCCAGGGGCCTGGAACTTCGCTACCAGCGCCAACAACAACAGTAATTATTATTTCGGCTTTATGTTCATCTTCTCCACTGACGTGTGCCGATTCAAAATCATAGGCGCCCATAGCTATCAGAAACGTTTTATCTGTATTTGGAACATTACTCACACTGACAATTGCAGGATTTGCCGCACTTCCAATTCTATCAGCCGATGGATTCGGATCATTTGGTCCCCCATCAGCGATCCCAGAATCACCCGCTACCATATCTGGTGTAAAGGTTAAGACGCCGTATTCAATATTGCTAAGTAAGAAGCGAACTCGTAGGATCCTGTCACCTGTTAATGACGTATTAGCATGAAAACCCAACTTAAAATCGGCGCTTTTATTCACGTATATCGTTGTTCCATTTACACATGCGATCTCCAAATATCCCAGATCTTGATGGCACGCACATCCTTGGGCGGGATCAACACTATTAAAGGTCGTAACATTAAACGCTAACATCGAGAATAACATAATAAACATGAATCCGAAAAGGAGGATTCCAACTTTTTTATTAGTCTTCACTTTTAACACCTTGCACCCAATCTTTAGCACTTGGTTCCAATTTTTCATGTTCTTTTTTTATTTCTCTCGTCAAGCGTTCATAAAAATTCGTTGGATCGAAAGATTTTCGAATTTTTTGTATTAATTCAGGAGTTGATTTTTCTCCAAACATCATTAATTCTTCAGTATTTAATGGATGAATGTAAACTTTCTTGCCTCTTAGTTCTAAAATTTTCGAATTAATTGCAGATTCCGGGATATTTAGTTTGTTTAGATCTAAGCCAACCATTATAGTATTTTGGTTGATAATGTAGGCTTTAGAAATGAGTTGGAAGGCTTGTATTAATTCTCCAAGTTTTTCTGGAGCAATCAAGTAATAAGTTAATGCCGCCCCATCAGGTTCATAGAGATTACCCAATAATTCGTTTTCCGTTACCTCGTCATACGCGAAACCAGCATACCCCGATAAGACCGAGCTAATCACGCTCGATTCGGCCGCAACGATTTTTATGGCTCCATCTAGGAGAATATATAATATAAGGACCTGATCGGTTTGAGTGAAAAATATGAGGGTAGGACGGAGCGATTTACGATTAAATTTTTCAAGTAATTCTTTAATATTAAATGTAGGAGTTAAAGTAAGTTTAAGTGCCAATTTTGTTTCGGGAACCTTTCGGATCTGCATCGTGCATTCTGTAGATATACCGAGGATAAATTGGGACCCAAGAAAGATTCGTTTTAATTCGTATCCTAAAGCGTCATATAGCGTTGTTTTGAATCCTAAGTTCGTTATTTCGCCCTGATACGTGACCATTTCAACATCGTATAAAGAACGGCCCGTTAATCCAAATTTAAATCCTGCAAGATTGATTCCATCCGTTTGAAGCCATTCTTCTAAGGTGATGGATTCTTTTTTTGGGTAAATACAGGGTTCGTAATTAATGGCTTTTAAATAACTAATCAATTCCCTCCAAGTAGTTCCTGTCTTGAGGGTGATGGTCAGATTTCCTTTATCAATACTTGAAATACCTTTATTTTCTGAGAAATCAATTTGAGACGGATCAGAATCCAACCATTTGATTAATTTCGCTAATTCTTGTGCGTTTTTAGGTTGTAGAATTTCCATTTAGGAATAATCTCCTTTTCCACGTGGATTAAAAAGTTGTAAGAGCAGAGTATCACAATGTTATATCACTCTCAAGAGAAACAAATTTAAATTTTTGGTTTTTATTTTGTTTATCATGGTCAGTGGCTCTGATAAAATGGTTTTGAGTTGTAAAGGAATTTCCAAGAGTTTTGGGTTTTTCTTTGCATTAAAAAATATTTCTTTTAATTTAAATTCGAACTCAATATTGGGGGTCCTTGGAGCTAATGGAGCCGGAAAAACTACGCTCATCAAAATTTTATCAGGCATTTTGAGGCCTAATAAAGGTGAAATATCAATCAATGGGATGCCCTTTGATACAAACTCGGGCGAAATTAGGAAAAAATTGGGTATTATTACTGATCAATCGTTTTTATATTATGAATTGACGATATATGAAAACTTAAAATTCTATGAGAATTTGTTTAATATCTTTGATAAGGATGAAATTAAAAAGAATATTGAGCGTTATACGAAGCTATTTAATATATACGATTGGGTTGACGAACCCATCAGGAATCTATCTACAGGAATGAAACGCAAGGTAGAATTAATTCGCGCAATAATCCATAACCCACAAATTCTAATGTTAGATGAATTATTTACAGGATTAGATTTTAAATCAACCAATATATTATTAGATTTGATTGAAGAATTAAAAGAAAAAAATAAAATTTCGCTTGTAATCACCACTCATAACATCAGCTTGGCATCTAAGTTATGTGATGAGTTAATTGTTCTCAAACGTGGAAAAATCAATAAATCGCTGAAAAAGGACGAATTTGAAGAGTTTAACATTGAATCATACTATTAATGGAGAATATTAATTGAAAGGAAAGAAAACTTCAAATAATTCAGATATGAAATGGCTGAAAACGATCTTGTTGAAGGATCTTAAATCTGAAATTAGACAAATTAGTGATCTCTTTTCAATATTATTATTTGACATAATTTCAGTATTCATCTTCTCAACCGTATATAATGTCAGTACCCAGGAACAAGCGATGACAACTGAAATATTCGTGATTGAAATCTGGTTGATTGTTTTTTTCACGTTAATTTTCATAATAGCTAAGTTATTCATCAAAGAAAAAGAATCTGGAACTCTAGATGGACTAATTTCTTCTCCTTTATCTGCAAACACGCTATTTCTAAGCAAAATTATATTTAGTTTTATTATCCTGAGCGTTATTGAATTAATCTTGGTGCTTTTTGGATTATTCATTTCTAATCCATCTGGAATAATTTTAATAATTCCGATATGGGGTTTTATATTATTGGCAATTGTTTTACCTACTTTTAATTTATGTGTAACTGGCACTCTAGTCTCTGCACTCTCAATGTATGTTAAAAATAAATCATTCATTCTGCCAGTTTTATTATTTCCCATTCTCGTTCCAATTGCGAGCCCCATCATCTCAATAAATATCAAACTGTTACAAGGATTACTATTTTCTGATATTTTAATAGAATTTCTTTTCTTAACTTTTCATACAATATTGATGCTTTCTATTTTAATTTTGATTTCAGACATGCTTTTGTATGAGTAGAATAAAAATTGAATTCTAACAACTCAACTGCATTGCGTAAGAATCTGACTTGCCTTTAGGATCAGAGAGGAATTAAAAATTCCAGTGACAACGACTTCCATGCTATTATTTAACCCACTGGGAATAACGACTTCGGTCGTATCGACGTAAAGGTAATCATCACCTTCGGTTAAGTTGAAATTTCCCCCAGAATAATCCCTGACTATTCCAATTACTTGGATTTCTTGATTGTAATACTTTGAAGGATTAGCCAAAACTTGGGAAACTGTTATATAAGGACGTGCACTGATAAATATTAAAACGAAAATCCCGATAATTGCTCCAACGATTCCGATTAAAGCAAAAATTTTCGATTTTTTCAATAAAATGCCCTTTCTTCTATTTTTCAAGTTTATCTATTCGTTTATTCGTCCTTTTTAATTGCGAACGTGGATATAAGAAGAAGAATATTATGACACCCCAAAAAATTACAAAACAAATTGTCATCGTGATGTAGTCTGCCATTAATACTCCACTCATTTATTCTTCCTCCATTTTCTTGTGATACAATCCACCTAATTTAGCTTTCCTTTCATCCAATTCACCTAATTTTTTAAGGGTATAGATATAGAAAATAGTAACGGTAATTACTGTAAAAATCAACGTGAAAATTTTGAAGGGATCCCAATAGATATTGGACGGACTCGGCTCAATAAGAGGATGAAGACTAGCAAAAATGATTGCCGCAAAATAACTGAGAGGAACCGTTGGAAATAAAACAATTCCTAAAATGGAAGTTAATTTTGCTTTTTGGGTTGGATCCTCGATCATGCTCCAATATATCAAATAGGATATATAAGAAAAAAGCAACACCAAAGTCATAGTCTGTCTTGGATCCCAGTTCCAAAAAATATTTTGATAATTCCCGGACGTCGCATTAAACCATAATGAACCGGTTATCAAGGCGACAGCAGCAAAAAGAACACCAATCAAGACGGAATTTTTTCCATATCGACTCCACTTCATTTCTTTAGTTTTTAAATACATTACCGAACAAATCAAACTTACAGTAAAGGTTAGATATGATAACCACGCAGAAGATACGTGATAAAAAAATACGTTATACACGGGTCGAAAAACAGATTCAACATGAAAAGAATTCAATGAAATGAGTAACAAATCCACGAAAAGTATTGAAAGCACAAAAATCAAAAAGTAGGTATTCCATCTTGTTTTTATCATTATTATTAACTCAAATTTCCTAACCGAAAAATTTTACCTATCAATGATAAAGAAGGAGGATTTCACTTCATAAGATTATTAGTCTCTTCTTTTAATAAAAATTAAGGCAACAACTGCAGCTATAAGACCTATTGCAACGAGAATATAAAGAATTAAAAGATCATCATCTGGATCGGGGCCTTCAAGCCAAACAATAATGGTAATGCTTCCTGTTGCCCAATCCATGTTTCCAACACCGCCATTGCCTTCCACAGCGTCTGCTATTAGAATATAGACTCCCTTCTCTAATGGGGCCGTAACATTGAACCATAGAATTGTTGAGGTACCACTCGAATTTAATGCAATACCATGTTGTTCTGTGACGTTGAATGAAAACTTCTTGTTATCGCCCCTTCCTTGGCCTCCTGAAGGAAAACCGACGGAGACATCTTCATTAGCCGCCTCAGAAAAAGATATCACTTGTAATGCAATATAAAATACTTCGCCCGGCAGGACCCTCTCTCCCGCACTGGAACTTAGAGAGACATATCCCGTAGGACTTTCAGGATTCATATAATCATGACAGCTTCCACCACCACCCGTATGATCACTCCCAATAAAATCGTCAAAGTCAGAATCAAAGCTAAAAACCAGCCCCAATGGTAAGCATAGTACGAGTAAGGTTAATGTAAATAGTAATAGTATTTTCTTTTTTGGCTTCACTTCAGTTTCACCTTTTCTTTTGGTTTAATTATATCTTAAAAATTGATTTACACTATTTTAAAATGATTATGGATAACTAGGGGAATAACATTGTTATTAAAAAATCTATTGTTGAGTTAAAATATAAATTATACTTAATTCCTAAAATACCTCGTAACTGGATTTACTCGAAATTTTCACGAGCGATACATGATTTACATGCTATTTGAACAATACTCAATATTATAAATTAAAAAAGAGGAGTTATTCTACTTTTTTCACTGCTAACACAGCGATAACAACCGCTACAGTAAAAATAGAATCGTATATCCCTGACCTGTAAAATAAGGAAACATTCCAACAGTTCCGAAAACTAACCCGATTGGTGTAAGCATGCTTACCCAAAAAGCAAGTAACGCTACCATTTTTCTTTTTACGGGTTTCAAGTTGGTTTCTCTTACAATACAATAAATTTAAAATATTTGTAATAGGTATCTTAATTCCTATCAGATATTACAGATTACTTAATATTGTTAATGAAATTTTAAAAATCATAATGTTTTAATAAGATTTTTAACAAGCATAACGTTGTTATAGTAAGTCAATTTGTGGTAAATATAACAATTAAAGTTAATAATTTACTTTCAGATTCTGTCTTGAGTGAGAACTATGAATTTCGATGTCGCTATTATTGGTGGAGGAATTGCTGGCACCCATGCCGCAATTGAATTGTCCGATTTGGGTTATTCCGCCATTATTATCGAAAAATCTCCCTCTTTAGGTGGAAAAGCAGCCCAACTCGGAAAATTTTTTCCTACAAATGATTGTGCTTTATGTTTTAGTGTCTGTACTTCTATGTTTAAAAGTCGAGGCTTCCGAAAATGTCTTTATCGCTCCAATCTGGAACGAAATCCTCTAATTAAAATCCTTACGTTATCAGAGGTAGCTGGAGTTGAGGGTACTGCCGGAAATTTCACAGTCAAGGTAAAAAAACAGCCACGGCACGTTAATGAGAACTGTATTGGGTGTCTCGCGTGCATTGAAGCTTGTCCCATCGAGGTACCAAATGAGTTCAATTATGGGTGGAACACACGAAAAGTCATTTATCTTCCGTTCCCGATGGCAGTACCTCATTGGGCGGTCATTAATCGTGCTGAATGTCGTGATTGCAGTGAAGAATGCGTGGCTGCCTGCCCCACAGACGCCATTAACCTCAATGCAGCAGCTGAAGATATTACAATTAACGCGAAAGCGATAGTCGTAGCAACAGGATTCGAGGAACTAGATCCTTCCATAATAAAAGAATATGGATACGGGATCTATGATAACGTAATTACTCAAATCCAATTAGCCCGCATGTTGGATCCAACTGGTCCTTCAAAAGGTGTCCCGATTCTCCCATCGAGTGGCGAACCTGTGAAAACTGTGACAATAGCATTGTGCGTGGGCTCTCGTGATTCTCGCTATAAAGAATACTGTTCCCGAATTTGTTGTACCTATAGTTTGAAACATGCATTGATGCTCCGAGAAAAGGGAGTAGAGGTGCGGGTATGTTATATGGATATCAGAACATTCGGAGAATATGAAAATTACTATATTCGATGTCGTGAGGAAGGCGTCACATTCCTGCGGGGACGCCTAGCGGGCATCGAGGAAGATCCGGTGACAAAAAAATTATTTTTAAATATTGAAAACACCATCACGTCAGAATTTATTAGTATTGAAGAAGAATTAGTGGTTCTCACTCCTGGCCTCATCCCTACAAGGGGATCAGAGAAGGTCGCAGAGCTTTTAAAACTCAAAGTCGATGAGAACGGATTTTTTATGGGCGATTTATCTAAATTTAGCCAAATCGAAACGGAGATCCCTGGAATTTTTATTGCAGGCACTGCAGAAAGCCCGAAAGATATTCCAGATTCAATCACGCAAGCAAACGCAACCGCGATAAAAATTAACAAGACAATCAAGTAAGGTGAGGGAAAAATGGGTATAGGCGTAGCACTCTGTGATTGTGGTGAGAAACTTGCAAAAACTATTGATTATGATGCTGTAATGAAAGCAATTCAAGGGCAAAACATACCGATTATAAAAATTAATAATTTGTGTTTGGATGCTGGAATCGATGCTCTCACGAAATTCGTCCAATCAAGCTCAATCGATAAGTTAGTCGTCGGAGCTTGCACTCCGAAATTTATTGAATATGAGCTCAGAAATGCGCTCAGTTCGGTCGAGGAATTTGAATTTGTTATCCTCCGCGAGCACGTGGCATGGCCGCATAAGACCGAACAAGAAAAGGCGACTAAAAAAGCAGTAATTCTTTTAAAGACCGCCATCGCTGCTTTAAGCGTGAAATCGAAAATAGACCGCGAGAATTATCAAGTTGAACAAAGTGCAGTCATCATTGGCGGTGGTGTGGCAGGAATCCAAGCCGCGCTAGACCTTGCATCAGACGTGAAAGTGTATCTAATTGAAAAAGCTGGGGAACTTGGAGGCAATACGCGAAATTTAGGTAAAGTATTTCCCGGTGACCTCACTATCCAGGATATAATTAATAATATGATTGAAGAGATAAAAGCAAATCCTAATATCACTGTTTTAAAAAATACAAAAATTACTGATATTGCAGGTAATCCAGGATCCTATGAGATTACTATTGAAAAACTTGGTGCTGAAGAACCCGAAACATTCAAAAGTGGCGCGATTATCGTGGCCACCGGAATTGAAGAATCCAGACCAACTCACCTCAATTTAGGTTACGGAAAGAGTAAGGATATCATTCTTCAGACCGATTTATCACGAATGTTGAGAGATGGGGAAGTAGTTGTACCTTCAACGGGAAAGAAGCCTGAAACAGTTTTGATAGGTAATTGCATCAACTGCCGGGACGAAAACCATTTTTATTGTTCTAAAATTTGTTGCACTTATTCTATCCATCATGCCATTGAATTAGCAGAGATTGGAGTAGAATCCGCGATCTGTTTTATGGATATTCGTGCCCCCTATAAATATGAAAACTTTTACCGGGAAGCCCGTGAAAAAGGCGTTTCATTCATCCGCGGGAAGCTTCAATCGGTTGAAGTTGGACCCAATAATGAATTTATTATACCTGTTGAAAATACATTAACCAATGAATTATACGAATTGACTCCAGATTTATTAGTCCTGAGTTCCGCGTTAATTCCGGCCGAAGGCTCTGATAAATTGGCCGAGTTACTCGGATTAAAGACGAAGGAATCATGCTTCATCAGTGATCTATATTCTAAAACGAATACATCTCAAACGGCTCAACGAGGAATTTTCATTGCGGGGGCTGCGTTTACGCCTATGAGCATTCAAGAAGCAATGTCCCATGCATCCTCAGCCGCCGCAAAGACCCTAAAGTTCTTGAAGGAAGGTACTTTAACGCGGGACCTTCTCGTTCCCTCTATTGATGAGGACTTGTGCAATGGTTGCGCAACTTGCTGGGAGATTTGTGAATTCAAAGCCATAACGATGGTCATTAAAAGCGAAACTGAAGAAGAACTTGTTCAGATCGCATCCGTTGATCCAACGAAATGTAAGGGTTGTGGGACTTGCTCGGCAGTATGTCCGACCGGTGCAACTCAACTGGCAAATTATCAACGTGGAGTTATCTTTACTAAAATTGAAACGCTGATGAATGCAATAGACGAAGAAAATTGGGCTGACTCAGCAATCATAGGATTGACCTGTGAAGAATGTGGTTCATGCGGAGTGGATATTGCAGGCCTCTCAGGATTTGAGTACCCAATCAATATTTTCACGATAGATGTGCCATGTGCCGGGCGAATCGGAGTCGTAGATATCCTAAAAGGGTTTGTAGAAGGCGCCGATGGCGTGCTCGTGGTGCATTGTCCAGAACCATCCTGTCATTTCCTATTTGGTAGTCACAACGTTAATTTAATGGTTCAATTTACGAAGAATATTTTGGATGAAATTGGCTTTGAAAGTTCTCGTTTAGCCCATGTTGAAATGGTTTCATCTGATCCAGATAAATATGTAAAAGCCATTGAAGAGTTAAACGAAGTTATTAAGAAGGTGGGACCTAATCCGAAAAAATGAGGTATGGGTGAAGTGAATGTCAATTAATTGGTCTGAAAAAACCAAACGCCGATACTTACTTGAATTGATACGAAAAATTGCAGTAAAATCTCCAGATGATGTGGTTGAAGTTCCCGAAGGGTTGAAAGGATTCGGCACGGTTATCTACGAAAATGCTAAATGCATAGCCTGTGGATCATGTACAAGAATGTGTGAGGATGAAGCAATCGCAATGGAGAATACTTTCGACCTCACCTCCTTGAAAAATCTTCCAGAGGATTCAAAAGCTACAAATAGGACTCTCCTCGCTGAATTCATTGATAAACTGAAAATGAAAGAGCCAGAGAAGCCAGTAAAAGTCCCAGAAGGGCTTCTTGGCATCGGCACCATTAACTTAAGTCTTTCGCGATGCATCTTCTGCAAAGAATGTGTAAGAATCTGCCAGTATGAATCTCTCTCTACTAAACCTGAATGGGATTTAAAAGCCATTTTAGAAGAAATTCAACAAGAAAGTTAAATCTCTTTTAATTTGAGTAATACTATATGAATGACATATGATGTCAGAAGAATGTAAGCAATGTGACACTTGCTCTGAAAATTGTCCCATCATTGAACTGACGGGGAAAAAAGGGTTATATAGAATTTTTTTTGAAGATGATGTCGAACTCTGGGATTGCTCTTCTTGTTTTAGATGTGAAGCTGCCTGCCCAAATAAGTTAAGTGTTCGTGATGCCATTTTTAAAAAGCGGAGATCACTTAAAGAGCGTATGCCGTCTGATATGCTCCGATATTTTACCAATATTTTAAAATTTGGAAACGTTTTTGGTGAGCAAGAGCTATCCAATGAAAAAAGAAAGAAATTAGGCTTAGAACTTATAGATTTCGAGAAAATTAAATTTGAAATGAAAAAACTCGCGGCTGAAATCGAATGAATTATACGATATTTAGTGGATGCCTGATTCAATACAGGTTTCCTGAGTATGAAAAATCAGCTCGGTTAATTCTGAAAAGCTTAGGTTTAAAATATATTTTTATAGACAGTTTTGCTTGTTGTGGGTCTCAAATCGCGGAATCAATTGATGAAAAAGCGCTCTACTTAATTGCCGGACGTAATTTGGCTTTGGCTGAGCAAAAAAATATCGATGTAATTCTAACTCTCTGCGGGAGTTGCACGTACATTTTAAAGAAAACCCATCTTGAACTTCAAAACGAACAGAAGTACCGAAAGATCAACAAGATTCTGGAAAAAATTAATCTGCCACTCAAAAATAAAGTAGAGATCAAACATCTCGTGGAACTACTGAACGAAAAAGAATATTTCAATGAATTAAATTCGAAATTAGAAAAAAAAATTAATCTAAATCTAACATTACAAAACCCATGTATGATTTATCGCCCTGAAAGAATCTCAAAAAGAAAAGAAAATGATATCTCATTATTCACTAATCTTTTGGAAGCCTGTGGAGCTAAAATTATCCCGTATGACTATCAAGATAAATGTTGTGAAGGTACCTTGCTAGCTTTTAAGAAAACTATTGGAGAATCCCTCGTTAAAAAACGTTACGAAGCAATTAATAAATTAAACGCTGATCTATTTGTTGTCGGGTGTCCTAACTGTCAGTTAGTATATAGTATTTTTCCCACCGTGCTCCACTCGCAGATTATCCCCTCCATATTTTTCACGCAAATCATCGGATTAGCGTTGGGTTACTCATTTAATGAAGTTGGATTACAGAGAAACGTTGATAAAAAACGAATTAAAGCAGTATTAGAATCAACGGGGATAATTTAAAAAAAATTTATTGTAAAAATGACTGAATAATTAATAACTTATTCAGCTTTAACTAGTGCTTTAGCCACTAATTCAATTAAATCTACAGGATTTGCTTTTGCTTTTGCTTCCTTTTTTGCGTGAAAGAGATTCCATTTACAAGTCGGGCAGCACGAAACTAAATTCCTGGCTCCGACTTCTTCAACTTCAAGATACTTGCCTTTAGCTATGTTAACTGCAAGCTCATTGTCAATTCCTTTTACCCCGCCACCGGCCCCGCAGCATCGCGCATCGGCTTTATTATAAAGCAATTCACGGAATTCAACGCCAGGAATATTTTCTAAAATTCTCCTTGGAGGTTCGTAAATTTTAAGATGCCTCCCGAGTTCGCAAGGATCATGATAGGTATATATACCTTTCATTTCCTTGAACTGTAATTTGTTTTCATCGAGTAACTCATTAATGTACTCTGCCGCATGTAATACCCGAGGTTTGATTCTCATATTCAAAATATGCGGATAATCCTCAGTAAACGCTCGGGCGCATCCGGCACAGGACGCAACGATTGTAGAAACACCTAATTTTTCAAAAACTTCCAAATTTTTTTCAGCAATCTTTTTGGCTGATGCATAATCACCCATTAATAATGTAGGGTTTCCGCAACAAATTTCATCTGCGCCAATCACCGTATATTTTACATTTGCGTGTTCTAAAATTTTAATGAAATTTTTTGGCACAAAGGTATTGCGGAGATAGAATGATGATGTACACCCAACAAAATAAAGAACATCAGCTTCCTGTTTTACACGTAAATTATCAAGGTCTTCTAACCAGAGTTGTCTTTTTTCAACATCAAATCCAGCAGGATTATAAACTGAATTTAAATTTTTTTGTAAATATTGTAGATTTTCCGGAATCGGATACTTATTTCTTACGTACCAAGCTCTAAAGGATCGAAATAGTTCAAGTGTATCAATATTTGTCTGGCATACCTCCTTACATCGCCCACAAAGCAGGCAATAATAGAATCTCTCAACATAATCTGCTGGAATACTTTTTGATCTTCGGTTTCCGAGCTTAATATGATCTCGCATCATATAGATCTTGCCTCTAGGAGAGGCAGATTCCCATCTATTATTTTTATACGTGGCACAAACGTTATTACAATAGCCACATTGCGCGCAGATGTAGATTGCGTCCTCCAGTTGCTTTAAATTAATTTTCTCCATTTTCTAATACCTTGAAAAATCTAATTTTTGACAGATAACATAACAACGTTATTGGGCTTAATAAAATTTATTGCAATCCCTTAGAATAAAGATTCAAATCTCGTTATTCTCCATCTGTGTTGGAATCACTAGGAACAAAACAGGCTCCCATTAATCCCTCATTATCAAGAGATTGAAAATTCCACTCATTCGTACTATATTTCTCCTGAAGCAGCTTGTCTGCTGTTGTTTTTTCCCAGCCGGATAGTTGCTTCTCTAGAATTTCACCTTCCCAAGCAGTTTTAATTGTTTTTACTATTTCATCCTCAACAATCTTGGGAGATACGATTTGATTTTTTTCCTGATTTAACGTCGTTATTGTGTTTTTCATTTTCTCTTTTAAAACTTCTTTAGAAATGTCATTCCCTAAATTTAATACGTTTAGCATCACATCAAAATCGTAATCAAATAAAATAATAGAATGAAAAAGAAGCGCATTTTCGGCCATATATATGCCGTTCCCTACAATTTTTTTCTCTTTTATAGTTATATCCGAATTTTTATTATATTTAGGCTGAAGTCCTAGATTTTTCAACACGTCCAATATTATCCAACTAAAGTGTTTAAATTTGTGAGAGAGTTTCGAAGGAATATCCGAATCTAACTTTATCAAAAAAGAAATTCCCATTTGTGAAGAATAATTTGGACACCCAATTATTATTGCTCCTCCTCCAGTTAATCGTCTTCCAAAACTCATTTGTTTCTTTCGTATATATTCAAGATTAACCGAAGTAACATCTTGGTTTAATCCCACAACAACCGCTGGAGGCGAAAAGTAATAAAATCTGATCGTATCGGGCTCCAAACCTCGGTCTACACTCTTCAACAGCGCCTCATCAATCGCAAGGCCTTGGGGTGCTGGATACTCTGAATCCCGAATAATTCTGTACGTCTTCATGTTACTTGCCCATTGAAATGTCTCTATAAACTAAAGAGCAGCATAATTCACTAAATATTAATTCATAATTATTATCGAGTGCGTAATCTACTGCCTCTTGGCATGGATATGCAATACCGTTAATACCAGACTGGATTGCTATGACGTCTGTCTCTACTTTATGATCTCCCTTAGGCCGGGCACATCCGAGCATTACAGGAATTTTAGGAAACATTAATCTTGCTAGTGTAATGAGTCTAGCCAATTTTTTAGGTGGAACTGGTTTTACATTTGCCATTGGGGTTCCTTCGAGGGGCATCAGGACCACGAGGACCAACGCATCAGGATTATATTGTTTAATTAATTCTAGCGCAGCTACCTCCCCTTTTATTTCCCCATAATCCAAACCGAGAATCACGTGGGGAACAAAAGGAATCGCATATTCAGCCAAATATTTTAAAGACTGCGCAAAATGGTTTACGTTTTTTCTGAGGTGGTAAATTTTTTGGATTGTTTCATCATGCCCAATCACGTCCAACATAACAGCATCTACATTTGCTTTCGATAACGCTTCTGCAAATTCTTTAGTTATTAATCCAGAGTGAATGATCAATGTGATTCCGAATTTTTCTTTAATTTTTTTGATTGTCTCGATGAATTTAGTAAATGGAACTGTCCCCTCCAGGGTTGCTCCTCCCGATAAGAGTACTCCTTTACATCCCTTATTCTCTACAAAATCCTTCACAATTGCATTTAATGCTTCTGGAGTTTCTGCTGGATACATTGAATCTAGGATTTTTGATTTACAATGATCACACTGAAGTTGACATCTAGTCCCCGTTATCGAAATGGGGATAAACTTATTTTTATTGGTACTAACGAATTGATCAATGGAATAAGTTAGCAATGAAGGGGCATAACACCACAAGGTTCGATCAAAATTTTTTACTTTTACTTTTAATGCATCAATCTGATATTTTTCGAATTCCTTCTCGGTGCATTCAAGCAAATCTTTGATCTCATAATTTGTGAGAATTTTAAGCATCATCCTTTGCTATTATTTCAGCCTCCTCAATAGTCGAGATATGGGCACCAGAATAGTCCAATAATTGCTTTTTAATCAACTCGATGTCTCCAGGATTAGGATCGAAAGGAAAATTGCGACACTCTCCCATATATGCCTGAAATGGGGTTGAATTAGCAAAGGGTCTGTTGCAAGCCACCTCTAAAGTACTACCAGGACATCCACTTGTCTTAAATGCCTTCCCCTCTTGAATGACTTCCTCCAATAATTTATTATCAATCCCAAAATCAATGATCTGGCGATTTGAATTGAACGTTAAATTTTCATAATGAACCAAATTCATGGATATCAAATATCTTAATAGCTCAATTCGCCTATAATGTCCTATTCCTGGTTGTTTCTCAGATTGAAGCAATGAATTCGGTTCTGGGAAAAATGAAAATAGGTGAATTTTTGCGCCCCTATCATAAATTCTTTGAAAAAGATATGCCATTTCGTCTTCCGTTTCTCCGAGCCCCACAATTAGATGAATTCCCACATTTCCTTTCTTGAAAACTGTGAGGCTCTCATCCACGATCTCCCAATATCTATCCCATTTGTGCGGACCATTAACTCCTAAACCCCGTAATTGCTTAAATAAATCAGGTGTTGCGCAATCAATAGCCACGCCAACCTTGTCAGTACCTGATTTTTTGAGGTTTAATAACCAACTTTTATTAATCATTGTTGGTGCAATTAAAGAAGATAACAATTTTTTGGTCTCTTTTTTAATTCGGTTATTAACAATCAATAAATCCTCTACTGCACGCGTGTTAGTAACCATCGACACACATACACGTTCTACATGGTCGCATCTTTCTGAATTCAAAGCATCTATTATTAGGCCGAGTTTATATACCGGCCAATCCACTCTTATAAACGTCTTGTCGCTCTCCTTGCCTTCAATCTGTCTTGACTTGCTTAATCCACAAAAGGCGCACGATGCCCTACAGCCTTTTAGATATGTCAACAGGAGATTAACGCAATATAACTTAGCATCTCGATAAAATTTGCCTTTCTTAAAGCCTAAGGTCATTGCTGCCGCGAGACTGGTTTGTAGGTAATCTGGGCTTTCAGAAGAAGCATTCAAATCGTTGGATTCCGACAAGTTTTTCATCTCTGTTCAGTTAGACAAACATAACATTGTTAAAGGAATATTTAAATTTTAAATCTAATTTAACCTTATTAATTTTCAGATAGAACCTGGAATTTGAGCAGATTCTTTTTAAGATCTCGAAAAAGACTATTTTTTTCGGAGATCTCATCAATATTAATCCCTTTTAAAGTTGAAACTTCTTTCAAAGAAGAATCGCAGATTATCTCTGTTATTTTTTTATTTTCAATTACAAATTCTGCACTTAATGGGGTGTAATGAAAAATGAATTGCCCTTTTCTTATTTTAACAAATATTTTTTCTTTTTTCATATCCTCACGATGCGGATTTAACCATTTTTCAGTTTGATATTCTTTTTCTAATTCTTTATTCTTTTTGATTTCCCAATTTGTTAATTTATCTTCAACTAATTTAATATTCAAATTCTTTTCAAAGGTGGAAATTAACCCATCATAAATTTCATCCTTCGGAATCTCCTTTTGCAGTTCCCTTTTAATTGAAGTTACTGAATTTTCGAGGTATCTTCTAAAAAGAGATTTAAAATTCTCCGATGGAAATCTTAACGCTTTAACACACATATCATAATCAAAATCTAAAATGATGTTTCCCACGACAAGACCTGTTTTTTCTAAACAATATGCTCCTATCCCAGAAATTTTTCGATTTTCCACAGATATTTCATTATAGTTATTTAAGAATGCCTCTAATTTCAATGAGTTGTAAAAGTCTATAGGACCCTTTAAAGATTTCTTATATAGAGCTTTAAGTGGTGTGGGGAAATTATAACCATATAGGATTACATTATAAAAAATTTGATTTTCATCCAAAAATACGGTAGTACCCCCTGCAATCCTTCTCGTATATCCTATATTATTTTTTTTACAGAACTTAACATCTATCTCGGCAGAAACATTTTGTGATTGCCCGCAACATACAAATTTTTCAGTGGGTTCTGTTAGGATTATGATGTTCATATCTTGATTCATATCTGCATAAAGGCCACAAGCATGCCAAATTGTCTGAGTCGTTAACCCCGGTAATTTCTCCAGCCGGAGGAGCCTCCACTCATTCAGAATACTTCACTTCGATTTCTTCGTTTCAATGAATTATTATAAATCTTAGGTTACAAGCTACAAAACTTTACCTTTTAAACTTGATTTTCAATACAAAATTCTCTCAATGCATTCAAGGAACCATAAAATTCTCGCATCAGCATGTTCACGTAATACATTCCCCTTTCTGTCACTTGAATGATCCCCTTTTTCTCCCGAATTAATCCGATGAACTTGAGGAAAAAAATTTCCTTTATCAATTCTTCATGAATGTCCCTTTTAAATTTTTGATAGAATTTATTCGTGTTAATTTCCATTCCAAAGAGTTTTGTAAGGAAATAATACCGAAACTGTTCATGCTTTGTTAATTTTTTCCACCGTATGATGGGCAATTTATTTTTTGTTAGAAATTTATCATACCTGTCCAATGAAAACGAATTAACATAAAAAGTCCCATCAAGGAGACTTACAGACCCGGATCCCAGGCCGATATAATCATCATATTCGATTATATATTCGTCAATAATTGTTTCGCCATACGAAAAACACCAAACAGTTGAAGGGCGATATCCCTCAGAAAGGAGCGTTCTTTGAATGATCTCATAAAACTTCCTTTCTCGTGATGTATTGATACGATTGAACCTTCGCTCTAAAGAAACTTTTTTATGCGGCGAAGGCATTAGGGGATAAAAAGTTACTTGATTAAAATCATTTTTCATTGATTTCAAAATTTCCAAGTCTGTTTTAAGGTGTTCAATTGTCTGGGTAGGGAAATTGAACATCAAATCGAGGTTAAGAGTATCAAATTTATCCTTTGCAAGCTGAATTTTTTCTCTTACATTTTTACCAATAATAAGCCTACCAATGACCTTCATTATACCCCTATCAAAACTTTGTACGCCAACTGATATCCTATTAACTCCCGCCGCTTTTAACTGATTTACGCTCTCCTCATTGATTTCTCGTGGGGTGGATTCAACAGAAATTTCCCGAATGTCATTGTTTTCTTTCAGATGATCAATGAACTCAAGTAATCCATCCATCTTAATTGTAGGAGTTCCACCCCCAAAATATACGCTTGAAAATTTATAGCCTCTCTGAATGTAAAGATCAAGCTCTTTATTAAGATTTTCAAAATATATTCGTGCTTGATCTTCTTTAAATCGGTATCTATTGAAAGAGCAATAAGGACATAGGGTCCTGCAGAATGGAATGTGCACATAAAGTGAAGCCTTGTCATAACCATTTGAACGAGAAGGCACTAAATCTGATTCTTTTATATTTTCATCCAGTACTTGGAATTTTTTTCCTTCACGTCGTACAAAAAATCCTAAAACAATCGAAAATAATTTAGTTAGAGAAGTTCCTTTGAGGATGGAATCAATAAATTTCTTTTTATATCTCTTCAATATATAAAGCTCCATCTATCTTATGGCTTCTCCTCTTCTTAACTATATTCCTCTACCTTCAAAAATTTTGAGAATTTGGCAGAGAAAGAAGAAGTAAAAACCGAAACCTCTTGCAAAGGTATCACTTTATAGCTAAACTTTCTCTATAAAGATCATTTTTTCGGTTTTATCGGACCCAGTTCCTTTAATCTTTTTACAAAATCTTCAATTACTTTTACGAATGTTGTGGACATGCTAGCGGAAATAAAATGCATTTCTATGCGTTCCGGATTGATTCCGATTGATTCCAAGATGTTCTTGACCATTTTTATCCTCCTTTCGGATTTAAAGTTGCCATCCACATAGTGGCATTGCTCCTTGAGTCAGCCAGATACAAGGACGCCATCAATGCCTTGTTCAAAAGCTTTTAGTGCATATACAACATCCATTTTTCCGGTACACGGCAGCATGACTATTCTGATATTAGGGGGATATTGAAGTCTGCTAGAACCTGCCAAATCGGCAGCTGCGTATGTACACCACTTGCAAACGAAAAAAGTTATCAATGGTTCAAATTTTGCTACTTCTTCTTTCTTCTCACTCATTATTTCGCTATTGCCTGCTATTTTTTTAACCTCCATTTTATTAACTATTATTTTTTTCTCTATTAACTTGTTTCAAAAAATCTGCTGCTCTCTTTCTTTTATATTTTGAGAAATTAATTATTTTAACCAACATTTTAGATTTTTCGACTTGTTTATTTAATTCCTCATTTTCTTCAATGTAACCCGAATGTAATGCCCCATAATAAATATCTTCTCCCGTTTTCGTCTTTAAAATTGTAGTAGTATATCCCTCCGGGGAGGTCAATCCTCCAAATGACAAATCTGCATATTCATTTGAAAAATCATCACACGCCCTACAGGCAGCCCTCATTATCTCATCTAATTCACTAAAAGGAATCCGAACAACTCTTCCATCTTTAAGATATATGCTTAATTCTTCCTTTAAATTCATTTTTTTAATATCTTCAAAGCGAAATTTGTGTTTTTCTTCAAATTTCTTCCGAGTTTTTTCAGTAAAATAAAAATTTTCAGTGCAGAATAATCCAAGCATATATTTAATAATGTGTGCAGGTATCACGCCCAAAATCTGCATCTTTCTAATCGTGTGAATTTGGCACGGTGTTCCAACGACGGCCAGCCTTAATATATCTTTGTGCATATATTTTTTTAATTCAAAACTAATTGGTGAATAAGTAGAATAGTTGCCTAACTCTTGATCCATCTGGGTAAGGTCGCATACCCTGGTCCCAACGGTATCCAATAATTCCTTCTTCGTTTTAATGATGGCAGCTACGCGTTTAAATGGAGCTATTTTTTTGGATGCAATTACCCCATCTATTAATTTTTTCTCGAGTAAATACATCAAAATTCCTGTGACTACGCCACCATCCGTTGCAACTTCAACAATTTGCGGGTCCGTGTTTCTTGCTGACGCAATTCGACGTACTTTCCCGATAGGAAATTTCCATTCAAATTTCTCTTTTAATTCCTGATTGAGTGCATCAATTTGAGGGCAAATTAAATAACATAATCCACATTTAACACAATTTTCTTCGTTATCAAAAACTGGAATCCCATTTTCTCCCATTTTAATAGCACTGAATTCTGACGCAGAACAAAACGAAACGCATCCTCCACATTGTCCGCATATTCCTTTTGCATGAACTTCTTTGATAAGATCTTTAAAGGTTTTAAATTCATCTCCTTCTGCAGCAATCTTATCGGTAGATGCCACCATTTTTCACTTTTCAATTAAATTAGGCAATTGAAATTGGGACTTTTAATAACAATGTCATAAAACAATGTTATAATAGACTTATAAAATTTATCAGAAAGAACAAGATTTTTTAAATATCTACGCTTTTCTCATAAAATAAAACTATGCAGATGAAAATGGGGAATTAGAAGCTTCAAAAAGCTTTATTTTTTTCCAAAATTTTAAAATATAATTTACTTCATTACTCAAAAATGTTGAATGTCTTACGTAAGAATACATCTACTAAACGCTCTTGTTTTTTATGATAAATTTATAAATCTAGTATAACATTGTTTTATGACAATGTTTTATAACACTAGTTTATTTACGTTATGTATTGATGTTATTCGATGACTGGTCGCGATTATATTGAGAGAGGCAGTCGGCGCAGTTTTAGTAATTGGCGGAGGCATAGCCGGAATTCAAGCAGCGTTAGATTGCGCAGAAATGGGCTTTAAAGTTTATATTGTCGAGAAATCTGCAAGTATCGGAGGTCACATGGCGCAATTAGATAAAACATTTCCAACAAATGATTGTTCGATGTGCATTCTAGCCCCAAAAATGGTGGAAGTTGCAAATCATCCCAATATCGAGTTGTTAACGTATTCGGTCGTTGCAGGTGTATCTGGTGAAGCAGGTAATTTTACAGTAAAGGTCGTCAGAAAACCAAGATATGTTGATGAAGAAAAATGTAGAAATTGTGGAACCTGTGCAGAGAAATGTCCAAAAAAGGTGAAAGATGAATTTAATATGAACCTGGATATGCGCAAGAGCATCCACATCCCGTTTCCGCAAGCGATACCCCCGGTCTATCTGATTGATGCGAAAGAGTGCCTCTATTTAACTAAAGGTGTTTGTAAGGTTTGTGAGAAAAATTGCGAGGCTCAAGCAATTAATTATGAAGATAAAGAGAAATTCGAAGAACTTAAAGTTGGTTCTATAATAGTTGCAATCGGTTATGATCTTTTTGATCCCGCACTTCAAAGACAATTCCAATACATTCACAACCCCAATATAATGACAAGTTTAGAATTTGAAAGAGTTATGAGTGCATCTGGTCCCTACGGCGGGCATATCGTTAAGCCATCAGATAATCAAATTCCAAAACAGATCGCTTGGCTCCAATGTTTTGGGTCCCGAGATGAAAGGTTCAATATGAGTTACTGTTCCTCTGTCTGCTGTATGTATGCAATTAAACAAGCAATTATCGTGAAGGATCACCATCCCGAGATTGAATGTGTCATTTATTTTATGGATATGCGAAATTTTGGGAAAGGGTTTTATGAATATCAGCAAAAAGCAGAGGAACTGGGCATTGTTTTCACTAGGTGTCGTATAGGATCCATAAACCAGGTTGAAAATAAGATAATTATAAGGTACGAGCGTGAAGATGAGGCGATCGAAGAGAAAGATTTTGATATTCTTGTCTTATCTACTGGCTTAAAACCTTCTAAATCATTAGATAATTTAAGTAAAATCTTAAATATAGATTTGAATCAATACGGCTTTTGTGATACTCAAGATTTTTATGAAATCAAATCATCACGCCCTGGAATTTACTTAACTGGAGGTTGTCAAGGACCCCAAGACATCCCTGACACTATTATTCAAGCAAGTGGGGCAGCGGTAGAGGCAACCAGCATCGTTTCAGACCAAAGATACGCGTTAAGTACCGTAAAAGAATTCCCACCAGAACTTGAATTCGATGAAACTGAACCACGAATTGGGGTTTTTATATGCCATTGTGGGATTAACATCGCTCGCGTTGTTGATGTAAAAGAGGTCACCGAATATGCAAAGACACTCCCAAATGTTGTTTTTGCTGAAGATAATCTATACATGTGTTCGAGCGATTCCACGACTCGAATTCAGGAAATTGTCAAGGAATACAATTTGAATAAAGTAGTGGTTGCATCATGCACCCCAAGAACTCATGAACCTTTATTCCAAAGTTCAATTCGAGAGGCAGGGTTGAATAGATACCTATTTGAAATGGCGAATATCAGAGAACATTGTTCTTGGGTTCATCCAGATGCACCAGAAAAAGCAACGGAAAAAGCAAAAAATTTAGTCGCTATGGCCGCAGCGAAAGCCGCTTTAATAAGACCTTTAGAAGAGCCCATTAATGATATGATTCAAAAATGTGCTGTAATCGGTGGCGGAATAGCAGGTTTAACTGCCGCCTTAGAAGTCGCAGATCAAGGATTTCCCGTTTATTTAATTGAGCAAGAAAAAAAATTTGGAGGAAATATGAATACTAAAATATTTTATAATGAAAATTTTGAAGATACACAGAAATTCTTACAAAGCATGATTGAAAATGTTAAAAATCACGAAATGATTCAGACATTTTTGAATAGTGAAATAAAATCAATTGAGGGGTATGTGGGAAATTTCACTATCACAATAGAAAATAATGACACACACGAAACTCAACAACTTAAAAATGGAACAATAATTGTCGCCACGGGTGCCAAGGAATACACTCCGACTGAGTATTTATTTGGAAAGAATGATAAAGTCATTTTACAATCCGAATTAGAAAAACTTCTTGCAGAAGATAAGCTAGATGCAAGGTTGGTAATGATGATCCAATGTATTGGATCGAGAATTGAAGAACGTCCTTATTGTAGTCGCGTATGTTGTACTAAGGCAATCAAAAACGCAATTAGAATAAAAACCCAAAATCCTAGGACAAGAGTCGTGATAATTTACAAGGAAATAACGACATATCAATTTAAAGAAGAACTTTATCGAAAAGCGAGAGAGTTGGGTGTCATTTTCATTCATTATAACGACTCACAATTACCAGAGGTTACTGAAGAAAATGGTAAGTTAGTAGTATCTGTCTTTGATAATGTAATTAAAAGATATATTAAAATGAAGCCAAATTATCTGGTGCTCAGCGCTGCCATAATTCCGAATGAAGGTAATGAAATTCTCTCAAAAATGTTGAAAGTACCCTTGGGCAAGCATGGCTTCTTTTTGGAAGCTCACGTTAAGTTAAGACCCAATGATTTCAGCACTGCCGGAATTTTTGTCTGTGGGTTAGCCCATTCACCAAGAGGAGTAAATGAATCAATTTCTCAAGCAATGGGAGCTGCTGGGAGAGCATGCACTCTACTTAGCAAGGTAAGAATTAAAGGTGAACCCATAACTGCTGAAATATCCAAAGACCTCTGTATCGGTTGTGGTTTATGCTCATCAGTATGTCCCTTTGAAGCAATTATCATAAACAAGACTGAATCGGGGAAGAGAGCCGAAGTAATTTCAACAATGTGTAAAGGATGTGGAACCTGCGGATCGAGTTGCCCTCAACGTGCAATAACAATTCCGCATTTTACCGATAAAGAAATAATTTCCCAACTTAAAGCGGGCCTCGTTGTATGATTATGATTGGTGTTTGTTAAAATGGAGTACTTACTGTTTCCCGGTTGCAAAGTACTTACGGCTGATCCGTATTTTGAATATTCTACTAAGTTAATATTAAAAGAACTAAAGGTTTCAGTTTTAGATGAGCAGAATTTCAGTTGTTGTGGTCCTACTCTCGTATCCTCATTAGATACGACTTCTGGTATAATTTTAAATGCACGAAATATTTGCATTGGTGAAGAGAGAAACAAGCCTATTTTTACTCTTTGTAGTTGGTGTTTTAAAACTCTTAATAATGCGAATAATCTCTTAAAAAATAATTCTAAATTAAGAAACAACGTAAATTCAATTCTAAAGAATTTTGGAAAAGAATTTAAAGGATCCACTGAAATTAAGAATCTATTGCAAATTCTAACGGAATTTGTTGGATTAGAAGAAATTAAAAAATATGTTAAAAAACCCCTTAATGATTTAAAAGTCGTATCTTTCTTGGGATGCCATCTTAGAAGTCAATTGAAAGATATTTTTGATTTTTCATATATTTCAGGTTTAGATAAAATTATAGAAATTACAGGAGCCCAGAATATAAATTATAAAGATAAATATTCGTGCTGTGGGGGCCTTGTAAGTTGTTTATCAGAAATTGAAACAAAATTCAACTATAATATCATAGAAAGTCTGAAAAAACTTGATGTCGACGCCATCATTGTAAATTGCCCTTATTGTTTCAATCGATTCAATAAGGCCATAAACGATTTAAAAGAAAATGATGGCCGAATTCAAATTAGTACTATTTATTTGCCAGACCTTATTGGTTTGGCAATGGGTTATAACCCACAAGATTTGGCGTTGAATGAACGCATAAACCAACTTAATGGTATTCTAAATAAAGTAAATGTTTAAAAAAAATGAAGGGTGAGATTTGTGGAAAATGAAGAAAGCAAAGCACCTATGAAAGAAGAATTTGAAGGACCTAAAGCATCTAGTAAAGAAGAATTAGTAGAAATCCTCGACGATGATACTCTTGACTACACTTTTCCGGATGAAGTTAAGGAATTGAGCCACCAGAACGTGTATTATTGCTATCAGTGTGGAACTTGCGTGTCGGGCTGCCCCGTAACAGATTTTGGTCAGAATACGAAGAAATTAATCCGAAAAATTATTTTCGGATTAAGGGATGAAGTTTTAAATGATAATATTATTTGGTTATGCACGGAATGCTATTTTTGCGCGGAAAGATGCCCGCAAGGAGTAGAATTACCAGCAATATGGATAACTTTGCGCAATATGGCAGCTAAAAAAGGAATTATTCCCACACACATAAAATTTGCTGCAAATGCAATCAAGACAACTGGTCGAGTGACAGAGGTTCCAGAAGCAGTAGAGGTTAGAAGAGAAAAACTAAATTTACCAAGAGTCGGTCCTGTTCCAGGTGATGTCTTAAAGGAAATAGACCAAATTTTCGAAAATACAGATTTCCCAATGAAAAAAAAGGAGTGATTAATAATGAAGTTTTTATTTTTCCCTGGTTGCACCGTATTAGCCAAGGACCCAAGTTTTGAAGCTTCATTCATACAAGTGTGCGAAATTTTGGGAATTCAAATTGAGCGTGAACCAAATTTTCATTGTTGTGCGCCTGTAGTCGTTTCCTCTGTTTCTTATGATACTGCTTTAGCATTAGCTGCCAGAAACCTTTGTCTCGCCGAAGAACGAAATTTAGATATTATTACTCTCTGTAATGGGTGCTTTAAGAATCTAAAGAAAGCTAATAAACATTTGAAAGAAGATGAAGCGGATCGAAAGAAAATCAATGAGATTCTAAAAGAAATTGGAAAAGAATTTAAGGGAACAATCGAAGTGAAACATTTTGTACAAGTAATAAATGAAGATAAAATCCGTGAGAAAATCCAGGCTAATATTAAAAGACCATTAACCGATATGGTTTTCGGCACATTCTATGGATGCCATTTAATACGACCCCATAGCGTGGTGGAATTCGATGACCCTGAAATTCCTCGGTCTATTGATGAAATTGTTGAATTACTAGGTGCGAAAACCGTGGAATATGAAGGAAAATACGTTTGTTGTGGTGGTTCGCTCAAGGGCGTCGATGACAAGGCTGCCGATGAAATTCCTCGTCAGAAATTAATTTCTCTAAAAGAATTAGACGTGGATGGTCTCGTTTTAGCCTGCCCAATGTGTTATTTCACGTTTGATTTAGGCCAGTTTGACATCCAACGGAAATATAAGGAACAATACCAAATTGCTCCGATCCACTTAACTGAACTATTAGGAATAGCTTTTGGACTTAATCCCAAAGGTCTAGGATTGAATCTCCACCGGATTAAACCTAAAAAGATTATGGCTAAAATTAGTGAATAAGGAGTGTAATAGAAATTGTCTGAACCAAAGCTTTTTGCTTTTACTTGTAATTGGTGCTCATATGCAGGTGCAGATCTCGCTGGGGTCTCAAGATTACAGTACCCTCCACATATCCGAATAATACGAGTGATGTGTAGTGGTCGAATAGATCCATATTTTTTAATTGAAGCGTTGCGATTAGGTGCCGATGGCGTATTGGTAACAGGTTGTCATCCTGCTGATTGTCACTACATTTCAGGTAATTATAATGCTAGGTACAAAATTCTCTTTGTTAAAAAACTGTTAGAAAAGATTGGAATTAATCCAGATCGAATCATGTTGGAATGGATTTCTGCTTCTGAAGCTGAGAAATTTCGAAATACGATGACTAATTACTCGGAACTCACTTCAAAGTTAGGTCCAATATCATTGGAATCGAAGGAAAAATTAGAACAAGAATTAGAAATCATACAGGCTATTTGTGCTGATTTTAATTTTCGCTGGTTAGTCGGAAAAAGCCGACAATTAATAGAATTGGGAAATGTGTATAATGAAACGATGCCCGAAGAAGAATACATAGAATTAATAGACAAAATTATTGATGCGGAAATTGTAAGACAGAGGATAATTCACTCAATCAGAGATGAGCCGAAGACCGCAATAGATATTGCTGAAGATCTTACAATACCAACTGAACTCATTATGAAACATTTACTAGCTTTAAAAACCAAACAAAAAGTTCAATTAGTAATGGTTGGACATGATGCCAAATTCGCTGTAATAGAGGATTAAAATGTCAAAATTAGGGTCTGTATTAGTTGTTGGGGGAGGTATTGCAGGAATGCAGGCCTCTCTGGATCTCGCCAACTCAGGGTTTAAAGTTTATATTTTGGAAAAATTAACAGCGATTGGAGGCATAATGAGCCAGTTAGATAAAACATTTCCTACGAATGATTGCGCAATGTGCATTATGGCTCCAAAATTGGTTTCAACAGGACGCCATCATAATATTGAAGTTATTACCTATTCTGAAATTCAAAAAGTTGAGGGCGAGGCGGGAAATTTTGAGGTCACGATCCTCCAAAAACCTCGCTACATAGATACAACCAAATGTACAGGATGTGCAAGTTGCGAGCTCATCTGTCCCATTGAAGTGATTAATGATTATGATGCTGGATTAAGAGAAAGAAGTTGCATTTACGTGCGATATCCGCAAGCAATTCCGAAAGTTTCGGCAATTGATAAAGACTTCTGCCTAGGATGTGGTTTATGTAGCCAACTTTGCGAAGCTGAGGCTATCGATTACACGCAAAGTGAAAAAGAATTGAAGTTGAATGTTGGATCGATTATTTTAGCAATAGGAGCTGAACCAACTGACCCTAAAATAAAGAAATCATATGGGTATGGAAGGCTTCCGAATGTATTAACTAGTCTCGAATTTGAGAGACTTCTTAGTGCTTCTGGCCCTTTTGATGGGCATGTCCTCAAACCTTCCGATGGAATGCCGCCTAAAAAAATTGCGTGGCTAAATTGTTTGGGCTCCAGAGATGAATCTATTGGTAAAAACTATTGCTCCTCTGTCTGCTGCATGTATTCAGTTAAAGAAGCCATTATTGCGCGAGAACACGATCCGAATATTGAGCCGCACATCTTTTTTATGGATATGCGTGCATTTGGGAAAGGATTCGAGAAATATTATGTTAATGCAGGAAAAATTAACGGGGTTAAATTCACCAGAGCACGCGTTTCACAGATTAAACAACACGGTGACGCGCTTCAAATTAGATTTGAAGATGAAAATGGAGATATTATCGATGAAAATTTTGATATGATAGTTCTCTCTATTGGATTTTCCTGCCCCGAAGAATATAAGAAACTAGAAGAAATCTTCGGAGTTAAACTAAATGAATATAATTTTATCGATACAGGTACCTTTGCACCACTGAGAACAAGTAAAGAAGGGATATTTGTATGCGGCACTTTAAAAAGTCCCAAAGATATTCCAGATACCGTGGCAGAAGCGAGTGGTGCCGCTGCAGAAGCATCCTCCTTGCTGGCTACCCAAAGAAATACCTTGACGGTTCAAAAAGAATATCCGCCTGAAACAGATATTTCAGAAGAAGAACCTAGGGTTGGAGTATTCATTTGTCATTGTGGTATCAATATTGGGGCAGTTGTGAACGTGCCTGAAGTCGTCGAATTTGCCAAGACATTACCAAATGTTGTTCACGCTGAAAGGAATTTATATACGTGTTCTCCCGATACTCAAGAAAAAATTAAAAAAATAATTAAAGAGAAAAATATTAACCGAGTCGTAGTCGCCTCATGTAGCCCAAGAACCCACGAACCTTTATTTCAAAATACCATAAGAGAAGCAGGTTTGAATTTTTATCTCTTTTCAATGGCAAATATCCGCGAACATTGTTCTTGGGTGCATCGATCAGATCCTGTAGGTGCTACTGCAAAAGCAAAATATTTGGTTGCAATGGCAGCCGGAAAAGCCGCCCTACAAGAACCCATTTACAATGTTTATGTAAAGATGACTCAGTCCGGAATAGTGATTGGCGGAGGAATCGCTGGGATGACTGCCGCCTTGGAAATAGCTAGACAAGGCTTTCAGGCATATTTAATTGAAAAAAGTTCTGAATTAGGGGGTTTAGTGAACAAAATTAAATATTTAGCTGATGGAACATCTCCTGCATCCTGCATAGAATTGCTTAAAAATCAACTCAACTCAAATGAAAAGATTAAAGTGTTTCTAGATGCAAAAATTGATGAAATTGGCGGATCGGTTGGAAGTTTCTCGGCAACCGTAACTTCTAGAGGCGAAACCGAACAAATTGAGGCGGGGATTATTATCGTAGCTACGGGGGGCACGGAATATCTCCCAACTGAATACAATTATGGAAAGGATGAAAGAGTTTTAACTCAATCAGAACTGGAAGAACGGATTTTCAATAAAGATTTGAAAAATATCAAGAATGTAGTTATGATACAATGTGTCGGTTCGCGGTGCGAGGAAAGAAATTATTGCAGTCGCGTTTGTTGTGCTGAGGCCTTGAAAAATGCAATAGCACTGAAGGAAGCAGATTCGGGAATAAATGTTTACATTTTAAACAAGGATATCAGGAGCTACGGTTTCAGAGAGTTCTTGTATCGAAGGGCACGCGAATTAGGCGTGAAATTTATTAGATTTGATGATGAAAATGAACCCGTTCTTGAACACAAGGATAGTAAACTAGTCTTATATATTAAAGACAAAATTCTTGGAAGAAAATTAGCATTAAAACCTGGTCTTCTAATATTAAGTAGCGCAATCCTCCCAAATATTGATAAAGACTTAAACACTCAACTGAAAATACCCCTGGATGAGAATGAGTTCTTCTTGGAAGCTCATATGAAGCTCCGACCCCTCGATTTCGCTAACGATGGCATCTTTCTTTGTGGATTAGCCCATTCCCCAAAGTTCATTGATGAAACCATTGCCCAAGCCAAGGGAGCAGTATCAAGAGCCTGCACGTTCCTCTCTAAAGAGGAGATTGAATTAGAAGGAATCTATGCGCGCGTGGATCAGGAAAAATGCCTTGGGTGCGGACTATGTGAAAGTGTCTGTCCGTATGAAGCGATGGCTTTGGAGAAGACTGAAGCAGGAAAAAGAGCTAATAATAATAAAGCTAATTGTAAGGGCTGTGGAACTTGTGCATCAAGTTGCCCTCAAAGAGCAATATCCATGCCACATTTTACCGACGGTGAGATCATTTCTCAGGTAAAGATGGGTTTAATTTCAAATGGTTGAAATGAACTAGGTTCAAATAATAAAAATGAATTTAGGTGAAGAAGTTACATGTCAAAAGTCGGTGCTGTGCTAGTTGTTGGTGGTGGCATTGCTGGAATGCAAACCTCCCTAGATCTAGCCGATTCTGGATATAAAGTCTACGTCGTGGAGACCTTATCAGCTATTGGAGGCATAATGAGTCAACTTGACAAAACATTCCCCACGAACGATTGTGCTATGTGCATTGTGAGTCCAAAACTCGTCGCTACTGGACGCCATCCTAACATAGAAATCATTTCGTATGCTGATGTCGATAAAGTTGAAGGATCCGCAGGAAATTTTAAGGTGACTCTTCGTAAAAAGGCCAGTTATATCGATGTCACTAAATGTACCGGCTGTGGAACGTGCTCAACTTTATGTCCAATCGAAGTATTGAACGATTACGATGCTGGGTTGCGAATAAAAAGTTGTATTTCCGTGAGATATCCGCAAGCAATTCCAAAAGTTTCAGCAATCGATAAGAATTTTTGCTTAGGCTGCGGACTCTGCACTCAATTATGCGAGGCTAATGCTGTCAATTATGAACAGGAAGAAGAATTTATTGAACTCAATGTTGGTGCGATTATCTTGGCACCGGGCGCTAAGATTTTTGATCCTCTCATAAAGAAAGAATTTGGGTATGATAGACTTCCGAATGTCGTGACCAGTCTTGAATTCGAGAGGATTCTAAGTGCCTCTGGACCGTTTGATGGGCACGTATTAAGACCGTCCGATGGAATGCCCCCTAAAAAAATAGCTTGGTTGCAATGTATCGGATCCAGAGATATCTCAATAGGGAATGACTTCTGCTCGTCCGTTTGCTGCATGTACGCAATTAAGGAAGCCGTCATCGCAAGAGAACACGACCCCAACATCGAGCCTACGATATTTTACATGGATATCCGGGCATTTGGAAAAGGTTTCGAGAAATATTATGTTAATGCAGAAAAAATTAATGGAGTGCGATTCATTAAAACACGCGTTTCAAGTGTTAAACAAAAGGTCGGAATGCTAGAAATACGATATGAGGATGAAAATCAAAATATTGTCGATGAATTATTCGATATGGTCGTTCTCTCAGTCGGGTTTGCTTGTACTGAGACGTACAAGAAATATAGTGAAATTTTTGGCATCGATTTAAATCGATTTAATTATTGCGGTACGAACACCCTTACACCCGTGGAAACATCAAAAGAAGGTATTTATGTCTGTGGAACTTTTAAAAGTCCAAAGGATATTCCAGATACCGTTGCAGAAGCAAGTGGCGCTGCTTCTGAGGCATCTGCTTTACTTTCAACTGCAAGAAATACTCTGATCACTCCCGTAGAATTTCCTCCCGAAAAAGATATTTCCAAACAAGAACCCAGAATTGGCGTATTCATCTGCCATTGTGGAATTAATATCGGTTCGATCGTAAACGTGCCTGAAGTCGTTGAATTTGCTAAAAAATTGCCAAACGTCGTGCATGCTGAAAGGAATTTGTATACATGTTCGCAGGACACGCAAGATAAAATGAAAGATTTAATTGAAGAATATGATTTAAACCGTGTGGTCGTGGCATCCTGCACCCCCCGTACGCATGAACCTCTATTCCAAAATACCATTAGAGAAGCTGGCCTCAATTTTTACCTTTTCTCAATGGCAAATATTCGAGAACACGTCTCCTGGGTCCATCGGGCCGATCCAAAAACTGCAACTGAAAAAGCGAAGGATTTGGTGGCGATGGCAGTTGCCAAAGCTCGATTACAAGAACCTCTTTATAATTATACGATAAAAATGATCCAAGCGGGGATTGTAATTGGAGGCGGAATAGCTGGAATGAGTGCTGCCTTACAATTGGCACGACAAGGTTATCAAGCCTATTTAATTGAAAAATCGCCTGAACTCGGTGGAATTGCAAAAAAAATAAAATTCTTAGCTAATGGAGAGGATTTAACATCCCATATTGAAACACTGAAAAACCAACTTCACTCAAATGATAAAGTTAAAGTTTTCTTAGATGCTGAAATTAAAGAAATTGGCGGTTCGATTGGAAATTTTTCTGCAACAATTTCATCAAATGGAAAAACAGAACAAATTGAAGCTGGGACGATCATAATCGCTACTGGTGGGAAAGAATATACACCTACTGAGTATAATTACGGAAAAGATGATAGGGTTTTAACGCAGTTAGAATTAGAAGAGCGGATCTACAATAAAAATTTGGGCGATACCAAAACTATCGTGATGATTCAATGTATTGGCTCGAGATGTGAGGAGAGGAACTATTGTAGCAGGGTTTGTTGCTCGGAAGCACTAAAAAATGCAATTGCAGTTAAACAATTAAACCCTAATATCGATATGTATGTACTATATAGGGACATTAGAAGCTATGGTTTTAGAGAAGAATATTATCGAAAAGCTCGGGAAATGGGAGTTAAATTCATAAGATTTACGCCAAATAAACAACCAGTTCTTAAATATGAGGAAGGGAAACTTATAATTTTAGTGTTTGACTATATTTTCAAGAAAACCATAAAAATAAAACCTGATTTATTGGTTTTAAGTGCTGGAATTGTTCCAAATGTTGATGAAAATTTAACGACACAATTAAAACTACCCTTGGATGAGTTTCAATTCTTCTTGGAAGCCCACACGAAACTCCGGCCCATTGATTTTTCTGCTAATGGATTATACCTGTGCGGAGTGGCCCATTCTCCAAAATTCATCGATGAAACAATCGCCCAAGCCAAAGGTGCAGTATCAAGGGCCTGCACATTTATGTCCAAAGATGAAATTGAATTAGAGGGAATCAAGCCGAGAATTAATCCTGATATTTGTGTTGGCTGCGGTATTTGCACGGAACAATGTCCTTTCGATGCTTTATCACTAATATCAATCGGTGAAAGAAAAATAGCATATTGTACTCCAACGAAGTGCCATGGATGTGGTGCCTGTGCCGCATCCTGCCCGCGTGGGGCTTCAGAATTAGTACATTTTAATGATTCGGAAATTATTTCCCAAATTCAGAGTATTAATCTCAATCGCTAATATTTTTTGATTTTCTTATCAATACTTATTATTTGGGTTTAATTGGACCAAGTTTTCTTATTTGTTCTACAAAATTTTCAACAATTTCTACAAATTTTGTCGATTTTCTTGCGGATATCAAATGCATTTCAATTCTGCTTGGATCAATTCCGATATTTTTTGAAATATTTTTGACCATTTGAACTATCTGCTTCGATTTTTCATTTCCATCAACATTATGGCATTTATCTTTTGGACAACCACAAACCAAAACGCCGTCAATCCCTCTTTCAAAAGCTTTCAGCGCATAAATTATATCCATTTTCCCACTACATGGAAGTATAAAGATTCTGATATTAGGGGGATATTGTAGTCGGTTAGAACCAGCCAAATCGGCTGCAGAGTAAGCGCACCATTTACAAACGAAAAATGATATTAATGGTTCGAATTCTGATTTTTTTTCTAAATTTTTACTTACAATTCCGATATTTTTCGTGATTATTTTCCCTCCATTATTTTTTAGGCAATAGCATTGTTTTTAAAAAGCCTATGCTGTTTCCTTTCAATTTTTTTACTATATCCTATATTTGAATCGAACACGATGATAACAATAAAATATTCTTTTATTTTAAAATTTCTTTAAGGTTTGAACATTGAATCGTAATGGAACGATTAAGAAATTTCAAGGTAATGGAAAATTTTTAATAATAACATTGTTATGATCTCCTAACAATCTTTTTAGTGAATTTGAATTCAAAGGATGAGATGAATGGTAACTGAAAACTTGAATGACGATAGCCAAATTAATGTGAATGAAATTAGTTTATTACGAAAAATATTTTATTTAATTCATTTGTATCGCATATATATTAGCATTGGTTTTTCAGCGCCATTTGTGGCGGGGGCTATTTTTTCATACATAAGTTTAGGATTCAGTAGTCTTCCTTCATTATTTGCTCTAATCATACCAATTCTCGTTGGATTCTTTATGGGTTGTGGATTTTTTGCTTTAGATTCATACTATGATGTAGAAACCGATAGATTAAATCCTCGAAAAAAGAGTTTACCCCACATTTTCGATAGAAATTTATTGCCAAAATGGGTTGGTTTGGTTAGTGCCTTAATATTTTTTAGTTTAGGTATAATTTTATCTGTATTTTTATCGATCATTCATCTTTTTCTTGCGATGCTGGGTGTGGGGGCAGGAATTCTTTATACTACCCCACCATTCAGGTTTAAAGCAAAAACAGGGTTAGATATTTTAATTAATGTCTTGGCTTTTGGAATGATTGGTAGTGTATATGGTTGGTTTATTTATTCTGATTTTACTGGTTTAATTTCGATGTACGGTTGGTTTGTGGTTCCTATTAGCTGCATGCTCACCTTCATCATTGTATATCCAACGCCTATGATCGATTATGAAGCTGATAAAGCAGCTAATGTCAAGACAACAGTAGTAACGGTTGGCCTTGAAAAATATGCAAAAATTGGATTTATCGCATTAACCTTAATATTTATAGCAATGAGCTCTATAGAACTTAAAATCTATTTTGATTTTAATACCTATTCCCATCTTAAAATTGATTTACCCATTCTTATAGGACTATTGCTCACCGGTTGTTTAACTTATATTTCATATTACATTTTATATCGAAGGCCAACTCCTAAAACCGCCTTTTATATGACAGGATTAATTGCTATTTCTCTCGGCTTGGGTGCCATTCTTGCGCTACAAGTTGCAGACGTTTTTTTCGTCCTCTGATAAGTAAAAATGATGAATACCTTTCCCAGGATACTCTAGGAAGATGAGGGAAATTTAATATACATTTCATATTATATACTAAAAGCTCACTCAAACAACTTCTTGAATAACGAGATCATTTGTAATTTCTAGTATCATTAGCTAAATTCTCACACTAAAAATCATGTACTTCTCTCCAATATTTTAATAGGGAAATTATTTTGTTGCTTTATAACCAATCTATGCTCTTTAATACGCAGGACGTCGTTGCTAATGAAAGCATTTAAAATTACAGTGTTATAGCAGAATTTATTAACTATTTTCCTTAATTTTTGAGTATAACATTGTTTTAATTAATAGCGTTATTTTGCAATTTAATAGGCAACCTCGCTACATAATGTGATAATAGAGGCGGGAGAAATGCTGAAAGATGAAGAAAAAGTGAGTAGCGAAGATATATTTCCTGAAATCCTTGATGCAGAAAGTTTTGACCGCTCTTTTCCGGAAGAAGTTAAAAAATTGAGCAACCAGAACGTGTATTATTGTTTTCAGTGTGGAACTTGTGTAACGGGTTGTACTGTTACAGATTTTGGCCAGAATACTAAAAGATTAATTCGGAAAATTATTTTTGGATTAAAAGAAGAAGTTCTAAATGATGATTCGATATGGTTATGCTCAGAATGTTATTGTTGTGCTGAAAGATGTCCTCAAGGAGTAAAATTGCCAATTATTTGGATAACATTGAGAAACATGGCCGCTGAAAGAGGAATAGTTCCTATGAATGTTAAATATGCTATCAACGCAATAAAATCGACAGGTCGTATAGTCGAAGTTCCAGAAGCAACCGAGGTTAAAAGAGAAAGACTAAATTTACCTAGAATTGGAAAACTTTCAAATGATATAATAAATGAAATAAATCAAATATTTGAAAAATCTGATTTTATTTTATTGAAAACGAAATCAAGTGATTAAAATGAAATATATTTTATTTCCAGGATGTACAGTTTTAGCTAAGGATCCAGGTTTTGAAGCTTCAGCAGCACGTATATTTGAAATATTAGGTGTTGAATTTGAAAATGAACCTAACTTTCATTGTTGCGCCCCTACGATAGTCTCTTCTGTTCAAGTGAATACGGCATACGCCTTAGCCGCAAGGAATCTATGTCTAGCAGAAGAGAAAAATTTGGACATAATAACTCTTTGTAGTGGATGTTTTAAGAATCTAAAAAAAGTAAATGCCCATTTAAAAGAAGATGAAGAAGATAGAATCGCAATTAACGACATATTAAACGAAATTGGAAAGGAATTTAAAGGAACGATTGAAGTAAAACATTTTGTACAGGTTTTATATGAAGATATTGGTCTTGAAAAAATCAAAGAGAATGTTAAAAGACCATTATCTGATATGGTATTCGCCACTTTTTACGGATGCCATTTAATACGGCCACATGAAGTCGTTAAATTTGATGATCCTGAATTTCCTCGTTCTATGGATGAAATTGTTGAGGCTTTGGGCGCAAAAACAGTAGAGTATGATGGGAAATATACTTGTTGTGGTGCTGGACTTCAAGGGGTAAATGATACTGCAACGTTAGAAATTCCCCGCCAGAAATTAATTGCATTGAAAACATTAGATTTAGATGGGTTGGTTTTAGCGTGCCCAACCTGTTATTTCACGTTTGATTTAGGTCAATTTGACATTCAAAGAAAATATAAAGAACAATATCAAGTTGCCCCGCTTCACTTAACTGAAGTTTTAGGCATTGCTTTTGGACTTGAATTAAAAAGTATTGGGATGAATCTCCATAGAATAAAACCAAAAAAGATTATGGCAAAAATGAAAGCTTAGATTAGGATGGAAATGAATGTCTGAACTAACGATTCTTACATATTTTTGTAATTTGTGTCCTCATTCTGATGAAGATCTCATAGAAATTTCAGGATTGCAATATGCTCCTAAAATTCGAATAAAGAAAGTAACCTGTAGTGATAAAATCGATCCATATCTTTTAGTAAAAGCTTTAAGCTCGGATGCTGATGGTATTTTGGTTACGTGTTGTTATCCCATTGATTGTCAAAATGTTTCTGATAATTATATTGCAATGTACAAGGTTTTCTTTGTAAAAAAACTAATAGAAAAAGTTGGAATTAATTTTAATCGAATCGACTATAAATGGATTTCAGCCTCAGAAACAGAAAGAGTTCGACATATAATAAACAATTACACTAATCTGATTGCAGAGATAGGCCCTATGACTATGGATGATAAGAACTTGCTACAAGATGAATTAAAAATTTTAAAAGATATTTGTACTGATTCTTATGTTAATTGGTTATTTGGAAAAAGTAGGGAATTAGTCAAATTTGGAAATGTTTATGATGAGAAAATTTCAGAAGAAAAGTTTTTAGGGTTAATCGATAAAATTCTGGATGCTGAAATAATAAGGAAAAGAATCATCAATCTAGTTAGTGAAAAACCACTTACTACAATAGATATTGCCAAAAAACTTTCACTTTCACCTGATATAGCGATGAAACATCTATTAGCATTGAAAACCCGACAAAAAATTCAGTTAAAAATGATTAATCAGGATGCTAAATTTATGATAAAGGGGTATTAAAATGACAAAAGTAGGATCCGTACTAGTTGTGGGGGGTGGCATTTCAGGAATGCATGCTTCACTAGAACTAGCCGATTCTGGGTTTAAAGTTTATCTCGTGGAAAAATTAACGTCGATTGGAGGCATAATGAGTCAATTAGATAAATGTTGCATTGAAAATATGGAAAAATTAACAGCTATTGGAGGCATAATGAATTATTTAATTTCAATAGAACGCCATCCACATGTATCGATTCTATCGTATAGTGAAGTTGTAAAAGTTGAGGGGACTGCAGGAAATTTTAAAGTGACAATCAAAAAGAATCCACGATTTATTGATTTGTCCAAATGCACTGGTTGTGGAATTTGCTCACTCTCATGCCCAATTGAAATACCTAATGAATATGATGCTGAATTAAGAACAAAAAGTTGCATTTCTATGAGATATTCTCACCCACTTTTGAGTACTTTTTCTATCAATAAAGAATTTTGTTTAGGATGCGGTTTCTGTGCTAAATCTTGTGAAGTAAAAGCTATAGATTTTAATCAGAGGGAAGAAATCATAGAGATTAATGTGGGATCAATCATTTTAGCACTTGGCGCTGAAACTTTTAATCCTACTTTAAAAAAGGTATATGGGTATAGAAAATTTCCAAACATAATTACCAGTGTTGAATTTGAAAGGATTTTAAGTCCTTCAGGACCATTTGATGGTCATATATTAAGGCCTTATGATGGAAAACCAGCCAAAAAAATTGCGTGGTTACAATGCATAGGTTCTAGAGATATTTCAATAGGTCATAACTACTGTTCCTCTGTCTGTTGCATGTATGCAATAAAAGAAGCTCTTCTTGCCAAAGAATATAATCCTGATATACAATGTTATATTTTTAACATGGATATTCGGGCATCCGGAAAGGGTTTTGAAAAGTATTTCACTAATGCAGGAAAAATGGGAATTAAATTCTCTAAAACTCGAGTTACAACTATTAAACAAAAAGGTGAAAAATTAGAGATTAGATATCAAGATGCAAATCAAAATATAATAGATGAAGAATTTGATCTGGTGGTTTTATCCGTTGGCTTTGCTTGCTCAGATCAATATAAAGAATTGAGTCAAGTTTTTGGGATCAAATTAAATGATTACAATTTTTGTGATACGACCGTTCTTGAACCCGTAAAAACATCAAAAGAAGGAATATTTGTATGTGGAACTTTTAAAAGTCCTAAAGATATCCCAGCTACTGTAGCAGAAGCCAGTGCCGCTGCCTCTTCCGCTTCAACATTACTTTCTTCTGAAAGAAATACATTAATCACGCCAGAAGAACATCCAATTGAAATAAATGTATCAGAGTTAAAACCCAGAATTGGAGTTTTCATTTGCCATTGTGGAATTAATATCGGATCGTTTGTAAATATAAAAGAGATAGTAGCCTTTACTAAAACTTTGCCTAATGTCATTTGTGCTGAAGATAATTTAATTGCCTGCTCTCAGGATGGTCAGAATAGAATTAAAGAAATAATCAAAGAAAAAAATTTGAATCGTTTGGTTATTGCGGCATGTACTCCAAGAACTCATGAACCATTATTTCAAAATACCATAAGAGAAGCGGGGCTTAATTTTTATCTTTTGTCAATGGCTAATATACGTGAACATGTATCATGGGTGCATCAATTAGATCCACAAAGTGCAATTGAAAAAGCGAAAGATTTGGTAGCGATGGCAGTTGCCAAAGCTGGATTACAAGAACCTCTCTATAATTATAAAGTAAAAATCGTCCAAGCAGGGATAATAATTGGAGGAGGAATAGCTGGGATGACGGCTGCCTTAGAATTGGCAAATCAGGGGTTTAAAGCCTATCTCTTAGAAAAATCTTCCGAATTAGGTGGAATAGCCAATAAAATAAAATTTCTAGCAAGTGGAGAGGATTTAGCATCCCATCTTGAAATGCTAAAAAACCAAATTAACTCAAATGAGAAAATTGAAGTTTTTTTAAATACTGAAATTAATGAAATTGGCGGTTCTCTCGGACAGTTCTCTGCAACGGTTACTTCTAATGGACATATTGAACAAATAAAAGCTGGGACTATTATAATAGCTACTGGCGGGAAAGAATATACACCTATTGAATATAATTATGGAAAAGACGATAGAGTTTTAACCCAAATAGAACTAGAAGAAAGGATTTTTAATAAAAATTTAGAAAATATCAAAAATGTTGTGATGATTCAATGTATTGGTACAAAGTGCGAAGAAAGAAATTACTGTAGTAAAATCTGTTGTTTTGAAGCACAAAAAAATGCTATTGCAGCAAAAAATTTGAACCCCGAAATCGATATTTATATATTATGTAGAGAAACTCGAACTTGTGGATTTAGAGAAGAATATTATCGAAAAGTGAGAGAGCTAGGTGTTAAATTTATAAGATTTACACTAGACAATCAACCAATCCTTAATTATGAGAATAATAACATTATTATTTCGGTATTTGATAATATATTTCAGAAAATAGTCAAGATAAAAACAGATTTATTGATTTTAAGTGCTGGAATACTTCCAAATGTCGATGAGAATTTAATAAACCAACTAAGATTGCCCTTAGATGAGTCTCAATTTTTCTTAGAGACTCATACAAAATTGCGCCCCCTGGATTCTCCTGAAGATGGAATTTTCATTTGTGGATTTGCTCATTCCCCAAAGTTTATTGATGAAACAATCATCCAAGCCAAAGGAGCCGTATCAAGAGCCTGTAGTTACCTATCTAAAGAGGAAATAGAACTTGAAGGGATTAAACCCAGAATTAATCCTAATATTTGTATTGGATGTGGAATATGCACTGAAGTTTGTCCTTTTAACGCATTATCTATCGTAAATAGAGGCGAAAAGAAAATTTCTGCTATTGATCCCATAAAATGCCATGGATGTGGCGTTTGCGCTTCATTTTGTCCTCGAGGAGCCTCAGAATTAGTTCATTTTACCGATTCAGAAATTATGTCCCAAATTGAGAGTATTACAATGAAGCCTTGATCTTTTTTTTATTATTTTGTTGCAATTACCAATTTTCGAACAGTAATGTTAGCATTGTAGGAGGTACCATCAAAGAATTTTGCATTTAAGTTACATAAAACTTTATAACATCGTTATCCTTATCAATTATGAAGGTGGAATAACTTCATAAATAATGACCACAATCGACAAAAAAAAGTTACAAACAAGTTATAATGAAAAGATGAAGATATTATGAAAACTCCATGTGAAATTAATGTTAAACTAATCATACCTGCAGTAAGGGCCGTGATAGTTCAGGAATTACACGAAAAATATGGAAAAAATCAAAACGAAATTGCTAGTTTATTAGGGCTTACACAACCCTCTGTAAGTCATTACTTGCGTGGAGAACGTGGAGCAAGAGGGCTTGAGATTGTAAGAGAGCAACCAGCATTTAAATCAGTACAGGACTTAATTGAGAAGCTTATAGGAAATAAAATGTCTGATATGGAGGTCATAAAAGAAATTTGTATTATTTGTATGATGATTCGCCCTAAATTCGTAGAAAAATACCTTGAAGGAGTAGACCCTGCCTCCATTTTGGATTGTGATAAAATACCCTTCTGTAAATAAAGAGCTAGCACCCATATTTTCATTTAAAGTTGTTATGAGGCAACGAGCTTGTTTCGTTCCATTTAATTTTGAGAAAAAATGAAAATGTAAATAAAAACTCTAATTCTTTAGAACTCTCGTTTTAACACTAATTTTTTTCTTTTTTCTAATACATTTGAGATCAAAATCTTTTAATTATGATTTTTAATATCAATTAACAGTGTTATAAACACTGTTATTATCAAGAGAATTTGAGTTGATTATCGGATGTTTGCTAAAGTAGGAGAAAAAGATGTAACGCGAGCGATTGTTACAATCTTCGGAAGAGATTTAGAAGAACATGCGGAAAATGATGTGATTATCGTTGGTGCTGGTCCAGCTGGGCTTATGGCAGGGAAGGAACTCGCCAGTAAAGGTGTAAAAACCTTAATTGTTGAGCGAAACAACTATCTAGGTGGCGGGTTCTGGATTGGTGGATTTCTAATGAACACGGTCACTGTTCGCGCTCCCGCTCATGAAGTTTTCGATGAACTTAATGTTTCTTATAAAGAATACATGCCTGGCCTCTATTACACGACTGGTCCACAGGCTTGTTCTAAACTAATCGCCGCTGCCTCTGATGCGGGCGTGACCATCTTTAACATGTGTAAATTTGATGATATTGTTGTACGTGAGAATTCCAGAGTTGCAGGAATTGTCATAAATTGGACACCTGTTTCAGCACTCCCTCGCGAGATTACGTGCGTCGATCCCATTGCCATAGAAGCAAAATACGTCATAGATGCGACTGGACACGATGCATGGGTTGTCAAAGCCCTTGAAGATCGTGGTGTTCTGAAAATGGCAGGGATGGGTGCAATGTTCGTGGAGCAATCAGAGGATTTAGTTGTTGAGCATACAGGTGAAGTACACCCTGGCTTGATTGTCACAGGTATGGCAGTTTCAACTACCTATGGACTTCCCCGGATGGGGCCAACATTCGGTGCAATGTTGTTATCAGGGAAAAAAGCTGCTGAAATCGTGCTTGAAAAATTGAAAGAATTAGTAGTTTGAGCCTTTTTTGGATTGATAGCAATCATGCCCAAGAAAATACACGTGTGGGAATGCGCTAAGGCCAGAGTTGAAGTTGATGAGACTGGCAAGGTTGTCTCAGTTAAAGACCCTTTAATACAATATTGCCCCATTAGAGAATATGCCGGTTGGCATTCAGAAATATTAAATAAAGCCGACATCATCAAAAGCATGCAATGGAAAATTAAAACTTATGGATTATGTAAAAACAGGAGAATTCTGCGATTAAAATTACAAGGAATTGGTTATGGCGCCAGCGAGTGTCTTATGACTGCAATGGATAAAAAAATCATTGAGGCAGCGGTTGTCCCTTGTGAAGGTGCAGGATCCATAATCTCTTCTGATAAATACGTGATTCAAGGAATAGGAATGGTGAGCCCTGCCCTGATTAGCACGTTTCCCATGCCAAAAATAATTAAAAAATTAGAAAAATTAGGGGCTCACATCGTGGATAAGGAAGAAGCAGGCACCGATCAAGTCAAAGGCGTCGAAAAATCAATAGAACTAGGTTATAAAAAAATTGGAGTAACCATCGCAGGACACGAATTAAAGAGTGTTGAGATTCTACGCACCATTGAGAAAGAAAAAGCAATTCAGTTGTTAATCGTTTTGATACACGTGACAGGTGTAACTCAAAAAGACGAAAAGTTCATAATTAAATCCGATATTTCACATGGGTGTTCTTCCAAATTCATTCGTCAGATTCTTGAACCGAAAAACAAACACGTGAAAAAATTCGGAACCATTCTTCCAGTTTATGCTTTTTCTCAGCTGGGTAAAACAGTTTTAGATCTCCGAGATAAGGAAATGCTGGAGAATCCCCCCGTCATCTACGTTAAAAAAGATGCCATTAGAAAGCCGCCATCGCCACTGCTTTAATATTTTTTATCAATTTTGGAATGGTTCGCCTTTATCACGAAATTTTCCAAAAATTTTTGATGTGGTTCGCAAAATTTTCTATGGCCTAATTGGGCATCTATTAGTTCAGCTTGCCAGTGCGCATTAAATAATCGACAGGTCTTATCAGAGCAAAAGGGTTCTCCTGTCAAATTAAAAAATAGTGCTTGGCTGACATACCCCTTTAGAATTTCCGTCAGATTTGGGTCATCATAATCTATAAATTGTCCTTTAAACTGTTGTTTAAATACCTCTATTGGAAGGTTCGTGCCCATCGCCGAGCTTTGATGCTTCAACTTGTAAAATAATCGTGGTTTCGCAGGTCCCTCAATTATTCCAGCGGTAGAAATTAGTGATAATCTGCTACATAAGATTGATCTTATGTGGTAGCGTCCATCTTCTTCAAAAAATGTCCCGAACAACCTATTCGTTATCGCAATATGAATCTTATTTGATGTTCTCTCATTTATTGGAAGTAAATCCCAATATAATAACAATAATTTCAGACCGTCATATAAAATTCCTTTAATTTTTACAATTTTACCAATTAAAAATCGTCTTTCAAAGTCTATTTCTCCATAAAATGGAGTATATTCAACGTGCGGCTGATAAATATCCTTTACCCTAATTGCAGCCAATTCCTTTGCAAGGTCTTCTATTTTTACGTCTTTATTATGAAAATCTATGAATTTTCCTCGAAGAAAAATCTCTGAAAACCCAAATTTTTTTTCAATGAATTTCTGTAACTCTTCTAAGTGGACATTAGATTCATCGCAGTCTTGATATAAGTAAATTCTCAGATATAACACCCTGTCAGGCTTTAATCCCTTCTTCATAATGATGTTTTTCAGGATGAACTCTTTCTATAAATGTAAAATCAAAAATTACTGCTTTTCCTAAATTCATCTCAATATAGCCTAATTCACGGAGTGTTTCTACAAATTTCATTGTAGAGTTTACATATTCTGGTGGCAATGCAGCACAATATTTCGGAGAGATTTTAAAAGTTTCTAAGATAAAATCTTCTTTGATTAATTCAATCTCATCTTCAACTAATTTAGCAATTCGCTTGGGAGTCTCTCGTAATGCCTTACAGGCATCTCGATGTAGCTCGATGAAAGCTTCAACAATTTCAGGATGAACATTGATCAAAGAATCACTACATACAATCCCGTAACTTGGGTTATAAGGCCACAAATTTGTGGTAGAAATAATGGTTTTCGTGTTAAGATGTTGCGCCAAAAAAGCAGCTAATGCCGGCGTCCCAACTGCTCCATCTACTTGATTCTCCAGCATGTCTATTAAGATAAAATCGGCAATATCATAATTCAATATTTGAATTGCATCCTCCATTCCAAGCTGGTTAATTAAATTCCGTAGGATTACATCGTGAATTGATCCTTTTTTTGGAACGGCAATGACCTTATTTTGAAATTGGTGAAATAACTCATTTAAATTTTGATTAACCTCATGATAAGCTTTAAAATGATCAAATGCTACCATTATCGTTCCTTCAACATGACCACCTGCAACACATTTGATAGTAGCTCCTTTATCTATCCCAATAATTGTGGGTGGTAATCCGATATATCCAATATCTAATTTTTTGTTTAAAAAATTCCCAATTATACTTGGACCCGTCCCGTGTAATTCCCATTCAGCTTCAATTCCCAGCTTCTTCTCAATCCAATTATTACACATTAAAATAAATGATGTATGATAAATGGTTGAAAGAAATCCTATTCGGAGTTTTTTTAAATCATTAAAATCAGACATTTTTTCCAACCGATTTTGATTAATTCTTGGTAATTATTACAAATAAACAATTATAACAATGTTAATTATGTAAAGTGACAATATAACTATTGCCAAATTATGTGTGGCGGTAATATTTCTAGGGTAGAAATATGCGTCACATTTATAAATGTTTTTCGAGAATAATAATTAACATTGTTATGTATGACCCATAGTAATAATGTAGGTGATAAAAACGAGTTCAGAAAGAGTAATTGCATTAGAGTGTCCAGAATGTGGCGCAACATATCCCCTTGAATTACATACAATTTGTAAAGAATGTTGGAGTCCCTTAAAAGTTAAATATGATTTTGAAGTCATTAAAGAACAAATTTCAAAAGAAGACCTAAGAACCCGGATTTTTAATCATTGGCGCTATATAGAACTACTCCCCCTTACAGACTCGACTCATATAGTGTCCTTAAATGATGGGGGCACGCCGTTACAGCGCTGTGAAAATTTAGGTGCTGAGTTAGGATTGAGAGAATTGTATGTCAAAAACGATACGATCAATCCTACATTATCATTCAAAGACCGTCCAGCCTCAGTTGGAGTCTCGAAATGCTTGGAATTAGGAATTCATACCGTCGGCTGTGCCTCCACTGGGAATTTGGCAGCTTCAACGGCAGCTCACGCTGCTAAAGCAGGTGTTCCCTGCTATATTTTTGTGCCGTCTACCATTGAGAGCAGTAAAATTACGCAGACGGCAATCCACGGAGCTAATATTGTTGGAATCGAAGGAACTTATGATGATGCCAATCGATTAGGTGTTCTTGCTGCTGAAACTTTCAACTGGGGTCTTCTAAACATAAATGTTCGCCCCTATTATACGGAAGGATCCAAGACAATTGCTTTCGAAGTTTGTGAACAGTTAAATTGGACCCCGCCGGATAATATCATCATTCCCATGGGTAGTGGGGCATTATTATGCTCTGTTTATAGAGCGTTATATGAATTAGATACAATAGGGTTCACTAAAACAAACGGAACTCGTATTTCAGGTGCCCAACCTGTAGGCTGTGCGCCGATTGTCACGTCACGCCACACAAAAAATGACATCTTTCCAATTGAAAAACCCCAAACCATAGCCAAGAGTTTAGCGATAGGAAATCCTGCGAGTGGATACGAGGCCATCAACATCATTAATTCGACTAAAGGCTCTGCTGCCGCTCCGACGGATTTAGAAATAACTGATGCCATTAAATTGCTAGCTAAAAAAGAGGGCATTTACACGGAGCCTGCTGGTGGCGTTACTTTAGCTGGTTTAATCAAGTTGGTCGAACAGGGTGAAATTGCCAAAGATGAAAGCGTCGTAGTGCTCATAACTGGAAACGGATTCAAAGCACATCAAACTATTACGAACTTAATCCAAGAAATCCCAATAATTAAACCCACAATAGAGGCATTAAAAAATTATACTCACTATAAGGAGGATGTGATTCTTGTCGAAAGTTAAATTCCTATTTTTTTCATCTCTTCAAGATATAACCCAATCCAATACGATCGAAATTGACATCGATGGAACAGTACAAGACGCCTTGGGAAAAATTTTCACAATTTATGGTGAAACCCTGAAAAATAGAATTTTCGATAAAAATTCAGGCAAAATTAAAAGATATATAATTGTAGCAGTGAACAGAAAAGATATTAGACATCTTGAAGGACTTGAAACTAGCCTGACTGACGGAGATGAGATATCATTACTACCAGCTGCAGCGGGAGGCTAAAAATAATAGATAAAGGATGAGTTATGACTAATGGATTCTCTCAGCTTTAAAATTAAGCACATTCAGAAGATCTTGATTGCGGATTATTATCCAGTTGGAATCAAAATCGTTCAAAATAATGAATCCTCTTGGGATCAATCTTTTCAAGTTATCAATTGTAAGAAACGGTTTTGTTATTATGTCCGCCTTGCTGCCCAAGGAAAAAAAATAGTGCTTAAGGCTGATGAAGATCCAGATTGTTATACACCGTATATTTGTTTAGGATTTACAGAGCCGGAATACGTTGATTTCAATCCTCGAATAAAGCCAGCCACCACAAAATCTGTCGTTCTTGCCCCCGTAAACTACTTAAAATATCCAATAGATTCCATCGCGTTCATCGTGAATGCGAAACAAGCCATGATTTTAGTAGGTGCGCTGCGTAGAATATCAAAAAGAAAAGTTGGAGCTACTTTTGGAGCATCTATGGCAGTCTGCGGCGAGATTGTGGCTCATACTATTACAGAAAAAACCCCGAATCTATCAATGCTTTGCCATGGCGCGCGAATCTTTTCAGGATATACAGATAATGAATTAGTTTTCGGGATACCATTCCATCTTTTTGAAGACCTCTATGCCGCTCTCAAAAAAGCCGAGAAAATGCAAGAATTTGAAACCAATTTAAAAAAAAGTGAGGTGAATGAATGTTTGGATTTACCGAAGAAGAGATCCGAAGGTATAGTAGGCAAATCGTTATGAAGGAAGTGGGCGGAAAAGGACAAAAGAAATTGAGAGAATCCTCCGTTCTTATTGTGGGAGCTGGGGGATTGGGTTGTCCTGCGTCTGTATATCTTGCAGCAGCGGGGATTGGAAAATTAGGAATATTAGACTTCGATGAAGTAGATGTAAGTAATTTACAACGACAAATTTTGCATTTCACTAAGGATATCGGTCGACCCAAGACGCTTTCTGTGGCAGAGAAACTAAGGGCCATAAATCCGAATATCACCGTTCAAACAATTGAAACCCGACTTTCCCCAAAGAATGCTCGAGAAATTATCAAACATTACGATTATGTCATTGATGGCTCTGATAATTTCGCCACGAAATATATTATTAATGATGCCTGCATTATCGAAGAGGTTCCCTTTACGATTGCTGGGATTCTCAAGTATGACGGGCAAATATTAACGGTCATCCCAAAAAAAACTGCTTGTTACCGGTGTATTTTTGCTGCCCCACCACCCCCTGGCATGGTTCCTAGCTGCTCTCAAGCAGGAGTTTTCGGTGCAGTTCCGGGGATTATTGGGTCCATCCAAGCAAGTGAGGTAATTAAATATCTCCTCAAATTTGGGAAACTCATTACTAATGGCCTTTTATCGATAGACATTGCAAATTTAGATTTTCAAAAGGTTACTATCCAAAAATCTGAAAATTGTAAAGCCTGCGGTAAAGATTCTGTAGATTTACTGAAGATTTTTGATTATTATAAAGGTGAAACATGTGAAACTTGAAAAGAGTGAGTAAAATGACGATTAGTAATGTTAAAACGATTAATTTAACGGGTGAAGTATGCCCATACACGTTTGTATTGACTAAACTTAATTTAGAAGAAATTGACGAGCATAGTATTCTAGAAGTGATTGTTGATTACCCCCCAGCCGTGGAAAACATACCACGTAGCGTGAAAGAACAGAATCTAGGTGAGATTGTTAGTGTCAATCCAATAAATGAAAATGAGTGGAAAATTGTGATAAAAAAGTATTAAGATTACCTTAGTAATTGATGTAGGAATTGGTGAGATAAAATTGGAGCAAAGTTTAGCATGCCTAGGATGTGGAGATAAATTATCCGCAAAGGAAAAAAGTGAGTTTTGTGCAAAATGCTTGTTGAATTTGGAGTTTGGTATAAAGGAAACGGATTTTGAAAAAATTAAGAAACACCTTGAATCTATTTTAGATTCCTTTGGGTCAGATGTGCGTACGGCTTTTCAAAAAGACCCAGCTGCTAGAAGTATAGTAGAAGTCCTTACGTCCTATCCTGGTACTCAAGCTATTCTTTTACATAGAGTGGCTCATTTCTTCTGGGAAATCGGACTTCCCTTTGTCCCCCGATATCTTTCTCACATTGCAAGGCAAATTACAGGGATCGAGATTCATCCTGGAGCTGAGATTGGAAAGGATTTCTTTATTGATCATGGTAGCGGAACAGTTATTGGTGAAACAGCTAAGATCGGTGATAATGTAACGATCTATCAGAATGTTACGTTAGGCGGGACTAGCTCAGATCAAGTTAAAAGGCATCCCACTGTTGGAAACAATGTGGTTATTGGAACGGGTGCTAAAGTATTAGGGCCTGTTAAAATTGGTGACAATGTTAGAATTGGTGCCAACTCTGTTGTAACGAAAGACGTTCCTGATAATTCCGTAGTAGTTGGAGTTCCTGGGCGAATAGTCGCTCGAAATGGGAAGAAAATTCCAAAGATAGATTTAGAACATGGAGATCTTCCAGATCCCGTTGCGGAGGTAATTAAAAAATTAAGAGATCGCCTTCTCGAATTAGAAGATGAGATGATTGAATTAAAAGGAGAGAAAAAAAGAAAAGATTTTAAGGAGTTGATGTTTTTTGGCGAAGGTATATAAAAAGGTATATAATAATATAATTGAAACTATTGGACGAACCCCCCTTGTTAGACTGAATAAAATAAATGAAGGGCTAAAACCTACTATTCTAGCGAAGATCGAGGCGTTCAATCCTGGAGGAAGCGTCAAGGATAGAATCGGAATGTCAATGGTAGAGGCTGCAGAAGAGGCGGGCATCATTAAAAAGGGAGATCACATTATAGAACCCACCTCGGGGAATACAGGGATAGCTTTAGCTCTTGTTGCAGCAGCTAAAGGCTATAAATTGACTCTAACTATGCCCTCAAGCATGTCATTGGAACGACGGAAAATATTGAAGGCATTTGGTGCAAATTTAGTTTTAACTGATCCTGCAAAAGGAATGAAAGGCGCAGTGGAAAAAGCAGAAGAATTGGCAAAACCGGAAGGAAATGTATTCATACCGCAACAATTTAAAAATAAGGCAAATCCGGAAATTCATAGAACTACAACTGCCCAAGAAATTATAGACGATACCGGGGGAAACATTGATGCGTTCGTGGCAGGTATAGGTACTGGAGGCACGATCACAGGTGTTGGAGAAGTTCTAAAAGAAAAAATAGGGCAACATATTAAGATATTTGCAGTCGAACCAATTGATTCCCCAGTTTTATCTGGAGGTAAACCCGGAGGCCACAAAATACAAGGAATTGGAGCTGGTTTCATTCCAGAAGTGCTCAACACAGCAATATATGATCGGGTAATTACAGTTTCATACGATAATGCAGCAAAAACCGCCAGAAAGTTAGCCTTATTGGAAGGAATTTTCTCTGGAATATCTTCAGGTGCAGCAGCTTGGGCGGCATTGGAGGTAGCCAAAGAATTTCAGGAAGAACATACAATAGTTGTTGTACTTCCTGATACAGGAGAACGTTATCTAACGACTGAATTATACAACATATAGAAACAATGATGGTTTTTGCGCGATAGTCGCAGAAATACCAATATATTTTTATTTTGAGCGTGGTAAAATGAGATTTCTGTCTTTTCACGTGGAGTATTTTTGGTTCAAAGTAACTAAAAGGGGCCGCTCCAAAGTATTTGAAGAACCAACGGATAGGCAAAAAGAAGATAAAATTGAAAATGCATTAGTTCTCTTTATTAGCATAGAAAAAAGGGATGAAACAAATCCCATATTCATAGAAAAAAGCATAATTGAAATAGAAAAAATATCTAATCAACTTAAAGTTTCAAATATTGTTATCCTCCCTTTTGCACATCTCTTTGGAGAATTAAGTTCTCCGCAGTTTGGATTAAATTCTCTAAAAGAAATAAGTTCTATTTTGCAACTTAAAGGGTATACAACTATACGTCTTCCTTTTGGGTGGTTCCACGAACTTGAAATGAAAGCAAAAGGGCATCCGTTATCTAGAATTTCCAGGAGTATTTAATAATCAATGACCAAAACGCAAATAAATATCATTCCTTTGCAACACGCATCTTTCATGCATAAAGGAACTTATAATTTTCGGGAAAATTCAAGTGTTGGATGAATCATTGAAATAGACATTTAAAGAAAATCGATATATCTTTCAAAAGAATTGAATCACTTTCTTACAATTCTTGTCGTATAAAAGTCGTCCGTATTTATAGGTAATTATTACACGAAGTTTTTATATTTGTGAACCTGTGTATTTTAACAGTGTTATAAGCGATCTTGACAAGATGAGAATCGTGCAATTTCCATGCGAAATTATAGTACGGGACGTATTACCCTCCTTTAAAGCATTCATCGTGAAAGAATTAAACCATACATACAAATTAAGCCAAAGTAAGATAGCTGAGAAGTTAGGGATTACTCAAGCCTCAGTAAGTTATTATCTTCATGGCGAACGAGGGATCATCGGCTCTGAATTAATCCAAAAATATCCACAAGTTAAAGAAAAGCTACTCGCTCTTACTGAAGCCATCGCAACCAAATCGGCTACTCCCGACTCGCTCGTAAATGAAATTTGTGGGTTATGCACGATGATGCATGAAGAGTTCGGTTGTAAAAAAACCCATTGACAATGAACCTAAATTGGACTAACTCGTTTTTAAAAAAATTAATTAACCTTTTTCCTATTTTCAAGCATTCAAAGTAAGTAGAGTCTTCCTTTTAAAAAAAACGATTTGAAATTTAATCTAAGAGGTATGCTGAATGAGTGAATCTTGGAAGGAAAAGGTTTCCACACCGGCCTTGGTCGTTGATTATGATATTTTACAGCGAAATATCAAAAAAATGGCTGAATTTACAAAAAATAGAGGCATTAACCTTCGTCCTCACGTGAAAACGCATAAGTGCCCAATCATTGCTCACATGCAACTCGCTGCAGGCGCACGAGGCATTTGCGTGGCAAAAGTGAGCGAAGCTGAAGTATTTGCGGCGTGTGGAGTAAATGATATTTTATTAGCAAATGAAGTTATCAGCCCAGAGAAAATTCAACGCGTTCTGAACTTAAATACCTTCACAAGGACTATGGTCATTGTAGATACCAAGAAAAACGTGGAAGATTTGAACCAGGCTGCAAGTAAACGAAATGTGGAATTGGAAGTGTTAATTGATTTGAACGTGGGGATGGATCGGTCTGGAGTTCTGCCTGGCGATGCTGCCTTAGAATTGGCTAAATTAATTGAAAAATCAACACATCTTAAATTACATGGATTACAGGCGTATGAGGGGCATTTAATGTACATCAAGGATTTCGACCAAAAAGAGGCCCAGACAAAGGCCTGTATGAAAAATGTGGTTGAAACGAAAGAATTAATTGAAGAAAATGGCATTGACTGTAATGTTATAACTGGCGGTGGGACGGGAACGTACAATATCACTGGAACGTACCCAGGCGTGACTGAAATTCAGCCAGGTTCCTATATATTTCAGGATCATCATTACCATTCATTAGTTCCTGATTTTGATATTGCTTTAACCGTCTTAACCACCGTGAAAAATAAACCCGTGAAGGGTATAATTACTTTAGATATGGGGTTGAAAGCAATCACGATTGATAAGGGCAACCCTGAATTCAAAGGATATGGACGAAAAGTCAGCCTTGGAGCTCTTTCAGAGGAACATTGCCAATGTACTTGCAGCTCAAAAGTTGAACTTAACATCGGCGATAAAATTGAAGCAATCACCGCCCATATTTGCACGACAGTTAATCTTTATGATTTCTTTCATGTCATTCAAAACGGAGAAATTATCGGCATATGGGATATTTCAGCTCGGGGGATGAATGTATAAAAATAACCTCTCTATTTCTTTAGTCTATAACCGTACTTTTCCCAAGCATCTTTCATGATAGGGTTTTTCTCTAAATACGCATTAACATCATCTTCGGGAACTCGATTGAGTGGGCAACTGAAGTTTATACAAGATGGACAATAGAAAATTTGAAGGTTAGAAAGCCATGCAAGAACTGTAATTAAAGATGCAACTGCGATTCCAATCAGGCCTAAGAGTGCGTAAAAACCATAAATCGCGTAATTCATCGATATATACCATATTCCATAAATTTCGGTAAAAATGGGAAAGAATCCCAAGAAACCTAAGCATGCCAAAAAAGCCAATTTCTCGACGCGACTAAGTGGTGTGGGATCGTACTTCCAAAGGCGTGGTAACCCTTCATTGGCGTGACAATGGATAGTCTTCCCTTCTTTCGCGTAGTAGGGACAATGTCGACAGAGAATTCGCATCTCAATTACAGTAAAAAACAGCACGAGAAAAATTCCATACCCGATTAATAACCACCAAATTCCCGTTACAATTGCGGTGTAAATCATACCGAAAATACTACAAAAGAAGAAGGGAATAACATAAGTTATAAACCCTGCTAAAAATTTTCGGTCAAATTTACAATTTAACTTTTCTTTGACATAACAACTGTCGCAATCTGCGTTCACATCCCACGTACAAATATTAAAAGGATTCTCATCGTCCATTACCTTTCCCTCGGTTCGCGATTTCTTGATATGTAACCAACAAGGTTTTAGGTAAAAAAATTTTTGTTAGTTAATGTGACTATTTAAATTGAAAAAAATAAATCTAGGTTTTTGAGATGTGTCTAGCAATTCCGGGAAAGGTGCTTGAGATCGATGAGACAGGGGATTATGCCAAGGTTGATTTTGGAGGGGTTACAAAACGCGTGGGGATTTCCTTATTGGAATCGGTCTCCAGCGGCGATTACGTTATTGTCCACGCGGGGTATGCAATTGAAAAATTACATGAAGAGGAAGCAAAAGAACGCTTGAAACTCTTTCAGGAACTCGCCGAAAGTCTTGAATAAATCTTCTTCTTTTACTTTCACTCATCAGAAAGCCACATTAAAAAATCTAATAATACTATATTTTTGTAGTAAGAGCAGAAATTAGAACGTGATTAAAAGTGGCTAATGCTAAAAATAAGCTTCCAGAACGAATTTCGTTGGCACATGGCGCAGGCGGCAGCGTGATGGGTGAAATCATTCAATTAATATCAAATATCATCACAGAAAAAAATGTTCCTGATGGGATTGGCCTCAAAGAATTGGACGATGGTGGTAGCGTCCCGTTACAGGATCACCAGATCATCTTCGCTGGTGATGCGCATGCAGTGCATCCCATATTTTATCCCGGCGGAAATATTGGTAAACTAGCAATTGCAGGAACTGTAAATGATATTCTAATGATGGGAGGGACTCCACTCGCAATTGCTGACACGATCGTTGTTGAAGAAGGCTTTGAAACCCAAAAATTAAAAGAAATTTTAGAGACTATGAACGAAACTGCTAAAGAAGCTCGCATTGCTATCATTGCAGGTGATTTCAAAGTAATTCCTAAGGGCAATATCGATCAAATTCTCATTTCCACTTTCGGCTTGGGAATCGTTAAAAAAGATCAAATTGTCATGGATTCAGGGCTGAAGCCCGGTGATAAAATCATCCTAACAGGCTCAATCGGTGATCATGGAATCGCTATTATGGCCCATCGTGAAGGTCTAGAATTTGAGACTGAATTGATTTCAGATACTGCCCCGCTCGTGGACACGATTCAAGCAGCATTACAGGCAGGCAAAGTTACGGCAATGAAAGATCCAACTCGTGGCGGTATTGCTGCTGCATTAAACGAATTCGCCGAAAAGTCCAAAGTGAGCATTTGGTTAAAAGAAGATCAAATCCCCATAAAAGAAGCAGTACACGCGGCAAGCGAGATGCTTGGCATTGATCCTTTTGAAGTGACTTGCGAGGGAAAGGCATTAATTGGAGTCAGAGAAGATGATGCGAATAATGTCTTAAACGCAATAAAAAAAACAAAGTATGGAAAGGATGCAGCAATCATAGGTACAGCTAAATCTGAAAGGTCAGGATTAGTCATTTTAGAAACAAAAATTGGCGGGCATCGCATTGTCGAAATGCCCTATGGCGAGCCAATCCCTCGGGTTTGTTAAATTTTCAGATTTTAAATTATTTGTGAAGTAATTTGATAGCACCAAAAACGCATTGTCCCGTGCTTACTCCAGCATCGCCTGGGGGAATTTTTTCATGTTGCAGAAATGATAATCCAGCTGCTTCCACCTGATTTTTGATTGTCAAGGTGATTGCTGCATTATATGCAACGCCACCACTAAAACCAATTTGATTAATTCCCCTATCTTGAGCAAGCTCAATTGCAACATTTGCAATTTCTATTGCCAAGTTGTATTGTGCAGACGCAGCGATGTCTTTGGGATTTTCCCCTGCTTCCACATATTCCAATGCTTGCATAATCACTTCTGAAGTATTAATCCAAATTTTCTGAGTTCGTGACAGGGGAATCTTAAAATTAAACGCTAGTGGATCTCCCCGCAATGCAAAGTGTTCTAGCCGAATTGCAGGTTCTCCCTCGTACGTTCGTTCATTACAGACTTGAAGCAAGGCTGATAGCGCATCTAAAACCCTTCCCATTCCTGAGGTATAATATAATTGATTTTTTGAACTCAATTGGGAGAGAAGCGCTTTTAATTCATTTTCATGATGAGGTAATCCGTTAAGATAATTCTTTCTGATTATGTCTTCTAATTCGGTTTGGGAAAGATTGCTTGATAACATTGCAGCTAACATTCTAACAGGAAAATAGACACAGCGATCGCCGCCTGGCATTGGTTGTAGCTGCAATTGCGCTAATGATTTGAATTTATCATATTTTGATAAGAAGATTTCTCCACCCCATACTTCTCCCTCCTTTCCGTATCCTACCCCATCGAGCGCAATTCCAATGATTTCACCTTCAGGTTGCACCCCATATTCTGCCATTAACCCCAAGAGATGGGCATGATGATGTTGAATTTGGAACATATTACACCCATATTCTTCCACTTTCCGCTTAGCTAGCTGAGTGGAAAGAAATATCGGATTCTTATCACAAACTATCGCGTTTGGTTTCTCAATGCGTAATAATTTCATAAGATGTGAAACTGAAGAGTCTAAAAAGTCCATCAATTCTAGGCTTGTAACATCCCCAATATGTTGTGTTGGGAAGCATCTGCTCTTTTTTAGGACTGCCCCGGTAGAATGAAGCTCAGGGCCGTAGGCAATAACTTGCAGCCCCTTCGTATCGAAAGGAATGTCTATGTGTTCAGGCACATATCCTCTAGATCGACGAATGATTGCATATTTATCCCCCACTATTCTAACTACAGAATCATCTGCCCGCTGATAGATGGGGCGATCGTGTAAAAGAAAATAATCAGCAAGAGTCTTCAAATCTTTGATAACGTTCTCCCGATTAATGGCCATCGGGAGGTTGGAAATATTTCCACTCGTCATAATCAAGGCAGGAAACTCATACTTCTGAAATAGGAGATAATGGATGCCGGAATAAGGTAAAAAAACTCCTATATTCGTTAATCCAGGTGCTACTTCTTTTGATAAATAATAAATCTCGTTCTGTTGAAGCAGTACGATGGGACGCCGAAAAGATGTGAGTAATTCTTCCTCTATTGGATTTATAATAGCAAAAGTCCTGATTTTTTCTAGCGATGGTGACATTATTGCGAATGGTTTATACTTTCTTTTTCTTTTTCGCCTTCTTAACTCCAGGACGATATCATCTTCTGGTTTGCAAACTAGATGAACTCCTCCGATTCCCATCAAAGACAAAATCTTTCCTTCATTTATTAAGGTCGCGCCCTCTAAGAAAGGTTCTTGACTTTCTATTAACTCTCCATTATTATCATATAAGGTAAATTTAGGACCACAAGCTTGACAGGCATATGTTTGGGCGTGATAGCGCCTATCCTCTGGATCTTGATACTCTCGCGCACAATCATCGCAAAATGGAAATTTATCCATGGTCGTAAGGAGTCGATCGTATGGTAAATCCACGACTGTCGTATAACGCGGTCCACAGACGGAACATGCGATGAAAGGATACTGGTAATACCGTGTAGGAAACTTTTTAGGGTCGTGAAACTCAGCCAGACAATCATTACAAATGGCCACATCAGGCGGAAGAACTATCAAATCCCCCGGCTTTTTAACACTCGTTAAAATCTCAAATTTTGAATATTCTGGCGCCTTATCAATCCATTCAATTTCGATTTCATCAATCCTTGCAATTTTCGAGTGGTCTCTCCGAATACTTTCTATAAATTTTTCTATCGCCTGCTCTTCGCCCTCAACTTCTATCTTTACCCCAAAATTCCCCATGTTTAAAACGAAACCATTGAGTCCGTATCGCTTTGCCAAGCGATAAATGAATGGTCGGAATCCCACCCCTTGTACGATGCCCGTAACGTGGAGAACGCCTTTCATTGCAATTCCCTTTAATCAGCGAAAAAATCAATTTTCCCATATTTATGCCAGATATTGCAAGTACCCTCTCGCGAAACCATGCAAGGACCGTAGGGATGATTGGGGGTGCATTCCTTTCCAAATAACTTGCATTCATCCGGGGTTTCTTTTCCAAGCACGATTAAATGACAAATACAGCCGGGTTTAATATCAATTCCTTTTTTAGGTTTGAGATTAAACTTCTTCCGCGCGTTAAGATGTTCAAGTTCTTCCTTGACCTCGTACCCGCCATCCCGGACGCGTCCAATTCCCCGCCATTGCGCACTATATGGATCAAACACTTGGGATATCATCTTTTGCGCCTTTTCATTTCCCTCATACTTCACAAACCGTGTATATTGATTAGCTGCTTCTGCCTTCTCTTCTTTCAACTGCTTTAACAGGATTGCTATGGACATTAATACATCAGTGGGTTCAAATCCACTCACGACGGTCGGAATATGATACGCTTGCGTTATCAATTCAAATGGTTTTACTCCTATAATTGTCGCTACGTGTCCTGGACAGAGAAACCCATCAATATGGAGTTCCCCTATTCCCATCAGGAGATGCATGGCTGGTGGAATCAAGCGATGGGAGCAGAGGATCGAAAAATTTTCGGGTGGGGATTGGAGTAATTCAGCAGCAATTGGGGCCACTGTCGTCTCGAAACCTACGGCAAAGAAGACTATCTCCTTCTCAGGATTTTCTTTTGCCAAATTTACAGCATCTAGCGGACTATAAACGACCCGAACATCAGCACCTTCAGTTCTTGAATCATATAATGACAACCGACTAGCAGGAACCCTGGACATATCGCCAAATGTTGTTAACATCACATTTTCCCTTTTAGCAAGTTCAATCGCTTCGTCGATATCTTGAGCTGGGACGACACAAACGGGGCAACCAGGCCCTGCTATCAATTGCACCATTTTTGGAAGTACCGATCGGATGCCATATTGACTGAGCACTTGTTCGTGCGTGCCACAGACATGCGTAAATTTCACGGTATATTCCGGCGCAAGCTTATTTATATACTCAAGCAGCTTCTTTGAATCTTTTGAAGTGCTCTGATTCTTCATTTGCATTCTCTTTTTATCCATCTTAATATCTATCCTAATTTCAAAATCTACCTTTTATAATATTTGTACTCTTTTCAGCGGTTTAGGGTTGTATTTTTAATCTTTTATATATTGGTTTTAAGCGTAAGATAACTGGAAGGTTCAAGTAATGTCAGAGAAATACGAAGAATTGAAAACCTTTTTTTATCCAAAATCAATCGCTATTTACGGTAATTCTAATATTCCCTTCAAATTTGCAAATATGCACCTTTTTAATCTCTTATCGGGCGGTTATAAGGGGAAAATTTATTTGATTCACCCTCGCGAATCAAAAATTTTAGGATTTGATACCTATAAATCAGCTGTAGATGTTCCTGAACCAATAGATCTTGCGCTTATCGTTGCACCTACACGGGTTGTCCCTCAACTTCTTGAAGAATGTGGTAAAAAAGGCATTCACCATGCTATTTGCGTAACCGCAGGGTTCTCCGAAATTGGTAATCTGGAAGGACGCGAAAAATTGCAAGAAGTTGCTACCAAACACGGAATTTACATATTAGGGCCAAATTGTATCGGAGTTATCGTCCCAGGAAGTGATTTGAATTGTACCCCAGTTCCTCTCCCTCCTCCTCCTGGCAAGGTGGGCATAATTTCGCATTCCGGGTCCTGGGCATGCCACATTCTCTTCACAATTGAAGAAAATCTCCGCCTTGGCATATCAAAAATTGTTTCTGTAGGAAATGAAGCGAATACTGATATGGTTGATTTCCTCGAAGCCTTTGCTGAAGACCCTGAAATCAGTGCAATTGGACTCTATCTTGAAGGATTACGACGTCCTAAAGAATTTATTAAAGTAGCGAAGCGAACCTCGCAACAAAAACCTATTATTGCAGCTCCCATTGGACACGGAGAAGCTGGGATGCGAGCCGCATTATCTCATACAGGTACAATATCCACACCTACAGCAGTCCTGAATCCTGCTCTAAAACAAGCTGGAATTCTGGTAACTGATAGTCCCACGGAAATGCTCAATTTTCTTCAAGCCGTGACGATGCAACCCCTTCCAAAAGGCCCTCGAGTAGGTGTCGTTACTGTTGGAGGCGGACCTGGAACTACAATCGCTGATCTCTGTGAAAAACACAATTTGGAAGTCCCTTTACTTTCTGAGTCTCTTCAAGATAAATTGAATTCCATTCTACCGTTCACCGCTTCTGTAAAAAACCCCATCGATATTACTTTCGATATGACATGGGACAATTTTTACGTGAAAGTTCCTAAACTTCTTACTCGATCTGGAGAAGTGGATTCACTCATCTATTATGGAATTTTCTCAATGGAAAAATGGTTTAACTACTTTGTTGAAAGCGATAATCCAATTTTAGATCCAATTAAGAAGCAGTTTAATGAAGACATGATTGAAGCAACCCGTGTGATAATGTTCGATTTATTCAAGACTTTGCTGCGAATTGGACGAAGAGCGAAAATCCCGATTCTATTTACAAACCTTTTTCTCACACGATCCGATTCTTTAATTGAATTTGTACAATCTCGTGGTCTGCCTGTTTTTCTCCCGGAAGTTGCCCCAAGAATAATGAGCCTTATGTGGCAATATGCCCAATATCGGCAAAAATTAGATTCATGAGAAAGTCAAATCACTTTTTTTTAAGGTAAGACTATGGATCACTTCATTATCTATATTTACGATTTGATAGGTTACCTCTGGGTCTGCTTGCAGGGTATCAAATGATACGAGCCCGAATGATTGTTTCTCATTATAGCCGAATAGTGATTCTTTTAGCACGTTATGTGTGTGTAAATTCGTTAGTTTCGAGCTCATAAATTCGTATAAGGGATACCCAGTCTCCCGCTCAATCCGCCAGGCATCAGATCGGTGCCGATCGGCAGATATTAATATAACACCTTCAATTGTATTCTGTTCAATGAAGGAAAAGATTTCTTCACGCTCACTAGGAAACCCATCCCAGGTGTCTTTTGCTTTAAAAGCAACTTGTTTGGCTCCAGGGGCCCAAGGAACCGAACTTACCAGTACCTTGAACGTTCCATTTGTTTGATTCAAAGTCTGGAACAGCCATTGTTTTTGACCAGGCCCCAACATCGATGGCGTATCGAATTCCGAAGGATCTTGGCGATAAAACCTGCAATCGAGCATCATGAAATCCACATCCCCTATAGTGAAATTGAAAAATACACCAGGATTTACACTCCCATTTCCATAAAATGGATTAACCCAATTTTCTTTGAATACATCTAAAACTGATAATTTCCACGGGGGGTTGTCTAACTCAAGCGAACTTGTACAATCATCCATTCCAAAATCATGGTCATCCCAAATTGCGTAGATAGGAGTAGATGCTGTAAGATTTTTGTATTCAGGTTTGGATTGCCGGCGATAGTAACAATAGCGCTGGGTCTCGGGTACTTCCGGTGCATCTATATAGATATTATCACCCAAAAAGAAAAATGCCTGAAGATCCCTGGTTAAAATAGTATTCCACATGCGTTCGTTCGGAGGATTGTATCCCGCTCCACCGCCGAACCCGATTTTGAACTGGGTCCCAGCTCCATAAGTTTGAGCGGTCTTAAAAGATGGTGTAGGGATGATTGAATGCGTAGTTCCATTGATATTTAATTCATAATAATATATGGTATTATTTTCTAATCCATTCACTTCAATTATCGCCGTAAAATCCCGGGATGCATTAGTTCTCTCTAATGCAGATGTGATTGGACTGGACATGTTCATAAATTTAGAGACACGGACAGAAACATTGACTTCATCAGTAGTTCGAATCCATACAGAAACGTTATTTGGTCGTACATTTCCTAACACGGGTCCGTGAATTAACGTGATATTTTTAGCGCTCGCATAGGTCTTAAATGCAGAATAATTGTATAGATCAGAAAACAAGTTACGGGGCCCTGCAAGAAATCGATCGAAAGTGAGCCCTAACACCTCAGCTTTTGAAATTGCATTCATTGCATCGCCCAAACGATTAAGCTGAGTATATGCCAGGGCTTGGATGTAATATGATTCGGCATCTAGTGGATAATGCTTAAGATACAACTCTGTATATCGAAGCGCAACATCTGCATGCCCCTGGGTGATAATCGTGACTTGAATTTTATTCTGTCGTTTGTATTGATGGATTTCCACGTTATAATAATCAATTATAATCAGGAATCCAATTGCGAAGACTAAGGTGATGATGGTGAAAATTCTCAGAAGTCTTTTAACTTTATACCGTCTTTTCTTCAATCGTCTGATCACTTTTTTAACTGCAAAGTAGGTCCCAATTCCCGAGAGCAGCAAGAAGAAACAGTTCCCCATAAAAAGAGTCAAAAGCTCATCCACCTCACCTAAATAAATCAGTTCCTCAAACACATAGAATACTCTCCAGGTCGGAATTCCAAATAAAATTAGGAAGGCTATAAGTGAAACAAGAAATACTCCGATTGAGCCCGCGTAAAATAATGCGTGCCGAATAATGGTTAACGTGTTCTTAAGAAACGACTTTTCATCCGGAGTTGAATTATTTGATGTCATTTTAATAATTGCTTCTACTTTTCAAATCTTCAAATCTTACTAAACTTTAACTCCCAGAAATTCTAGGATGTATTCATTCACCAGTTCTGGTGCTTCTTGTTGCACCCAATGCCCAACATCTGGTATGAATTTAATCGTATAGGGGCCTTCTACAATGCTAGGAAAGTGTCGGGTCAGTTCCACTCCCAACGCTTTGTCTCGTTGACCCCAAATAACGAGTGTTGGGCATCTGACTTTTAATCGCGTTTGTTTCGCCCTGAGTGGATATTGAACTGCCGCTCGGTAATAATTAATACCACATCTCAAGGCTGGCATTTTCAGAGCTTCTACATATTTCGCTAATGTCTCTTTATCCCATAGTTTCTTGTTGATTGCCATATCCTTCAATGTATATTTCAGCATGGCATAGTTGTTATCGCTTAATGTTTTCTCTGGAACTTCAGGTTGTTGAAAGAAAAATATATATTCGCTCCGCTTCCGCTGTTTCTCATTTGAGGCTATTTCATGAGTGAGAATGTTGATAGGGGGACAGTTCAAAACTATCAATTTTTCAGTCGCTTCAGGGAAATTTCTCGCAAACTCCCAGGCAAGCGCGCCTCCCCAGTCATGTCCTACGATGACCGCTCTTTTTTCCCCCAAATTTTCCACGAGACCGAGAATATCTTGAATTAATATGCCAATTTTATAATTTTTCACGCCTTCTGGCTTGTCGGTTTTATTATAACCCCGTAAATCTGGTGCCACTACTTTGAAATATTTCCCGAGTTCCCCAATTTGAAATCTCCAGGAGTACCAAAATTCAGGGAAGCCGTGGAGAAGCACCATCAAGGGACCCTTTCCAAAGGTCATATAATGCATGCGAATGCCATTCGTTTCCACATATTCATGCTGCCACTCATCCATTTTTTTCCCACCGGGTTGATTATTATTCATTTAATTATTTTTTTTAAAATTTTAAACTACTATTTCATTGATCGAACTCTTAAAAATAATTAACAAATTTAAAAGATAATGACATAGTACATTATTGAAGAGAAAAGAAAGTTCTAGTTATTTTAGGATTTTAAATTAGATTTTTCGAATCAATTGTTGAGATGTCAAGTATGGGACCATCATCGTTAAAAAAAGAGATACTAGAGCGAATTAATGCATTACCACACAAGCTTCAGCAAAAAGTATTAGAATTTATGGATTCATTAACTCAAAAATTACCTAAAGGTATTCCAGGAAAACAACTTCTTAGATTTGCGGGTTGTATTTCACAAGAAGACCTACAGACTATGAAGGAAGCCATTGCGGAGGGTTGTGAAAGAGTAGATGTCCCTGAATGGTAAATATTTACTAGATACAAATATAATAATCGCCCATTTCGCAGAAGATACAGCAATCCAAGAACATTTTACTCAAGCAGAGGAAATTTTTATTCCCTGTATTGTTATAGGAGAACTCTATTATGGGGCAGAAAAATCAAAGGAAAAAAACCAGAACCTTAAGCAAATTGAGGATTTCTCTGCCACAAACATAATATTAGGTGTAAATACAGAAACAGCTAAATTCTATGCTGCTATTAAAGTAAAACTATATAATAAAGGACGTCCCATTCCTGAAAATGATATTTGGATTTCTGCAATTGCTATACAATATCAATTGATTCTAGTATCACGAGATGAACATTTCAAAGAAGTAGAAGATTTGAAATTTGAAGTCTGGTAATTCCTTAAGTGTATGGGACGGAAGATCTGGAATTATTTAAAGGTCATCAAAAGTTACATAAATCCATTTTTTTTATAGATTATTAATTACTTTATTACAACCTTACATTTGGTTGCGACACTGAAGCGGAGCGGGTGCTCCCTAAGAAGTTTTTTACTAAATTGAGAGAATTCAGAGCAAAATGTAAGGTGTTCAACCGGAAGAAGGAAGAAATAATAAAAAAAAGGTGAAGAGCTATGATTATAACTCAACCAAAACCGTTTGAAGAAGTTAAAGAAATGCTGAAGGATTATAAGAAATTAGTTATCATTGGATGCCAAGATTGTTCATCGATCTGTCAAACTGGTGGATCTGAACAAGTTAAAGAGATGGCTGAGAAATTATCCGCTGACCATGAAATCGTTGGAACATTGATGTGCCAGAATCCATGCGACACGCGGGTCGTGAAACGGGATCTAAAATTCATCGAAGAAGAGCTTGGACAGGCTGATGCCATTCTGAGCATGGCATGTGGTTTGGGTGCGCAAGATCTTTATAAGGTTAGTGAAAAGCCCGTTATTCCTGCGAATAACACGCTCTTTATGGGGCAAATTGAGCGCCTCGGACGCTATTATGAATTATGTTGTGGGTGCGATAACTGCGTGCTCGTCGAACATGATTATTCCTGTCCAGTAGTTATTCCAATGGTTTGTCAAGATTGCGGTCGTGCCTGTACCTGGGATGCAAAATATTGTGACCAGTGCGGATCCCAGAAATTGGAGAAAGGCGAAGTAAGGAAAATCGAAGCCTAATAAGTGGAGGGATTGAAAATTAGCAAAGAATTGCTTGTAGATGAACCAGGTGCAAAAATCCTGGTTATGGGTAATGAAGCAATGACCAGAGCTGCGGTAGAAGCAGGTGTCGGTTTTTCTTCAACATATCCTGGAACCCCTGCCTCAGAGATTGGGGACGCCCTCTCATATCTAGCCAAGGACATTCCAAATTTCTACTTTGAATATTCTATCAATGAAGCAGCTGCCATTGAAGGCGCTGCAGGTGCATCTTGGATAGGCATTCGGTCCTTATGCACGATGAAACATGTAGGGCTAAACGTGGCGTCTGATCCGCTTCATACGATTGCTCAATCTGGAACTAGCAAGACAGGTGGGTTAGTCATCATTTGTGCCTCTGACCCTGGGTCATACAGCTCGCAGTCAGAACAGGATGACCGGTGGTTTGGATATCACGTCAACATGCCCATTTTGGAACCCGCAAATGTTCAGGAGGCTTATGAATATCTATTGAAATCGTTCGAAATCTCAGAACAATATAATATACCTGTTCTTCTTTATCCCTCGAGCCGTGTCTGCCATTCTGTAGGAACGATTAAGCTAGGCGACATCAAACCTGCCCAGGATAAGGGTGAATTTAAAGCTGCAATTAGTCGATTTGTCAATGCACAGGTAGTTTCAATCCAAAATAAAAAGAACCTCCTGAAAATTATCAAAAAAATGAAAAAGCGAATGGATCGTCTCGAGATCAACCGGGTCTTAGAAGGGACCTCCACTACTGGAATCATAACGTCTGGGACCTCCTTTGGATATGTCTTGGAAGCTTTGGATCTTTTAGGGATTTATGACATTCCGGTATTGAAATTAGGCATTATCTACCCACTATCACCTCCCGAAATCGAGAAGTTTGCGAAAGATCACAACTTGGAGAAGCTTATTATCGTGGAGGAATTATTAGGGTTCTTAGAAAATGAAGTAAAAGAAATTCTCTTCGATGCCGGAATTCAGGTTGAATTGCATGGAAAGGATACGTTCGCAGCTGCAAGTGAATTAAATGTTGATGATGTTCAAATAGGACTGGCAAAAATCTTAGGTATCGAATTGGGTGACCGGTTTAAAACGATCATGAAGAAAGCCCAGAGAGGTAGATCTACAATACCACCTCGGGAACCCACGTTCTGTCCAGGATGTCCTCATCGGGCAACCTTTTATGCAATGAAAAAAGCAACAGACGGAGTTGGTGTCTTTGGAGGCGATATTGGCTGCAACACGCTAGGTGTCCGTTCGCCCTTTGCGCTCTGCGATTGGGTAATTTGCATGGGTGCTGGTGTTGGTGTGGCTCAAGGTATTGCTCACAAGTCTGATCAGAATGTCTTTGCCTTCATTGGTGATGGGACTTTTTTCCATTCGGGCATGACCGGAGTCCTTAATGCCGTCTATAATGACGCTGATATGATGTTAATGATAATGGAGAACCATTGGGTCGGAATGACTGGCCATCAGCCTACCCCAAGTACTGGATTATCTAGCAACCGTGAGCCCATGACACCCGTACAAATAAAAGATGTCGTAAAAGCGTTCGGTTGCAAATGGGTGCGGACCGTTGACCCCTATTACACGCTACAATTGATCGAGACCATCAAAGATGGAATGAAACGACATGGCTTTAGAATTATCATTTCAGATCAAGAGTGCTCTGTTCAAAGTGATCGGCGATTTAGACGCTTGGTGCGAGAGAAAGAAGGGCAGCTCGCGCGTGTTTATTATTATATCGACGAAGAGCGGTGTCAGAACTGTAAAGAATGCCTTCAAAAGTTGGCATGTCCTGCCATTCTCTTAAAAATAGAAAATGGGGAGGAAATCATTTACATTGAAGAGCCACGATGCACTCACTGCGGTGTTTGCTATGAAATCTGTCCGAATGCAGGCATTACAAAAACCGAGGTTAATATTCATCTGGAGTGAGTGAAAAATGAAGAAAGTAAACGTGATGATCGTTGGTGTTGGTGGTCAAGGGTCCATAACAATGGGGATGCTATTCAAACAAGCGGTTTTAGATAACCCCAACATTGTTGTGACTGGCACCGAAACTCGAGGTGCCGCCCAACGGGAAGGAACTGTAAATTCAACAATCCGCTTTGCAGTCACAGAGCCAACCGAGGAATTTGACGAACGAAGATCAGTCCATTCGGTTTTGATTCCTGCAGGTGAGGCGGACGTATATATAGGACTTGAACCAGTGGAAGCCATGCGGAGCCTTAGTGTAGTATCGGAAAAAACCAGTATCATCCTCAATTCCTATATTATCAAGCCCATGACATGTGTTGTTGATGGCTCACCTTACCCTGAACTCCAAACAATGGTTGATATGCTGAAAGACTGCTCTCCCGATGTCATTGTAATGAACGGGAATGAAATGGCCCGCGAAGCATTCGGTGATTTTCAAAAAATGAACCTCATCATAACGGGCGCCGCATTAGCCACCGGAAAACTACCATTCTCTTACGAAGATATGGAAAAAGCCATCAAAAAACGCTTCAAATATGGGATTGAAGAAAACCTCAAAGCTCTCAAGATGGGTCATGACGCCTATAAAGATGCCAAAGCATCTTCCTAATTTTTTTACTTGCTAAACGAATATTATAATGCTTATTTTGTTTTGAATGCATGGAAAACCGTGGCTAAATGCTGCATGTTCAATAATAAATCTTCAATGATGATGCTTTCATTTGGGGCATGGACCAGGCTATTAGCATGTCCGCAACCAAAAGAAAGACAGTCCATTTTATTGATGAAAAGAAACATTGGTCCGCTCCCCGCAGTCGTGGGATGCACGATGAGTGGACTCCCATAGATGGTTTCGCCCGTTTTTTGAACGAGACTCACGTATTTTGATGAGAGCGCGGTTCTTGCGGGAGGATAACCGTGTGAAGAGGTTATTTTCATGTTTTTAAAATGATGCTTTTGTAGATGTTTTTTGAATTTCTCAAGGATATCATTTGGATCTTGATTGGGAACCAGCCGAAAGTCGATTTTTGCCTTGGCTTCTGCAGGAATTATCGTTTTTGCCCCTGGACCTTGGTACCCACTATCTAGTCCATCAATCGTTAGTGAAGGTGTGTAATAATAATCTTTTTTCAAATCATTTCCCGTTTTTATAAAATTTTTAATGCCAAAGTCTTCAATGTGGCCCTTTTCATCAAAGGGAATGTTTTCTAGATTATTTAACTCCTCTTTTATAGGTGGTTGAACGTCATCATAAAATCCTTCCAAGAGAATTAATTGGTCTTCATTTTTCAAAGAGCTCAACGCCCAGACAAGTTCCCAAGCAGGCGAATTAACCACGCCCCCCCAACTAGAATGTACGTCTCGCTTAGCGGTACTAACCATTAGATTTAAATAAAGAATGCCTTTAACGCCCAACCAAATTTGCTGTCGCCGCTCTGCATTCCGATGACCACTTTCCCAGATGCAGAAGTCCGCCTGCACCAAATCTGGATGACTATTCACGAATTCGTGGAGATATGGAGATCCAATTTCCTCTTGCCCTTCAATTACAAATTTGACATTAAGCGGCAATCTCCCAAAAATGTCTTGATATGCCTTAATTGCAAAAATTCTGGCAATAATATTTCCTTTATTATCCTCCACACCCCTTCCAAACATTTTTCCATCACGAATATCCGGTTCGAAGGGTGGCGAGTCCCAATCATCCAAGGGGTCTGGCGGCTGTACGTCGTAATGGTCATAGAAGATTAATGTTTTTTCCGCACCCATCTTTTCCGCATACACGACAGGATACCCTGAAGTCGCAACTTTTTTGGTTTCAAACCCAATTTCTTTTTTTAATAACTCTAAAAGAGCATCTGAACACTCCACGCCTTTACTTTGGGCTGAAATACTTGGAATTCGAACAATATTTTTCAGAGTGGTTAAAGCTTTTTCCTTGGAATTCTCGATTTCATCAAAAACGTCTTGTAGGCTCATCGCACTCACCTTTAAAAGTTTTATAATTGTGATTTAATTACCCTTCTAAGTAATCAGCACTTGAATTTATTTATTGGTGATGATAAAATGAAACACATTGAAGATTCTTTTAAGGGAATTAATGATTTAACGATACGTTATCAAATGTGGTATCCAGAAGAGCCTCCAAAAGCGGTTGTTCAGTTTGTGTGTGGCTATGCCAGTCACCCTGGGCGCTTGAGCAATGTGGTAAATGAGTTAGTACCACGCGGATACGTGGTCTGCAGTTCGGAGAATCAAGGAGCCGAAAATATTGCCTATATTGAAAAATATGAACACTATATTGAAAATCAAAAAGTTTTTTTTGATTTAATTAGAGGCAAAGAACCAAATCTGCCACATTTCATGATAGGTCATTCAATGGGATCTGCGATTGCTCGATTATTTTGTGCTAAATACCCTGAGGGGATAAAAGGTTTGGTTCTTTCAGGATCTGGGATGAAAGAAGCTGGTAAAAGTGCAATTATCAAAGGGCTTGCCAAATTCTTAAACTTGTTCATCCCTAAAAAGGCCCCACTAACTGTTGACGTATCAAAGGATATTTCTCGTGATCCTGAGGTCGTAAAAGCTTATCAAGACGATCCGTTGGTCTTTAAGAAACCTACTGTAAGGTTAGGCGTCGAATTAATAAAAGTATTTAAGAAAGCCAATAAATTGGTGAACCAAATCAAAATTCCTACACTTTTCCAAAGCGGTGGCGCAGATAAATTAATGTTAGGGGTCGAAGAATTGGCTTCTTTATTTACAAACGCTGAAACGACCGTAAAAATCTATGATGGTCTCTATCACGAAGTATATAATGAGCTCGAAGAAGATAGAAAGATTGTCCTTAAAGATCTTGGTGACTGGTTAGACAGCCATCTTTAAATCTTTTTAAATTCTAATTTTGGAGGTTTTCATGGTGCATGAAGAAGTTACTAAGTATATTGAAAAACAAAAATCCCCCCAGCGAGAGATCGCTGCAAAATTGCGTGAAATCATTTTGAAGACATACCCCGAAATCAATGAGACTTTTAAAAATGGCGCACCATGGTATGAGGATATGTTTTATATAGGTGCGTTTAAGAACAAGGTCCATTTAGGATTCGCTATTAAGGGGTTGTCAAAGGAAGAAAAATCTCTCTTCGAGGGCACTGGAAAAACGATGAGACACATCAAAATTTTCTCTCTAGATGAAATAGATGAGCAAAAAATCGTTCAATTAATGCAATTAGTAAATAAATCAGAGTAATTATTGAATGAAAAAAATGTGGGTTTAGATACAGCTACGAAAAATGAATAAAAATAAATAAGATCGGAAAAATTAGTTATCTTCCTTCGCCTTCTCATCTTTGACCAAGGCGATACCTTTCTCAAAGGCTTTTAGATTTAGATCGTAGGCTTTTGCCGGCACGAACTTTTTAATTGTTTTTATTGCGGCGTCCTTGGAAACCAATCCCGTTATTTCCATGAAGGCCCCGAATAATAGTGTATTCGCAACCACGGGGACTTTGAACTCCACCGTGGCAATCTGCTGTGCTTGAATTTGGTAGGTCTTTCCCTTGCGCGCCCGCCATTTGGTTACCGTTAATGGGTCTATGATTGTAGTTACGCCCGGTTTATTGCAGAATTTCTTACCATAGCGATTCGCCCCAGGTTGCGAGAGAATAATATAATACTGTGGAAGAATCGCCCTCGGGTAATCAATTGCCCGTTCGTCATCGACAACCACTTCTGCCCAGCAGGATCCTCCTCGGCTAGCAGGACCATAAGCCTCCGTTTGGACTGCCTCTTTATTATCGACAACCGCTGCATACGCTATCATCTTACTTAAAGTAATGACTCCTTGTCCTCCATACCCAATGCATCGGATTTCACTACGTGCCATTTATTTCAACCTCACTCGCTCGATCAGTTCATGATACACATCAGTCATTTCAGGCCTATCTTCCTCAACAAATTCACCAACGACTATTTTCTCCTCCAGTTCCTTTGCGCTCATATCTACTGCTTTCTTAATTGTTATGGACCTGTTTTTATAATAATTGAAAAGATCCAACGGTTCGGGAAAATCATTTTTGCGCCCGAAATAGGTTGGACAGGGTGAGATTATCTCCACTAACGAAAATCCTTTGTGTTTAAGCGCCTTTTTCATACTGTTGATATACTGACGAGGCTGTGCGATTGTCCATCGTGCGATAAAACTCGCACCTGCTACACGAGCTAGCTCAATCGCATTAATATTTGGTTCAATGTATCCCCATTTCGCCGTCGTTGCCTTCGCACCCATGGGGGTCGTTGGAGCTGCCTGTCCTCCCGTCATCCCATAGACTTTATTATGCAACAAAATAACCATCATGTCAATATTCCGCCGACAACCATGAATGAAATGATTTGTGCCGATGGAGAGTAAATCGCCATCTCCTGCAATGCAAATTGGTTTGATCTCAGGTCTCACTAATTTCGCTCCTGTTGCAGTACAAACGGTTCGCCCGTGTAATGTCATCAAGGAGTATCCTGGTAAGACAATAGGAATTGCTGAATAGCACCCGACTCCCACGAAAAACGGATATTTCGTCAATTCATATTTTTCTTCAGCGAAAAGTCGGCAAACATTCTGCGCAATAGCTCCATAACCACAACCTCTACAGAAAATGTGTACTGGTTGTCCGAGCATTTTCCCGGTCATAGTTAACTTGCCCATGGGGGCGCCTGGTTTTTCTTCTGGTGGCGGCATCAAGCTCATAGTGCCATTACCTCCTTAACCTTATCTACAATTTCTTTTGGTTCGTGTAAAATTGAAATTTGCTTTAATAACCAAGCTTTCGCCCCTTCTTTTGCAGCGTACCGCTCAATTTCAATAAACAATTGTCCCCAGTTTAATTCAGGAACCACAAATTTTTTCACCGCTTGTGCGATTTCAGTCATTTTCTTTGCCGGGAAGGGCCACAAGGTTTTGAAGCGAAGGAGTCCAACTTTCACCCCTTCTTCTCGTAAGTCTATTACGGCTCGTTTCGCCGCTCTTGCCGGAAGACCATAACATACTATTACGACATCAGCATCATCCGTTTTGTATTCCTCAGTTTGAACAAGTTTCTCTTCATTTTTCAAAATTTTATCGTTTACTGCTTCCACCATTGCATATGATGGGACTTCATCCTGCATCATCGTGTCACCTTCAATGGGAAGTCCCATAGGGTTGTGTGAAACGCTTGGAACCCACCAAGGCATGTATTTGGTGCCTAACTGAAACACCGGTGTAATAATAAATTCCCCTGTCTTTTTATCTTTGCGCGTAAATGGAATCCATGATTGAGGATCACCCTCAGGTAGCTTTCTGGGAATCACCCATTCTTTTAATTTCTCGGGAGTTGGATATTCGAGCACTTCATATAGATGTCCAAGCCAGGGATCAGACAGAACTACCACTGGAACCCGGTAGATCTCTGATGTATTGAAGGCTTCGATCGCAAAATCAAACAATTCCTGGCATGAATTTGGAGCATAGGTTGGTAAGATATAATCTCCATTTCCCCCATAGTGCGCTTGCATTACATCGCTATGATGTGGTAGGCTTACAATGCCGGAACCTGGACCAGTACGCTGAACATCCGAAATTACGAGTGGAAGTTCAATGGCTGCTGCCCAACTAACGCATTCCTGCATCAAACTAAATCCAGGACCTGATGTGCTAGTACATGCCTTAGTTCCAGCGGCTGATGCTCCAATCACTGCTGCAATGGAAGCCAATTCATCTTCCATCTGCATCATCACCCCACCCTCTTGGGGCATTCGCCAACTCATTCGTTCAGGGATTTCATTCTGAGGAGTAATTGGATAACCGGCAAAAAATCTGCATCCTGCAGCGAGAGTGCCTTCAACGAAGGCAGCATTTCCCATGATTATTTCTTTTCCTTCCAAAATATCACCATTTCTATTTTAAAATTAGTTCTATTTAGTTATCTAATGGTAAATTTATTAGAACTTTTTAAAAGTTATTTATTAAATTTCCTTTTTATTTCAAACAACCAAAAATATCAGGGAGATTTGAAGGTTTAGAGGTGTTTTTTTAAGAACTTTTCTAATCCTTCTTCTGTTATTGGTAGATTCGTGTCATTTTCCTTATTTTTTATGTCAAATTTGGTTATAAGTTTCTTTACTAACTTTTCGTTTTCTAGTATTACCGGAACTACTCCAAAATCATCTTTAAAGACCTCTCGAGGTTGAATGTGGTCTTTCAAGGGGGCAATAATTTTTTCTACGACCTTTTTAGCCACCCATAATTCAACCGATATGGGTTTCTTCTCCATTGTCACGTCTTTCGTGGTTTTTCCTGCTCGGCTTCCTCCCCATTTCATCGTGACTAGGCTTCCATCTACTGAAATTAAATAATCATCTCCTAAAACGATGTCAGCCTTCTCGACATCAACATCCTCAAATAGTTTCCTCTCCACCTCTAACTGCTGGATCTCCTTCAGTACAGAGGCTGGAATCTCAAAAGGGAAGGTCTCCTGATCAAATTTCCCCTCCTTCAATAATGCGAGAATTCCCGTGGAAAGGTGAGGACAGAATCCTTCCATTCTCCCTGTTCGACAGGTGCAATCATAATTAGCTAGAGAATCATTCGAAGATAACTCCAACGTGATTTCGTTTTCCCATTGCCATCCTTTAAATTTTAAATTGAGTCCATTTTTTAAGGGAGTGATAGTTTGTAGCTTTTCTCTTTGATTTTCATCCTGAAAATACGCCTGCGCTGCTTTGAACAAATCTTCAATGTAGGTTTTTTCAATTTTTTGGAGAATCCCCCCCTTTTCCTCGTCCGAAAGACGTTCCAAGAGGAAATCGATTAGTCCCTCCTTCGTATTATATGGTTTTTTAGAATATCCCCTAAGTATGTTTTCCTTTAAGTCATTAGCTTTACAATACTCGTTATAATCCTTGATGATTTGAAGAAGATGCTCTTTAGTTTTTGATGCAAGCAACGCCTTTAATTTAAAATCAATAGTTGGATTACTTAGACTCATTTAAACCCTCAGAATAGCACTTGAAAATAATTCATGATTAAAAGTTTAATGAACTTAGCGGTAGTGGGGTTGAGAGTCAAAAAGAAGCTTGCGCCCCCACTACCTATGGGTTCAAGTGGTATCAAAATGCAAGCACATTGGTTGACTCTCAATACTATATACGTGACTAATCCTTAAAAAATGTCAAAGGTCAGAAAGGAACGGAATAATTATATATTGTAATCCAGTAATTAGATAACTGGTGATTTCATGACCACCTATAAATGTACGCGATGTGATTGGGCGGGACAGAAAGAGGAGCTCAAACATGTTCCAGTCTGCCCTGACTGTGCCACGGGACACAGCCCCTTATATCGAATGATGAAGAAAGGTGACCTATTGGAGTGCCCCTCATGCAGCTGGTCTGGTCCTCCCGAAAATGCGTTAAGAGAACCCGAATGCCCCGAATGTGAAGATCAATATCTTCGTGAAGAATAATTTAATAAAAGATTAAATTTTTTAAAGCTTTTTATACTTCCGCAAACCAATTTTTCATTCGTTTTACTACGGCTCCTTCATCAAATTTCTCTTCTAATACTTCATTAAAGCCACTAAAATCAGCCATATCATAACGTTCTTGCTCTAACTTATCTTTATAGTTTGAAATAAACAAATCCTTTATTAATTCTAGAAATTTGTCAATATCTTTATCCTTTACTTTCTTATGAGTCCTAATTACAATGAAAATATGGTACTCCTCAATGTAGAAAAAAGTGAGTTTGGAATCCCCGAGAACTAACCTATCCAGTTTTTCCTCCTGAAAGGACGATTTGATGAATGTTTGAATAGCGCTAAGGAATCCACCAAATAATAAAACGTCTATTTTTTCCTCAATGCTCCTATTGAATAGAGGAATTCCCGCTTCATTAATGATCCAAATCTCAGATATCCTACCCATTCGGATAAATCACCTTGCTCTTCTCTACATTCTTTTCACATTACCTGTATCCTTTGAAAAACGGTATAAATAGTTGTATGATAGACATTAATGGGAATGTCATATTCTTTAGAGATATTTCGGAGTTTCTTTCTCAATTCCTTACTCCGCTGCTTATACTCGTCAGATTCTAACAATTCCGGATCAAATTTGTGTAAAAAAATGCTGAACTTGCTTTTTTCACCCATCTGCTTCATTAGATCCAAAATTTCTCCCAGGTAATTCAAGGATTGTTCAAATCGAGCATCATCTTGTATGTCAATGACATATATTAACTTATCAGTTTCGGCAAATACTTCTGGTTTTTTTAAATAGGACTCTCGAAAACTCGCTTGTCCCCCGAAATCCCAACAATGATATACACACTCGGGAGTCTCGAATTGTTCAGTCACGATACCCTTTGTCGGTTCCAATTCGGCGATGAAGGGAAGATTAGTTCGCCGCTTGAGTGTGAGAAGTATGGTTGATTTTCCTGCGTTATCTAATCCAACAATAATTATTTTCTCTTTCTTTTGGGAATTCATGAGTTAAACCCCCATTATTTTTGCAAGACGGATTACATCCCGCATCTTTCTGAAGGGCCGATATTTTACTCTTCGAATGATTATATTTCCAAAGCGTTTGAACCAGTCCTTTATCCCATAACTCGAATAAATCGTTAATTTGGTGAGAGTTTCCACGTCGGCTTCCATTTCAAAATCCACCTCAGGTTCCTCTTCATCCTCTGCAACCGCCTTGACGCTAATTTCTCCATCCTTAATCGACGCTACGAGTGTTCCTTGGTCCTTTATGGTAATGAGAAACGTTCTGTTCCAATCTTTCGTGAGTTTTTCCCGTTCTTCAGGTTCCTTGGAGTAATACGTGGCAAACAGCATTTCCCCAATTATTTCAATTTCCGTCTTCATCTTTACATCCCACTCTAATCCTTATCCTTCTCCCTTTTATAAAAAGCTAAGCAAAGGAGTAAGTAGGTATATCCTTCCTTTTATAATAGTTCTTTCAATTCGTTTAAATTCCGGATGACATGATCTGGCTTGAACGCATCGATGTTGAGCTGCTCGGGCGTGACCTTCAAGAACGAAGCTCCACGAAAGATGTTATTCAGCAGATATTTCTCATTTTGATTAACTTTTTCGGTTCGTGCTTGAATTGGTAATTCTTTATACTTCCTAGGAAGCCTCCGCATCAACCAGATCGCTTTATAGCCTGCTTGTTTGGCTCCATATATGTCAAAATAAAGACTATCACCAATCATGGTGTGAGGTTCCTGAAAGCCTTCAGTAGCGTTTTTGAATATATCGGGGTAGGGTTTCACGAATTCGAGCTTGCCTGGATCGGGCATGACTATCTTTTTGAAAAATTTTTGCAATCCTAATTTCTTTACCACGCTGTCCTGGTATTTGTGTAACCCATTCGTTACAATCACCATTTCATAACCCTTTTCTGCAAGCCAATCTAAAATTCCTACATCCCTGTACAAGGTTGAATATTTCACGATCTCGTCAGAATTAAAAAAATCCTCGATTTCACAGGTCCAAGACACGTCATACTCGTCTAAATATTCTTTTACAAGCAAATCCCAATCATACGCGGGAATTTTATCATCCGCATTCAGCTTTGTCACAAACCGGCGCAGAACTTCTTGAAAGACCGTGGTCCGCTCAATATTAATATCATGGTCCTCACACTTTTGACAAATCATCTTCATTAAAATATCTGAAAAAAAGGTCGATCTCACCAATACCCCATCCAAATCAAAAATGAGGACCACGCGTGCCACCGGGTTGCTAGCTATTTTTATACAATTTAGGAAAACATGAATTTTAAATGATTGTATTTACGCGATTCTCATATTTCTGGATTGACTCTGGCCAGTCTATTTTCGTGGTTTCTACAAATTTTATGACTTTGGGGTCCGTATTTGGAAATCCAAGGAGATGTGCTAAGGAATCGAGATATAATTGAGTGGGACTAAAAAATCCCTTTTTGAGCACGAAATCTTTCGAAAATCCATGGCGCCGCGCTAATTTTTTCAGGGTGTCATACGAACCCGAGCTGAATTGGATCGCTCGCTTTGGTTTTTGCGTGATCGTTTTAGGTAAACCCACCCTTTTTCCAAGGTCTCGTAATACATATTTACGGATGGGGGGTTGTATTTTTAATGAGGGCGGAATCTGCATTGCTTGTTCGATCAGGTTTCGAGTTAAATATGGAAGCCGTAGTTCCACGGTACTCGCCATTGAAGCTGCATCATCCCGCTGAAGATTCCCGAGATACAAGTTTTCGATATCGTCCCACAGTAGATCAGGTAACTCGTTCGGATTTTTCTGAAACTGGGTCTCGTGGCGCTCGTAGCCACCGAACAACTCATCCGCCCCCTGACCCGTCAATATCACGTTATGATTTTTTTTATGGAGATATTCGGCTGCATGAAATAATGGGAAGGCAATATTCAGCTTCTTTTCATCCCGACTTTCTAGATGGTATATTAGCAATGGAATGATTCGTTCTAGCGTTTGTACGTCAAATTCTAGGGTTTCCAACGAGAGACCTAAACTTTCTGCTGCTTGCTGAGCTGCATGAAGATCCTTCGATTTCTTACTCCCTATCACGAGCGAATTAAAGTTCGCATCCATCTCCATTAAAAGGGCAGCTAAGAGACTACTATCTATTCCCCCTGATAGTAATAAATAAAAAGGGTTTCTGGGTACTAATCGCTTCAAGTTGTCTTTCAATAATTTTAAGAGCATTTCCCCATAAAAATTTAGTTTCCCTGCCCCAATGCTCTCACGCTTGAACTCAGCTTGGAAGTGCGTTGTAAATCCTTTTTCGGCCACTCGCACGACCCTTCCCGGACGAAGCGGCTGAATCCCTTGTTTAAATCCGGCACCCCATAGGGCTTTTTTCTCCGACGCAAAAGCAACATATTTCGGTCCTGAATAGAGATATAACGGCTTAATTCCCACTAAATCCCGAAAAATAAATACATTTTCTTGCAAGAAGAGAGTTCCTGCAAACATTCCCTGAATGAATTCATATATTTTACCAAACACTTCGAAAAAATTTAAAATGTTTGCCTGTAACTCTTCAATCCAATGAAGGATCAGTCCTGAATTTTTAAGAGGTCCCCCGTGCTCCTTGCGTAACTTTCTGTTTATCCCTGCTACATTGAAAAATCGACCATCCAATAATAGAAATCTCATACGCGAACAGTCCGAATAGGGAATGGTTTCTTCCTCCTCATCTAATATTAAATGGCGTCCAACAACCCCGAATGGCGTTTTTAATGTCAAAATTTCTTCGGGTTTTTCACAAATTAAGGGTTCCCAGCCATTCATTCCCTTTTTACACGCAGAAAAAGAGGAATTTCCCCTATGCCGTAATTTCATCGTCATTTTATAGAGCAAATCCGAAATATCACTGCGATCCCGCGAGGCTATCCCTGCAATGAGTCCCATCTACATCGACTTCAATGTTGCTTCGTTCAATTTTCTTACTTATTAATATCTACTTTTTCCTCTAATATTTTGAATTTTAGCATGAACATGTCAAAAAGGACGTGATTCTATGAATCACGAAAATCGAGCACGGAATAAAATTATAAA
>JABXJT010000150.1 GCA_013375455.1 Candidatus Helarchaeota archaeon | reverse complement strand
TGCGAGCAACCACTCGTAGCAGGCTGGAAGGTCTTCCGTGAACCCTAAGCCTTTCCGAGCTATCACATAACTTGCTAGGACATGCCCAGAGAGATTATATGACCATGAGTACTTCAACGCTCCGATGATCGTGGTGTATGCCGGGTGCACTTTTTTCACCGCAATCCCATGTCGGGCGCATTTGCGTTCCAACAAAGGGAGCATTGACGTCTTTAATTGACTGATTTTACGATTCCGTCTTTTATTATAGGAAAAGGTCTGCTCGAAGGACAGGTCCTCAATAATCAGCCCTTTTCCCTTATTCAAACAATAATGAATGACTTTATCCAGCTTGAAACTCGCGTAATCATCCCGTCGCCCTTTGCGATAGGAGTGCAAGTTACGAAACCTGATGGGTTGGTAGCTCAAAAACCTCCCGTCGCGATCCACGTTCACTAGTGCGAGGAAGTCATGATTAAAATCAAGCCCGATGCCTCCGTTCTCAAAGGCACATGTAATTGCTGGATCGGGCAGTTCGTAGGATACATGGGCGTAGTATCGCAATTCACCTCTCACCACCTTCCGTTTAACAATGACCGTGTATTTATCCGCCTGGAAAATTTCACGTAATCGGGAGGCTTGGTTGGGATTCACCGAAAACGGGATGAGTAACCATTTCTTCCCTTGTTCTTTGCTGAATGTCCTGATTTTCAAGTGCTGAGGTGGCAAAACTTTTAAATTAAGATTCTTTACCCCATGTTGCACCTTCCCAATGCAGCCGAAGGACGCATCCCGCCTGATGCGAAATTCTTCCCGTGATAAGTGCCCTAAAATTCGCTTCCGGAACAATGGTTTCGTCCCGAAGACGATCGGTTTGAGGGTTAAATTCGCCACTCGATCTTGTAGAGAGGATAATAAAGCAAATAAACCTTTCAAACGCCTATCTTTCGGGTTTTTCTTTTTCGTGTGGGCGATCTTTCCTTTCACGACTTCAATTTTATGCGCAAGATATTTCGCCTGTTTCTTCAACCACGTTTTCTGCACTTCCAGCTTGGTCTTATTCTCGTTCATGATGGTATTGACGTAGGGGTTATTATGGCACGCCTGCATCAATTTCTGTTGAATCCCCGGTTCCCCATTGAAGAGGAGTTTATACCCCTTACGCTTGACCCGATTATAAATGGTGAAGATTTCGTTAAGTGGGTTTGTTTGTGATTTAGAGGGGTGTAAGCGAAAAATGGTCGTGGTGAGCATGCTCATATTCCCATCAATCTAAGACGAATTTCTCACGAAATATAGCCAATGGTGCGTTATAAAGGTTCGTTCATAAAATGCGCAAATGTCGCTTTTGCGCAAATTCAAATAGGCGATGAATTTTTAGGATGCTTTAAGATTTGCTTAATTTGGGAGCTCTTTTTCCACCCTCGGCGTTTCCCATGCAATCGGCTACTAAAATGGACCATGATTGCAATCATATCATCAATAATTTCTTGCTTATAATCGGAGCCGACACGGTTGACAAAGACTAACTCGGTTCCAAATGAGTAGAGCATTTCTTGGATCAACTCCACCCCGAATCGGGCCAGCCGATCTTTAAATTCAATGATGACCGCTTTGATAGGGGGAGTTTGGCAATGTTTGAGCAATTTTAATAGGCCTCTTCGTTTGAAATTCATCCCACTAGCAATATCTTCATAAATTTTTTCAATGATATACCCATTAGCCACCCCATGGGCTTGAAGCCGAGCGCGTTGCCTTTTCAAATTGGCCCGCTGGATCGTCGTAGAAACCCGGCAGTAAATAAGACAAATATTCTCGCTTGATCGTGGATTATCGAATTTCATTATCCGTCTGACTTCACTCAATTTGAAACGACGATGTCCACCCTTTCCCATAATCGCTTCTATATAGCCTTCGTTACTCCAATTCCGGAGTGTCTGTGGATCGACACCCAGAAGGTTGGCGACTTCCTTCATTCGCAGTAGTTTGTCGGTAATCATTGATTAAGTTCTTCAAAAAGAGTATTTAAACACCTAGATTTTTATAAAATTTTATAAGTTTTTATAAGATTTTGACTAACAGTTCAAATGACATCAAAATATAGGTCCAGATACCTAATTATAAAGAATAAAAGTAATACAACTATGCTTCCAATTAAAATGCCTTTATCTTTTATTGCCTTTTCAGGTGTTCCCATGTGTTTGTCAGCAGAGAAGAGTAAGTAGAGATATCTAAACATCAAGTAGGTAGCTGGAGGCACTGTTATCAGGAGAAATCCATTCGATGGGTCATTGAATATTACATATAAATAATAGCCCAAAAGAAGGCAAGTTGCCACCATTATTACCAAATGATCAAGAAGTGGTTTTTGATATTGATCATAAACCTCTTTATGATTTTTTGCATCTTCTGCTTTCAATAGTTGGAGATCCACCTTTCGTTTTGATATTGCAAGGAAAAGGGCGAAGATGAAAACGGCCCAAATTGCCCACGAAAAAGTTGGTAAGTCAATAGTGGGGTCATAACTAATAATAATTACTAATCCTCCAAGCCCGCGAATGATGAAATTGATGCTAATCGTGAGAATGTCTGCAAAAGCGATTTTCTTTAAAACAAAACTATATAATTGAGCAAGGAGAAAGAAGGAAAGCATCACGATCCCGAACCAAAATGTGATTAAAAAGGAAGACCCAAGTGAAATAATAAGAAGTACGGAAGCAATCAATGCCGCTCTTCTCTTTGATATTTCTCCTGACGCTATGAGGCGGGCTTTTTTATCGGGATGAATCCTGTCGCGCTCCGCATCCATGATATCATTAATGATATAGTTAGCCCCTGCTATTCCGCACGCAATTAGAAAACCAAACATGAGATTTAAATAAATTATGAACTCAAACACGTTAATAGCGAAAATTCCAACTGCTGGTATTAATAAGTTTTTATACCATTGCGATGGGCGAAGCAGTTTGATATAATCAAGTAGCTTGGACATTATTTCACCTATTTATCAAATGTAATTTTTAAATGTTTTTTGGAGGGGCAGGAATTTCGTGCGTGAAATCGTCTGATTCCAATCATTCTTTTAATAAAAAAAAAGGGGGAAATGAATTTTCTTACTATGGTTTGAGATTTCTTATTCCACGAGATGCTGGAAGCTCATCCAGGCAACAGTTCGTCCTAGGTTGCTTGGTAAATCGGTAAGCACGAAGACTTTTCCGGTAATTAACGTGCCTGATGGGAAATCACCCGTGTTGTATTGCAATTGTAACGTGACGACTTCATTGGTTACTGGATCGAGCCAGACAGTAGGATCGATGGCGATATAGCAACTGCGGGTGGGTTCGAATGCAGACACGAGCACGACGTAATTCGCTGCTACTGGAATGTTTGACGTATCGATGTCTATCCTGTAGGCAACCGGTGCATCAAACGGTGCGCCCTCGCCCATCTGATCGGTATAGACATTGCCTGGGAAGCCCGGTTCGTGTGTCGTCTCACCCGTGATTTCCGGCTCGGTGCCTCCTGGAGTAATGGTGTAGCTGTGGGAATCAACGTTCCAATTGCCTTGTAGATCTGTCGCGTTAATGTGGTATTCCACGGTCGCCCCATCATATTGCGCCGGAATTGTCGCATCCCAATGTCCGCTTCCCGCGTAGATCATGGGTATGTTGTTCCACGCGCCGCCATCCACGCGATATTGCAGGGTGGCTTGGACATTCGGCGGATCCTGACCGCTGTTATCATCGATATCAATGTCGACATCGACGGTATCGGTGGCTGTGACGCTTCCGACACCCGGAATCTGACCCCAATTGCTGAAAGTGGGGGCCTGTCCTGTCCGGATGGGAATGATGAGGGTGTCGGTTCCGGTAGCGTTTTCCGCATACACGGTGACGTCATACGTTCCCTCGGTTGCACTAGTAATTTGAAGATGCTGAATGGTGTAGGTGGTACCAACAGGCGGTGGGGCTGTTTCGTTCCCCGGATCACCGGTATCAACGTTCGTGAAGTCTGCCTTCACGGTGTGGAAGCCAGTATCGCACTCCACCGTTAAGGTGATGGTGTCACCGTCCCAGTAGACCGCTGCATCCGCTACCACGCTGACGATGACGGGTTTGGGAGAGGTTTGAACACCCCAGTCCCAGGTCGAGATTCCCCCATCCGTATCGGATAAGGGCACGCCCATAGCACTCCCTGCACAGGTGGCATCAATGGTAACAGCACCCGTCGTGATGCCTTGGGATACCGTTACTTTCAGCTCAATTGTTCTCGTTTCATCGGTGAGATCTGTAGGCACCGAGGTGACATATTCCACCATGAACTTGTCGGAAATGTCAGTCACTCCGCGGGTGAAGACTAATGCGACGCTCTCCAATGTGGCAGTTGTTCCTCCAGGGTTTTTTATAGAAACATAGACGGGGATGTCTTCTTGGCCCGGATAGACGATTGTAGTGGTTGAAGTGACGCTTTGGACGTTAAGGTCGGCATCTGGTTTCACCAACCAGGAGTCCGCGCCTCCACCGGATGTATATGACGTATCATAGGTCGTTTCGGCCCACATATCAATGGTCCCCAGCGTTGCACTTCCGCCTACATCCACGTAGAGGGTGGTGCTCCACGTGCCTCCGAGCTGTGTGATGACTTGGCTTAAGCCCGTGACGGAGGCACCCGTATATTCGGAGGTTACATCGATGAGATCGTCATAGAAGTACAGTTGAATGCCATTCAGGGTAACATCATTTATACCTGGATTCCGGATATCTACCGTGATAGGAACGGAGAGATCGCCCTGCGTTACTTCGGTAGCGCCCGCGGTCACGGCATCGACTACCGCAACCCCGGGACCGGTAACGATCAGTTGTGTCGTCTTTGTATATTCATTATCTGCCCAATTCCCCGCAGCGTCGAAAGTTCTGATGCTATACTCGTAGGTCCAAGTATGAGTGACAGCGGTATCAAGTACTTGCTGATCCTCGGTAGCAGGACCATACGGCACGGTTGCAATTAGTACCCACGTGGATGGAGGATTTTCTTGTCGCCAAATTTCCCAGTAGGCAATGCCATTCAGGTCTTGCCCGGGGAAGCCGCCTGAGGAATATTGGGGAATGGTTTCGATCGCCCAAGAGACCACGATCTCTGCCCCTTCCGAATTGTAGGGATCGAAGGGCGTGGCCAGTTCCGCAGGCGCGGGAGCGACCGTATCGACTCGCGTATAGACCGGAGCCGATACCGCAGTGCCTCCAAACGTGCTCTCAACTTTGTAGCAATAGTGGTAGGCTTCAGTGAAGGGTCCAGGATCATTTAATGATGTCGAGGTTGTTGGTGATCCCACTTGGGTATAGGTCCCTGCCAGGGCATCATCTAGATAAAGCGCTCCACTCCGAAGCACTCGGTATCCAGTAATGCCTGGATCGCCCGGATTCGCCGTCCAAGATATGTCAATTCCGCCTGATGGGTTAATCGTGGCGGGGAGATCATCCGGTTGGGCAGGAAGGAAGGGAAGTTGAATCTCAGTAAAGACTTCGCCAGAGGTGTCATAGTTCCCAGCCGCATCATAGGTATCAAGCACGTAGTAGTAGGTCACTAGATTCACCACGAACGTATCTAAGAATTGGGTCGTGGTGATCGGGATGTTATCTGCTACTGTGGTGTCATAGGGACCGCCAGAGGCTGTACCTCGCCTCAGCTTGTATTTGCCTAGGCCGCTTGGATTTGCCATCGAAGCGGATCCCACGTCGGACCCCGGATTCGCCGTCCAGTCAAGGAGGACCGAGGCTTCCGCGGTGGGAGTAGTTAATGGATCGAGCGTTGCCGGCACGTCGGTCGGGACGTCATCGACGGTTATGTCCATGTCGTAGATGCTAGCTGGCCATGCAGGGGTTCCTCCGGGACCATCGGGGTCATGAACCGCGTCAAAAGTTATGGTTCGGTCGTACCCCGCGCCTGCGGAGATGAGCTGCGAAACGCTCCACGTCTCGGTGCCGGTATCGGTCACCGCGACTGCGCCGCCACCACCCACTGCGGTGAAATCACCGGTAATAACAGTGGTAGCGCCGCCACCGCCGTCAGGCGTCCCCGTGATGTCAATGGTTACGGTCTCGCCTGTCGTGTAAAGGAGTTTATCAGGTTGGACCGTGTCGTAGAGGAATTGCGGTGCTGGTGTCTGGGGGGTGAAAGTGGTGATCGACGTTAAGGGGAAGTAGGACTGCACGTAG
>JABXJT010000149.1 GCA_013375455.1 Candidatus Helarchaeota archaeon | reverse complement strand
AATGACTTCCCATGAATTCGCTGGCGGTCATCGGCGTGACATTCAGTCTTCTTAACATGCCATCGTTCCGCTCAGTAGAAAATGATTGAGCGACAACCATTATTATGAAGATGTTAGCATAGGCAAACAAACCTGGAACCATAGCAGTAAAATTCATTCCCGGTTGGTCACCAAAAGCTGCCCCAAAGGCGAGTGTGAGGACTGCAGGAAATAATAGCATTAAAAACAAATATGCCGGTTCTTTAATAATTTTCTTTAATCCAACTTTAACGAGAGCTGTTAATCTTTGTCGATTCATTTTAGAGACCCTCCGTTATTCTTCTTCCAGTAATTTTTAGAAAAACTTCTTCCAGGTTTTTGCATTCATGCTCTTCCATTAATTCCTGAGGGGTTCCAAGAGCAATTAATTTGCCATAATCGATTATACCGACTCTATCACTAAGTGTTTCTGCTTCTTCGATGTAATGTGTTGTTAGGATGATCGTTTTATTTTGCTTTTTGAGGGCACCTATAAACTCCCAAGTTGCACGACGGGCTCGAGGATCCATTCCCACCGTTGGTTCATCAAGAAATGCAATTTCAGGCTCGCCAATTAAAGCTATTATTAGATTTAATTTACGAAGCATTCCACCACTATACCCTTTTGCTTTCCTTTTACTGGCTTCTGTTAAATTCATCGCTTCTAAAAGTTTATCCATTCGGTCCTTTAGTACCTTCTTAGGTATTGTATGAAGATTTCCGAAGAGCTCAATATTTTCTCGTCCATTAAGAAACTTATAAACTGCAGCCTCTTGAGGACACACACCGATCAACTCTTTAATTCTAGTTAGGTCTTTCTTTACGTCGTAGCCCCCAACAATAGCAGTTCCTTTGGTTGGATTCAATATCCCACAAAGGATATTTATTGTTGTGGTCTTCCCAGCACCGTTTGGTCCTAAAAGGCCGAATAATTCGCCCCTTTTAATTTCAAGGTTCACTCCATCGACGGCGGTCACATCTTCAAACTGTTTTACAAGATTTTTGATGATTATTGCATTTTCATTATCGGGATCGAAAATATCCTCAGGATTTTTGGAGCTATTTTTAGAATCTGATTTAATCATCATTTTTATAAACTCCCAGAAGTGTTCGTTGGTGAAAATTTTTCTTTTATAATCATTCTCAATCATCGAACGTTCTTCTTTAATTTCATATTATCAACGTGTCTTATAATTTTATGTCATGCACTCGATTGTGAAAAGGGACAGAAAAAATGCGAAAATTGGGTGATTCATCACCTACTTGGGTGAAAAAGAGGACCTCAAAAATTAGCTTGAACCATTGACTAATTCCTTCATTTTGTCTTCAAGGTATTGGTTTTGCCACGTAGGGAACATTTCTCCCCTGAATAGCAGAGAAACAGTGACCGATTCAATATCTTTGGACTTTAAAGAGACTTCAAAATTTTGAAGGTCTTTTAACGTGTTAGCCCAAGCACAGCTCAGTAGTAAATCGGGGTGATTGCTGAATTCCCACGTGAATATAATTGTTTGACCGTATTTATTGCGTAATTTTTCCTTTACTTTCGTCCTATCGATATTAGGCTTCAATTTTAATTGAAACATTGCTAAAATAATGCCCGTTTTATCTGGATACCAATCAATACTAAATTGGACGACATTTTTCTCTACCAATCGATTTAAGTGCCGTTTGACAGTCTTCACTGAAGTACCAACTTCATCTGCTATTTCAGAAATGAGCTTTCGCGAATTATCCTTTAATGCATTAATAATTAGATAATCCAATTTAGAAAGTGTAATTTTTTCAAAATAATTCGAATAGTTTATGGGAGAATCTTTATCCAAACCCACGATCAGTTCATCAATTTTCCCTACTCGTTTCACGAATGAAATTTGAGAATCCAATTCATTTAAATTTCTTAGACGGGAATGGATGTATAGATAATTCCCACTGGCTTGAGTAACATTATATATGTTCTCATTAGCACCCAGTTCCTGAAGTAATTCTTCCCTGCTTTCTGCATTTGAGGGACCAAACATCAAAACATTAATGAATGGAATGAAGAATCCACTTATTTGGGTGGTAAATTTCTGGATAATGCCTAATTCTACCATCTTTTTAACGCGTTTATGGATTGAATTAACAGACATGTTGAAGTCTTCGGCGAATTTTCGATAGGGGATTCTTGAATTCTGCATTAAAGCCATTGATATCGCGAAGTCAATTCCATCCATGCCTAGCCCAGATAACTTTATTGATTAAATTCATATTTGAACATGTAAATTTAAATGAGTTTCTTTCCATGATCTACTTAGTTTGGGTTGATTAAAATGCTACAGGATCAAATTTCTCTTCCAATGCACGAGGATCGCATCAACCGCATGAAACAGAAGGTCATTACGCACCCGCACGAGATTTGCTTGGAACGTGCAAAATTATTTACGGAGTCGTACAAAAATACAAAAGGAGAGCCATCCTTCATTCGGTTTGCGAAAGCAATGGAGCATACCCTTAAAAAAATGACCATTAAAATCTGGGATGATGAATTTATCGTTGGGAATCGCTGTACCAAATTTTCAGGAACGCCCTTATTCCCTGAAGTTCGGGTCGATTCGCTCGAAATGGACGCTGAGGGTTATAATAAACGGAGCTTTCAACGTCTATCCATCTCAGAGGACGATATTCCTATTTTGAAAGAGGAAATTGTTCCATTCTGGCGAGATGAAGGACAAACCGTCCAAGAGCGTTATATGGAATTGTTACCTAATGATGCAAGGCGAGCGATGGAAACCGTAGTATTCGTTGTAGATACCGAAATGACGAATGGCTTTGGCCACTTCTTCCCAGGTCACGAAAATATTTTGAAAAATGGACTCAATGGCCTGCTTCAAGAAGCCTATCGCAAGATGCGCGAATTTAAAGGGTCATCGCCTGAGGATGCCAAGAAGCGAACATTTCTCCAATCCGTTATTATTGTTTTAAATGCTGCTAAATTCTTTATTCAACGATTTTCAAATTTAGCGAAAGACATGGCTGAGAGCGAACCAGATCCCGATCGTAAGAAGGAATTACTTGAAATATCTGAAATTAGTGAAAAAATCTCAGATAATCCTCCATCTTCCTTCAAAGAAGCATTACAGCTCATTTATTTCAACCACTTAATCTGCGGTCTTGAGGATGGAGGCTTCGCAATCAGCGTTGGGCGCATGGACCAATATTTATACTCATACTACTTGCAGGATAAGGCAGGAGGAAAAATCACCCCAGAGGAAGCGCAATTTCTTCTTGAATCTTTCTATTTAAAACTTTCAACGCTCTGGAATTACGTGTTAAACGTCGGGGTTAACTTCGCAGAAGGTCCCCCAGTTGCAGAAAATCTCACCATTGGTGGAGTTGACCGTGATGGGAAGGACGCCATTAATGAATTGTCATACATTCTTTTAGATGCCTATACTCACCTGAAAACTGTTCAACCCACCTTTAGCGTGCGGGTAACCGAGCATACACCGGAGGATTTCCTACAAAAAGTAGGCGAGGCAATTAAATCTGGCGCATCGATCGCCCTTTTTAACGATGATGTGATGATCGAGGGGCTTCAAAATCGCGGCTATACCCTTGAAGATGCCCGGGAGTACGCCCCAATAGGATGCGTCGAACCTCAGCACCCACATAAATCTTTTGGATCCACAAATGCAAATCAACTGAACATCGTAAAATGCCTAGAACTTGTAATCTCCAATGGATATGATGCCTGCACGGGGAGGAAAATGGGTCTTAAAAGAGAGACCCCGATCACCTCGTATGAGGATCTTTGGAATGCCTACCTGGATCAAATGAAATACCACATCAAATACATGATAAAAAACATGGAAGCGCTCGATACCGCATTTGAAGAACTCAATCCACAGCCCTTCTTATCCGCCACCACGGATGACTGCATCGAACGTGGTCTAGATTTGACTCAAGGCGGGGCAGTTTATGACTTTACTGGTCCACAGGCAATTGGATTGGCAACCATAGCCGATAGCTTGGCAGTCATTAAAAAATTAGTTTTTGAAGAGAAACTCCTCTCCTTTGAAGAGCTTGCCTTGATGTTGAAGAAGAATTTCAAGGGCACTTATCGGGAGAAGAAGGGTAAGGAATGGCGTCAAATATTTATTAACAAAGTCCCGAAATTTGGGAATGACGAGGATTATGTCGATGAAATTGCAAGGGACGTGGCTCAAGCTTATTGTGATGAAATTGCGAAATATAAGAACATTCGCGGGGGCAAATATAATCCTGGCATTTATTCCACCTCATTTCATTTAGGATTTGGTGGGTTAACATCTGCTTCCGCTGATGGACGGAAAATGGGACAAGTTCTGTCGAATGGCCTAGGTCCCACGCATGGCATGGATACGCGGGGTCCAACCGCCCTTCTGAATTCGGTTAAAAAGCTCCCCCATAAACTGATGACAAATGGAAATAGTCTTCTGCTTCAATCTAGTAACATCGTCATTGATAAATTCGTGCCTCTCATTCAATCCTTCTTTGGGCGAAACGGAGGTTACCACGCCCAGTTCAATGTCGTTGATAAAGAAACGCTTCTTGATGCCCAACAACACCCCGAAAATTACTCGAATCTTGTCGTGCGGATTGCTGGTTACTCCGTTTACTTCACTGAACTCTCTAGAGGCGCCCAAAACGAGATCATTGCACGTAACGAGTGCTCATTATAATTTTAGAGCTTTAAACATATTGGATAAAAAAAAGAAAAATTGAGCGCTTACTTTTAAAGCCCTTTCTATTTCTTCTAAAACTTTAAATCAAAATAAATCGATTAGATCTTAGGAATTTATTTTTAAGAGAGGGTTATTATTGGTGGAAAAAAGGAATGACAAAACCGATAGAAGACCAAGCTTAACCATACAAGCAGCGATGATTGGAGCGTCCATTTTCTTTTTTGTCATTATCGGAGTTTTAATCTTTCTTATGGTAAGGTCTAATCGAACTACAGGAGATCCTCTCTTGGTCCTCATTGTAGTCATAATACTCTTAGGTTTTGCAGAGTCGGTGTTAATAGCAGGATATATAGATGTGAAAAACCCGAATTGGGGGTTTTATAAAGAAACCGCTAGGCAAGAAGCTACACAAGAATTTAATTTAGCAGGTGATTTAACCCTCATTTTTAAAGCTACTAAAGAATGGTTAGCAGAAAATAACTTTAAAATTAAAAAAGAAACCCCCTATTCTTATATCAATTCCTATGCAGGATATTATGGCGCCTCTGGTTTTATTGATGCATATAGACGGCGATGGCTTGAAATTCGTTTTCATTCCGACTCATCAGGCAATTTTATTTCCATTTATGAAAAAGTCTCTCGTTTGGGGATGATGATGGGGCGGCTCATTGAAAACGAGGTTAAGGGATTGACCCATCATTTAAAAAATAATTTTCAAGAAATTAAGGAAGATATAACTACAGAATCTTCAGAAAATAGAGCAAAAAAACCAATTAAACTTTGTAATTTTTGTGGTCAAAAACTTCCTTATGATGTATATTACTGCGAGCACTGTGGCGCATCTCTAAAAACGCAAGATTAAAGAATTTTATTGATCTACCAGATCCCCGGGATGAGTCTGTACTTTGTTTTTTGCGCGTATTCCGTGTATCCCTCTAATTCCTCCCGGAGTGTTTTATCTTCTAAGTAGGTACGGATGATAAATAAAACGCAGATCACTCCTACGGGAATAAAAGTAAGAATGGAACCAAGGATTAAAGGCATAGCTATAAATGCAAGAATTACTCCAATATAACCGGGATGTCGCACATATTTATAAGGCCCCGTGGTTATTACTTGATGTTCTCTATCGGATTGGATTCTAACTGTACCTTCAAAGTATTTATTTGTTATTTCTGCCCAATTCATGATAATATTTGCTCCAATCCAAACACCAATACCCACTATGGCAAAGTTGAAATTTAGAAATGTCCAACCAAATCGCCCTACATCTAATCCAGCTACTACATCGAAAATAATTAAGAGACCTATCCATGTAATTAGAATCATTTTATCCCAAGTTTTAGTTCCCTCCTGCATTTTCCCTCTTATATTCATTAACTCCATATTAAACTTGTAGATTATTATTAAATTTATTATTGTAGTTCCTAAATAAATACCATAATATAGCCATCCCCGTGGTACATCCAACGTACCCGCTACAACAAAAAATATTACTGCATGCAAAACAGTATATGCAATGGTTTTAAAAATATATCTTACTCCAGATCTTTTTAATTTTGTAGTACTAGCCGCTGAAGTGTTGCTTTCACTCATTTTATAAGCCTCCAACTTGCTCTTAA
>JABXJT010000203.1 GCA_013375455.1 Candidatus Helarchaeota archaeon | reverse complement strand
TTTTTGGTTTGGATCTCCTTCCAAGTGAGGCTTTATTATTTCCATAACCCCAATCATGGCATCAGCAGAGATGATCAAATCAGGGAGGTAATATTCCATCTTTTCAAAAAGCGTTCCCACGATTTGAGTTGCTTGAATCAATCCATTATTCAAAATCACTTTAGTATCTAATCCAGATTCTATTGCTTTTTTAGTTAATGCAACGGATTCTTCCTTATCTCCTTTCACAATTGAATCCTTGAGACTTCCAATGATTTCATCACTAGGCATTTTTTTTAATCACCTATGAATAATTACATCCCCTTTTTTTAAGTATAATTTTAAATAGGGAATCCACGAGAATTACTTCAGACTTGAGGAGTGAAGGAGTCCATGGTGGAGAACTGGCTCGGATTTTGCGCGTTGATCCTGAGTGGGATTGCCGGTTTGATTATATGTTACAAGGTTTTTATTAGAATAGTCCGAGGGAATCGATCGAAACTGTATAAATTCTATTCCTTAGGATCAGTTTCATTCGGATGTACCTTACTAGTTCTCGCCGTTAATCGCTTGTTTCTGTTCGCCTATCCGCATCCAACTTTAGGGATTGGCACGGCAGTAATCACTAATTTTTTTAGCTTCTTTGCATTTCTATTTCTCACTCTCTTTACTTTTTATGCCACTTTCCCCCAGCACGCCAAGAAACTAACCCCTATGCTAATTACTGTAGTTATAATACTCGGTGTAGGGTTAATGTTGTCCATTGGGGGTATTACCATTCAAGGTACTGAAATCGCTTATCCGATCCAGTTTAAATTAGTTATGCTCTGCGCGGGTGGCCCCCTTATGGTTCTGGGTATCGGGATGTGGTCTTATTATTCCCATATCATGAAAACGAAATCACTCCCCCATTCCAGGCGGGCTGCGGGGTTAGCGGTTATGGCATTGCTTATGACTGTCGCCTTCGTTCCAGAAACCCTCGGGTTTGCTGCGATCATTAATTACCTGCGTTTCACTTACATTCCTATAATCATACTCTTTTA
>JABXJT010000148.1 GCA_013375455.1 Candidatus Helarchaeota archaeon | reverse complement strand
ATAATATGCAAAATTGCGAAGATTAGAAAATTGTAAATTGGGTCTATGGTGCACATCAAAACAGAACTCACTACTAAAGCTATGGAAATGAAAAGTCCAATAAGAATTTTGGTGGATATTCTCTCCTCATCCTTTGTATGAGCTGCTTTTTCCGTAAAGCTTTTCATCCAAGCAAGAAGTATTAGAATCAAAATAATTGCAACGGAAAGGGAAACACGTACGACGTCGCCTACTCCTGCAGCATTACCTATCGGAAAAAGTATGAGGAGCAGGAGCATTCCAGGGATCAGGAAGATTGATTCAAAAGGAAAAGGGAGAGTAACCAATAAAATGAGAAAAATTAACGCATTTAATATCAGAAAAAATATATTATAAGGAGCGGGAGTGAGTATTAATAAAGCAATCGAGGTAATAAATAGGGAAATTAATAAGGTGAAGATGATTTTTTCATTTTTCCTGCAAAAGACGACAATTTGGTCTATCCATTTTGCCACCCATGGAATGAAAAAGTACATTCCTATCCAAATACCAACACTGATAGGCAGAATTATTAGGGAAGCGTAAAAGGCGTGTTGCTCCGGCTCTTGGAAAGAAACGACGATGTTATATATCAATCCAGTGAGAAGGAAAAGTAGGGCTATTATCCAAAAAACTTTAAATCCAGTTGTTCGTTTTCCCGTTTCTAAACCCATTTGCTACTCGCTCCAGTTTGGTTTGCTTCTAAGTCTACGATTTTTCATTCTAAATAGTATTGAATAAATTCAAAACACATAAATCATTTCTTGCAAGTGTTGAGTGAGAGTTCGTAGTAACTGGAGAATGCCTGAATGTCAGATTATTTTGAAGTGAGAGAATTAGTGAATGAAATCGTGGCACAAGGAGGAAATTACTTAAGTGCCAGACGGTACAAAGATGCCGTAAAAGTCTTGAATGAAATCCTGAATTACCCGCAAGAATACGTTGATATGGAAAAGTATAGGGAAACTTATGAGTTATTAGTGAAAATTATCCGGGAATCTAAGGGGTCGGTGGCGCTTGATGTATTGCCGCTCATAATCGCCGGGCGATTGCTCGAGGATCCTCTAATAGATATGAATATAGGAATTGCAGTAACTGAATTGGAACAGACTCAAGCGGCTGCAGATCCGAACTTATTCCAAAACTGCCGGGATCGGATCATTGAGTGGTTGATTGACAACACGGAGGAATTCGCGCGGGTACATCTAGCAGATTTAGCGCGAGATCTCAATGTTCCGCTGGATCTCCTCGAGCGAATCATCAACGATGCAATTTTTGATGGTTACATCGTCGGGAAATTAGATACTGAAAAGAAAGATCTCATCGTCATGCCCTATGAACAAGAAAAGCGGCAGTTGAAATGCATCATTTGCTATCAGGATATTGATTTCGATGCCCCTGATCTCGTGCGCTGTAGGTATTGTGGCACCGTGGCTCACCACGAGCACATCATGCAATGGGTGGCCGCGGCGGGAAAAAAGTGTCCGCGGTGCATGTCAGAATTAGAATTAGATTAAATCTGGCGGTGGACGGTCTCCAACTACGATATAGGTAGGTTTTTTCAAGCATTCTTCTTCTCTAATGTTTAGCAATTTCAAGCCAATTTCAGAGATGGCATAGGCTGGAATCAAAGATCCGAATTTCTTTTTGGCTCTTGTATCGAAATAGTCTCTCATCGCTTTCGATGCACAGCCATGCGCCATATCAGCCTGTTTAATATATTTCATATCTTCAAGGGTAACCCCCGTGGTATGGACCACAAATATAATAATTTGAATATCATTTTCTTTTTCCAATTTCCGAATGGATTCTATAACAGCTGCCTCGGGGCCGGCAACAATCGCCCCAATCCTCTTGAAGCCTTTTTCTATTGCGAGTTTCACGCCCCCCAGGACATCAATTGGGGCGGAGCTAGGGTCTAAAATGAAGGCGCCCTTTTTTCGAAGCCTTGTAATCAGCTCAGGGATGGGAGAAGTTTCGACCAACGCATTCATGGGTCCGCCGACACCCTGGGTAACTTCAGGGGTAGTCGTCACGACCGTCCCAGCCCCATCACAGGGAACCACGACGGCATCCACCAAGTCATGTTGCATTGCGGACATGAATGTCTCGCTGCAACCATAACCAATGCCTTTTACTTTTGCATATATGATTCGACCCGGCGTGCAAAGACCAAAATCTCTAATCTTCCATCGTGTATGCCTCGTAATTGTTCTCACTGAATGGGTCTTTGACCCTATCCAAGCCTCATGAATGGGGCAGTACTTAACCAAGGGTTCTGATACGGAAATAACCTTCCCATTACTAATTACCACGCGCCCCTTTCCAATTTCCCACACGTGCTTATCTTCTTTCTTTTCTTTTTTGCTCATGCATCACAACTCAAATTTTTATTTGAAATGGGGCATGACCTCTTCAGCAAAGAGTTTCATCGCTTTATAATATTCGCCCGTGAATTCAAAGATGAAATGTTCTGCCCCGACTTTTACGAATTGGTCTATTTGATCAATTACCTCGTTAGGCTTACCTGCTATTACCACGCTCGTGATAAGTTCTTCGGGTACTTTTTCCATAATATAGGAGAATGTGTCATTCTGGCTTTTGGTTATTTTTCTCACGGGCTCGTTGAAATGAGCTTTAAGTCCTATGCCTTCTGGAAGTTCTATTCCGTGCATGGAGAGAATTTCCTCTCGGGCAACCATGTTTGTCGCTACCGCTTTGGTGGCTCGTTTGGCGAGTTCGGGATTATCTTTCGAAACGGAAATCCATATGTGCACGCATTTTTCGATCTCAGAATCCCTTCCGCTTTCCTTCAGCAACTTCTGTTGCTGCTTAAAAAGTTCTGGATTGATGTTATTAGGCATCCAACCATCTGCAATTTCACCGGTTAATCGAATTGTCCTCGGGCTATTTGCACCCATGTAGAGTTTGGGTCGTTCAGGTACTTTAAATTGTAATCCCGCGTTCTTTAAATGAAAAAATTCACCTTCAAAATCTACAGCTTTTCGAATACTGGAATCCCAGAGCGCCTTAATTATTTTACAGGCTTCAGTCAACCGAGTAACGGGCTTGTTCCACGGAACGCCGAAATCGGATAAATTCGCAGCCTCACCAGCGCCCATTCCAAGAATAAACCGACCATTCGTCATGTCCTGTAATGTCAAAGCGTCTAAAGCAGTTTGTGCCGGGTGACGTCTATGGGGATCCGTGACGCACGTTCCAATGGTCGCATTTTTAATTTTATTCGCTAAATGACCTAGGAGAATGAAGGCACTCCAAATTTGAGTTTTAGCGGTTAGAGGCGTCCAATTAAGATGGTCCTGAACCCAAATTGAATCATATCCAAGTTCATCTGCTAATACAGATGATTTTACGACGTCCTGAACCTTAAACTTTAGATAAGGCACGTTAGTGCCATGGTGGACTCCAAATTTCACCAATTGCTGAACATCCGTTCTAATGAATAATAAATCAAATTTTAATTAGGCTTTAAAATCTTTAGATCGGGCGATATATTCCAACGATTGATGGCGAAAATAGGTGTTATAGAGATTGGCATAAACGCCCCCCTTCGCCATTAATTCGTCATGATTTCCTTCTTCAACAATTTCGCCGTGATCGATGACGATGATGCGGTCAACTTTCCGAACGGTCCAGAGACGGTGCGCAATGATGATCGAGGTGCGTCCTTGAAGCACTTTTTCGAGAGCATCCTGGATCCGGGTCTCTGTGAAGGGATCGACGGAAGCAGTCGCTTCATCTAAAATAAAGATCGCTGGATTTTCGAGCAATACTCGGGCAAGTGCTACCAGTTGACGTTGGCCAACTGATAACAAATTTCCGCGCTCACCTGCGTTTGTCTTTAATCCAGTGGACCCCAAATCATCGATCCAATCTGAACCCCCTGCCTGATTGAGAGCCCAAACTACTTCTTCAGTCTTGGCAGATTCAGTCTTAATATTGTTTTCAATAGTATCAGCCCAGAGAAACGGGGTTTGTGGGATGAACCCAATCAATTTTCTATATGCAGGTAGGTCATATTCCCTAATGCTTTTACCATCAATGAGAATATCACCCTTTTGAAATTCATAAAAACGAGTTAGAAGTTTCGCAATCGTGCTTTTCCCAGCCCCCGTGTGTCCAACAAAGGCGACCGATTCCCCAGGGCGTATTGATAGGGAGAAATTTTCAAGCACTTTTGTATCATCATCGTATTGGAAGGTTAAATCCTTGAAGACGATCTCGCCCGTTAATTCAGTGGGTTTAAAGTCATCGATTTGGGTTACAACTGGAGGCGTGTCAATGATGGCAAAAATCCGTTCTGAGGCAGCTAACGCAGCTTGAAGCATTGACCAGAAAGCCGCAATTTGAAACAGTGGAAAGAAAAGAAGCCAAAGACTTTGTATGAACAAGAAAAGGTCCCCGGCGCTCAGTTGTCCCGCAAGACTGGCTAAACCACCAAAGTATATCAATAATGTGATAACCACGCCTTGCACGAGATTCAGGGTAGGAAAAATAAAATTCATGACGAATCCTCTCTTTAAATTAACCTTATAGGATTGATTGTTTATGATATTGAACTGATCATAAAGTTTCCCTTCTCGGGAGAAGGTTTTCGCTATTTGAATGCCTGAAAGGCTTTCTTGGACGAAGCTATTAACTCCTGCGAGTGCTCTCTGCCCTGTCAAGGTCATGCGGCGGGCCATTTTTCGGTATAGGATTGCTACTATGAAAAAAATGGGAATGGTAGCGGTAAAGATCAGCGACAGTGTCAAATTTATTGTATACATGTAGACCGTTACGAAAATAATGACTAAAAGAGAGGCTAAGAATTGAGTTGTTAAATTTACGCCATCACCGAAGTCCCTGCTATCCGTATTTATGCGACTCACGATTTTGCCGGTTGGATTCTGGTCATAAAATGATAAGTCTCGATTGAAAGCGGCGTTCGTCGCATCACGTCTTAAGTCGAGGACAACATCTCCAATCGCCCGAGCCGCATACTTTTGGCGAAAGTAGTTGAAAATGAATCCGAGAACATTAAGGGTAAAGATTACAACGATTACGATGATTAAAAAGGCAGGATCGCCAGCGGGTCCTAAAGCGTTAATAATATCTCGTGATAGAATTGGAATAAACGCATTTGATATAGAATATAAGGTTAAGAATACGATGACCACGAGCATTGCCTTGGAATGTGGGCGGAAATAGGAAATTATTCTTCTAATAAGCTCGCGATCTTTATAAACGCGGTCGTATTCCTCTGCTTCCAAACCGTACCACGCCACTTAGCAGACCTCCTTTAGCTGGGCTACATCTACATCAAATTTTTTAATGAAAATTTTCCGATATTCATCTGAAGTTTCCAGGAGTTCCTCGTGGGTACCTTTTGCCACGATCTCTCCGTGTCTCAACACCAGGATGAGGTCCGCCCAGCGAATTTGACTTAACCGATGAGTAATTAGGAAAGTGGTACGATTTTTGCGAATGGTATTCATGGCCCGTTGAATTTGATCCTCGGTCTGTGAGTCAATAGCAGAAGTTGAGTCATCAAGAACCAGAATTGGCGGATCAGTGAGAAACGCCCGTGCAATGGCTATTCGTTGGCGTTCGCCCCCACTTAATTGGACACCTCGTTCTCCCACTTCCGAGTCATAACCATTTGGTATGGTTGAAATGAACTTGTGGGCTTGTGCTTGCTTGGCAACTCCAATCACTTCTTCTAATGAGCTGGTTCGACCGAAGGAGATGTTCTCAAAGACCGAGTTGGAGAATAGGAAGATATCCTGCTCAATATAGGAAATTTGATTTCTTAACGATTTCAAAGCGTATTCCCGGACATCAACACCATCAATAAGGATGCGCCCCTCAGTAATGTCGTACAAACGAGATAGTAACTTGGTAAGCGTTGTTTTGCCAGATCCCGTAGTACCAACTATTGCTACAGTTTGGCCAGCCTTGATCTTGAAGGAAATATTTTGAAGAACCTGAATTTCAGAGTTAGGATAGGTAAACGATACGTTATCAAATTTAATATCACCTTTAATCTTCATTGAAATTCCTTTAATATTCTGATCAATTTTGGTTTCTGTTTTCATGATTTCTAGCAAGCGCTCCGCACCCGAGATTGCAAGACGAACCATGGCGAATACAAAAATTGATATAAAGGTTGGAAATCTTAATTGCGTTAATAACCCGACAAATGCGATGATCTCCCCTATGCCCATCAACCCTTGCATGTTTAACAGGATCGAGTGAGCAAACCCAATGGTGATAGTTACCGCAATTAATAAAAGAGGAAAATATTTTGCCATTATTAAGCCTTGCTCTACGTAAGCATCCCGATAATCCTTGGCACTTGCATAATATTTTTTCATTTCTCGCCATTCGAGCGTGGAAGCCTTCA
>JABXJT010000202.1 GCA_013375455.1 Candidatus Helarchaeota archaeon | reverse complement strand
TATTTTTAGCTCTTATCTAACCTTATTAAAATATATTTATGTTTTTATCAAATGTCAGAAGATTTAAAAACTTGGCATGCACCTTGCGGAATTTTTTGTAAAAGATGTCCAGGAGTAGAATCTTTTGGATGCAAAGGATGTAGAAAGCAAGAAGGTCAAATCCTTAAGTTTCCAATGTGTAAAACTTATAAGTGTGTTACTAGTAAAGGATATGATTTTTGCTATGAATGTGCTGATTTCCCTTGTGAAATGTTGCAGCCAATTGTAAATTTTGAAATTTTCACACCTCATAATTCCAAGGTGTATAATTCAATTATGATACAAAAACTAGGATTAGAGGAATGGAATAAAATCTGCGATGAGAAAACGACACTCTACTATAAAGGCCGCAAAATTCAATATGGTGGAGATAAATTAACTTTGGAAGAAAAAGATCCGAATATGTATAAAAAAAAAAAAAAGAAGATTAAACCCAATAATCCAATGTCGTATTCTTTAAAGGAACTTTCTTCTTAGGTTTGTGGGGCTTCCACTTTAACAACCTATTTTCAGGCAAGTAAGGATGCTGAACGAGTTTGTACTCAATATATCTCTCATCGTCGTTTATCATCACCAACACGTTTCCAAAATGAGAAAGGATTTTTCCCCCTTTCGGTCTGAAAAGAGAATGTTCGTTTAAAGGTGCCGTTATAATAATGAGAGGTTTTGTTTTCCAGAGCATTTGTTTAATTCCATCTATAGTCCTTAACAGATCTTCAAAAGTCTGTTTTTCATAGTTTTCGAACATGGTTGTAATCCCAGAGATTAGCACAACTTTCACATCTTCAAGTATGGAAAGCCTATTCTCCAAAATCTCAACCATTTGGTCCCATGTAAACGCTCGTGAGATTAAGATATTTTCCAAAACTTTCCGGGGGGACAAATTTTGTGAAACCGCATACTTGCTTATATTATAGGGATTAAACCGATTGTTTCCATCAATAAAGGCGACTCTAATACCTTCTCCAAACCCTCCATTGCTAAAATCTTTTTG